>JAEYPZ010000001.1:0-11771 GCA_023410275.1 Bacillota bacterium
ACTTGGTGATTGAAAGTTTGTAACAGCACCATATACCACTATGTATGGCCTGGATGTAGATTCTATCATTCTTGAATTTTGCACCAAAGTAGCTACAGAGATGATTATGGCAATAACACTTATTAGCAAGGTTGAGATTATTCCCATTAATTGTATTTTATCAGAAATAGTCATAAGTATTTTCTCCTTTCTTTCGTATTCGACTACTGCAATAGCCGTTAAGGAGATTATACCATAAAAAGAAAAGGAAGTGATAAACCATGGGACTAATAAAGTGCATACAGGAAAAAACGGACTATGACACCAGAAGCAAATTAAATGTGGCATATGGGTGGTTAGACGAGGAAAAGCAGCATCAAGAAAAGACATACACCACATCCGAGGTACTCGAACTGATTGAGGCCATCCTGGGTGAATCACTATGAAATCCCGTTGTCAGACCTGCGGAAAGTACTGGAACATAAGTATCCTGCAGAAGATACCAAAGACCGGGTACGAGTGCCCGAAATGTGCAATTAAAAGGAAAAGAAGGGATGTGAAAAGCTTGAAAATACCCGGTAAACACAAAGGACAAGCTGCTGTCCGGAACGGAAACATGGCAGCCTTTATGTACAGCAGCAAGAAAAATGCGTCTCAAAGGCGGCAACCTAAAAGACGCGGTAAAAAATAAACATTCATAGTGCCATTGTAGCACGGAATCAGGAGGAAGACAAGTGGCTAATAAAATTGAGATTAAAAAGTTCCTTGAACGGAAGAAAGACGAGTCTGTACAGCGGCTGAAAGATGAAAGCCAGCAGAAGCAGGAAGCTGCTAAGGACGTATTTTTTGAAGTTTACGGAAGTAAGTTCCATGAAATTAGGGGAAAGGTCGTAGCCGCCGGCGTGGAGTATGACAAGTTAGTGGAATCGATAGAAGGGTTAGGTATAGCTTCATTATGGAAAAGTCCTGCTAGTCGTTTTAATGAATTATTGAATAGTCTCTCTTCAGAAGATTTACGTAATCGGTATGCAGAGGTTGCAGAAGCTGTTAAGATTAATGATTCCTTTTATAAGAAAATTAAGGATTGTGAAGGCGAATATGACGGCCTTATTGCCGTATGCAATGCCAACAATGCCAGGGATAGTCTAAAAATTCTTGAAAACCTGGGCTTTGATACTTCCGAGGTAGAGCTGAAAAAAGAAGAGTGCACCACGCTGATTACTAATATTGATGCCAGCAAGCTGTTCATTGTGAAGGAGGACAAATAGTTATGAAAAATTTAGGAATCGTAAGACATTTGGATGATTTGGGTAGAGTGACGCTGCCTAAGGAATTAAGAAAAACCTTCGGAATCAATGCTGGTGATCCCGTAGAAATCTTTACTGATAATAATACCATCTGCCTTAAGCCGGTGCCGAAAGCTGTTTGCATGGCTTGCGGTGGCACAGAGGACCTCGTTGAAAAAGGTGGGAAGCATATCTGCCGTGGCTGCTTGGAAGGGTTTACAGAGGAGGCAGGGATGTAATGTGGAAATTATTCTTTGTTTATAGTGATAAATCCAAGTGCACTATTACCGGAAAAACCTCTGATATAACACTGGACCAGGCTATAGGATATCAAAAGCAGTATGGAATACACGCGGTAGAGTCTACCTATCAGAAATATCCTAAATCAAAGAACAAGGCAAGGACCCTTGATGAATTAATAGAGGAAATACTGGAGGAGGTAGGAGAGTAATGCACGATTTAGAAGTTGTCGTTAGCCAAGTTCCTGGCCAGATAGAGTTTAACTATGAAGAAATCAAGGAAAACCTGGCTGCGCAGATGGAATTATATAAGGATACACAGCTTACAGAAGAGACCAGTGCCGAAGGGAAAAAGGATATTGCTACCCTTAGGAAGATTAAGAAGGCCATTGATGATAAGCGAATTGAGGTAAAAAAAGACTGTCTTAAGCCATATACAGAATTTGAGAAAAAGGCTAATGAATTAGTGGCTCTTATTGAGGATCCTATTAAATTAATTGACAAGCAGGTTAAGGTATTTGAAAAAAAGAAAAAGGCCGAGAAGAAAGTAAAAATACGTACTGCTTACGATGAACTTATCGGCTCCCTGGGCGAATATCTTCCCTTTGACAAAATCTATGACAGCAAGTGGGAGACTTCCTCAGTCACCATGAAATCCATTAAGGAAAAGCTGGAAGAGGTTATTTCCAGTACGGATATGGCGATCCAGACCATCACAGACATGGGCTCTGAGGCTGTGCCCAAGGCATTGGAGCAATATCGTACCAACCTGAGCCTTGCAGATGCTATTTCCTACATAAACAGGTATGAACAGCAAAAAGCTGAAATTCTCCGCAAGGAAGAGGAAAAACGCAAGGCCGAAGAGGAACGAAAGCGTATTGCCGAGGAAAATCGGATACGGGAACAGGAAAAACAGCGGATCCTTAAGGAAGAGCGCCAAAGGATCGCTGAGGAGAACCGAATCAGGGCAGAAGAGAGGGCAAAGGCTGCCGAGGAGGCAAAAGCAGTCGAAGCAGCAAGAGCGGTTGAATCAAAAACAGAGGAGGAATCGGTTAGACACATTGCCGCAGAGGATCCTTTCCCGACTATGGAAAATGATTTGGAGGAAGCCTTTCCGGTGGAAGCGGAAGAAACCTCAGAAGATCCTTTTACGGCCGGTGAACTGCCCTTTGTAACTCCAGGAGAAACTCTCTTTCGTGCAACTTTTACTGTTACCGGGGATCCATGGGATTTGATAAAAGTTGAAGATTTTATTAAAGAACAAGGCCTTGTATATGAAAGGACGGATATTTGATGGAAGGAAAAATTTACGAAGCTATAAATGGTATCATGGCAGAAATCGGAGCAATAGGCAAAGATAAGAAGAATCAGCAGCAAGGATTCATGTACCGCGGTATCGATGATGTCATGAATGCATTACAGCCGGCACTGGTAAAGCATAAAGTGTTCATAGTTCCAGAAGTTACAAGTGAAGAAAGAGGCGAAAAGGTTTCTGTAAAGGAGTTTCAAGGGCAGAAGAAAGAGAGTGTTCTTTTTTTTACTAGATTAGGTGTTTCATATAAGTTTTTTGCAGAGGATGGCAGCTTCATTGAGGCTAAAGTAATTGGAGAAGCCATGGACAGTGGTGATAAGGCAACAAATAAAGCAATGAGCATTGCCTATAAGTATGCTTGCTTCCAGGTGTTCTGCATCCCTACAGAGGAAATGGTTGACCCGGATGGAGAATCACATGAGGTTAAACCCAAGGATCCAGCCGGGCGTAAGACTCAAAACAAGCCATCTACTCAGGCGCAAAATACTACACTTCCCAAGACTGAGGCTGAAATGGTTGCCGAACAGGAGCGGGTGGCAAACCAGAAAATAGACGCTGTAAAAATCACTGTAATCCGTAAGGAGCTCATCAGAACCGGTGTGACTGAAAAAGCACTACTTGACCGTTATAAAATCAATAGCCTGGAAGATATGACGGAAAACACTTTTAAACTGGCAATGAGCGCCTTGGAAAAGACTAAGTCAAAGGGGGATGCCAAATAATGAATTTAATAAAGGCCAAATTTTTAAGAGACGGGGAGCCACAGGGCAGAGCATATACATATATATCCGATGTAGAGGTAAAGGTTGGTGACCTGGTGCAGCTCAACGAGAGAGGGCAGGGAATTGTGATTGAAACCGGTGTTCCTGAGTCAGAGGTGGAAGACTTTAAGGATAAACTTAAAACCATAATTGGAAAAGTAAAAGCGGAATCCGGAACAGATAACGAAGGCAATACTGAAGAATCTCAGGAGGGCATACATGAATAAAGCCATTTTAATGGGAAGATTAACACGTGATCCCGAAGTCAGATATACCGACAATGGTAATTCGATTGCAAGGTTCACCCTGGCTGTAGACCGCAGGTTTAAAAGAGAAGGAGAACCGGATGCCGATTTTATCAGCTGTGTAAGCTTTGGTAAGTCTGCTGAATTTGCAGAGAAGTATTTTAAGCAGGGAACCAAGATTGCCATTACTGGCAGGATTCAAACCGGCAGCTATACCAATAAGGATGGTCAGAAAGTTTACACTACAGATGTTGTCATAGAAGAACAGGAATTTGCAGAAAGCAAAAGTTCATCCGGTTCCGAATCCGGTTATCAGCAAACTCATAGGCCGGCACCCAGCCAGGCAGTTGGAGACGGTTTTATGAACATACCCGACGGATTGGATGAGGAGCTTCCCTTCAGTTAAGGTTGGTGACATATGAATTTAACAATACAGATTGACTCCCGGGAGAAATCCCGGGCAATCCAAAAAATAGTAACGGAGTTTGATCAGCAAGGGGTAAAACATTACATTTCAAAGCTATGGACCGGTGATTACATGTCACTGGATAATCCAAGAGTTATTATAGACCGTAAGCAGAATCTACCTGAAATATGTGCCAATGTATGCCAGAACCATGACCGGTTCCGGAATGAGCTTGTCAGAGCCCAGGAGAATGGTATTAAGCTAATTATTCTTATTGAACATAGCAACCAGATTAAATGTATAGATGACGTTTCCAAGTGGGAGAACCCAAGAGGAAAAGGGAAAAAGATTTGGGTACCGGATAGGTGCCTGAAAGATAATAATGGGGAAGAATACTGGGAAATTGCACATTATGAAGTGGCAAAGACAAAGGCTATGACCGGGGAAACATTGGCTAAGGTGATGATGACCATGGAAAAGAAATATGGATGTCAGTTCCTCTTTTGTGACAAGCTTCATACCGGAAAAAAGATAATTGAAATATTAGGTGGTGATTAACCTATGCAAAGTTACCGGAAGCGGATGGTGGTTCAAAAAAGCCATAATGAAACTCCGAAAGCCAAGCAGGTACACATTAAGCCGACTTATAGAGCTTTATATTCTGATACAAAAGCATTTCTGGTAAAAGCAATATCAATGTATAAGACTGTTGCATCATCCTTTGAACCACTTTCCGATGAGGAAAAATTCTGTAGAGATGAAACACTGAGATACACAATAGACCTTGAAACATTAGAAAATGGGACATTTGAGGAACGCAAGGAGGTAATGAGAAAGCATGGAAGAGGTATCAGTTAAACAATACTCGAAAGCTGAATTTAATACAGAGGAACCATATAGAGTACTGTTCGAGCTGAGAAATAACCGATTTAAGTACAATCAGATGTTTACCATCCTTAAAGACAATGCTGCAGCTGTTGGGTTTAAAGATTTTGGCAGGATGCTTAAGTCATATGCTGAAGAGCAGGCCGGCAAAGGCGTTATCATAGACAATGTTACTCAGTTTAATGGTCAGGAGTTGGAATTAAAAACCGGGGAATGGTTAGCGGATGATTTCGGTGTTACCAGACGGAATGAGCGCAATGGTGAAGATATTGCTTGTGTACACCCCATAATGCCGGTAGAGTGCCTGACCAATATTGATACCGGTATTGAGAAACTCCGGATTGCTTTTCGTAAGGGAGTGAAATGGCGGAATGAAATATATGAACGCAGGACCATCGCCAGTGCTAACAACATCCTTGAGCTTGCTAATAATGGTGTTGCTGTCACTTCGGAAAACTCTAAGTACTTGGTCCGATACCTTCATGATGTTGAAAACCTAAATTATGATATCATTCCACAGAACAACTCAGTTTCAAGGCTTGGGTGGACTAATGGCGGTGATTTCAGTCCTTATGTAGAAGATTTGATATTTGATGGGCAGAATGATTTTGAGAATATTTATAATGCTGTCAGGACTGAAGGAAGTTTTGAAGAATGGCTTAAAATAACGAAAGAGATAAGAGAGACTGACTCCCCAGCAAGGATTATGCTGGCTGCCAGCTTTGGAAGTGTTTTGTTAAAAGTACTTGGTAAATTGAATTTCATGGTTCATTTCTGGGGAGATTCAGAGGCTGGAAAGTCGGTATCTCAAATGCTTGCGGCATCAGTATGGGGAGATCCCGGAGAAGAAGGATACATACAAACTTTTAATGGTACCCAGGTTGGTACAGAACTAATGGCAGGCTTTGTAAACTCAATGCCCCTTATTTTAGATGAATTTCAGCTAGTTAAGGATAAAAGAATGTTTGAAACTATTGTCTATATGCTCTGCGAAGGAATCGGCAGAATAAGAGGAAAGAAAACTGGAGGAATACAAAAAACTCAGACTTGGAAAAACTGCACACTAACTTCAGGGGAATCCCCAATCACAAATAGCGCTTCCGGTGGAGGAGCTTTGAACAGGATTATTGAGATTGAGTGTAAAGAGAAACTGTTTAAAGACGCTCCAAGTACTGCTGATATCCTTAGAAAGAATTATGGACATGCAGGTAGGATGTTTATTATGTTGCTAAATAATAAAGGCGCTAAAGAAGAGACAGAACAGCTATACAAGGAATTTTACAACGCGCTCGGTACAGGGTCCACGGAAAAACAGACAATGGCGGCCGCAATAATTCTTACTGCTGATGCACTTGCCACTAAATGGATATTTGGTGATGACAAGGCTTTAAAGCCTACAGATATAGATAAATATCTTCGTACAAAAGAATCCATAGATATTAATATCCGGGCATATGAATACTTACTGGACATGGTGGCAGCAAATCATTATAAATTCATTGAAGGAGGCCGCCCTCCTATGGGAGAGTGTTGGGGAAGTATATCAGCTGGCAATAAGACTAATGTCCTTAAAAGTATTTATGAGAAGATATGTGCCGAAGGCGGATATGATTCTAAAGCTCTTGCATCTTGGATGAAAAGGAAAGGTTTAACAGAAACAGCTTCTGACAGAGAATTTAAAAAGGTTAGCATTAACGGAACTAAGTTATGGTGCGTCTGCCTTCCGGAACCTGATACAGAATTTGTACCAGCAGAAAAGGACAGAATTCCTTTTAAATAGAGGTTCCCAAAATTTCTTGTTACATATCAAAACGTAAAACCCAGTAAAATCAAGGCTTTTAGACACAGGGTTCCCAACGGTTCCCAAAGGCTTGGGAACCGCTCAGCGCAGTAAAATCAAGGCTTTGCGGTCATAGTTCCCGGTTCCCAAGAAGTTTAACAATATTATATAGAAGATATATTTATATAAAGTATTTTCCTATAGGAGTTAAAAAATCTTGGGAACTCCGGGTACCGTACCGTTTTTGTTAGTAAAATCAAGGCTTTAGCGGTTCCCAAACCTTTGGGAACCGCTTGGGAACCCTGGGAACCGCAGGAGGGCGAATGGATATAGTAAAAGATATATTTAATGAGACTTATAATGAATTTTATCTCGAGTGGAAGGAACGCATTAAATCTGAAAAGGATTTGATAAACATGAGAAATGAAGCAAGAGAGATAAGTCGCAAATACGGTGACATAGACTTAGTGCTGCATATTACAGTAAATCTAAGTACTTTGATAGAAGAAGAATATAAGGAGAGGAGCAAGGACATTGAAAAGAGATGAAAAAGGTTTGATCATCCTGGCTCAACAAAGTCCTTGTGATATATGTGGTCTATACATTACAGAATCTGAAGCAAATAGTGGGGACTTTTATCATTCTTTGACCAGGCGAAAAAGTGATGTATTTGTACATAAGCATTGCTGGGATAGGACATATAAGAAAGGAGGTAAGCCAGATGAATGAGATTAAGTGGTATGAAAATACATCCTTGGATACTATTAAGTCTATTATCAAAGACAATATCAATAATGCTTCCAGAGCCTTTATGAAGATAGGCTTTTATCTTAAGGACGTCAGGGATCGGGGGCTATATGAAGCCGATGGATACACAAGCATTTGGGAATTTGCGCAGGCAGAGTTTGGAATAAGTAAGTCAAGTGCATCCAGATTTATGGCTATAAATGATAAATTCTCAATAGATGGTAATTCTCCGGACCTTTTGGAGCAGTATAGGGATTTCAGTAGTAGCAAACTACAGGAAATGCTAACTCTTACTGATGCACAGCTGGAGCAGATTACGATAACGACCACTGTCGCAGAGATAAGGGATATTAAAAGTGCGGATAAGGTTGTTGCGACGTCGCAACAGGAAATTAATGTTTCAGAATCAGAAAATAAACCTGAAACAAACTCTTATGATGATAAAAAGCCGGAACCAGGCACAGTTATTTATGATGTAGGAGGAAGTGGAGATATTGGAAAGTATGAGGTTGTATCGAAGGATAGCTCTTTCTCTCCAAAGTATTTCACCGTGAAGGATAAGTCTGAATCTATACATAACATCTCTGCCGAAAGTGAACACTGGCACTATTCCCGTGAGGACGCTAAAAAGGATCCATGGTACCGCGAAAAAACTAGCAAGCCAAAAACAGAGGATGTTATCCCTGTTTCCGTGGACGATACTCCAAAATTTGATTTTTGGGAAGGAAAACCTGTAGTAAAAAAATGCGCTAACTGTAAATACAACATCATGCCACGGGAGGATTATTTTAAAGAGCACTTTGATACCAATGAATTTCCCTGTGATAACTGTGATGGTGATCTTAATAACTGGATACCGGATACGAGCATTGCTACTCAGGACAAGACAGTCCAGGAAACAGAGGTTGTAGAAGCGGAGGTTATACAGAACTATTCCGAAGAGGAAGAGGAGTCAGAAAACATCATCCAAGATCCGGAGGAATACCGTTTTGTAGATATAAGGATGGAGATTTCAACCCATACCAATAATCTGGGTGTTCTTCGTAAGGATAACTGTACAGATCCTATCCGGTATAAAACTAAAATGCGTCTGGATGCTGCAACAGCTTTACTGGATAAGTTAAGCGAGCCAGCAGCCGAAGCAATACCCGAAGTGATTCAACCGGAGCTGCCTATCCTGAAAAATAATGACCAGCGTAAAGACTTTATTGAGAACTACACAACCTGGCCAGTATGGATTGACCAGATTGAAACCGGAGAAAAGTATTATAGGTATGATTTAACGGATAATATCGCTATTGTGGTTAAGGTTAGCCGGAAGCATGCCTGGCAGACATACAAAGAGACTAAGGATTATGAATATGGTGCAGAGCAGTATTACCTGTTGGGTGTTAAATCTGAATGGAGTCAAAAGGGCTCAATGCATTTAATTGATGAGTCAAGAACCTTTTATGAGTGTAATACTAACAAATCTGCATTGGTGGATTATTTAAAAGACTTTCAGAAGGGAGCCAAACAATGAAATTAGTTTATACAGCCGAAATTGATGAAGAGATATATAACCTGGATGGGCTGCTGGAGCTTTTAGATGAAACTGTGAGCAGTTCGACAGATTGCAATGTATTAAAGAGCCGATTAGAATCTCCGGATGAAATATGTGAGTCTGGAGATTGGGAGGATGACTGATGGCCATTAAAAGTAAAGAGCAGCGCTTATATCTTGACGGTATGGCATTTGCCCTAAGGATTGCAAAGAGCGGCGGTATAGAAACTCTGGAAAGAGAAATAAGTTATCGGGGGATACATGATGCCCCTTTGAACATAAGCCAGTCCGAACTTACAGCAGTGGCTAGAATAAGGGCAAAGGATGAATTAATGATTGTGGCCACTGCCATGGCGGATACTATGAGCCTGGATATGAAACTGCCGCCAAGTGTCATACTTGATTTCCTTCGAAAGTTTAACCAGAAGGTGGATATATTCCGGTATGACAAGGAAGCATTGGAAAAAGCACAGGAAAAGCTGAATAGCCTGTATGCCTTAAATGAAACCATTAAAAAGTTTAATGAGGAGGAATAAGCTATGTTGAGAGAGGAAGTTTTGAATAGTACCAGGGAATTGGTAAATCAAATTTACGAAAAAATGAATGTAATTGAGACCTGTGATTCTGTAGCGGAAAAGGTAAAGAATTTGGATGTATGCTTTAATGACCCGGATAGTAAGCAGGTTGTTGCCCTGGAGGGGATACTCAGTGCAGGTCAGCTTTCTACGATTAGGGAGAATATTGTAAATATAATCTACAGCAATGCTACTGATGCGCAATCCTTCCTGGAGAAGCTAAATCGGAAGCCGGCTATTGTTAATCCAGAATTCGAGGCGGCTGTCCAGGATATGGTGAAATCGCCTGAGAAAAATAAACCCGTAGAAAAACCGGTGCCACCGGAAGAGCCTAAACCAGAGTTGACCGTTGAATTGGTTAAGAAGATGTATTTGGATGAAGGTAAAACCCTTAAAGAAGTAGCTGACTATTTTGGGGTTAACAAGTCTATGCTTAACAGCTATATAAGCCGGAATAAGTTAAACCGGACAAGCTACGGCAAGGATGACGGTTTTCGTGATGCAGAAGTTGAGCAGCGCAGGAAGGACCCTTTTCTTGATGCAAACAAGATGGGTAAGGACGAGTTTAAGCGCCAAATGCTTGCCGGAAGAAAGTAGGTGGAAAGATGAAGAATACATTAGGAGATTTGAATAATCATTTATTCGCACAGCTTGAAAGGTTAAGCGATGAAGATCTGAAAGGCGAAGCCCTACAGGAGGAAATAACCAGGACGAAAGCTATTAACACTGTAGCAATACAGATAATTGCCAACGGCTCCTTAGTCCTTGAAGCCCAGAGACTGGCCGATGATAAAATGAATGCCGAAACTAAGCTGCCAAAGATGCTGGAGGGATAGTTTATGAATCGCATTTATACAGAGGAGCAGAAACAATATATCCGGGATAAGGTAGTCGGTAGACAGTTTCCAGAGCTTACCAATATGCTTAATGAGCATTTTGGGACTAACTTTGAAGAATCAGCAATAAAGAGCCTGGTATATAGACTTGGCCTCGGGAATGGTCTATCCGGAGTAAATCTGTGTGAGGTAGGTGTAGCCCATCGGTTTCAGAAGGGACATATTCCTGCAAACAAGGGTAAGGCGAAGGACTGGATAGGCGGCGAGGAATCTCAGTTCAAGAAAGGTAATGTACCGTCTAATCGATTACCTATTGGCTCCGAGAGAATTGATTCAAAAGACGGTTACACTTATGTAAAGATTCAAGATGGACATCTTAATAAAAACTGGAAGCTAAAGCATGTATTGATTTGGGAAGAACATAATGGACCAGTTCCCCAAGGGCATAATGTGATTTTTGGTGATAGAAATAATCGTAATTTTGTTATTGAAAATCTTATTTTGGTTACTAAGCAACAGATGTTATTACTAAATCGGCATAAGCTAATACAAAATGATGCGGAGCTTACAAAGACAGGCGTAATAATAGCTGACTTAATGGCTAAGATCAATCAAAAGAAGAGGTGACGTATGAACGAATATCCGAGAGAAACAGTATTTTACGATTGGGATAAGTATTGCGTTAAGGCCAGAGAGGTTATAGCGGCTGCAGGGTTAAACGGAGTTATAGATATCGACCCGGGGATGAAGGGGCGCTGTGATGATAGAAGGCATGTCTATATCAATAAGTTTCCGGTCAAAGGTAATATGAATCTTATTAATAGGCTGAGTAAGATAAAGGAATTCCATGGTTACAAATCAATGGGTTTTGATAGGGCTTTTTATTACAGAGGCTGGATAGTAATTGAGGAGGTTTAGGTTATGCAAGAACCAAACAGAAATACAACGATTTACTGTGATGCTGAAGACTGTGTTTATAGGGGTAAAAACGGTATATGTAGTAGAGGAGCAATTACCTTAGATGAAACCGGCACCTGCCTGGATGCGGAATAACAGAGGAGAGGCCAGCAGGTTATCCTACTGGCCGATTTATGAAAAAAATTATTAAGGTTGAGGTGTGATTTACCTTACAAACATAGTATACCGTTCATATGTGTACAAGGTATGAAGGGTTATTG
>JAEYPZ010000153.1:0-3368 GCA_023410275.1 Bacillota bacterium
AGAAAATCCAAACCCCATCCTGCTTCATGAACTGATCACAGAACTGGAACCACTGGGGGACCAGGACTTCGATAATCTGCTAAATCTGCTGTTTGAAGGCCAGAAAAAAATAAGAGAATAGCGAAATAAGCAAGCGGGAAAACTGACTTTTAAGTTCCCAGTCTCCCGCTTCCACCACTGATCAAAGGCAGGACAAGTGATCCAGCTCCCACCGGATTTTACTGCCGCTCTCGTTTTTGAAAACGATCAGTTTCTTATCAATCTGTTCTTTTAATTCACTTACATGAGAAATAATTCCTATGAGCCTGTGTTCTCCCGCAAGTTCCAGAAGTATCCGCACTGCTCTTAACCTGGATTCCTCATCTAAGGATCCGAAGCCTTCATCAATAAACATGGCATCCATCCGCACATTTCCTGCTGTCCTCTGAATAATATCTGCCATTCCAAGAGCCATGGCAAGTGCTGCCATGAAAGATTCTCCTCCAGACAATGTTTTCACATCACGCAGCTGCCCGGTCGAAAGGCTGTACACGTCAAGATCCAGTCCAACCTCCCCCTGTCTTCCCAGTGCATTTAAATCCCGGCACTGAAGTAAAAACTCACCGTCAGACATAATCTTTAACCGCTTATTGGCGGCATGTACCATCTGATTAAAATACTGACGCTGTACATAGGTCTGGAAATCCAGACTGACGGAAAGCTTTCCATTGGCTGTCTGGATTAAACTGTGATACAGCTTGTATTGCTTTTCCAGTTCGTTCCGTTCCTTAAAAAGCTTTTTCAAATTACTCTCTGTCCGCTCTGTCCGGCTTTTGATCCCTGCTATTTCTGCTGATTTTAACTGGAGCATCTTTTGTTCTTCCCTTAAGACAGCAGCCTGCTCTTCCCATTGTGAAGTATCAATTCTATCCCGGCCTTTTGTCTCTTCTTTGTACTGGTTATAAATCGTCCTGGCCGTGAGACACGCCTCCTCATAGCCCCGTATTTCCTGCTGCCAGGCTGTCCGTTGTTCCAAAGAAATCTTTGCCGCTTGATAATCTGTTTCATCAGAAAATCCCAGTTCGCAAAGCAGGGAATAATAAGCCTCTTTTGAACTCTCCTGTGCCTTCAAAAGGGTCTCTCTGTTCTCCTTCAATGAAGCAAGACGACCTCTTTTCTCCTGTTCTTCTTCTGATAAAAGAAGAAACCTTTCATTTGCCTGTTTCTCCTGGGAAAGAAAGAGATCTCTCCTGTTTTTTATCTTTTCCAGCTGTATTATAGCCTGCTTCTCATCCGGGTAAGGAAGATTCTTTTCTAATTGTTCCCGCTGTGCAAATAAAGCAGAATTCTCCACTTTCTTATCCTGCCACTCGCTCCTAAGCATCTCTCTTATCTGCTCCAGCTCTGCCATACGAAGCGCATCCGTTTGCCTGTTTTCAATCAGTTCCTTTAAACCGGCTTCTGCTTCTTTCGCTTTCTTTTCTTCCTCCCGTACTTTCATTAACAGGTCTTTTGTTTTTTCCTCTTCCAGTAAGAAACGCTCCTCCATTAAATCAAGATCAATGCAGGGATCAAACCATAAACTGGCTTCTTTCTTGATCCATTCTTCCTGGTGCCGGCAGCTTTCATATCTTCGTATCGTAAGGAGTGCTGCCTCAGATCGTCGTTCATTTGCCTGATCTCTCTTAATCCTGGCTTCATCAACCATTTCAGCTGTAATGCTGTCATCATAAAACTTCGCTTTCTGTGGATGATGGATTGAGCCGCATACAGGACATGCAGTCCCTTCATTTAAATCCTTTGCCAGCAGGCCTGCCTGATGTTCAAAAAAGCTTTGATAGAGAGTGGCATACCTGGACTGTGCTTCTTGGTATTCAGTCTGTGCCTCCTTCTCAGAAAGCCTTAATTGGGATACTTCCAGCTGTACTTCTCTGTACTGTTTTAATGCCTGCAGAAGGTTCTTTAAAGCTTCTTCCTTTCTGGTATACTGGCCTGTAAGCTCCTTTAAGTCAGAAAGTTTTGCAGCTGCTGCTGTCAGAGACTCCTGTCTTTTTTCGTATTCTTTTAAGCGCAGACTGACCCGTTCCAGTTCCTTTTCTGCTTCCCAAAACCGTTTCTGGGATTCCTCCTCAGCACTTTTTTTGATCCGGCATAGTTCTTCCATCTTCTTCCAGTCTTTGTACAGAGGCATGGAAGAATTAAGCCTGTCTAATAAAATAGTAAGCTTAGGAACTTCTTTTTCCGATGCTTCCTGGGTTTCCAACGCAGCTTTCTTTACTACGGCAAGTATTTCCCCTGCCTTTTTAAGCTCTTCCTCAAGCTCTGCTTCCCGTTTCTTAGCCGCTTCCCAGTTGTTTTTTCTGTCCTTATACTGGTTCTCTGCCGTATATGCTTTTTCTGCCCGTTCACCTATGGCAAGCCGCTCTCTTTTCAGCTCCCAGCCTTCACTCTGAAGCCTCAGTGCCTCCACGCGGTCAGCGGCCTCATTTAATTTATCAAACAGCCGGTTCTGTTCCATTGCCTGATTTCGTTTACGTTCCACGATGGAGAGAGTTTCACTGCTTTTTTCCCTCTCCTCAGACAGCTGCTTTTCTTTTTCGGATATCTCAGCCAGGATAACAGATACCTGGTTTATGATCTCTTCTATTTTTGTCTCTGGAAATTCCATCAGCATAAACCACTCTTCTTTATGTATGCTGTCATTCAAAAGCTCCAGATTTCCTGTCTCATGAGCGCAAAGTTTCCTGTTGTCTTCCAGCTTTCCTGCATAGAAATTGTTTTTTTCCTTTAACTTATACTGTATCCGGCTGTATATTCCCGTATTGAAAATTCTGGAAAAGATTTCTTTTCTTTCTTTGGAAGTGGCCAGAAGAAGCTTTAAATAGTCTCCCTGTGCAATCATAGCAATCTGGGAAAACTGACTTAAATCCACTCCTATAATTTCTTCTATCTTCTGGTTGATATCCCGGATATTTCCGGCAAATTCAAGTCCGGTTGGAAGAATCAGGGAAGCTTTTGCAGGAACTGAGATTTTTGTATATTTTCCGTCTTTGTTTTTCCTCTTACTGCTTCTTAAATAGGAAGGGCTTCTTGTAATTTCATAGGTTTCTCCCTGTTCTAAAAAGCGGAAGGTAACAAAAGTCTCCCTGTCATCATCTGCATACTGGCTGCGCATCATGGAGGGTTCTCTTCTCTGTCCGCTGGTTTCTCCGAAAAGAGCGTAAGAAACAGCATCAAAAATTGTAGTTTTTCCAGAGCCGGTATCTCCGGTAATGAGAAAAATCCCATGACCTGCAATCTGAAAATCCACCGTTTCCAGATCTTTGTAGGAACCAAATGCCGACATGGTCAGTTTCAGCGGTTTCATAATCCTTCCTCCTCCTTTGCTT
>JAEYPZ010000120.1:0-3477 GCA_023410275.1 Bacillota bacterium
AAGTTCAGGTGGATTATTCTCTGGATATTAATTACCAGCATGTTTCAGAATGCAATATTGTACTTGAGGTATGTTCTAAAGATACTGCAAGTATTCATCTTCTGAGTTAAAAAAAGACACATAGTGTGTCTTTTTTTTGCATCAAAAGATCCTATCCTTGACGAGGGGAATTGCCCCGTATTTACCAAGAAGGTAGTCCTTGGAAAAGCTGGCATCAGACCGGACTTTGATATCAGCAAGGGTATAGAGTCTGGATTCTCCGTATTCATTCATGTCTACAAAGGCTACCTCATCACGTCGAAACTGCTGATTATTCAAAATGGAGATGTCGTGAGTTGAGAAAATAAGCTGTATATTCTTGTTCATCTCCTGTTGAAATGAATCAACAATAAACTTGGTGACAGTGGGATGAAATTCACCGGAAATGCTGTCAACCATCAGAATACCTCCGTTTTTGCTCAGTTCAAAGATTCTTAAAAACATAAACAGATTTTTAAGAGTGCCGGAGGAAATATCCGTAATATTCATATATTTGATAAATGACTGACCGCTTGACCGGGATTTAGTAAGATATCCCAGTTTTGGAATCCCGTTTTCAATTATAATGTCTTCTACAGGAATCCCCAGTTTGCGAAGCTGACTCAGTCCGAAATTGATCGCCTCCGGATTTTCCAGGACTTTAAATAACTTTCCATCCATCAAAGTGTTACCAAGAATTTGAAACATCTCCAGATCGTCAAAATAATAATGAATTTTACTGGAGAAAAAGTTCTCAAAAGGCTTCATAATTGCATTTATTTCGGGAATATCCATAGATGACAGAATGGAACAAAACAACCGGTTGTCATGAGGGCGGATTCCCGATTTGGAACGCATGCATTTTTCATAGAAACGACCGTAGGAAAGTTCAGTTGCAGTACGCGAAAATACCAGGTGGTGATCGACGGTTAAGTGTTCCGTCAGGATGTTTTGGGAACAGATGGAGATCCCATACTCATAAATCCTGTTGCCGCTTATAAAAGATACTTCCATTTCAGTTGGGGGAGTCTCTGGCTCACCCCGTTCAAAGGGTACAATCTTGTCCATGGAATTCAGCTGCAAAAGATTAATAAAGCGGTTTTTATAAGATGCCTGGGAAGGAAACAGCTGCCAGAAAATCAGAGAGTGAAAACTGGCAAAGGCAAGAAAAATATTGGTTTTCCCGCTTGAATTGGGTCCATAGACAGCCAGTGTCTTTATCAGCTTCTGGTTGTCAAATGAAATCAGATGGTCAGGAAGTTCTTTGTAGGTGACCGCCTTCATATTAACATATGTCTCGTCCAAAAAGGAACGGAAGTTCTTAAACCGAAAAGAGATTAGCATCACGTATTATCCTCCTTTTTGAAATTATATCTCAGAAATCTGAAAAAAGAAACATGAAATAATAAAAAAATACGCTTACCATGTGATAATTTCGTCAAGTACCTGTTGCTGCTCCTCGCTGGAGCGGGTGAGGTAGATTCTGGTAGTTTCAATGCTCTCATGTCCCAATAAATCTGCAAGCAGCGATATGTCATTGTTGCGGGCTAAAAAATTCTTTGCAAAACGATGCCGGAAAGAATGAGGGTAGACGGTATCCGGATTTATTCCATAACGGCTGGCCAGATGTTTTAGCTGGTAATTAATACCACGGGGGGTAATTAAATGTCCGGCTTTATTTAAAAACAGAAAACCGCTTTCTACTCCACGCTCCTGGCACCATGCCAGTGCCTCTTCACAGAGGGAATCGGGAAAGTAAATTCGGCGTATCTTTCCTCCCTTGGAATAGAGATCCAGATAACCAAGCTTTAAATGCTCCTCTTTTATCTGAATCAGTTCACTGACCCGCGCGCCTGTTGCAGCCAGGAACCGTACAATAAAATACCAGAAATAATTTTTTTCTTCTTTCAGTTTTTCTTTAAAGATCTCATAATCCTCATTGGAGATAATGGTATCCAGAAAGGTTTTCTGTTGTACTTTAACAGAGGGGAGGCGGTAAGAGGACAATACAATAGAATCCACTTCATTGGTCTCTGTTAAAAAACGGGAAAAATGGTTAATGGCATAAATACGCTGATTCACGGTAGCCGGTCTGTAACGCGGAATTAAATAGCTCTTATACTGCTGTAGATGTTCAGGGGTAACCTCATCATACAAAGTGAAATAAAGACGTACACTGCCGGCATATGCAGTTATGGAGTTTCCCGATAAATTTCTCTTCTTAAGGTATTTTCTAAAATCGTTTATTAATTCATCATTCACCATAATTTTCTACCAATTCACAATCTGATTTACAATCTGTTTTTGTTCCGTACTGCTTCTATGCAGATAAATTCTGGTGGTTTCGATGCTCTCATGACCCAGAATATCAGATAGCATGGAAATATCTCCGCATTTTTCAATGAAATTCTTAGCAAAACGATGGCGGAAGGAATGAGGGTAGACTACCTTTGGATCCAGTCCGTATAAGGCTGTAAATTTTTTCAGCTGTCCCCGTATTCCGGCAGGAGTAATCGGTTCGCCGTAACGATTTAAGAAAACGTATCCACTGACACGGCTGATCCGATTCAGCCAGTTAAGAGCTTCTGTGCGCAGGTTTTTGGGAAAGTAGATTCTCCTTATTTTGTTATCTTTGGAGTAAATATCCATGTATCCCCGTTTCACATGCTCTACTTTTACCATTACAAGCTCACTGACACGCACCCCGGTTGCAGCCATAAATCGAACCACAAAATAATACAGCATGTTCCCATCACGGATGAGACAGTTTTTCAGATACTCATAGTCCGCCTGACTAATGATATTCTCCAGAAAAGTTTTTTGCTGTATGCGTATCATCAGCATTTTTGAAGAAGCAAGCTTTAAAGATTCCATATAACAATTCAGGGCACGAATTCTTAAATTTACTGTCTGCGGCTTGTAATGTTCCATTAAATAGCACTTATAGAGCATGAGATTGTCATGACTGACTACATGGTAGAGGTCAAGAAACTGTCTGACTGCAAACAGATATACGTGAATGGTGTTTGCAGACATATTGTTGATTTTTAAATATTCCTGGAAATCATCAAGGCTTTGCTCGACGACGCTTTTGTTACCGGTTGTAATTTCGTTTATTACGTTTCCTTTCGTCATATCTTCCATCTCCCTTTTAGAATCAAACAAGAACAGTTTAACATAAGTATATAAACTGTTCATTAAAAAATCAAGAAAAATTCGAAAAAATAGTAAAAATAAAGCATAAATAGTGGTAAAAATGGGTTTTGCTTTCGATAATTTCCAATATTAGAAGTATAATAGCCATGTGATGCAATTAGGAATTTCATCTGAAAAATTTCAAAAAGAAAAAAAGGAGAGTGCATTTATTATGAGAAAGCAGACCAAATTAGTTGCTGTTTTATCTACAGCAGCACTGCTGGCATTAGGTGCTTCCATGTCTTCTTTCGCAGCGACTGGCTG
>JAEYPZ010000196.1:0-111430 GCA_023410275.1 Bacillota bacterium
GTATTACTGCCTTTCCTGTACTGTAATTACTTGCAGACACTGTTTCACTTGAACCTACTAAACATGTAACCATAACTAGAGCCATAAATAAATACTTAAGTCTTTTCATAAATTTACCTCCATTGAATTTTATCATTTGTTTCTTAAATTATAGCCTGGAGCCGGCTAAAGAAACAGTCTATTAATTCCAAAAATTTCATTATACAATTAAAGTTTAATATAAATTATATGGCAAAAAGGCATAAAAAAACCCGGCCATAACGACCGGGTAATCCCTCATAACAATATAATTATATTCCAATATACATTATATGTCAATGGATTATTTCCGTTAAAACCCGGAGGTTTATTCCTCTGGCTAAATATTATAAAAAATTCATAACCCATTTACATTCTTCTTTAAAAAATATCAGCTTAACCTCATGCTGTATATTGTTTATAACAATAGTGCAGAGATATTCTAATGAAGGAATCCCGGAGTAATTCTTTTGTTCCATATACTTCACGAAAATTTCTTTAACAGTCTGGATTTCATCATTTTCATCCTTAAATTTTATCATGTAAGGTGTTGGTTTTCCGATACTTGTAAACCAACAGGCGCAGGCTATCTCTTTTTGTGTTCCGCGAATCTTCCCAGCTTCGGTGCCTTGCGTATTAAAACCAATTCCAAATGCAGACATAAAGACTTTCCTTTCATGAATTTTTATTACCACGAGAATATAAAAAAGAACATATGTTTGTATAGAGTATAGCAAATACGTATTTGAATGTAAAGAGGAGATATATGTTAATTCGATTTTAGTAATAAAAAATCCCCAGGCTTACGTAACCTGGGGCTTTTGGGGATGTTTATTTTTGCTTATACACTTCTATTAGTCTAAATCGATCGGTAATGTTAGGATAGCATATGTTACATAATATGTCAATTAAATAATCAAGAGAGCAGCGATAAAAAACTCGGAGGTTTATTACTCCCGGAAACTGTCTAATTAAAGTACGAACACTCTTCTGAAAAAGTATTCATATAATCAGTAAAAGTATTAGAACTAAAAGATGAATTTTCATCGTTTGGAATTGGTGTTGAAGACTTTACAATACCATATAGTGACTGAGATTCATTGTATAGATCTTTCCAAGCAGTTTTCAATGAATCATATTGGCCACCTTTTAAGCCGGTTATATATTTGTCGTACACTGACAGCTGCGTCATAGATGCCGTAAGGTCTTTTAAAGTCTTGTTAATATCCAGTTTTTCACCAGTGGAATCAGTCCCAGAAGAAATATACCAGCTAATATTACAGTATCCATTATTCCATATGTTGTCAACAACAAAATTATTAATTTCATTAAGTTTATCAGAAGCATTATTGGACCTTACTTCAACCTTACAGGAATAGCTTTTACTTCCGATTTTCCCTATAACTATGGTTTTGCCGATTCCCTTTGCAGTAACCTTCCCCTTACTTGATATCGTGGCTACTGATCCATTATTGCTTGACCATTTAACCGTCTTAGTGGTGCCAGTAAGTTTTAGGTTAGCAGTGTCACCAACATATAGTAACAAACTAGATTTACTGATTTTAATTGTCGCAGCACTTGCTGTTTGTGCCGGCCCTGCCAGTGTGATGATAAGTGCCAGAGCTATAAATAATGATAAAAACTTTTTCATGATAACCCTCCTATGTAAAATTATACCTTTATTATGCCTTTGACAGAAAATTTTGTCAATAAAAAAGTCCCCAGGACTGTAAGCCTGGGGACAGTGGGGATGCTGCTTCTATTCTACTTCTAAACCGAGGGATTAATAATGTGGACAATGTCCACGATATGTCCACTAGGATAAAATAATATAAAATAAAACCTTATAAAAATAATTAATTCCTAATAACACATAATCTAAATGATATAGCAAAATCAATAAGATGTAATAACATTAAGTAATGCTAACTATTAGTAAATATTTTCTTATTTCATAGGGAAATAATCCCATGGTCGGCGCTACAGTCGCTGTAGCCGTAGCCATTCAGGAAGCAGCAGACGCTGGTAAATTCTAAATATAGGCTTAAATACTGCATATGAGATTATTAGAAACAGTATTAAACAGCATAGATAAGGAACAAGCAAGGAACGCGTAAGGAACAATCGTAAGGAACAAAAATAGTTAAAAAGTATGCAGGCATATCAATAAATACGGATGTGCCTGCTTATTTTATTTTAATTATTACCTGAAAACTTCTAATAAATCCATTGACAGTCACTTGTAAAAGTGATGCAATAATATTACAGAAAGGCAATAACCGGACAGTCGGAGAAGGGAGAACGAAACCATGACGGACAGTGAAATGTTAAAGGAGATATACACTGATATGCAGGGTGTAAAGATGCAAATGAGGGACTTACAACTTACCCTCGAAAATGAAACGAACCGGAACATAAAATTGATAGCCGAAGGGCATCTTGATTGAAGCAGAAAACTTGATGATGCGCTGAAGGTTGAAAACGAGAAAAGGAACTACTTCTAATTCGCATAAATATGCTAGAAAATGAGGTTAGGAAGCACCGGGAACGTGTTGAACAAATAGCATAAATACACATTACCGCTCTCTTTACGCAATAGAAGAGAATTAAATATACATTGTAAACGGAATATTTATAGCCGGCAAAGAGTGTCAATGAATTATAGCTTTGCATATATTAATCTTATAAAATTATGAATATAGGAATATTTATATGGATTATTCTCAAGCTGACCCAAGAATGGGCTTTGACGGAAGAGGTTTTGATGGAAGAGGCTTCGATGGAAGAGGTTTCGACAGAAGAGAAATGCGTGAAGAATTCGAAAGAAGAATGGATTTTGACAGAAGACATGAATTTGATAGAAGAGAAGAATTCGACAGAAGGCATGATTTTGACTTAAGATTTCCATTTTGGTGGCTATTATTCTTTTAATAACGCTAATTTAAGCTGGACTACCAACTACAAAATCAGTTGGTAGTTTTTCAATTATTTTTTGCTGAAATAATGAAATGATATATTTCTCAGCATAGGCTGGAACAGGATGCATAAATATTCCATGCCACAAAGGACCTGCCTATAAGATTTTACCGTATGGGCAGGTCCTTTATCATTCCTGTTTATTTTGCTCCTGAAATTTTCCTCACAGTGCTGTATGAGCCGTAAAGCTTATTCCCGTCTATTGTTTTATAAGCCCGTATTTTGACATAATGGGCAGTCCCTCTTTTTAGCGTATGGAAAGCCATTACCGTAGTTTTATTGCTTTTAACAGAAATAACCTTTTTTTCCTTAGTAAATCCTTTATTTAGACCATAGATTATTTCATAGCCTGTTGCACCGGGATCCCTTTTCCAGGATAATGTAAGGGTATCGGAAGCTTTCTGCTCAAGCTTTTGGATGATTACTTTTTTCGGCTTTACCACAAGG
This sequence comes from Bacillota bacterium, assembly GCA_023410275.1. GTDB lineage: Bacteria > Bacillota > Clostridia > Lachnospirales > Lachnospiraceae > Anaerocolumna. The sequence continues at coordinate 3,442 of JAEYPZ010000196.1, forward strand.
GGTATGGTTTTTGTTATTGCCTTGTAATTCCCGGTTTCTGCAGCGGTTAAGGTTATTACTGCCTTCCCGGGGCCCTTAATCGCTACGGTGCCATTTCTGTCAATTGCTGCCACCTTAGGATTATCGGAGCGGTAAGTAATTCTGCCATTACCGGTCGTCCTGGCTTTTATGGAAAAGGAAGACCCGCCATCAACCTTTGTATAGCCGGATACCCCAGGAGCTATAAATTTTGCTTCCGCCTTTTCTACCGCTACCTGAACTTCAATTCCGGTAACTATTTTATATTTTTTCGTATCTTTTGGTGTATAGGTTACTTTAAAGGTCTGAAGCCCGGCATCTCCGACTGATGTATTCCCAGGCGCCTCAAAAGCAAAGCCTTCCGGCAGTATTATCTGTGCCAGGCTGTCTCCATAAACGGCAGTTAAGCCTTCCGGTATTTTGTAATCCGGAATTTCTTTTACTGCTTCCCCGGTGACCAGGGAAGTGTTATTCGAAGGTGATGGGGTTACGGGCTCCGGATTGGAAGGCTCCGGTTTCTGGGGTTCCGGATCTGCTGACGGCAGGTATACAAATTCATTGACTTCACTGCGGGTAAGTAAACCGGAATTATTTTTAACAGCAGTATACCAGCCGTATTCCTTATCCTTGACAAGTCCCTTCCATTCCATTTCAGCCACGCCGTTCACGCTCTCAGCCACACCGATTGTTTTTCCGGTGAATAAGGATGCTTCCAGGGAGGTGACTGTCAGAGAGCGGGGCTTTCTGTTGAAATCCACATCCAATTCATAAATGTCCTGATTCGCTGCAATGACCCCGGCCTGGTAGGAATCTAATTTCGGAGTGTCAAAATAATTAAAATCCTTAAGCTCACTGGAATAGGAATTCATATATATTTTATTGTTAGCCAGGTCAAAATAGAGCATTTTTACATAACCTGTGCCTCCCCTTTCAGCCGACTGGTAATCGGTGCAAATCTGATATACCCTGCGTTCCTTCACTCCGTCATGATTATCGTCAAAGGCGGTAATATTAATGGCTGCTCCGTGATAATGGCCGTTTAATACCGCAAAAACATTTGGATTTTTAGCTGCCACCTCTTTTTGTACCAGCTCGCCGGTATAATCCAGGGCACCCTTTTCCGTAATATAACGGTGGAGGCATATGATGGCTTTCCGGTCATTATACTGCTGCAATACCTTATTCATCCATTCGACTTCATTTTTATAAACATCCCAGCCCATATATAATACGATAAATTCTTCCCCGTTAATGGTCAGTAAATCGTAATGTCCCAGATTATTTTTATAGGAGCCGCCATAAACAGGACTATCCTTGAACCGTTTTTCTCCAAAATATTTCAGATAATTTTCGTACAGCTCATTTCCGGCAGCCACATCATGATTGCCGGCCAGAACGCCGTAAGGGAGCTTTGCCTCTTCAAAATATTTCATATTTTTATCTACACATTCCCACTGGTAGATTTGTTCAAACTCATCTACCAGATCACCGGTATGAATGGCATATTTAATTTTCTGGTTGTTTATTTGGCTTACGATCCATTGGTTCATGGTAGTAAAGGTTTCCGGCCAGGTTTCCGTATAATACTGGGTATCCGTAATCCAGGCAAAGGAAAAATCATATTGCTCCGGAATTCCCTGACCATCCCATTGATAAGTATTTTTAATGGTTCCCGGTCCGGCTGCTTTTACCGACGGAGTTGTTTCCTTTCCCCTTGCCTGAACCAGTACTTTTACAATGCCGTTCTGAGTATGGTTTTCCAAAATAAATTCAGTTTTTAATATACCGTCCTCTTCATTGGCATTCAGTATTTCCCAGCTGTCCGTCTTAACATTATATACATATAGCTGCAAGGGTTTGTTATAATCGGCAGAGGCATTTAGTTTTACCTGAAGGATGTCGTTGGGATTGCCAGCGGCCTGGATATCATATATCTGGTAGGGATATTCTCCTTCACCGGAAGCTACGGTACCAAGTGCTCCGGGCACACTGCTGCCGGTAAAATCCCCTGAGCCCTGCCGGATGGTAATTTCTTTACCGGCCTTCAGCCGTTTTCCTTCATAAAAAGTCACCTTTGAATGATCCTTCATGGTATCACCCAGGATTGCTTTTAAGTAAATACTGTCCTTGCTTCCTCCGGTCTGGGTCATGCTTTTAACGACTAGCTTACCGTTGGTATAGGTAAAATCAATGGTCTGGATTCCCTGATTCCCGTTTAGATCCATTATCTTTATAACAAGCTTATTGGTTCCCTCCAGTAGATCCGAACCCTTAAAGGTATAGGGCTCTTTTAGTATATTGCCGTTGAGATATACTTCCAGGGTGTTTTCGTTTATTCCCGTAGCATCATTAAATTTCATATCTGCCTGGCACAAATTATCCAGCTGCTGGTTAATGAGCAGCGCGGCGGTAATCTCAGGAGCCGTGTTGTCCACCCTTACCTTTATTTTCTTTGTATCGGTGGCAGATTTGATCGTTACCTCATGGATGCCGTCCTTTTCCAAAGTCGTATCCCAGACATAGCCTAATGCATCTACCTTTTCAGCCGGCACAGTATAGTGAATGTCCAGGCGCTCTATCATTCCCTTGCTGTCCCCCATTTTGTAAACCGTATTGGGGTCGACTCCGTTATCAGGATTTAACACGGTACCATCCGTTAACACAAGGTGAAACCCGGTGGCCTTATAATCGTCATTGTTTTTATCATTCCCTATTTCGAAGGCACTGCCCTGGGTACCGGCCCATACGGAAACTGTTATGGCGCAGCTTCCGTCTTCACGGTAAGTAAAAAATGACTGGTCAACAAATACTGCTTTGGATGCCATAACATTGGACCACTTGGCTATGTAGGTTAAAATATTTTCTCCTATGGAGACCGCATTTTTAAAGTAGCTGTCATTACCGGTATAGCTATAGGTAAAAAAGGCTCCCTTTTCCAGCAGGCTGACCCGTTTTATTTTTGTACCGTCAATTTCCAGGGAAACCGTATTCTTATCCTTTTTATCCTTTGCTGTTATAAGTACATTACCGGATAAGCTCATTCCTTCACTTAAATTGGTACGGATTCCGGTAAAATCATCGATTTTATGAATGGCAATCCGCTTAACCACAGTTTTCGTACTGCGGTAGGGATTAAACCCTTCCAGATAGTAATCTACATAATCCTGATTCAGCAGTTCATCTGCCGGAATTTTAGCAAAATATTTTCCGGCTATACGGAAGGAGGTGGTTTCAATACATTTATAATCGGCTGCCGAGGAGGTCTTATAGTAGATGTTTATCTTTTTCATTTCCATATCGTCCGCATAGGAATAGGGTATATTCATTTCCTGCCCCTCTTCTATACTGTTAATGGTCTCATCCAGGCATGTGAGTATTGGACGGCTGCCGGTATCTTTGATTAATACGGTAACCGTAAAGACAGAGCCGTCTGCCGGCAGCCTGGTTTCATTGCCGGCCAAATCCTTTCCTTTTAACCGGACTACATAAACACCTGTCTGCTCCGGTTTAATGGTTCCCTCATAGGTGAAAATTCCGTCCTTTTCTCCTGTATGAACCATAGAGACCTTAGCAGCAGCTCCTTCCACTCCGTTGCTGCTGGCCGCATAGGTAACTTCAGCACTCTGGAGGGCTTCGTTTGACGTCATTTTAACAGTTATGGAATCTCCAAGCTGTATCTGTTTTATAAAATCATCGCAGAGAAGCCGTGGGGGATTCGTATCCGGTATCGGATTGGTTTCATACAGCAGCTGTTCTTCTTCCACCACACCCGGAGAAGGCTCGGCAGTTTGCTTATAGATAGTCATGGTACTGCCTGTCCCTGATACTTTCAGGTGGATGCTTCCCAGTTCGCCAGCCGTATAATGGACGGAGGATACCGGAATTCCATTTCTGTTTTCCAGTTGAAATCCACTGGTATTGTTCAGGCTGTCCTGTCCCGTTAAAGAATAAACCGGTACTGCCGGATTAATATTAAAATTCTTTCTGAAATTTGCTTCTTTTTCTGCCGTTACAGGGTCTTTCGCATCTGTTCCACTCAGCCATAGCAGTGCCGCACTATTTTGGGGTATGATGACATCACTGCCTGAAATTCCAGCAACTGTAAGCTTCTTCCAGGCTATTGCCGAACCGGATACACTGCTAATGGTATACTCCTCATTAAAACGGATATTTTCATCTGTACTGTTATATAATTCAACGAATTCCAGGGGTTCCCCCAGTTCATGGGTATTACTGTTTTCAGGCATGGAATTACGGTAGATTTCCGTAATAAATAACCCTTTTGCTTTGGTTGTTATTGCAGAACCTGTTACTGCGGCTGCCGTTGCGGCCTCAGCATTCATTACCTGCTCCGCCGGTTCTTTTTCCTGGGCAGGAGCCGCTGAAATATTTTCAGAAATATTTTTGGAAAAATTTTCAAAAAATTTTTCCTCTCCTGTTTCTTCTTCTGCCATTACCCATAAACCTGTCCCATTCATGCAGACAGAACTGATTACAATGACATAGAGCAGGACTGCCGCAATTATTCTTTTGTTGTACATAAAGCATTTTTTTACCATAAAATATCCTCCTTAAACTCCCATCTATACTCATTTGTAGAAATTGAACTTAGTCAGTAAACAATTTATACTGCCTTCCTCCTTTGCCATAAATAAGTTTATATAATAATTCTGTTAAAAAAGGATAATTTAAATGTAATTATATGGTAAATAGAATATCCTTTTCAGTCCGGCTGATATATGTCTGTTACATTTTTATAATTAATTTGGTAATTGTTTTTGTAACACATGTATTTTAATCCTGCAACATTTCTATAAATAATTTAGTAATGTACTTGGACTGTAACAGTAAAATTGGTATAATTATTAAGAAGCTCTTTCAGGGAGCTTTTCATTGAAAGAGGTGAACACGTTATGTGGAAGATGCGAGATAAATACTCGGTGCAGTTTAAGACTTTAACAGAAGTCGTCTGGTAACAGATTGTACCGGGAAGAATAGAGCTATGTTATCAGGACTGCACCGTTTTCCTTATAGAAAAAATACAAGGAGATGTGCAAAATGAGCGAAATGGATTTAAAGAGATATTTATTAGAGGAAGAACAAAAGTCCTTCCAGGGGTGGGATTTCAGTTATTTGAATGGCCGATGGGAAAGCGAGTGCCTTTCCTGGGACTATACCGAAATTCTGAATCATTACAGACGGGATACCGATTTCCTTCTCGATATGGGAACAGGGGGCGGTGAATTTATTGCAGGCTTGGGACATCCGTACCACTTACTGTCTGTTACGGAAGGCTGGCAGCCCAATTTAATATTATGCAAAGAGCGGTTGGAGCCCTTAGGCATTACGGTAAAGTATGTAGGCGCTGACGACAGATTGGATTATCCGGACGAGCGGTTTGATATGGTTATCAACAGACATGAATCCTTTGATACAAGGGAGGTATACCGGGTGCTCAAGCCCGGCGGGTATTTTGTAACACAGCAGGTAGGAAGTCAAAATGACAGGGAGCTGGTTGAAAAGCTCCTTGGAAATATCCCGCTGCCATATCCCGAACATGATTTAATGCATAACGCTGCATTATTACAAAATTCCGGATTTACTATTTTAGAGCAAATGGAAGAAATGTCTCAGATGAGATTATATGACCTGGGAGCCGTGGTATATTTTGCTAAGCAGATTCAGTGGGAATTTCCGGATTTTTCCGTTGAGAGATGTTTTGAGCAGTTAAAGGAATTGAAGGAAGAAATAAATCAAAAGGGCTATCTATCGAATAAAGAGCACCGGTTTTTGATTGCTGCAAGGAAGTGCTAGGATGTAAATAATTAAGGCAGGAAGGGATAATCAAAAGCAAAGGAGACTTTTGATTATCCCGTTTTGCGGTTGCAAAAGAAAGAAATAATTGGTACAGGCTGCAGCGTGACAGTCCTTGGATGATACCAGAAAGATAGGAGGAAAAAAGAATGACCTTACGGCAAATACGATATGCAATTACAATTGCAAATACCTGCTCCATGAATGAAGCTGCAAAGCAATTATTCATTTCACAGCCAAGTCTTACCAGTGCCATTAAGGAACTGGAGGAGGAATTACACATCTCCATCTTTAAGAGGAACAGCAAAGGAGTTGTCGTAACAACAGAAGGGGAGGAATTTTTGGGCTATGCAAGGCAGATATCAGGGCAGATTGAGCTTCTGGAAGCCAGGTATCTGAATAATTCCGTGAAAAAGAAATTCGGCGTGTCCACCCAGCACTATTCCTTTGCGGTGAAGGCTTTTGTGGAAATGTCCAAGGCTTTTGATATGAATGATTATGAGTTTGCAATCAGAGAGACCAGAACCTTTGATATCCTTAAGGATGTACAGTCCGGCAGAAGTGAAATCGGTGTTTTATATATCAATGAATTCAATGAGAAAATCATCAAAAAGCTGCTGAAGGAGAGGAATCTGGTATTTCATGAGCTAATAACCTGCAATGCCTTTGTGTACCTGTGGAAGGGGCATCCCCTGGCAAAGAAAGCAAAAATAGCCATGGAGGAGCTCCAGGCATACCCCTGCATGTCCTTTGAGCAGGGAGAAAATAATTCCTTTTATTTTTCGGAAGAAATATTAAGCACCTTTGAATACAAGAAAACCATAAAGGTATGTGACAGGGCTACCATGCTGAACCTGATGGTCGGGCTGAACGGATTTACCCTGTGCTCCGGTATTATCTGTGAGGAATTAAACGGAAATGATTATAAAGCCGTGCCGCTGGAGGCAGAAGAGGTAATGCGGATCGGCTACATTACGTTAAAAGATACCGCGGTCAGCGGGATAGGGGTCAGGTATATTGAAGAGCTTCGAAAATACATGGCTGCCCTGTAATAGATTTTACTTATAACCAATAATAGTTTTTGGATATTTTACAGGAAGGAATAAATTGAGTATACTATAAATCATATTAAATCTATATGAAATACCTGAATATAGAAAAGCACTGTAAAAAAGTCAATGGGAGGAACGAGTACATAGTTAAGTGTACTCCTTTTTCATTTATACAGTAAAGGATTATTGAGATTCGGCTCTTAACGGGTAAGAGATTTTCTAAATGGATGGAACATAAAGGAGAGGGCTTATGATTGAATTAAGGAATGTGAATAAAACATTTCATTCAGAAGGCGTGACGGTTGAAGCGGTAAAGAATGTAAACATAAAAATAGAAGACGGCGAAATATTCGGAATAATCGGATACAGCGGAGCAGGAAAGAGTACCCTGGTGCGGTGCATCAACCTTTTGGAACGTCCCACCTCGGGAGAGGTACTGGTGGATGAGGTGGATTTGACCTCTTTAAGCGAAAAGAACCTCAGAAATGCCAGAAAAGGCATTGGAATGATTTTTCAGCAGTTCAATCTTTTTTCTTCCAGGACGGTTTTTCAAAATATAGAATATCCCTTAAAGCACAGTAAGCTTACAAAAGTGGAAAAGAAGAAGCGGGTGGAGGAATTATTAAGGCTGGTGGAGCTGGAGAGCAAGGCCAAGGTCTATCCTTCCCAATTAAGCGGAGGACAAAAGCAAAGGGTGGCAATCGCAAGAGCTCTGGCCAGTAATCCTAAGATTCTGCTGTGTGATGAAGCGACCAGTGCCCTGGACCCCCAGACGACCCTCTCAATCTTAAAGCTGCTGAAACAATTGAATAAACAGCTGGGCATAACCATTATCATGATTACCCATGAGATGCAGGTGATAAAGGAAATCTGTGACAGGGTCGCTGTTATGGAAAATGGCAAGGTGGTGGAAGCCGGTGATGTTTTCTCCGTATTTGCATCTCCCAGGGCGGCAATTACAAAGGATTTCATTGATACCACCTCCAATTTATCCAAAATTTTCAGCCTGCTTGAGGAGAAGGCCGACATTACCAATATCAAACCCGGACAGTGCATTGTTAAGTTCAAATATCTGGTAAGGAGCTCTTCTGAGCCTTTGATTTCAACAATTTCCAGAAAGTTTAATATAGATGCCAACATTATCTTTGGCAATATCGAATTGCTGGATTCGGAGCCTTTAGGCGGGCTGGTATCGATTTTGAGCGGCGAACCGGAAGATATGGAAGCAGCAATGGAATATTTAAAAAACAAAAACGTAGGTGTGGAGGTAATTCTGGATGCAAGAAATACTTAATCAATATTTTCCCAATGTAATGTCAAAGCTTCCGGATTTCTATTTAAGTATCAGGCAGACCATTGTGATGGTTGCTTGGTCCGGTGCAATTGCACTTATTATCGGCGTTGTGTTAGGGATTCTGTTAGTAGTGACCAGGGATGGAGGATTGATGGAAAATAAAGCGGTGTTCCAGCTTTGGGATAAATTGATCAATTTATTCCGCTCCATCCCTTTTATCATACTCCTTACAGGTGTTATGCCCCTTACAAGAATAATTATGGGCTCTGCCATTGGAGTAAAAGGTGCTATCGTACCCTTAATCTTTGGAACCGTACCCTTTTTCTCCAGGCAGATGGAAAGCGCATTATCCGAGGTTTCACCGGGCTTGGTGGAAGCGGCCCAGTCCATCGGTAACAGTAAATTCGAGATTATTGTAAATGTCTATCTCAAAGAAAGCATCCCCCAGATCTCAAGAGCGGTATCCATCACAACCATAAGCCTGATAGGACTTACTGCCATGGCAGGTGTGGTTGGAGCGGGGGGACTCGGTGATTTTGCCGTCCGCTATGGCCATGACAGAAACCAGACGGATGTTACCTATGCAACCATAATCGTTTTGGTAATTATGGTCAGTATTATTCAGCTGGCCGGTAATTATATAGCCAAAAAAAATACTCATTAGAGAACGACAGAAGGAGGGTTATCAGATGAGCCTTAAAACCAGAAAAGTAATTATAATCGGAGCCGGACACGTAGGTTCCCATGGGGGATATGCCTTGGCCTCACAGGGGATTGTGGATGAAATCGTATACATTGACACGGATGTAAAAAAGGCAGAAGCACAGGCACTTGACATCTATGATTCAACCCTGTATTTACAAAGGCATGTTTCAGTAAAGGCAGGGGATTATTCCGATGCAGCCGATGCGGATTTATTGATTGTGGCTGCCGGACCGCTGCCCGATATGAGCAAGGGCCAGACCAGAATGGACACTTTGAAACAGACAATTACCATAGTAAAAGAGGTGGTAAAGGACATAAAGAAATCTGGGTTCAATGGAATCATAGTAAGCATATCCAATCCGGCCGATGTGGTAGCCCACTATATACAGCATGAATTAGATTATCCGCCCAGGAGGATTATTTCCACAAGTACGACGCTGGATTCGGCAAGACTGCGCAGGGCAATCTCGGATGCGGTTAATATAGACCAGAAATCGGTATATGCCTATGCACTGGGAGAGCACGGAGAGAGCCAGATGGTTCCCTGGTCCACGGTTACCATTGCCGGAAAGCCTATTTATGAATTAATATCTGAAAAGCCGGAGAAATACGGTAAACTTGACCTGCCAGCCATTGCCGCAGAAGGAAAGGCAGGAGGCTGGCATATTCTAGGGGGAAAAGGCTCGACGGAGTTCGGAATCGGAGCAGCAATAGCAGAGGTTTCAAGAGCCATATTGGGAGATGAAAAGAAGATTTTGCCGGTTTCCGTGCTTTTAAACGGCGAGTACGGGCAGCAGGATATATATGCCAGTGTCCCGGCTGTCCTTGGCATTAACGGGGTGGAGGAAATCATTGAATTACACCTTATGAAAGAAGAAAAAAGCCAGTTTGACGTTTCCTGTAAAACGATGAAGGAAAATTATGAGCTTGCACTATCCTTCTGATAGAAGGAAGCATATCAGCTGCCTGAAATATTTAATAAAAGGAAGCATATCAGCTGCTTGAAGTGCTTATATAGAAGGAAGCACATTTGTTACCTGAAATATTTGATAGAGGAAAACATATCCCCAGTCTGGAATACTTGATAAAGGAAAACATGTCCGTTACCTGAAATATTTAATTGAGAAAAACATATCCATCGCCTGAATTATTCAGTAATATCCTTGGCTGAATATTCATTATAAAACAAAAAGAGTTTGGAGGAGAATTTATGAAATTAAAAAGATCATTCGCATTAGTCCTTTCATTGGTAATAGTAGCCGCCGGTCTGACTGCATGCGGCAGTAAGAAAACGGAAAGTACAGGGGGAGACAGCACACCTGCGGCCACCGAAGCTGCAGCTGCTGAAGGAGCCACCGAAGCCGCTGCTACCGAAGCAGCAACAGAAACTCCCTCAGAAAATATAACCGTTACCTTGGGTGTTGTTGGTTCCGTATATGAAGAGCTTTGGGCACCTGCCAAGGAAAAGCTTGCTTCGGAGGGCATCGACCTTAAAATTCAGCAGTTTTCCGACTATACGACACCAAACAATGCACTTGCAAACGGTGAAATTGATTTGAATGCTTTTCAGCATCATATTTATCTGGATACGGAAATTCAGAATAACGGCTATAAAATTGAACCCATCGGATATACCTTCATTATTCCTCTGAATCTTTATTCCAGCAAAGTGAAGTCAGTGGGTGATATCAAAGACGGTGATACCGTTGCAATACCCAATGATGTTACAAACGGCGGACGTGCATTAAAGGTTCTTGCGGCAGCAAAGCTTATAACCTTAAAGGATAGTGCCAATTTCAGCCCCACAGTAGAGGATATTGAAACCTACAATGTAAAGATAAAAATCAAAGAACTGGCAGCTAATACCATTCCGTCCGCACTTCCGGATGTAACAGCAGCAATTATAAACGGTAATTTTGCTCTTGATTTCGGTCTTAAGACACAGGATGCAATCTTTGCAGACACAAGTCTTACGGAAGAAAAATACTGGAATCTGATTGCAGCTAAAAGTGCCGATCTTGAAGACCAGTCCAAGGTTGATACCTTCAAAAAAGTAGTTCAGGCCTTCCAGACAGCAGAGACAGAGAAAATATTTAATGATAAGTTCGGCGGATACTTTATCAAAGAGGGATGGGACCAGGATTTACTTTCCAAATAAAGAATTCAGTCAGCTTTGAATGGCGGAGGAATATAGTGGCAGAGATTTTACAGGAACTTAATTTTATCATACAAGACAAGAACCGTATCATTACCGAAAATATAGAGGATAAATATCTCAGCGATACCTTAGGCAGGCTCAAAGGAACTGCCTTGGCAGTGGTCCTGCCGGTTTCCACAAAAGAGGTAAGCGGTATTATGAAATGGGCCTATGACAGAGAAGTTCAGGTGACTCCAAGGGGAGCAGGAACCAACCTGGTTGGTTCCACCGTTCCCGACCAGGGAGGAATTGTTCTGGACCTGACCTTGATGAACCATATTCTTGAACTTGATTTTGAAACCTTTACCGCCACCATAGAGCCTGGGGTGGTATTACAGGATTTTCAGGCCTATGTGGAGGAGAAAGGCTTATTCTATCCTCCTGATCCCGGAGAAAAGCTGGCAACTATCGGAGGTAACATCAGCACCAATGCAGGAGGCATGCGGGCGGTCAAGTACGGAGTCACCAGGGACTATGTCATGGGACTTGAAGCCGTACTGCCGGACGGAAAAGTCATACAGGCCGGCAGCAAGAACATCAAGGACAGCTCCGGCCTTTCTCTCAAAAACCTCCTTATCGGCTCCGAGGGAACTCTTGCTGTCATTACAAAATGCATATTAAAACTGGTTCCAAAGCCCGAGACCTCGGTCAGCGCGGTGGTTCCTTTTGACAGCCTGGATGCCGGAATTGAGAGCGTACTCCATATCATAAAAGAAAGTACCAATCCTACCGCAATAGAATTTGTGGAAAAAAAGGTTATTAAGCTGGGCGAAGATTTCCTGCATATCCGCTTTCCTTATCCTGAAGCAAAGGCATATCTTATTCTTACCTTTGACGGCAGAGAAGAGGAAGTTCTGGCAAATGTGCAGAGGGCAAAAAATGCCCTGCTGGGAACCAAAGCACTTGATTTTATTGTACTGGAAGATAAAAAGCTGCTGGAGGATGTGTGGAAATTAAGAGGTGCTCTGGTGAAAGCCGTAGAAGCGGTATCGGAGCAGGAGCCTGTTGATATTGTGGTGCCAATTAACAGGACAGCTGAGTTTATAGGGTTTATTAATGAACTGGAAAAAGAGAGCGGAATGCAAATGGTAAGCTTTGGTCATGCCGGGGATGGAAATGTCCATCTCTGCGTCATACGCGGGAACCGCTCACAGGCAGAATGGGAAGCGAAAAAGAGTAAAAATATGAGTGCCATCTACCATAAAGCTTATAACCTGGGAGGACTAACCTCCGGAGAGCATGGGATAGGATTATCGAAGAAGGAATATTTTCTGAAGGAAACAGATGCCTTGAATCTGGAGCTTATGAGAAGCATTAAAGGGGCATTTGATGAAAAAAGGATTTTGAACAGCCATAAAGCCTATAATATTTAGTTATAAAATTTTTTCAACTGTCTATGGAAAAAAATGGATAAAAAGAGTGCAGATGAAAAAATGTGTATGAGAGAGTGCGGATGTAGGAATGTGTTTGATAGAATATGGATATAAGAATGTGGATGCAGGAATGTGTTTGATATAATATGGAAATAAGAATGTGGATGCAGGAATGTGTTTGTAAGAATGTTGATATAAGAATGCGATTAGGAATGTATTTGTAAGAATGTTGATATAAGAATGCGATTAGGAATGTGTTTGAAAAAATGTGGATGAAAGAAGAGGTTGTAACAGAATAAATAATAGAAACTTTATGAATAAGCCCCCTGTATAGAAGAAGTATTACCCTTTTATACAAGGGGCTTGTATAAAGAGTCTGCTTTATGTTTTTGAAACAGCCTCCTTACGAAAGGAGTCAGATGAAAGCTTTAAGTAACAGAACAGCAAATTTTACGGATTCCGTTATCCGGAGAATGACACGTATATCCAATGAATACGGTGCCATTAACTTATCCCAGGGATTTCCGGACTTTGCTCCGCCAAAAGCAATAACAGACAGACTGGCAGAGGTGGCAGCAGACGGACCCCATCAATATGCAATTACCTGGGGGGCTCAGAATTTCAGAGAAGCACTGGCAAAAAAGCAGGAGCATTTTTCCGGTATAAAAGCGGACCCCAATTCGGAAATCGTTGTTACCTGCGGAAGTACGGAGGCCATGATGGCCGCCATGATGTCGGTTACAAATCCCGGAGATAAAGTCATAGTCTTCTCGCCCTTTTATGAAAATTACGGAGCGGACACGATTCTTTCAGGAGCGGAACCGATTTATGTTCCGCTGAAGCCTCCGGCTTTTGAGTTTGACGGAGAGGTTTTAGAGGAGGCATTTAAAGAAGGTGCAAAAGCACTGGTACTTTGCAATCCCTCCAATCCCAGCGGAAAGGTTTTTACCAGGGAGGAATTAAAGATAATCGCCGATTTGGCAATAAAATATGACGCTTATGTGATTACCGATGAAGTATATGAACATATCGTATATGAGCCCTATAAGCACACATATCTGGCTGCATTGCCGGGAATGAGGGAACGCACCATTGAATGCAGTTCCTTATCTAAAACATATTCCATCACGGGCTGGAGGCTTGGTTATGTAATTGCATCACCTGAAATTATTGACAGGGTGAAAAAGGTCCATGATTTCCTTACGGTAGGAGCAGCAGCACCATTGATGGAGGCGGCGGTAGTCGGACTCCGCTTTGGCGATGACTATTACCAGGAATTAAAGAATCATTATACCCACATGAGAAGTGTGTTTCTCAGCGGGCTGAAAAGCGTCGGACTTAACTTTACGGAACCCCAGGGAGCCTATTATGTACTGGTGGATATCAGTGAATTCGGATATAACAGCGATTTGGATTTCTGCGAGGACCTGGCAAGAAAGGTTGGAGTCGGTGCAGTACCCGGCTCCAGCTTCTTTCAGGAAGATATCAGCCATCTTATCCGTTTTCATTTTGCTAAAACCGATGAAGTGCTGTTAAAGGCACTGGATAACCTTTCTGAAATCAGAAGAAAAATGAAGTAAGCTTACAAAGGATTATCAAGGAACCATTTATGGCTTTGCAGATTATAGGCAATTTTAATCTGCCTTTGGTTTTCACCGGCCAGGATGTCGCAGACGTAAACAATATTGGAGATACCGGCGTGATTTTCTTCCTTTGAAAAATGGATGGTTGTAATTTGGTAAGTAATCAGGGAATGGTCTTCATTTTCCAGGCGAATATAAGCGGGTTTGATATTTCCTAAAGTATTAAATACAGCAATCACGTCCACAGGTATATTCATTCAATCGTCACTCCTTTATAATTTGCAAATCTCTTTTCGTTACTAATCCCGCCTGCCATATGGATGGGCTGTTACGACAGGGAACCGCACAGGCCTACGAATAAGAACATACGTTCGCATAGAAAAGTATAACAAACACATGTTTTGCTGTAAAGAGGGAATATATGACAGCGGTAAAGAGATATAATATAACTTCTGTAAAAGAAATTTCTAAAATGTAAAATGGCCTAAATGCATGCAATATTATTTATGCACCCAAAATCAATTATTCCCAAATAACGATATAACTTAATTTTATATTATAATAAAAGGGATAGCACATATATAATCTACTATCCCTTACATACTGGTCTTACTCATCATTGATTGTTCCTATTATGTATGGTAAAATTATCAAAAATGGTAAGGCTGCACTGTTGAAATACAGCCATTACTTTAAATTTTCTGTTGAGGTGGTGCTGTAAATGAATAAAATATTATTAAAAAAATTCAGTTTATTTTTTATACTATGTTTTATTGCATCAGGAGGTTATCCCAAAGCAGATAATACCGGGAGCTCAATTCCAATTGCCGATGAAAGTAAAACTGTCGAAGCCGCTTCCTCAATGGAAAGTGATGACGTAATTACGGTATCAACGCCAAATGATAGCGAACAAGTTGATAATGCCGATATTCCATGGGGATTTGACAAAGAATCTTATCATTTATATAAAAGTAATGCACTTAGTCGGTTCATTCCCTCTGGCAGCGAGGTTGACCAATGTGTTATTGCCGATTTAGATATGGATGGCATTGATGATGTACTGCTGTCAATTTCGATACCTGGTTCTGTTGATCCTGAGGATATTCATAGCTATCAATTAAATACATTGATATTAAAAGGAATAGGTAATGGCGATTATAGGATTGCAGAAGAAAATAGAAATGTAAATTATTTCAGCAGTTATGATTGCTCTGCCAGTATAACGGCAGGCACCGGATGGTTTAAGTTTACCAGAGCCCGCGGTACGGCGGGCGGTTATGAACTCAATTATCTTTTTAAGTATAATAAAGAAAAATCCGACTGGTATTATACAGAATATTATTATAATAATGGCGGTTACATAGAATACGGTATTTCCTCTATACAAACCAAGGATAATTTTGGCGAGATTACTTTTAAGGATTTTAGTATTAATGAGAACAATGACGTGGAGAATGCAAAGGATGACCCACTAAAATCATTATCTGTTGATACGGAAGGGTTCGTTGTTTCTGTAAGCACTTGCTATGTTACCCTACAGGATAAAGTAAAAGAACAAAAAGTAAACAAACTTATTGCGGATGATTTGAGATATTTTATTGATAACCTCAGAGCTCTTAAGGTTAATGTTGATATTAATTTATTTGGCGAAGTCACATTTGAAACACCGGAAGTAATCAGTATTGAATATAATGTTTTTGGTACAATCGGTGGCAGCGAATTGAATTATTCCGGTGTCAACAGAAAGTATTTTACTACAATAATTGATATTAAAAATATAAAACGTATTACATTAAAAGATATTATCGATATTGGCACCCTTATACGCATTAACAAAGAACACGGTTTTTCAGACGTATTGATAGATGATACGACATCTGCATTAACTAAGTATAAGAAGCTGCCTGAAATACAACGTTTTAAGCTTCTTAAATCTTCAGATAACCTTGATGCGGTATTCAGCAAAAAAAACACCGGTATTTTCTGCGCTTTGCATGAAAAATCAATATGTTTGTATTTTCAGACAGAGTTTTTTGGAATGGGACCTGAATGCGAGGAACCTAAATTATATATTCCTATTGAGAATCTTTTGCCGTATGTAAAGGTCCCTTATTGGAATACACCAAGCGAGGCAGCAGCACATTTACAATGGATAGGCTAACCTGCAGTTTCTTGGATATATCTAATTATTTCTTATAAACGATATTTCCGATTTTACCATCTTCTCTTACATTATTATTTTCAGACTTCACTTTTTTTGCAATGTACCCATCATTCATACCAGGTACTAGAAATGGTATTAAATATGGTATCTCATCCGATTGGCCGTCTAATATCAGGTCACAAACATGTATTACTTCATCCAATATCTCCTTGGCAGCATCCTTCGGTGCATGAGAGAGATATACCTTATCATACTCTGCCTCTCTTGCCTTTATTCTTAATAAGGAGTCCTTGTATTCAGCAACACCTGTAGATTCCGGTAAGAACAGCCATACGAATGGGTTGCAGGAATCACCAAAGATAATGGCTCTTTTTTCCTTAATCAGAACCATTACACTTCCTGCAGTATGCCCGGGGCATTCCAGTATCTCAAGTGTCAGCCCTCCAAGATTAAATTTATCACCTTCGGAGAGAGGCAGAAAATTTTTATGATAGGGTCTGACCATATCCGTCTCATTCAAATGCATGGCAAGTTCTTCATTTGCTCCGGCTACGAAGTCCTTAATTCCCTGATGCATTCGTTTACATTCTTCTTCACTGAATTCCAAATCCAACAATTTAGCATCACGCTCATTTAAATAAACATCATCAAAATAGAAAGCTCCGGCCGAATGGTCAATATGTGCATGAGTCAATATAACAACAATAGGTAGCTTCGTCAGGCTCTCTGCATATTCCCTTATATTACCTGCACCTGTTCCTGTATCAATGAGTGCTGCCATTTTGCTTCCTGCAATCAAATACATTAATTCGTTTCCGGCGCCAGTTATTCTAATAATACCGTTTTCTATCAGTTCCCATGAAAAGAAATAGTTAAGTTCCATATTATTTACAATCAGCTCAAGCCTTATTTCTTCCAATCGAAACAGGTGGATTCCATCTGTTTTAAGGTAAGCTGAATACTCCTTGACATTCAATTTTTAGAGTGAATTAATTGTAGTTTATTAACATCTTTGATTTTTCTTTTATTGTATTATGATACTACTAAAAAATATAAATTACCACATATTTCTATTTAATAATCATAAAACAGTATACTTAATTTATTTTTATGGTATTGATATAAGGAAGCAGGGAAGTTACCCAGGAAGAAGTAATGCAGCAGTTAATGCAGAACAGCCCCGGATAATTTATCTAAACAGAACTCCTCTGCAGGCTTAAGGGAACCTGATAGAGAATGTCCTGGGTGACAGAGGAATTATAAAGCCATGTCTCTGTCTGTTCCGGCTTTAGTATCAAAGGCATACGGTCGTGAACATCTGCCATGGAAGCATTTGCGCTGGTAGTAAGTATGACAAAACGGCTTATGCCGCTAAAGGAATTATAAATACCGGCCATATATAAAATATCAGAAGAAGGCTGGGTAAAATATAATTTTTCCTTTGTTTTGTTCCATTCGTAAAAGCCGCTTGCAGGGATGATACAGCGCCTGGATACCAGGCTTTCCCGGAAGGTCTTCTTTTCAAAGGCAGTCTCACAGCGGGCGTTTATGATAACCCCTTTCTTATAAAAATTGGGGAAACCCCATGTATAAAGCTCCGGCACAATCCGGTTATCTTGCGCGACCAGAATAGGAACGGTATCCGTGGGAAATATTTCACCGGTTTTATAGCTATTGCCTGGTTTTTTCTTATCAATGTCCTGTAGAATTTTTTCAATTTCTCTTGAAGTCTCATCATCTATATAATATCTGCCGCACATGGAATATCCTCCTGTCATTTATTGTATATAGTATACGGAAATATTCGGATAAGATACCAGTAATTAATGGTTGACAAGCCGGAAAAACCTATAATATCTCCGGTGGCAGAGGAATGAACTGCAGTATTTGCAGAATTATTAAATTTTATGTAAGTTTGTTTATTAAAATGTAAAATTAATTAAAGTTTAATTAATGGTATTATTTCTAAAATAGTGTATAATCCTCTCTTGAAAGTAATAATCTGTATCAAATAATAGGACTGGCCATAACAGTACAGCGCGTGGGAGGACAATGCAGTGGTCTTTAGCAGTTTGGAGTTTATTTTTCGTTTCTTACCGGTATTTCTGATAGTATATTACCTTGCACCTGCAAGGTTCCGGAATATTGTTCTCTTTATAGGAAGCATTGTATTCTATACTTTAGGTGATTATAAGTATCTCATTTTACTTTTCCTGTCTGTTATAATTAATACTATCGCAGCAAAAAATATAAAGCACCAGGAAGACAGCTCAAAGAAAAAAGCCTGGCTGGTCGGAGCACTGATTTATAATTTTGGCATGCTGTTTTTCTTTAAATACATAAATTTTACAATTGAAAATATTAATGGTATTCTGAACATATTTTCCCTGAAAGCTTCTCTGGCACCTTTAAGCATGGGATTGCCCCTGGGAATCAGCTTTTATACTTTTCAGGCCGTATCCTATGTAGTGGATGTTTACCGTGGAGAGATAGAGGAAGAGCCCTCTTATATTTACGTTGGAACCTATCTGTTCCTGTTTCCCAAGCTGGTATCAGGACCGATTACACCTTACAGGGATATCAGGGAGCAGCTTGCTTACCGCAGAATCAGTCTTTTTAGAGCGGAAACAGGATTGAAGCTCTTTACCATCGGTCTTGGAATGAAGGTTCTGCTGGCTGACCGTATCGGAATTTTGTGGAATGATATACAAACCATAGGATTTCAGAGCGTTTCGACTCCTCTTGCCTGGCTGGGAGCTTTTGGGTATACTCTGCAGCTGTATTTTGATTTTCACGGGTACACGCTGATGGCAGTCGGCATAGGATGGATGTTGGGATTTGAATTGCCGGATAACTTTAAACATCCCTATATGTCAAAATCCGTAACGGAATTCTGGCGCAGGTGGCACATTACTCTTGGACAATGGTTTAAGAATTATGTCTATATTCCCTTAGGAGGCAACAGAAAGGGAAAAGGGCGCCTTGTTTTTAATCTGTTTGCAGTATGGCTGCTGACCGGTTTGTGGCATGGAGCCAGCTGGAATTATATCCTTTGGGGACTGACGCTGTTCCTTTTAATTTTGCTGGAAAAGCTGTATATGAAGCCCTGGCTGGATAAATCAAGGATAGCGGCAAGACTTTATATTCTGCTTGTGATGCCGATTACCTGGATGGTATTTGCCATTAACAATCTGGGGGATATCGGAATTTATCTGGGGAGGATGTTTCATCTGGTTCCCGGTATCAATGTAAATTCAGGCGATTTTGCAAAGTATTTCGGACAGTACAAATGGTTATTTATAGCTGGAATCTTTTTCTGTTTCCCCTATGGGCAAAGAATTTATGAAAGATATAAAAACAGTATCCTTTTTACAGGGATTTTATTTTTTGTCTTCTGGTATTGTATCTACCAGCTTTCAAACGGAATAAACAATCCCTTTATGTACTTCCAGTTTTAGGATGCAAACAAAGTGTTGACGGTGTGTTTTGTCATTTTCATTGACAGAAGCAGAGATATAGAAGTTGAAAATTCAACTTCTATGGAAATGGAGAAGGATATGAGATTTTTTAAGAGGATGGGGAGGTATCCCTTTATAGTGCTGATCATTGTAAGCACACTGATTCTTACCATAATGGCTTATACGGGAGGAAATACCGTTTATGCGGGCTATTCCGTGAACTTACTGAAAAATCCCAAGCTATCGGTGGTCTTTGAAGGCATAAAGGATAAAAATTATCCCTGGAAGGGAAATAGAGATAATGAGATAAAAGACATTGCTTCCGCTGATAAAGGAAAGGATGCTTCCGAAGGTACTTCCGGAGATAACAATAATTCTGAAAATAGCAATACTCCCGGAAAGGATGTATCAGAGGAAACCGGGGAGGGTACAAAGGGGAAAGGAAATAAGGCCGATAATGCAGGCTCAGCTGATAAAGGAACATCAGGCGATAAAGGAACATCGGGCGATAAAGGTACTTCAGGCGATAAAGGAACATCTGGCGATAAAGGAGCATCAACCGATAAAGGAACATCGGGCGAAAAAGGTACTTCAGGCGATAAAGGTGCATCAACCGATAAAAGCACATCAGGAGATAACGGCGCGTCTGCCGGAAATGACGGCTCCAAGGGAAATGGCACGGATAATTCCCATAATGCCGGTTCAGGCAGTAATGCTTCCGGTAACGGAACACAGGATAATACAGATAATCCCTCCGATAATAAGGATTCCGGTAATAAAGGGGATAATACAGACAAAGCACCGGGTAACAGTGGTGGGGATAACAGTACAACAAAAGGTACAGCAGGTAGCAAAGGTAATACAGATGAAACAGGTAAGCCGGGCTCCAAGGATTCCGAGCAAAATAACGGAGGTTCCTACCAGTTCGCGGCTGTCAAAAAAAGCTATTTTAATGATGCGCTGTTCATCGGTGACTCCAGGACAGTAGGACTTGCTGACTATTCCGGCTGGAAGAATCCCACCTTTTATGCAGATGTAGGGCTTACCATATATGATGTATTTGATAAGAAGATAGCAGAGGCCGGCGGGAAGAAGGTTACCATTGAAGAGGCCTTAAAAAAGAAGAGCTTTCAGAAAATATATATTATGCTTGGCATCAACGAAATGGGTACCGGTAATGCAAAGACCTTTACGAAGGCGTATAAAGAGGTAGTTGACAGAATAAAGGAGCTCCAGCCGGATGCCATTATATTTGTAGAGGGCATTATGAACGTATCCAAGAAGAAGTCAGATACGGACCCCATATTTAATAATAAGAATATCAAGGATAGGAATGACCACCTTGCACTGCTTGCAGATAATAAGAAGGTCTTTTATATCGATGTAAATGAGGCTATTACCGACAGTACCGGCGGAATACCGGCGAAATATACCTTTGATAATATTCATTTAAAAGCAGCCTATTACAGTATCTGGACAGATTTTCTGCTAAAGCATGGAGTTGTTGAAAAATAAAAGAACGCTTAATCATTCCGGGGGTTATATTGACACTGTCCTGCCGGGTTGCTATAATGGCTCTAGAATTGCTATATAACAAGAGAGTCAGCAGGATACTTTTTAAGGGATTGTCCTGTTCTACAAAGGAGGAATAGGAAATGGATGATGAAAAAAATTTAAACAGGGATATGTCCGATGAGAAAATTTTAGATTCCTTTAAGGTTGTTTTACCGTATTTAAATGAACTGAATCGGGACGATACAGCGTATGGAATAACAGACAGGGAGAAATATATTTATTACCAGGGGGCACAGAATTTTGACTTGCAAATAAAACTGGGAGATGAAATTTCTCAGGAGTTTAAGGAGTGTATCCGTTCAGGAGCAGTAAAAAAGGGCCAGATGGATCAATCAATTTATGGGAAAGCAATTCATTTCAGAGCAGTACCGATAAAAAATCCCAAGGGTGATATCATCGGTATAATAAGCAATGGATTTGATCTGGATGATACGGTACGACTGACAGCCAGTATAGAAACAATCGCAAAGTCAATTGAGCAGGTCTCCAGCGGAACGGATGAATTGGCGAAAGCTGCTTCCCAGTTGGCTGCTTCTGCCCAAAAGACAATGGAACAGTCTCAAATTACAACCCGTAACTCAAAAAGAACAACTGACGCTTTGGAAATAGTACGAAATATTGCAGACCAGACAAATTTACTGGGTTTAAATGCAGCCATTGAATCGTCCAGGGCCGGAGAACATGGTAGGGGATTCAGTGTGGTAGCTAGTGAAATCAGAAAATTAGCAAGCCAAAGTAAAGATTCGGCTACCACTATAAAAAATATCATAGATGAGATGAATCATTCTGTGGATGAGATTGCACTGTCAATAACGGATTCTGCCGCAGTAAGCGAAGAGCAGGCGGCTTCCATTGAAGAAATAAATGCGACCATTGAGACAATAAATGGAAATCTTAAAAGTTTGGTAGAATTCAGTAAAAGATTTTTATAGCAATGGGAATGATAATTAAAATATGAAAGCAAAAATACCGGATACAGTATGGTATTTTTGCTTTTTTTGTAAAGAAAATAAAATCATGGCCATGCCCGCTTGCTGTTAGTTAGAGGAAAGATCGTTTTTTAATGCCGGTATGGGAGCCTTTTTGGCTTGTGAACCGGCTCCCAGCATCTGTACACGTTCAATCAGAAGGGAGGAGATGGTCACTGTTACCAGGGAATAGGCAATACGGCCGATAGGGATATAGGTTAAGGATAACAGCAGGACCGTAATGTCCGTGGCAAGGTATACAATGGAAATACGGCAGCGGGCAAGCTTGGAGATTATCAATGCAAGGGCATCATCTCCGCCGCTTGAGGCTCCCTGCCGGATAATAAGGCCCACTCCGATTCCGACAAAAAGTCCTCCGGCAATGGCAGCAGCAAGGGGGTAGGCGGAAAGGTCCGGCAGTACGGGAGGAAACTGTTCCCACAGCTTAAAAAATCCTGCCAGGCTCAAAGTCGAAACAAGGGACACTTTAATAAAATCCTTTCCCAGATACCGGAAGGCCAGAGCATAGCAGAGGATATCCAGTAAAGGAGTCAAAAGGGAAGGAGATATACCTGTCCAGTTGTTCAAAAGGAGAATCAGCCCCAATACGCCGCCTTCCGTAATATGTGTCTGCCTGTGGATATTGTATATTCCAAAGGAGGAGATAGCAGTTCCGAGGAGGATTACTGCAAATCTTCCGGGAGTTAAAAGTCTTTTTTTATTTTTTGAGAAAAACATAGCAATCTTACCTTTCTAATTGTGATATACTCTTTTTAGTTAGCTGATATCCCTACCAATTTAGTTTAAACTCTGGTATAATACTAATGTCAAGTATTGAAATTTACTGAAATCTTATAGGAATTTATTCCGACCGCAAGGAGGCGGTATATCCGTGAAGGATTATTATAAAATTAATGAAATATCAAAGCTTTATGGAATTGGAGTGGACTCCCTGCGTTATTATGAAAAGCTCGGCATCCTGAAGCCTAAAAGGGATACCAACGGCTACAGGCTCTACAGCCTTAAGGATATCTATAAGCTGAATATAATCGCAGACTTAAGAAGACTGGATTTTTCCATGAAGCAGATAAGGGAATATCTCGAGCACCAGAGTATAGACAATACCCTGGCCCTTTTGCAGGAGGAAGAAGAATATATCACAGAGCAGGTAAAACAGTTAAAACTAAGGAAGCAAATTATCAGGGACCGCATGGCTGCCTTAAAGAAGGCAATTAAAATAGAGCCGGATAACTATACGGTGAAAACACTGACAGAGCGTCCCTGTGTCCGCCTGAACGAGCATATTACCAGGGATGAGGAGATGGACTTTGCAGTAAAAAAACTGCATCGCAAGCATGAAGGCAAGATTCGTGACTTTGGGAATCTGGCCATTGGAGCGGCGGTTGATATGGAGGACCTCCAAAAGGGAATTACCGGAGGATACCACAATGTATTCTTTATTCTGGAGCCTTCGGCAGAGCAATATGATTTTCTCATTCCGGAAGGGCAGTACCTTTCCTGCTATTACAGGGGGGAATATCAAAAGAGTACGGAATGCATCAATCACATGCTTTCCTTTGCGGGGGAAAAGGGATATACGATAAGAGGCAATCCCTTTGAACTGTATTTGATTGACAACAGGGAGACCATCCGGCAGGAAGAATTCTTAACGGAAATTCAGGTAAGAATTTTATAAAATACAAAAGGTAAGAAACTTTCACAACTATTATTTATGGCAATACTGCAGACCTGTCTGCGGTATGCAATGGGAGCAAGTATGAGCAGAAGAAAACAGTTAAAAATGAAAAAAGTAGGCGTGGAGCATCTGGAGCAGTATAACCAGTTGTTAAGATATGTTTTCCAGGTTACGGACAGGGAGCTGCATCAGAGCGGCTGGGAGGAGGATGAAATCATCCGGGCCAAGTCCCCTGTGTTAGAGCAGGCAGATGTACTGGGGTGGTTTGACGGGGACAAATTGATATCCCAGGTGGCGGTATACCCTTTTCAGGTGCGTATCTTTAACCAGACCTATGACATGGGAGGCCTTACAGGAGTGGGTACCTACCCGGAATACTCCGGTCAGGGGCTGATGCATAAGCTTTTGTGCCAGGCACTTGAGAATATGCGAAGCCGTAAACAGTCCATATCCTACCTGTTCCCTTACTCTATTCCCTATTACCGCAGAAAGGGCTGGGAAATCATATCCGATGTCATTACTTTTGAAATCAATGATTACCAGTTACCAAAGAATAAGCGGGTGACAGGAGAAATAGAGCGTGTAACCGTAGAAAGCGACCAGGTGAAAAAGGCATATGAGCGTTTTGCCCTTCAGGCCCATGGAGCTATGCTTCGAAATGACCTTGCCTGGAATGAATACTGGCTGTGGGATACGGATGATTTAATGGCCGCCATTTACTACAATGAAGAGGGACAGCCCGATGGCTATGTTATTTATTGGATTTCCGATGAGGTTTTCCATATCAAGGATATCATATTTATCAATGAAGAAGCCCGCATCGGAATCTGGAATTTTATCAGTGCACATTTTTCCATGATATCGAAAGTAATAGGAAATATCCATACTGATGAGCCTCTGGCTTTTCTTTTAGAGGATGCGGATATAAAAGAAACCATATCACCTTATTTTATGGCGCGTATAGTGGATTTGGAGAAGTTTATTGCCCAGTATCCCTTTAAACCGGATACGGCCGACAGGGAGTGGACCTTTACCCTGGATGACCCCCTGCTTTCCTGGAATCAGGGTACCTTCCGCCTGCATATAACGGCCGGGGGAAAGGGAGAAGTTATTCATACAACGGAAAAATCTCCGGACAGGATAGACATCCAGACCATGACCACCATGCTTTTAGGCTACAAGCGTCCGGATTACTTATACAGAATCGGGCGTATTTCCTGCAGTCCGGAAACGGTGGATATGCTGGAGGATGCAATAGAGCAGCAGACGCCTTATTTTTCGGATTATTTTTAAACTGGAAATGGGACTGGCACCATGCAAGGCAGTACTAGTAATGCAAAGGATGCATAAATAAAACCATGCTGCAAATACTGTTAAAAATACTGTATGGAGGCATAGCTATGAAGAAGGAAACAGAAAAAGAAGAACGGCGTAAAGTCAAGGAAACCTTTAACCAGAATACCCATAAGGAAACACCGGAAAACCAGAATCAGACCCATAACGTGGTCAAAGAAGGTATCGGCCCTATTAATCAAAAAAGATAAAGGACAATGAATGATTTGGATGTCATAAGGTAATCGAATTAAAAATAACAAATAAAAAAGCTCTGCGAATTTCCTGTATGAAATTGTAAAAACCATATAGGCAGCTCACAGGGCTTTTTGCATTTGCAGGGCAGCCAGCTCGTACATGGCATAGGATCAACAGTGAGGAACAGTATAAGCTTATAAAGCTCATATGTTAAGCCTAATCTTTATACTTTCTTAATACCAGTGCTTTGTATCTGAATACTTCTTTAATGTCATTTTTGCTATTATTTAGGTGCAGTGAAAGTAAAACATACTGTGCATAACACAAGAAAGAATTGGTAATGATGGTTGATAATGAATAAAGATGGGAGTGATAGGAATGGGAACTGTGATAGTTCTGGCAGGTATAACCGGACTTGGATTGCTGGTATATCTTTTTTATGTCTTATTTCGAGGTGAGAATTTATGAGCAGGATTGTAATACAGGAGCTTTTATTCCTGATTCTACTGATTGGACTTTCGATTCCTCTTGGAATTTATATGTACAAGGTCATGAGCGGGGAAAAGGTGTTTTTAACCAGGCTGTTAAAACCGATTGAAAACTGCTTTTACCGGCTTATGGGAATCAAAGCAGAGGAAGAGATGGGGGCGAAAAGATATGCCTTTTCGGCAATTCTTTTCAGCCTGGCAAGCTTTCTTTTTCTGTTTCTTTTATTGCTGCTTCAGGGGGTACTTCCCTTTAACAGGGAAGGAATGAAGGGATTGAGCCCTGATCTGGCCTTTAATACCGCGGCAAGCTTTGTTACCAATACAAACTGGCAGGCATATTCCGGGGAATCCTCCCTTTCCTACCTGTCTCAGTTCTTAGGGCTTACGGTTCAGAACTTCGTATCTGCGGGAGTGGGAATCGCAGTACTTTTTGCATTGATAAGAGGATTTATTGGAAAGGAAAAGAAAACCATCGGGAATTTCTGGACTGACCTCACCAGGTCCGTTGTTTATATTCTGCTTCCCCTCTCCCTTGTGCTGGCGGTGCTTTTGGTATCCCAGGGAGTGGTGCAGAACTTCTCTTCCTATAAGGAAATTACGGCACTGCAGGATGGAGCCCGGCAGGTTCTGCCAATGGGACCTGCGGCCAGCCAGATTGCCATAAAACAGTTAGGAACTAACGGAGGTGGATTCTTTGGAATGAATTCCGCCTATCCCTTTGAAAATCCCACCTCCTTTTCCAACCTGCTTCAGCTGCTTTCTATTCTGCTGATACCGGCAGCCCTCCTGATAAGCTTTGGCAAGGCGGTAAAGGACAAGAAACAGGGAAGAACCCTGTATGTGGTTATGATGATCTTATTTGCGGCGGCCCTTATCTTTACTACGGTAAGCGAGCAGAATACGGCACCGTCTTACGAAGGGGTTACAGCTTCCGGCAATATGGAAGGAAAGGAAACCATTCACGGGGTAGGGATGTCGTCCCTGTGGGCCATTGCAACCACAGCCGCTTCCAATGGTTCTGTCAATGCCATGCATGACAGCCTGACACCTCTTGGCGGCTTGATGCCCTTATTTCTAATGCAGCTTGGAGAAATTGTGTTCGGCGGTGCAGGCAGCGGCCTGTATGGCATACTTGCTTATGTATTACTGGCAGTATTCATCGCAGGCCTGATGGTGGGCAGGACACCGGAATATCTGGGAAAGAAGGTCGAACCCTATGATATGAAGATGGTATGCCTGCTTATTCTGGTACCACCTCTGGTGTCCCTTTTAGGAACAGGAGTGGCTGTTTTAATACCTGCCGCAGAGGGCTGGCTTGGTAATTCAGGAGCCCATGGATTTACAGAAATACTCTATGCTTTCTCTTCCATGGGAAATAACAACGGAAGTGCCTTTGGCGGATTTACCGCCAATACGCCCTTTACCAATATAACGGGGGGAATTGTAATGCTCCTTGCAAGATTTATTCCGCTTATAGCAGTAATTTTCCTTGGAGGCAATATGGCAGGTAAAAAGTCTGTGGCAGCAAGCGAAGGAACTCTGTCTACCAGTAATGGTATGTTTGCAGGGCTCTTGATTGGAGTCATTCTGATTGTCACGGCATTAAGCTTCCTGCCGGCTCTTGCCCTGGGGCCTGTAGCGGATTACTTCACAACGCGTTAAGGGAGGAGAATATCATGAAAGAAAAAAGTTTAGATAAAAATATCCTGCTGGATGCTCTGGCACAGTCCTTTAAAAAACTGGACCCCAGAGTGCAGGTGCACAATCCGGTTATGCTTGTTGTATATATAGGAGCGGTATTTACCACCCTGCTGTTTATCCTATCCTTTGCGGGAATCAGGGATGAGAGTGCCGGCTATACCTTTACCATATCCATTATCCTGTGGTTTACCAGCCTGTTTGCCAATTTTGCGGAAGCCATTGCGGAAGGCAGGGGACGTGCCCAGGCACAGTCCTTAAGAAGCGCCAGAAAGGATGTAAAGGCAAAGAAATTAGCATCGGAGACAGATGTCAGCCAATTTACGGAGGTTCTGTCAAACAGCCTGAAAAAGGGTGATATTGTCTATGTGGCTGCCGGAGAACAGATACCCATGGACGGAGAAGTAATAGACGGAGCCGCTTCCGTGGATGAAAGTGCTATCACCGGTGAATCCGCTCCGGTGATCAGAGAGTCGGGAGGCGACAGAAGTGCAGTTACCGGAGGCACTACCCTTGTATCTGACTGGCTGGTCATCCGTATCACGGCGGAAGCCGGAGAAAGCTTTCTGGATAAGATGATTGCCATGGTGGAAGGCGCGGCAAGAAAGAAAACTCCAAATGAAATTGCGCTCCAGATACTTTTAGTAACGCTAACTATTATATTTCTCGTGGTAACCGCAATGCTTCTGCCCTTTACGGACTTTGCAAGCAGGCAGGCAAAAAGCGGCTCGCCCATAACCATCACCAATATTATTGCACTGTTAGTGTGCCTGGCACCTACCACCATCGGAGCGCTTCTGTCCTCCATCGGTATTGCCGGTATGAGCAGGCTGAATCAGGCAAATGTACTGGCTATGAGCGGAAGGGCGATTGAGGCTGCCGGAGATGTGGATGTGCTGCTCCTTGATAAGACCGGTACCATTACACTGGGTAACCGTCAGGCCAGCGAATTTATTCCTGTAAAGGGAGTGGCAGAGGAAGAGCTTGCCGATGCCGCCCAGCTGTCCTCCATAGCCGATGAAACGGCAGAAGGCCGCAGTATTGTAGTTCTGGCAAAAGAAAAATTTGGCATACGGGGAAGGGATTTATCGAAGCTTCAGGCAACCTTCATTGAATTTACGGCAAAGACCCGCATGAGCGGTATTGATTATCAGGGCAATGAGATAAGAAAAGGAGCTGCCGAGGCGGTAAAGGACTATGTAACCGGAAAAGGCGGCAAATATACGGAAGAATGTGAAAAAATCGTAAGAGAGGTCGCGGGAGCCGGAGGAACTCCGCTGGTCGTAGCAAAGAATGACAGGGTCCTTGGGGTCATCTACCTGAAGGATATTGTTAAGAACGGGGTAAAGGAACGTTTTGAAGATTTGCGCAAAATGGGGATTAAAACCATCATGATTACCGGTGATAACCCTATGACTGCGGCAGCCATTGCGGCAGAAGCAGGTGTGGATGACTTTCTGGCGGAAGCTACGCCGGAGGCAAAGCTTACCTTAATCCGGGATTACCAGTCAAAGGGCCATCTGGTTGCAATGACAGGGGACGGTACCAACGATGCGCCGGCGCTTGCCCAGGCTGATGTTGCGGTTGCCATGAATTCCGGCACCCAGGCGGCAAAAGAAGCAGGAAATATGGTGGATTTGGATTCCAATCCCACCAAGCTTATTGATATCGTCCGTATCGGAAAACAGCTGCTGATGACCAGAGGTTCCCTGACTACTTTTTCCGTTGCCAATGATGTTGCGAAATACTTTGCCATTATTCCGGTATTGTTCTTTACTATATATCCTCAGCTGTCGGTGCTTAATTTCATGGGCCTGACCAGTACGTACAGTGCCATTCTCTCGGCTATCATTTACAATGCCCTTATTATCATTGCGTTGATACCCTTAGCCTTAAGAGGGGTTAAGTACAGAGAGCTGCCGGCCGGAAAGCTTCTTCAGAGAAATCTCTTTGTTTACGGGCTTGGCGGAATTATAGCACCGTTTATCGCAATAAAAGTGATTGATATACTACTGACCGCTTTGGGTCTTGTGTAAGAAGCGGTATGCAGTATGCAATGGCAGTTTGTGAAAGAAAATTTAGAAAAGAAAGGTGCCACATACAGATTCTTTCACTCGGTGAAACTTGTTTCACATTTTAGTTGTGGCGGTAACCCAGGCTGGAGTGCCTGTGTTATACAATGGGTGCAAATATGAAAAGCAGTAAAGGAGTTTTAAGGCCTGCAATTGTATGCTTCCTTTTGATGACGCTTTTATGCGGGGTACTTTATACCGCGGCGGTCACTGGAATTGCCGGGATTTTCTTTCCACAGAAAGCAAATGGAAGCATAATTACGGTTACTTTAAAAGATGGCAGCAAAAAGGACTATGGTTCAGCTCTTATCGCACAGGAATTTTCCGAGCCCAAATATCTGATCGGAAGGCCCCTTGGCACAAGCAATCTCTCCCCGACAAGTGCGGAGCAGAAAGAGCAGGTAAATAAGAGAATAGAATGGTGGCACAGCCTTGACCCGGACAATAAAAAGGATATCCCGGCGGATTTAGTAACGGCATCCGCAAGCGGAGTCGACCCGAATATATCCCCCAATGCAGCGGATTATCAGATAAGCCGGATAGCAAGGGAGAGAGGAATAGAAGAAGATAAGGTGAAAGAGATTATTGATAAATATACCATCAAGTCATTTCTTGGAGTCTTTGGGGAACCGGCAGTTAATGTATTAAAGGTGAATCTGGCTTTGGACGGTCTGTTATGAAAATAAAAGGCCTTTGCAAACTCGCAAGATATATAAGGTCTTGTGTGGTATAATAAGGAAAGAAGAAAGGATGCCGGTCTGGCAGCATCAGGTGCTAACATGGATAATCAGGATTACCGCCCTGACCCGGAGGCAATTTTGGAGAAAATAAAAGAAGAGGAAGAAAAAGAAAGCGGAAAGCTAAAGATTTTCTTCGGATATGCCGCAGGAGTCGGGAAGACCTATGCCATGCTGGATGAAGCGAAGGAGCGTTACGGCATGGGAACGGATGTCCTGGTGGGATATGTGGAGCCTCATGAACGGCCTGAGACCCTGCGGTTTTTGGAAGGACTTCCTGTGCTGCCGCCTAAAACCATATCGTATAAGGGCATGGAGCTAAAGGAATTTGACCTGGATGAAGCCCTGAGAAAAAAGCCCCAGCTGATTCTGGTGGATGAGCTGGCCCAT
Organism: Bacillota bacterium; assembly: GCA_023410275.1. Lineage (GTDB taxonomy): Bacteria > Bacillota > Clostridia > Lachnospirales > Lachnospiraceae > Anaerocolumna. Next base: position 34,254 of record JAEYPZ010000196.1, read on the forward strand.
ACCAATGCAGCCGGCTCCAGAAACCGGAAGCGTTATCAGGACGTGGAAGAGCTTTTGAACGCAGGTATCGATGTTTATACCACCGTAAATGTCCAGCATCTTGAAAGTCTTAATAATGTAGTGGAGGATGTCACCAAGGTAACGGTAAGGGAAACGGTGCCGGACTACATATTTGACCGGGCAGATATGGTTAAGGTGATTGATATAGAGCCGGAAGAGCTGCTCCACCGGTTAAAGGAAGGCAAGGTCTACCGGGCAGACCGTGCAAAAGCTGCCATGAACAATTTCTTTACGGTGGAAAACCTTAAGCTTTTGAGGGAAATTGCCCTCAGGAAGGCTACGGAGCGCATCAGCAATGAAAACCAGAATGAACGGTTTATACAGGAAAAAATGGCAAATACCAAATTTCTGGTCTGCATTGGGGCTTCCCCCTCTTCTGCAAAATGTATCCGTTGGACGGCAAGAGCTGCGGAAGCTTTTCATGCCCAATGGAATGCGGTGTATGTGGAGGATGAGGAAGTAATGACACTGGAGCAGAAGCAGGGCATCAGGGAAAATATGGACCTGGCGGAGAAAATGGGAGCGGAAGTCACCACCCTGACCGGACATGAAATTGCAGAAACCATAGCGGAATATGCAAGACTGTCTGGCATTACTAATATTGTGGTAGGAAAGAGCAGAAATAAAAAGACAGTAAGAAGCTTATTTGAAATGGATTTTGAAGACCGGCTGATTGCCCTGCTTCCCCACATAGAGGTTCATATTATTCCAGGCAGCGCTCCCGGACGAAGGTTTACGGCAAAGGGCGGGCAGATATTGCTGAAGCCCCATTTCAGCTTTAAGGGAAGAGATATGCTGAAAATGGCCGGAATCCTTTTAATTGCCCTTCTTCTCTGTGAAGGCCTGCAGAACCTGAATTTCGGAGGGCAGAATGTCATTATGGTATTCATTTTGTCCGTGCTTATCATTTCCAGAATTACAGAAGGCTATTTTTACGGAGTTGTGGCATCCATTATCAGTGTGCTGCTCTTTAATTTCTTTTTTACAGAGCCTTATTTTACCTTTAATGCCATTGGCAGCGGATATCCTCTGACCTTTTCCATTATGCTTCTGGTAGCCTTAATTACAAGCGCCCTGACGGTAAGAATTAAGACCCAGGCAAGATTAGCCGTTGAAAGAGAGCACCGGACGGAGGTGCTGTATGAAATCAATAAAAAGCTCCTTGCCACCAGAGGCACACAAAATATTGTTTCTCTGGTTTTGGATTATGTAGTGAATCTTTTCAGCAGGTCTGTTATACTCTATACCATAAGTGACAAGGCAGAGCTGAACGGAAGCTTTTTGCAGTTCCAGGGAGAGGAAGACGCCTCCTTTATGAAATCGGATGATGAAAAGGCAGTGGCCCATTGGGTTTTTATCAATCAGAAAAAAGCCGGAGCCGGAACAGATACCTTAATGGGAGCCGGAGCATTTTATCAGCCGGTCCTGTTTCAGGGAAATGTACTGGCAGTAATCGGACTTTCCTGCCGGAATGGAAATCTGGATCATAGCAGCCGTCTGTTTTTAAGAAGGATTGTGCCCTTGGTTGCCATGGCACTGGAGCGCCAGAGATTAAGTGATGAGCAGAGAAATATTCTTGTGGAGACAGAAAAAGAAAAGATGCGGAGCAATCTTTTGCGGGCTATATCCCATGATCTTCGTACGCCCCTTACCGGTATTTTAGGAGCCAGCTCAGCCATATTGGAAAATGAGGGCACCTTAAATGCGGACACAAGCCGGCAGCTGGTGGTAAATATCAAGGAAGATTCCCAGTGGCTTATCAGGATGGTGGAAAATCTTTTATCGGTTACACGTATTAAGGAAGGCACCATGAATGTGACGAAAACCCTGGAGGCCGGAGAAGAAGTCATAGCGGAAGCAGTGGGCAGGATCCGGGTAAGGTATCCGGGCAGAAATATCCTTGTGAAGGTGCCGGATGAGCTTCTGGAGGTGCCTATGGACGGTACTCTGATTGCCCAGGTAATTATCAATCTTTTAGAAAATGCCATAAAGCATTCCAAGGAGGACGCTCTCATTGAAATACAGCTGAAAAAACAGGAAGAATGGGCGGTATTTGAGGTACTGGACAGCGGACGGGGCATACCGGCGGAAGATATCCCCTATCTCTTTGAAAGCTATATACCGGCCGGAGATAAGCCCCTGGACTCTTCCCGTGGAATGGGCATTGGGCTTTCCATCTGCATGTCCATTATAAAAGCCCATAATGGCAGGATGGAGGCCGAAAACCGCAGTATGGGAGGGGCAGCCTTCCGCTTTTACCTGCCTCTGGAAGAAAATAGCTGATATAACCTGTCTCAAGGAGCATAGAAGGGAGCTGAAACGGAATATGGAGCCTTTAATTTTAGTAGTGGAAGATGATGAAACCATAGGTAATTTTATTTCTGCAGTACTGACAGCCAATGGCTATAAGGTAATCAGAAGTACAGGAGGCAAGGAGGCTATACAAATGAATGCCTCCCATATTCCCGATTTAATCCTGCTGGATTTGGGGCTGCCTGATATGGATGGTCTTGAGGTACTGAAAAATATCCGCAGCTGGTCAAAAGTTCCGGTGGTAGTGGTATCGGCCAGAGGCTATGAAAGAGAGAAGGTAGAAGCCCTTGATATGGAGGCGGATGATTATATCGTAAAGCCCTTCGGAACCTCGGAATTACTTGCCCGTATACGGACAGCCCTGCGGCATGGTGTCAGGAGCAGGGAGGGGGAAGAGTGGCAGGAAAGCTCCGTGACCATTGGGGAACTGGAAATCGACTTTGATAAAAGAATTGTACAAATGGCAGGAGAGCGGATTCATCTGACTCCCATTGAATATAAGATTCTGGCATTGCTCTCCAGGCATCCAGGCAAAGTACTGACCCATGATTATATCATAAAGGAAATCTGGGGCCCCTATGCCAACGAAAGCCGCACCCTTAGGGTAAATATGGCTAATATCCGCAGAAAGATTGAGAAAAATCCCGGTGAGCCACAGTACATCCTGACAGAGATGGGCGTAGGCTACCGCATGGCAGATAAATAAAATGTGAAGGAGATTTATGCCCTTGAGCCGGTATAATATGGTGACTGCCGGCAGATACTATCTCCCAGGAGGTAATATCATGGACGCAAATGCAGAATATTTAAACTATATACACAAGAACACCCAGATGGGGACTGATACCATCGGTCAGCTTTTGGACATTGCAGAGGATAAGGAATTCAGAGAGGCTCTGAATTCTCAGTACAGGGAGTATGAGTCTATTGAGAAGGAAGCGGAAAGGCTTCTGAGAGAAAAAAACAAGGAAGAGAAGGACATCAGCCTGTACCAGAAGGTATCATCCTACCTTATGATTAATGCAAAGACCCTTACGGATAAATCTCCCTCTCATATAGCGGAAATGCTGATGCAGGGCAGTACAATGGGAATAATAGATATTACCAGGAATAACCGTAAGTATCAGGGTACTGATAAGGAAATCTCAGATTTGGGACACAGGCTCTTAAAATTCGAAGAGACTAATTTTAACGAATGCAGAAAATTCATATAAACACCGGAGAAAGGCTGTAAAACTGATGGGCCGGTTCCTTAGGGGCCGGAGGTTTGACAGCTTTTTTTGCGTACTTTGAATTAAGAAAGACCCAGTTGTAAAAACCAGTATTATTTGACATTTTTGCAATTCCGTTGTTATAATATTACAAAGCCAGGATTGATATTTGGATAACAGGGAGGGATGTATTACGGGTTTTTATAACGGATATGGCGGTGGATTTAATAACAGTTTAATTCCAAGCTTTGTCGAGATATTTATGATTCTTATTTTTATCGTTTTCATAATAATGTTTGTCCGTATCATTGTGGTATCTGCCCGTCAGGGAATAAAGAACAGCAACTCACCGGTATTGTCGGTGGATGCCAGGGTTGTTACAAAAAGAACGGATATAAGCTATCACAGTGACCACATGGATGATGGAATCGACACCAGCAGTAGCAGCACATGGTACTATGTGACCTTTGAGGTTGAGAGCGGTGACCGTATGGAGTTCAGTGTTAGGAGCAGTGAATTTGGAATGTTAGTTGAAGGAGACCGTGGAAAATTAAAATTCCAGGGAACCAGATATTTAGGGTTTGTAAGACAAATCTGACAGAGGAGAATTTTATGGAAGAACATGAGAAAATGATAAGGGAATATTTTGAGGCGTGGTTAAGTAATGACCCTTCCTGTCTTTTATCTGTATTTGCACCCAATATCGCATATACGGAATGCTATGGGCCGGTATATACCGGTATAGAGCAGATAATAAGGTGGTTTCAGGATTGGAACCGTAAGGGAAAGGTTACTGTATGGGATATCAAACAGTTTATACATCAGGGCAGCAGTACGGCAGTAGAGTGGTATTTTGAATGCATTTATGAGAACAAAAGGAGTGGTTTTGACGGGGTTTCAGTTATAACATTTGATGCTTCCGGTAAAATTGCATCTCTAAAAGAATTCCAGTCAAAAGCAGAGCATTACCAGCCCTATACAGATTAACCGTATAAAAATGCGGCTGACTGTGCCATTGTATTTGAGAATATGGAATCGCAAATAAACGTATTGCAGTGGATTTTTTACTCACCGCAGTACGTTTTTTCCGTTTTCCTGCAATATTTTTAGTAGACAATTTCCGCATTTCTGATTATGATAGAAGAAATGAAAAATTGCCGGTAAGCAGCCTGTATAAATATACCGGCAGAAAGTATACGTACAGAACAGGATGTTATGGAGGAAGAGAGGATGAAGCCATGGAAATAAGGGAGTATTTAAAAGAGCATAAACTAATAACAGACGGTGCCATGGGCACCTATTATTCCAGGCTTTTAAACAATGACAATGCGGTTTCGGAGTTCGGCAACCTTACGGAGGAAGATACAATTGCAGCTATTCATAAGGGATATATCAAAGCTGGGGCAGAATTAATCCGGACCAACACCTTTGCGGCTAACAGGCAGACCTTAAATCAAACAGGGAAAGAACAAAAAGAACTGATAAAAAAAGCCTACCGGCTTGCAAAAAGGGCAGTTGCAGAGTCAGCGGAAGAAGGAGAGGCAAAAAGCCGCCGCCGTGTTTACATTGCCTGCGATATAGGGCCAATTCCGGAGAACGGAACCAGGACCGAGGAAGACATTCTGTTAGAATATCAGGATATTTGTGATGCCTTCTTAGAGGTGGGAGGAGATATCTTCCTCTTTGAAACCTTTTCGGATTTTTATTATTTAAAAAGCCTGGTAAGATATATTAAGACAAAGAAGCCGGAGGCGTTTATTATAACGGATTTCTGCCTGAACAAAAACGGCTTTACAACAAAGGGTATCAGTGCCAGGTCAATTTTAGAAACCATAGAAGAAACAAAGGAAATCGAAGCCGGGGGCTTTAACTGCGGTATCGGTTCCGGCCATATGTACCAGATATTAAAGAAGCTCCCCCTTCCAGAAGGTAAATTCATATTTGCAATGCCCAATGCGGGATATCCGGAGCAATTTCAGAACCGCCTGCTGTTTATGGATAACGAAGGGTATTTCAGGGAAAATATCCAGAGGATATGTGACCTTGGCATTGATGCAGTGGGAGGGTGCTGCGGCACTACACCGAATTATATTAAGAATATGGCAGAGAGGCTTTCTTTAAAGGAGGCTTTCAGGGGAAACCGGATGGTATTATCGGGTATCAAGGAAGCCAATGTTGAAGTCCGGCCCAATGAATTCTATCAGACCTTTCAGGAAAAGAAAAAGGTGGTGGCAGTTGAGCTTGACCCGCCCTTTGATGCCAGCGATGAGACAGTGATTGCCTGTGCCAATAAATTAAAGGGAACCGGAACGGATATCATAACCCTTGCCGATTCTCCCATGGGCAGGAGCCGTGTGGACTCAGTCCTTATGGCCTTAAAGCTGCGTAACGAAACAGGACTTCCTGTAATGCCCCATATCTGCTGCCGTGATAAGAATGTGATTGCCATGCGTTCCATGATCTTAGGAGCCTATGTAAGCGGCATACGCAATGTACTGATCGTAACGGGAGATCCCATTCCAAGCGAGCACAGGCAGTCCACCACAGGAGTATTTGACTATAATTCCATTCAGCTGATGAGTTATGTAAAGGAAATGAACAGGGAACACTTTAAGGAAGAGCCTATCTATTACGGCGGGGCCTTAAATTATGGCAGAGGCCCTATCGAAAAGGTTATTGAGCGGATGGAGAAGAAGATAGAAGCCGGAGCAAGCTACTTCCTGACCCAGCCGGTGTTTACGGAAGAGGATATCAGGAGGCTTGAGGAGATCAAAGCAAAGGTCAGGACCAGGATTCTCTGCGGTATCATGCCTCTGGTAAGCTACCGGAATGCCAACTTTATCAAGAATGAAATATCCGGTATCCATGTGCCGGACTGGGTGGTAGAAAAATACCGTCCGGATATGGACAGGGAAGAAGCGGAATGGGTAGGTGCTGATATAGCCAGTCAGATAATAAAGGACTTAAGCCCCTTTGCCGACGGTTATTATTTTATGCTTCCCTTTAACCGGGTAAGTCTGATGAATAAGATAGTAATTCAATAGAATCCATGGCAGATTCAGATAAGGGGGCAGAAACCTATGAAGGATGCACAGAATAATATTATTATCAGGGAATCCTTTGCCATGGCATTTCAGGGCGGAGAAATCTGGTTTTGCCAGCTGGATGCGCTCTATGAGGAGAAAGAGCTTGTCATGAAGAAATTCCATAAAGACATGGATTCCATAAGAAGACCCTCGGCCACGGGACTTGTGGGCATTAACCTTAACCAGACGGCTGTGGATGGTGAGATGGCGGCAGAAATAGCAAACCGGCTGATAGAATTTGAAAAGCTGCGAAAAGTTGTATTCGTGGGCATTAACCGTAAAATTAAGCATTTTATCAAAGGACAGCTCAGTCACAGCGATAAAACCGTTGGCTTTCTCTATACCTTTATAGATGATTTTGAGAAGGCAAAGCTTTGGCTGGTGGGAAAACAGTAAGAGTATATAAAGAGTATATAATATATGCAGTATGGAAGTATCGGATGTGGAACCAAGGAAAGGATATCCGGGAAAGAGGTTGTTATCATGACGAAATTGGAATTCAGAGAACTCACAAAGCAAAAAATAGTCCTGCTGGACGGTGCAACCGGCAGTAATATGCAAAAGGCGGGGATGCCCGTAGGAGTTTGTCCGGAGGAATGGATTTTAAAAAATCCGGAGATTTTGATTAAGCTCCAGAGGGAGTATATTGAGGCCGGAACGGATATCCTCTATGCTCCGACCTTTACGGGGAACCGCATTAAACTTACGGAATATGGCCTGGAAGACAGAATATCGGAAATGAACCAGGAGCTTGTGAAGCTCTCCAAACAAGCTGTTCTGGAGGCTAAAGCAGATAGAAAGGTATATATAGCCGGAGATATTACCATGACAGGGCAGCAGCTTTACCCGGTAGGCACCCTGCGCTTTGAGGAGCTGGTGGAGGTGTACAAGGAGCAGATAGCCTATCTCCTTCTTGCGGGAGCAGACCTTTTTGTCATTGAGACTATGATGAGCCTTCAGGAGTGCAGGGCCGCTTTGCTGGCGGTAAAGGAAACCTGTGACCTTCCGGTTATGATTACCTTGACCTTTAATGAGAATAACCGCACCTTATATGGAACGGACCCGGTAACAGCCGTTACGGTCCTTCAGAAAATGGGAGCGGATGCGGTAGGTGTCAACTGCTCTACGGGGCCCGAGGGAATGTATGAAATTGTAAAGGAAATGAAGCGCTACGCATCCGTGCCCATTATTGCAAAGCCCAATGCCGGACTTCCCCAGCTGATAAATGATGAAACCGTATTTACCATGGGAAGTGAGGAATTTGCCAGGGAGACAAGAAGGCTGGCTGAAGCAGGGGCAGGTATTATAGGCGGCTGCTGCGGAACGACGCCGAAGCATTTAGAGGTACTTCATAATGCCATCCGCGATCTTACCCCTCCTGCTCTGAAGCCTGAAAAGGTGAGGATATTGACCACGGAACGGAGAGCACTTAAAATACCGGACAGCGGAAAATTCCTGGTAATCGGCGAGAGAATCAATCCCACCGGAAAGAAAGCCCTCCAGGAGGAGCTGCGCCAGGGCGATTTTCAGATGGTGGCGGACTTTGCCAGAAAGCAGGAGGAAGACGGGGCCGATATTCTGGATGTCAACATGGGAATGAACGGAATTGATGAGAAAGAGACAATGGTAAATGCGGTATATGAAATAACCGGATTCTCCGGCTTACCCTTTAGTATTGATTCCAGCCATGTAAGTGTAATAGAAGCCGCCCTTCGTATCTACCCGGGACGTGCTTTGATTAACTCGGTCTCTCTGGAGAAGGAAAAGCTTGAAAAACTGCTGCCCATTGCCAGAAAGTACGGAGCTATGTTCATCCTGCTTCCCTTATCCGATAAGGGCCTTCCCAAGGATATCGAAGAGAAGAAGGAAATTATTCATACCATCTTGAACGCAGCAGAGGAAAATGGCCTCACAAGAGAGGATATCGTGGTGGACGGACTTGTAAATACCGTAGGTGCCAACAAGGAAGCCGCCCTTCAGACCTTGGAGACCATCCGTTACTGCAGGGAAGAACTGGGGCTGGCAACGGTGGTCGGACTGTCGAACATTTCCTTTGGACTGCCGGAGAGGCAATTTGTGAACAGCACCTTTCTGGCACTTGCCATTAAGGAGGGCTTAACCATGGCAATAGCAAATCCATCCCAGGAGCTGCTGATGAATACCGCCTTTGCGGCGGACCTTCTTGCGGCAAAGGAAGAGGCGGATATCCGCTATATCAGACGGGTGACAGAGAGACCTGCCACTGTCATCACCCAAAAAGGGGATGCAGGTCCGAAAGCAGATAAAAATAGCAGTACAGCAGGAAATCAGTCAATAAACGGCGGCAAGTCCGGGGAGGATGAGAACCTGTCGGAAGCACTGAAAAATAAAACCTTCCATCAGGTTTATGAGGCAGTCATTAAGGGAAATAAAAGAGAAATTTTAAATAAGGTAAAAGAGGTCCTAAAAGAAGATGTAAAGCCTTCCTTTGTATTGGATGAGCTTTTGATACCGGCTATAAATGATGTGGGAAAGCTGTTTGATCAACAGGTATATTTCCTGCCCCAGTTAATTTCCTCGGCAGAAACGATGAAGACGGCAATTGATTATCTGGAGCCTATGTTAAAGGAAGGAAAGGAAGAAAAGAAAAAGCTGGCAACGGTGGTAATTGCAACGGTATCAGGAGATGTCCATGATATTGGGAAGAATCTGGTGGTCTTAATGCTTAAGAATTATGGCTTTGAAGTCATTGACCTGGGGAAGGATGTGCCCTCGGAGAAAATCATTGAGACAGCAAAGGAATACGATGCGGACATCATTGCCTTATCCGCCCTTATGACCACAACCATGCTGGAAATGAAGAAGGTAATAGCACTTAAGAAAGAAACAGGCATTAAGGCCAGAATTATTATCGGAGGGGCTGTTATTACCCAAAGCTATGCGGATGAAATAGGAGCCGACGGCTATGCAAAGGACGCCGGCGAGACCGTAGCAGTAGTGAAACGCTTGATGGGATTGTGATACATTAACAAAAAGTGAGTTAAAGCTCAGAATTTGAAACGGTTAAAAAAATACAATGAACAGGGATTGGCTGACAACAGGATAACTTTTGCAGACAATCCCTTTTCTTAAATTAAACTAACCTTTTAAATTGTACCAGCCTTTTAATTAAACTAACTTCCTATTCAGCCAGTCAATTATCTCAGGAAATACTTCATCCATATAGTTCTGAGTACAGTGCTCACCGTCCTCGTAATACTTCAGAGTCTTTTCGCCCTTTGCCCATTTCATGATTTTATCCGCATGGACTTCTGGCGAGGGCATTACTTCATCATTTCCCACATGGTAAAACAGCAGCGGAACCTGAAGGGAAGGGGCATCCGCTATATCCCAGTCAAACTGATTAACTGCCTGTTCCAGGGTTTCACACCCTGTCATGTACGTTACGCCCCGCTGCCATATGGGATTTAGCTTTTTAAGTCCATCCAGCCCGCCAATAAAGATTAGTCCGCTGTTTCCGACCACACATTTTACCCTCCTGTCATAGGCAGCGGACATTGGTGCCAGATATCCCCCTAAGCTATAGCCCACAAGGGTAATTCTATTCATGTCAATCCGGTAGGATTGATTGGCCTCAAACCAGTCTATAATGGCGGAAACCGCTATGTGATACTGCTTTGAATCAAATTTCAGGCTCTTCCACAGCTCTCCCTGTCCCAGTCCATCAAAAGTAAAAAAGTTAAAACCATTTTGCCTGAATATATTTCCCTGGGCATGCCCTTCGGCTTCCTTAATATTGTCCATACCATTTACAAAGATAATAAGAGGTCTATTGGGAGTATCGGCTAGTCTTAAATATCCCGGAATTTGAGTACCTTGAAAGGGGATGTCGATTCTTATGGGTCTTTCTCCTTCCTCATATAATCCGATTGCTCTTTTATAGCTTCTTCTGGCTTTTTCCTGGGAGGCTTCCTTTTGCTGGCTGTCAATGAAAAAAATGTGCTGTCCGATATGATAGCAGGCGGTTGCTTCGTGGAATAATGCTCTGGCCATGGTTTCAGAGCCTTCCCCAAGGGCTTCTTCCGCCTTTTGGAAAAGGTAATCCCCCTCCCTTGTCCATTCTGCACACCATTGCATCCAGCCTGTAATTCTTCCGATTACCCTTTTCAGTCTCCCATAATCAATGCCAAAGGACAGAAAACGGGCATACCACCTTTGATAGATTTTTTCTCCCATTACAAATTGGAAGGCGAATTTTTCCTTTACTGATAACTTTACCATGCATAATTTCTCCTTTTCTATTTGTTGATATAACTAATATAGCTACAACAACTATTATGGCAAAAAATGCTTATTCAGCATTTTTGCAAAGCCGCCCAAAAATATCATCAAATAAGGCTAACTCCTCCTCGGATATTCCATTGCAAAAGTGTTCATTGATTTCTTCAATGTACGGTATTATATCTGCAAACATTTTTTTGGCAGCATCCGTAAGATATACACATGCAATTCTTCTATCCTTGTCATTGGCTTCTCTGACAATATACCCATTCTTTGCTAAAACATCTAAAATCCGGGTGACATTTGTTTTGTCTTTATAGGTTCTTTGGGCAATTTCGCTTTGAATGATACCAGGTTCCGCATAGAGCACGTTTAAGACGATCCATTGCTCAAAAGTAATCATGTATCCTTTTTCAATAAAAGCATTAAGAATCTTCCTTTTTATCAGAACCTCACCTTTGATTATTTTATATCCAATCAATTTTGTGTAGTCATAGGGCATATTCCGATACACACCTCCCTGCGATTAGTTGTTATAGCTATAATAATTTTAACTACATATTTTGTCAAGTGCTTTTTATGACCCCTGGCATCGTAGCATAATCTAATCGAATTTTGTGCATTATGAAAGCAAATGGTTACCGTAAATTGTTTGGATTATGTAATCTGCTATTTTTTATAAGCTGTATTGACTTCATAAAAAAAAGAATTATAATATTGGTTGAACATCTCAATAGTTGAGCTATTCAACTAAAATAAACTGGTGCTGTTTGTGCAAGACAGTACTTGGACCCATAACAAGAGCTTGATTGGGGAAGTTCTTAAGGAGGAAAGAATAAAAATGGCAGATATACGGGATGACAGTAATAAAGAAGGAACCATGTCACATGAGCTTTTTACTTCATTTAACAATGTACGCAAACTAATGGGTAAGGTCCATACAAACAGAGTACTTTATCCGGCTGAGTTTATGATGTTAGGTGCTATTCATCATGGTGCAGGTAGGTGTGGAGATACGAAAAGGGAAGAGGGGGAGCCTGGTTTAAAAGTAAGCGAGCTGAGTAAGATGGTTCATTCTACCAAATCTGCCACATCTAAAATGTTAAAAGGGTTAGAAGAGAAAAATTATATTGAAAGAATAACGGATACGAAGGACCGTAGAGTAGTTTATATCGTACTTACGGAAACTGGAGAAAAAATTATTCAGGATTCCACAAAAAGGTTGTATGAATTTACAGACAAAACAATTCAGAAATTGGGAGAAGAAGATACAAAAAATCTGATTCAGAATCTTAACAGATTGTACGATTCTATGAAAGAGGTATTAAAAGAATCAGGTGAAACCAATATTTTTTAATCCTGCAAATTGACAAAAAAAAACATATCAGAAAGGAGCAGCTATGTTAAAAATATTAAAGCTGTTAAAATCCTCCTGGCCTATTATGCTGGTAGTTGTAGCGCTTTTAGGACTTCAGGCTTACTGTGATTTAACACTTCCTTCCTACACCTCCGATATCGTAGATGTGGGTATCCAGGGAGGAGGAATTGAAAGTGCAGTACCTGAGGCTATCGCGGAAAATTATATGAAAGCCGTCCTTTATTTTACAGACGAAAAGGATCAGAAGGAAGTATTGGATTCCTACGTACTGGTGACAAAGGATTCTGTATCCGAGAAACAATATAAGGATTACCTTGATAAATATCCGGGTCTGGAAAAGGAAAATATCTACGTTCTGAAAGATTTAGACAAGGATAGTAAAGATAAATTAAATCAGATTTTAACGCAGCCCATGCTAATGATAGGTTCTTTAGGTATGGAAAGTGACAGTACGGCAAAGTTAAAGGAAGAGGTTGCCAAGGTGGTACCGGAACAGCTGCAGAAGGCCCCTTTATTAGCAATGATAATCTCCTTACCCAAAGAAGAAGCTGATAAATTCCTTGAGCCTGTTACAAAAGTATTGGAAGGCACACCGGATTCCCTTAAAACCCAGTCAGCAACAGCTATTGTAAAGTATGAATACCAGGCATTGGGTATGGATACGGATAAAATCCAGACTCATTATATTTTCTTCACAGGCTTAAAAATGCTTGGTTTAGCCCTTATTGCCATGATATCCACCGTACTGGTAGGCTTTTTTGCTTCCAGAATGGCAGCTAAGCTGGGTAAAGATCTAAGAGGCAGCGTATTCCGAAAGGTTGTCGGCTTTTCCAACTCAGAGTTCGACCATTTCTCCACTGCTTCCCTTATCACAAGAAGCACCAATGATATCCAGCAGATACAGACGATGCTGGTATTCCTGATACGAATTGTATTTTATTCCCCGATTCTCGCTATCGGAGGTATCGTAAAAGTATTAAATACCAATGTGTCCATGACTTGGATTATTGCATTGGCAGTCATCATTATTATTACAATTGTAGGTACGCTGTTTATTGTTGCCATGCCGAAATTTAAATCCATGCAGAAGCTGGTAGACCGTTTGAATCTTGTCACCAGGGAGATACTTACAGGACTTCCCGTAATCCGTGCCTTTCACAAGGAGGAGTCAGAGGAAGCACGCTTTGATACGGCTAACAGGGATTTGACAAAGACTAATTTATTTGTAAACAGAGCGATGACATTTATGATGCCAGCTATGATGCTTGTTATGAACGGTGTTTCCGTACTCATTATCTGGAGCGGTGCACACGGTGTTAATAACGGAGAGATGCAGGTAGGTGACCTGATGGCTTTCCTGCAGTATACCATGCAGATCATTATGTCCTTCTTAATGTTCTCCATGATATCCATTATGCTGCCAAGAGCTACAGTTGCGGCAGGACGTATTCTGGAGGTGCTGGATTCCAAGATGACAATACACGACCCTTCAACCTCCAAGGCTTTTGTACCGGATAAAAAGGGTTATGTAGAATTCAGATCCGTTAATTTCAAATATCCGAATGCAGACGATAATGTACTGGAAGATATCAGCTTTACAGCAGAACCGGGTAAAACAACGGCTATCATCGGAAGCACCGGAAGCGGTAAGTCCACGGTGGTGCATTTAATCCCAAGATTTTATGATGTTACAGGCGGAAGCATTCTGGTTGACGGAGTGGACATCCGGGAGATCAAGCAGTATGACTTAAGGGATAAGATTGGTTTTGTACCTCAAAAGGGAGTGCTGTTTACCGGTACCATTGAATCCAATATCAAATACGGTAAGCAGGATGCCACACAGGAAGAGATAATGAAGGCTGCCCGCATTGCCCAGGCGGTTGAATTTATCGAAGAGAAGACCGAAAAATATGAGACGCAGGTTTCACAGGGCGGCGGTAATGTATCCGGCGGACAGAAGCAGAGGCTTTCCATTGCAAGAGCAATTGCAAAAGACCCGGAAATCTTTATTTTTGATGACAGTTTTTCTGCGCTGGATTATAAAACAGATGTTACGCTCCGCAAAGCCTTAAATGATGAAATTAAGGATAGGACTATTATTATTGTAGCGCAAAGAATTTCTACCATTCTTCATGCAGATCAGATTATAGTACTGGATGACGGCAAGATTGTCGGAAAGGGCACTCATAAGGAACTGTTAAAGAACTGCGATGTCTATAACCAGATTGCGTTATCACAGTTGTCAAAGGAGGAATTGGCATATGAGTGATGAAAAAAATGTACAGACAACAGCACGCCGGGGAAGGGCTTCCAGAGGCCCCATGGGCGGCGGAGGCTTAGGAGGTCCGGTTGAGAAGCCAAAGGATTTCAAAGGCTCCATTTCAAAGCTGGTTAAATATATATCTGCCTATAAAATCAGTATTATAATAGCTATGCTTTTTGCAGTAGGAAGTACCGTTTTCTTTATTGCAGGACCTAAGATATTGGGTAATGTTACGACTGACATATTTGAAGGTCTGGTAGGCAGAATAAGAGGTACGGGAGAAATTGACTTTACAAAAATAGGAGAAACACTTCTCTTTTTGCTTGGATTGTATGTTATAAGCTCCATATTCTCTTTTGTTCAGGGCTATATCATGACTGGAGTAACGCAAAAGGTAACTTACCGGATGAGAAAAGAGATTTCCGGCAAGATAAACCGCATGCCTATGAATTACTTTGAAACAAAGACCAATGGAGAGGTGTTATCAAGAGTTACGAATGATGTTGATACCTTGGGACAGAGCTTGAACCAGAGTATTACAACTCTCATAACAGCTGCGACACAGATTATCGGTATAACCATTATGATGATCTCCATAAGCGGAAGAATGACTCTGGTAGCAGTTCTGACTCTCCCGATATCTTCTTTATTGATCGCCCTTATGATGAAGATGTCACAGAAATACTTCAAGTCCCAGCAGGAATATTTAGGCCATGTTAACGGGCAGGTGGAGGAAGTTTATTCCGGACATAACATCGTTAAGGCTTTTAATGGTGAAAAACAGGTAATTGAGGAATTTGAAAAGGCCAATGATACTCTTTACAATTCAGCCTGGAAATCCCAATTCCTTTCCGGTATGATGCATCCTATTATGGCATTTGTGGGAAATATCGGGTATGTTGCAGTATCCATCCTGGGAGGCTACCTGGCTATCAAAAAGACCATTGAGGTCGGAGATATTCAGTCCTTTATCCAGTATGTAAGAAGCTTTAACCAGCCGATTGCCCAGATTGCCCAGATATCCACTCAGCTTCAGCAGACTGCTGCGGCTGCGGAAAGAGTATTTGAATTCTTAAATGAGGATGAGGAAGACCAGTTTGCTGCCAATCCGGTAGATACCGAAAAAGTCGCCAGCAGGGTAGAATTTAAGAACGTACACTTTGGTTACAATCCCGATAAGATTGTTATCAATAATTTCTCAGCAAAGATTGAACCCGGACAAAAGATTGCGATTGTAGGCCCTACCGGAGCCGGAAAAACCACTATGGTAAAATTATTAATGCGTTTTTATGATGTAAACTCCGGTGAAATCCTGATTGACGGCCACAATATCAAGGACTTTAACCGCGGTGAGCTTCGTAAGATGTTCGGTATGGTACTGCAGGACACCTGGCTCTTTAACGGAAGCATTATGGAAAACATCCGTTACAGCAAGGAAAATGCTACGGATGAAGAGGTCATTGCAGCAGCCAGAGCTGCTCATGCCCATCACTTTATCCAGACTCTTCCCGGCGGATACCAGATGGAATTAAATGAAGAAGCCAGCAACGTATCCCAGGGCCAGAAACAGCTCCTGACCATTGCCAGAGCGATTCTGGCAGACCCTAAGATTCTGATTCTGGATGAAGCTACCAGCTCTGTTGATACCAGAACAGAGGTAAGAATCCAGAAAGCAATGGATAACCTGATGAAGGGAAGAACCAGCTTTGTCATTGCCCACAGATTATCGACTATCCGTGATGCTGACCTTATCCTTGTTATGAAGGATGGAGATATCGTGGAGCAGGGCAACCACGAAGATCTGTTAAAGCAGAACGGCTTCTATGCGAGCCTCTACAATTCTCAATTTGAAGAGACCGCTTAATTAGGCAGAATAACTCTTGCAAAATTTTGCAAGTTACATTAATTTAATAGTAGGGAGAAAGAGTTTCCCTCTGTCAGATAATCTTTAGTGAGGATATCCGGCAGAGGGATTTCTTTTTAGCTGAGTATGACCTTAAACAGGGAGAAAGGAAAATAAGATGAAGAAGTCAACAGCTGCTTTCGTCAGCCTTATCTGTTTATTAACCGGTGTGATACTGGGATTTATCCTGTCACCGGTAAAATACGGAATTGGAAATAACAGCGGAAACACTACGAATAATTACTATAATAAAAAGGAATAACCTTTTGATTATTCGGAAAATGGGAAGTCCTTTCAATCCGGCACAAATGCAATGAAATCCGGTAAGAGAAAGTTATTATGACATACACTTGTCAGGTTTCATAGCGTATGATTAGCTTAAAAACCAGGAGATGAAAGGAGAGTTTTGGCACATGGAATCAAATACTGCAAAAGGGGATTGGAACAGGGAGGAATTGCTTATATGGCTTTTGGAAGAGGAAAATCCGGAGGTGAGGCTTAGGGTTCTAACAGAATATTTGAAGCTTCCCAGAGAAAATGAAGAAGTGAAGCAGGCAAAATCAGCCCTGCTAAAAGCACCGATCTTTCAAAAAGCCATGAATATGTTAAAGGAAGAAAAGATATGGCCAAGATATGACGCCTTAACTTCTTTTGCTGAATGGGGCTTAACCAGAGAAGATATCGACATTGATGAGGAGGTAAGAAAATTCATAGTGGATACCGGATTTCATCCCATGTGTGGGGAAGCCCTCCTGTTAAGAAATCTTGTAAAGCTGGGGTATCAGGAATGGAATGATGTCAGGGCAGAGGTTTATTCAGCACTCGGCCGGATAAAAGAGGACGGAGGCTTTGGCTGCTTTAGTAAGAATAAGAAAATAAATGACCCGAAGGTTTCCCATAAAAGCTGTGCCAGAATAACGGCAAATTACCTGCTTCTGATAGCAGAAATGAAGCTGCAGAGAATGGAAATACCCTGTGAAGAGGAACTTGTGCATTATTTTCTTAAAAGAAGCCTCATATTCCGTACAGATGATCCTGGGAAGATTGTAGTAGAGGGGATGGAGAATACTTTCTATCCACCGGATGCCATAAAAACAGGTATACAAAATCTGTTATATGCGGTTCATGTTCTTGGAGTGAGTGGGGATGCAAGATGCCAAACAGGCTATCAGTATCTTGATAAGAAAAGGAATGGGGAGGGCAGATACCTATTAGGAAAAACTAAGACTCAGCCCTGTTTTAAAGCTGGAAAACCCGGCAAAGAGAACAAATGGGTGACCTTATATGCACTAATGTCGCGGTAAGCTTCCTTTTTCTAATCTTTATCAAATCATAATAAATCTTAAGTAATGAATTAAGTTTTATAAGAATTCTGACATGGATTTAACAAAACAGTTAATTATGATAAATAAGGTAAAGATGGTAGAGTTTGTATAACTTTGATTTATGAAAGAGAGAGGAAGATGATTATGAAGAAACAAATGCGGTATATTTTTTATCTGGCAATTGCATGTATCTGGCTGGCAGTACCGGCACAAGCCGTAAGGGCAGATTCTGAGTATGCTTATTCGAAAGATAATACGGCAGCTTATAATGCAGAAGAGGTTTTTACGATTTCAGAAAATCTGGCAATGTCGGACTTTTTTAACAAACCGGTTTATTTCTCCGTGAAGGAAATCAGAATAAAGGAAGGCGTAACCTCCTTTGACTGGGATATTCTTGCCACCGGTTACTTTCCGAATCTTGAAACCGTAACATTACCTTCCACCTTAAAAAAGATAAGCTATAACGGTTTTAATTATAGTAACGGGTTAAGCAGGTTAAAGGCAGTCACTGTGGCTGAGGGGAACACCAGCTATGTGTCTGTAAACGGGTGCCTGTTTAATAAGAGCAAAACCCTCCTTCTTCAATATCCGGCTGCTTCCGGAAATACCTCCTATGTAATTCCGGATACGGTAACGACGATTAAAAGCAATGCATTTGTCCATGCTGATAAGCTGCAGACGGTTACCATCGGAGCCAAGGTGGACCGCAGCCAGCTGAAATCCATAATGAATCAGTTAAGGCATATTAAGGGCTTTAAAGTTAGCAGCAGGAATACCTCATTTTCTGCAAAAGATGGTGTGCTATTTGATAAAAAGGGAGCTACCCTGCTTTTATACCCCAACGGTAAGGGGACGGTCTATTCCGTACCCAGGGGAACAACTGCTTTATTGAAGAATTCCTTTTACAACAGCAGGATTACGAAGCTGACCCTGCCCTCCGGGCTAAAAAGCATTAATAAAGGAGCCTTATCCACCTGCAATGAATTAACCGCGATTACCATACCGAAAGCCCTTACCAAAATGGATGTTACTGACATTAAGAATCTTAAATCCCTGCAGACTATTTCTGTGGAAAGCGGAAACAAGCTGTATAAATCCTATAAGGGCATTCTCTATAATAGGGCTCTTACAAAAATAATATTTGTACCCCAGGCTTATAATAAGAGCAGCCTGTTGTTCCCTTCCACCCTGCAAAGTCTTGATTTAAGTGATTTCAATCTGAAAAATGCGAGAGAGATTAAGATTCCAAGAGACTTAAAGACCTTCTTTTCCTATAATCAAAGCGATATGTGCTTTAGCAGGATAGTCCTGGAGAACGGCAATAAAAAATTTATACTCCATCGAGGCTCTTTGTATAATAAAGAAAAAACGGAATTATACTTGTTCCTGAAACAGGAAAAGGCTGAATTTCCTGATACGTTAAAGTCGCTGCCCATCAGACTGATAATAAACGGCGGTATAAAGGAACTGGTTATTCCCCCTAAAGCGGATATCAGCAGCGGTATGGTGAATATATATGATATCCTGACTTTGAAAAAGGTAACCTTATCCAAGGGCAATAAGCTTTATACCCTGGAAAACGGGATGCTGCTCAGTGCTGATAAATCTATCCTGTATGATATTCCCAAGGATACAAAAAATCTGATATTACCGGATTCTGTCAGAACAATAGAGATGATGCTTTTTTATAACCGCGATCTGACAAGTATAAAAATACCGAAGAGTTTAACTGATATGAGAATATTTGAGCTGCGGTATATAAAGTCCCTGGAATCAATTGAGGTAGACCCTGATAACAGCAAATATGCCTCCAGAGACGGAGTATTATATAATAAGGAATTAACAGAGCTGCTGTACTATCCCGTTAAGAAGCAGAGTAAAGCTTATACAATGCCGGATACGGTCAAAACCATTTATGACTCCTTTTCCATGATACGAAATCCTTATTTGGAAGAGCTGACCCTGTCAAAGGAACTGGAGTATAAGGATTATAATTTCACCGGCAGTAGCTCCCTGAAAGAAATCCAGGTGAGCCAGGGAAATACTTCTTATAAAAGTATGGACGGAGTACTATATAACAGTGCAGGAACGGAACTGATTGCATATCCATATCAAAAGAGCGATAAAAGCTTTACCATTCCGGATACGGTTATTTCCGTAAAGGGCTTGTATAATGCTGAACCGGTAAGCATAAATGAATACAGCTATTATTTTGAACCGCATACCAATCCTCATTTGGAGACACTGACCATTGGGAAAAATGTAAAAGAGCTCTTCCGGATATACTATGATAACCCGGTATGGGGATTTGATAACCTGAAAAAAATTATAGTCAGTGATGAGAATCAAAATTTTAAGATGGATAACGGAATTTTATATAGTAAGGATGGCACTGTTATGTATCTGTGTACAGACGAGTATCAGAATCCGGTATTAACAATTCCAGCCACAGTAACTAAGATTCCGACCATATTTTATCAGACACTGGTAAGAAGCGGGAAGTTGAAAGGTATAGAGATTGAAGCCGGCAATACCAGTTTCCGTATCGAATCACAGTCACTTTATAATTATTTGGGCAGCCTTAAATATTTCACTGTTGGGGATACGGAATATCCCAGAGATATCGTCAATGATTAATTTCCACTGATAAAAAGGAAGTTCTGCAGTCTTATATACCTTGCTATTAAAAGCAGGGGTTAAGGATTGCAGAACTTCCTCTTTCATTCCAGTCCGGTTTATGGCAGGGGCTAAATCCCGCCATATCATTCGCATAATATCAGGACCGGTTACCTGTGTAAACTTTCAGATGAAACATGTAAAAAGGCTCGATGTGATTAAACATTGGTATATACATGGATAGCGTCTCTTAAGAATTCGGCAAGGCCATCCTGTTCTTTATCATAGTATGCCTTAAAACGTTCATCTGCTGCATACATATCACCAAGGCCGGCATGGGCGGCAGGATTATAGTGCCCCCAGCTTAAAGTAATCCATTCCTTGTGAAGTGCTGCGGCCTCCTGGGCTTTTTCCCCTGCGGGGTCTCCGGTGGCATAGGCTTCCTTCAGGGTTTCCAGAATCTGATGGCTGAGCTCTTCCCATCGGCTGTATTCCTCTTTGGTTAAGCTTAACATACGCCTATTGGATTCCTCCACTGCCTTATCCCCATATTTTTCTCTGATTTCTTTTCCGTATTTTTCTTCGTTTTCTTTTACCAGTTCCTTTTTAAAGCCTTCAAATTTTTCTTTATCTGACATGATATTCCTCCCTATTGCTGAATCAATGGTTTTATCAACGGTGGATATCAACAAATCCAACCGCTCTCTTTCTTTTAGCAGTTTACTGCGGTGTTCCTCCAAGGCCTTAAGACTGTCAAAAGCAGGGCTTAATACGATGGAACGGATATCCTCCAGACTGAACCCTAATTCCCTGTAAAAGAGTATCTGCTGCAATAAAGCAATTTCCTTCTGCCCGTATATTCGATAACCGGAGGAATTGATTCTCAGCGGTTTTAGCAGTCCGATGCTGTCATAATAGCGCAGGGTTCTGGTGCTGATTCCAGCCATCCTGCTTAATTTTAAAATGGTATATTCCATCCTGTTACCTCCCGTTCCACCGTTTGTGATAGTTTGTATAGCCTTAAAGGGCCTTTTTATATCTTGATACGACCATAACAAGTCAGGCTCTCTGCCAGTCTGTTAACATATGATTTAAGTAGCCTGCCTGTATAAACAGCCGTATTGTGCGCACATTCAGGTTAAGGATAACGGTTCCGGATACAGTTATCATCAACCATAGGCTTATCATAAACCTTTACGTAATGTTAATGTCAATAGGTAATTTTCAAGGTTTTCAAGGTTTTTAAGGAAATGTAAAATGAATAGTTGAATTCTTGATTGCAAGGGTAAATTCATCATTAACGATTTTAGTCTTGCACAAAGTATGGTATGGTAGTCTTTGTTAGTGGATTCCTCCCAATGCATAGGAAGGCAAACTTATGTCTAATATAAAAACGTATGACAGTTAAATGAAAAAGTAATTTCATGAATTCACATATTCATTTAATGAATTTTAAACAAATTTGCAAATACCTGCAATCGAAAATATTAAATTTCGAAACATAAATTTACATTTTCACTTGGCTAATTTTTATGGCTTTCAAAGAATAGTTACCGCCCTCCTATTAATCAATCCACCGCCCTTCCATAGATCAATCTCAACCGTCCCATGTATCTTCGACAAATAAAAATGCAACGAAGCGACTATCATGGAGCTGAGTGTATTTTTATTTGTCGAAGATACATTCAACACCCTAGATATTGCCACTCTAGATATTACCCCTCGCCAACTCAATTCAACCCCAAAAATTCACCCCACCAACTTTTGAATAAGATACTACATGAATAATTGTCGAAAATCATATTGTAATTTTAGTTTTCCCGTTCCATAATGGAATTTAACTGTTGTAAACATAGTATTTACATATAATTTACCAAAGAAAGGTCATTTTTATTATGTTATTTACCAGAAAGCAGCTTTTTCAACTGATTCTGCCGCTGATTGCCGAACAATTTCTTGCAGTATCCGTTGGGCTGGTGGATGTTATGATGGTATCCAGAGCCGCCGGTGAGGCCGGAATTGCCGGAGTATCCCTTGTTGATACCTTAAACGTTCTATTGATAACACTTTTTTCCTCTTTGGCAACGGGAGGAGCCGTAGTAGCATCCCAGTATTTGGGGAAGAAGGAACCGGATAATGCCAGTAAAGCCGGCGGACAGCTTATAATAACAACCCTGTTTTTTGCACTTATTATTATGGCAATCTCTCTTATTGGAAATGAAAATCTCCTGCGGGTGATTTATGGGGAACCGGAAAAGGACATCATGAGAAGTGCAGCCACCTATTTCTTTATCACCGCCTTCTCTTTTCCTTTTCTGGCAGTTTACAATTCCTGTGCCGCCCTGTTTCGGGCCATGGGAAATTCCAAAATATCCATGTATGTTTCCATCATAATGAATCTGATTAATGTTGCCGGAATTTATATCATGGTATTTCTCCTTCATATGGGAGTGGAAGGAGTTGCTGTTCCTACATTGGTAGCGAGAGCGGCTTCTGCCATAATCATCTATACCCTGATCAGGCAAAAGAAAAATATTCTCCATGTAAATAATATCCTCCATGCAGGAATTGATTTCCGGATGATAAAGAGGATATTAAACATTGGTGTTCCCAACGGACTGGAAAACAGCATCTTTCAGATAGGTAAGATTCTGGTCCAGGGCCTGGTCACAAGCCTTGGAGCCGTAGCCATAGCTGCAAATGGCGTGGCAGGCACCATAGCCGGATTTGCCCTGATACCGGGCAGTGCCATGGGATTAGCCATGATTACGGTGGTGGGACGGTGTGTGGGAGCGGAAGATATCGCACAGGCAAAGAAATATACGGTTAAAATCATGAAGCTCTGTTACCTGATACTGGGTGTGTTGAATATCGGCATATTCCTGTTCCGGGAGCAGATTATAGGACTGTTTGCCCTGTCCGGCCCGTCCGAAAAGACTACTATGGCACTGATTGTTTACCATAGTATCTGCTGCTGCATCATCTGGCCCCTATCCTTTGCCTTGCCCAATGCCTTAAGAGCAGCCAATGACGTAAAAGCTACCATGACCATTTCCATTCTGTCCATGTGGATATGGCGTATCGGATTCAGCTATTTCCTGGTGAAAGGCCTTCATATGGGAGTAATGGGCGTATGGGTTGCCATGACCATTGACTGGCTGTTTAGAGGAATCTGTTTCACCCTGCGGTTTGCGAAAGGCAAATGGATAAGGCATGCCTACTTAAACTAGAAAAATAGTGCTAAGAAGTCCCCTCATGACATAAAATGTTACTACAGTTTATAGATGAGGGCTTTCTTTTTATGAAAAAGTTAAAGTATGGAATAATCATAGAAGCAGCTTTATTGCTGGCAGTAGTTGGAGTTATTGTGTTAGGCGGCAATAAAAGTGAGGGGATCAGGCAATTTATGAAGGAAACCTTCCTGCCTCGTTTTCTAACGACAGAGGGAGGAACAGAGAAGAAGTACATAAAATGGGTGGATTTTGATGTGTGTTCTGAAGCTATGGTGAAAGCCTGTGATTTGGATATCAACTCACATTCGGAGAAGGTCAAGTTAAACTGGATACAGCTGCTGGCCTATCTTGGTACCCGCTACGGAGGGGATTTTTCAAGGTATAAAGAAAAAGACCTTACAAGTCTTGCTGATAAATTAAAAAATGGTGAGACTACCATGGAGGCGGTTACAAAAGATATGAAATACTATACCTACTATCTGGAAGCCTATACCGCAGTCCTTGGAGGGCTGGTGGGAGAGTATGAAATAGAAGCTGCCAGGGAGGATAAGCCGGAAGAGAAGGTATGGGTCAAGAAGTATGGGCTAAAAGCCTATCTGCCCCTTGCAAAATACTTTCCCTACAGTGATTATGATGATTTTGGGGTATCCAGGACCTATGGTTATAAAAGAAGGCATTTGGGACATGACATGATGGGGCAGGTGGGAACACCAGTAATTGCCGTAGAGTCCGGATATGTGGAAGCACTTGGCTGGAACAGGTACGGCGGCTGGAGAATCGGTATCCGGAGCTTTGACGGAAAGCGTTATTATTATTACGCACACCTTAGAAAGAACTATCCATATAATAAGGAGCTTGCGGTAGGCAGCATCGTTCAGGCCGGAGACGTTGTCGGATATCTTGGCAGAACAGGCTATAGCAATACGGAAAATGTAAATAATATTGACACACCTCATCTGCATTTTGGATTACAGCTGATCTTTGATGAATCCCAGAAGGAAGGAAGCAATGAAATCTGGGTAGACTGTTATGATATCGTAAAATTCCTGTACCATAACCGTTCTGAGGCGGCAAAGGTGCCGGATTCCAAGGAGTGGAAGCGCATCTATAATATAAAGGACCCGGCAGTGGAGGAATTTAAGAAGAATAAAGGCGATACCAATATTGTACCCCACAATACCGACGAGGATACGGGAGATTCCATAGAAGGTACGGGCGGGCAGGGCAGGTAAATGAAATTTCACTCCTATGAAAGCTTTTGCATATGGAGTATATAAACATAGATGGATGTTTCAGTAAGAAAACATACAAAATGTGAATGATCATGTAACGTTTTGTATGTTTTTTTCGTCTATGCCTATGAAGAAGCAGAGTACATTGCCCAGGAAACCTAATCCAAAGCCAAGCATATCTTAAAAAAGAATATACAGTAATAGAAAATTACAGTGCTTATTTAAAAACTATTGCATTAAATATAATAAGAGATGAAATTGGGTATTACGGAGGGTGATGGAATGAAAAAGGAAAAGCTGGTTTCAGAATATATTGATAAATTGAATCAGGAACAGGTACCCGACAAGGGATTATGGGCGGAGGAGGAAGTAAAGGAACTGACAGATGTTATCAGGGCTCTGAAGAACCTGGATGAACCTGTCTGCCCCAAAGAGGATTTTGAAAAACAGTTTTCTGACACTAGGTGGAAGGCTTATCATGAAGCTGGGGACAAGAATAATGATAACGATACCCAACGGAGCAGACTGTCATCTGGGGACATAATGGGAATGAAAAATAAAAAGAAATCCGGAAAGAAATACAATATTGCACCTGCCTTCTGGGGAGTGGCAGCCGCTGCGGCGGTATTTCTTGGAGTATTCTACCTGAAGGATTCCCTTCTGCCCGGTGCCAATCCGGTATATGCCATGGAACAGGCTTATGAACAGGCAAATGCTTACCATGGTATAATAACGGTTACTTCAATAAATGGGGATGGACGGCGTAATGCCCAGGCGGTCAGAGAGGTCTGGGCGGACAAGGAGGGCAGGTACTATGTTAAGGAGCTGCAGGGAATGGAAGAGGGGCTTGTAACAGCCAATAATAATAAGGAAAAGTGGCAGAAGAAAAAGAAAGACAACTATATCAGCCTTTATCCGTCCTTTCCGGACAATTACTCCTTTACCTTTGAAATCGGAAAGGAGATAAAGGATATCAAAGAAGCAGAGAAAGTAAAAGAAGCGGAGAAGGTCATAATAGGAGGCCGGCAGGCGGTTCTTTACAAGGTCACACCCAAGGGAGGGGACAGCTACAGACTCTGGATAGATAAGAAAACAGGAGTGCCGCTTAAAAAGCTGACGGCTGCGGTAAATGGAATTGCTTATGAAATCCGGTATGCGGATATTTATTATACGGACGGAATACCAAAAGAGTATTTAAGCTATGGTGATTTAACCGGATATGTTGTAAACAGGAATGACAGCTGGCAGCTTTGTGCAACCCTGGAGGAAGCAGAAAATCTTTCGGGATTTTCATCAAAATTGCCGGATATTTCGAATACCTCCTATAGCTTAATAGAAATTGCGGCAAATGCCAGAGAAAAAGCAATAAAGCTATATTATGGACTTGAAGGGCAGGACAATAAGGTAGCTGTTGTAGAAAAAGCTGCACTTACAAAAGAAGAAACCGGCAGGGCTGTAGCAGGTTCAATTGGTTCTATGAAAGCGGAAATTATAACGGATGCTGTGGCAGCAGGAAGTGTGGCTGTCGCTGAAGCCGGAAGTATTGCTGAAGCAGGAAGTATCGCTGCAGAGAGCCTTGGCCAGCAAACAGATATTACCAGCGTTCGCTGGCAGCAAAAGGGCAGAGAGTATCAGGTTATGGGAAATGGCTCCATGGATGAAATCAATATCTTTATTAAAGCATTGACAGGAAGTAAGGCAGTTCTTGCAAAAACAAAGGAAAATACACCTCAGATAAAGGTGGATTATGATATTAAAACGGAAGAGGAGACCCAAAAGAGTGTGGACGCCGGACATCAGCCCTGGAGACTGGACCCGGCCTTTGTAGCTCAGGTATTTACAAGCCTTTTAATCTACCCGGAAGGGATAACGGGAGATTATCCTATTCCCTATGAGGATTTCAAGATTATAAACAAAAGCGGAAGCTCAGTCGAAATTCAGGTAGATAATAAAAAATCTCCGGCTTCAAAGGTATATTTAAAACAACTTGTAAGACAGGACAGCACGGGTATCTGGACTGTGGTAGGGTATGATGAAAATAAGAATTATGAGAAGTAGAAAAATAGAAATAGCATTATAAGGAGTCATGACAAACGTATGAAGGAAGTTTATGGAAGCGGACGATGACCAAGGGGGGTGTTTTGGAGTTTTGTTACGCGAGAACCCTTATTACACTAAAGCGGCAGATAACGTAACTGGCAGGCAAATCAGTGCGAAACTCGCTGTAACAACTATGGCTGTGTTAGTTATCAAGCTCAAACAGTGGCACTGCTTTACCTAGTCACGTTTCCTGCCGCTTAAGTGTCATAAGGAACCTCTTGTAGACAAAATTCCAAAACAACCCCCTTGGTCCTCTGTGCATATCCATTATTTTGTCTTATGCGTTTGCCATGCCCAAAACCCTATAAGACCAAAACTTATACAACAACTGTCCAAGGTTTTCTTGCCAATCCCCAGATGATTTTGGATTACCTTTCGTAATTTTCTATTGAGGAGTTCCCTAATGACACTTAAATGGCGGCAGCTGTTCCTAGGTAAAATTATACCACTGTTTGAGCTCACAGCTTCACACCGAAACAGCCTTCCAGCGAGTTTGGTATAATTTCACCTGCCAGGAACAGCTGCCGGCATTTTAGTGGAATTTGGAACCCCGAACGAGAAAATTACGAAAGGTAAGCCAAAATCATCGTCCGTTTCCAATCCCCCTGGATTGAGATAATTGAAGATAGCCGTCAGCAGGCGAAGGTTAGGCACTGTTTAAAGGATATACTGGTTATAGTTCTATTTGCTACGCTGGCAAATGCAGATAATTGGGAAGAAATACTGGTGTTATAATTTTAAAAAAGATGGTTTTAAGCTTGGGAAAGGAAAAAGGTTCATGCATATGTCGTGATAAGAAGTAGAAAGATATTGACAGTGAAATTCGATACTGCTATACTTGCAGTGTGGGAATGAGGTTCTCCCCTGGTAGACAATACCTAAACTGCTTGTAAAGCTAATGACTTCTGTTTAAATACAGAGGTTGTTAGCTTATTTTTTTGAAAGGATAAGAGAAATGTCAAGCTTAAAAAACATTTGTAACACTTATAAAGATATATTTATACTGGGATTTATAGCAGTAATCATAGGAGTTTTAGTAGGGGCAATTGATGCACTGTTTGGGCAAGTTCTCTTAGAGGTTACGGAAATACGAAGCAATTATGTTTTTATATTAACACCTTTACTTCCTCTGGCTGGAGTATTAATCATATTTGCCTACTCAAAAATCGGTAAGAACAGCATAAAGGGGATGTCTCTCCTTTTCTCGGTGGGTTTTGAAGAAGAGGATATAATACCAAAAAGATTAGTTCCGATGGTTATGTGCAGCACATGGATTACTCACCTGTTTGGGGGAAGTGCCGGACGGGAAGGCGTTGCTGTTCAAATTGGCGGCACAATTGCACATACATTAAGTAGAAAAATAAATATAAAAAACAGTGGAAAAATACTGCTTATAACAGGTATGGGAGCTGGTTTTGCCGGTTTGTTTCAAACTCCAATGGCTGCTATTTTCTTTGCAATGGAGATATTTACTGCCGGCGCAATGGGATATATTGCATTATTTCCATGTGTGATAGCGTCCTTTACAGCAAGTTATACGGCCCATCTATTGGGACTTGAAAAATTCAGTGTTAACCTGGCCGAGTCGTTAGACCTAAACGTTTATTCTATTACAAAATTACTATTACTTGGTATCATTTTTGGTATTGTAGGAGGCCTTTTTGCTTATTCACTAAATCTTAGTAAACTATTTTTTAATAAACATATTAAAAATCCACTTTTAAGAATATTTATCCTTGGATGTGCTTTAAGTGCTCTGTTTTTACTGTTATACCAAGGAAGATATTCTGGTTTGGGAACAAATTTAATTGCTTTTTCATTCTCAAATGGTCAAATATATAAGCATGATTGGCTACTAAAGTTTTTACTAACGATCTTAACACTCAGTGCTGGATTTCAAGGCGGAGAAGTAACTCCTTTGTTCTCTATAGGCTCGTGTTTAGGTGCAGCCCTTTCCAGTATTATAGGACTGCCTATTGAAATTACAGCTGCGCTTGGTTATGCAGCCGTATTTGGCAGTGCGACCAATACTATTCTGGCGCCTGTTTTTATTGGTGCTGAAGTGTTTGGGTACAATTATCTGCCATATTTTTTCATTGTATCTGCCGCAGCGTATGTTTTTAATGGTAACAAATCAATTTATTCAGGCCAAAGGATATTAAATAATTTATTGTGATTTTGTTGTGCTATTTTAATTTTAAACAAACTTATTCGAAAATTTTCGAAAATTATGTTGATTTTGTAACTTGTTTATTAATATTATAGGTGCTAATATTAAAAATGTAAATTATATGAAATTACTTAAAGCGACTGGTACCTTCCTTTAACTAATTATAAAATAAATTTAGGAGGTGTTCTTTTTGAAAAACGTTAAAAAATTAATAAAAATGGTTTCTTCTATGATGTTATGCTGTTTATTGGTAGCTAATATCTTTAGTACACATGCCAATGCAGCTGTAATTAGTGAATCAGGTCCGAATGTGCAATTATACTATGCACAATTAAGCGGACCTGGAGAAGCTGCTTATGATTCCTATTTCGGTTATGTTGCAGTTAAAAATCTGGGCTATGATAAAAATGTAGTAATACATTTTACGAAGGATGGACAAACCTGGAATGATTATACTGCACAATATGTAAAGGCGGATCCAAATGACCCGGAATATGATATATACAGCTTTAATATTCTGGCTCCTTCGTCCCCCATTACATTTGCAGTAAAATATCAGGTGAATGGACAAACCTATTGGGATAATAATAATGGAAACAATTATCATTTGGAATATCCTAATCTCGTTGTACTCGGTAAGAGTGTCGTAAAGACAGTAAAAATATTCAATAATCCTTCAATTATTTATATAAAGAATTTATCTTATCAAAAAACGGTAAAGATTCGTTATACAACAAATAATTGGAACTCTTATCAGGATGTTGATGCTAAATTCTATAAAGCCGAGAATGAAGCTATTGATGAATGGAATATTCCCCAAAATATTCCTACAGGACAAAATGTTAAATACGAAGTTTTATATAACGTAAATGGTATTACATATATCGATAATAATTTTGGAGATTATTATACAAACTGGTAAGTCTGGCAATAAAGAAAAGGTGTCTAGAAAACATAAAAGTTATTTAACCTCACGATAATTCCCCATATAACGAGATAGCTGAACGTGAGAAGTATAAAGAAAAGAGACTGTAACTTTGATAGGAGGGTCACAGTCTTTTTTCTTTTTATAAATCACACAGTCCACGACAGTTTTTTAATGGCGAAAATCATGGAGTACGGGATATCCTGAATTTGCATTCAATAACCCTGGTGCTATAGTTCCATCTCAGGGATTAAGCTTAGCATGGCATGGATAGTTTTATCGATTAATTCCGTTAATTCCATACCCATCATTTCCGCACCGCGGTTAATAACATCTCGGCTGCAGCCGGCAGCAAAATTGGCGGCCTTATATTTCTTCATGACAGATTTCACTTCCAGGTCGGATACACTTTTTGAGGGCCTCATAAGTGCTACTGCGCCTATAAGTCCCGTAAGCTCGTCCACAGCATACAGAACCTTCTCCATGTAACGCTCAGGCTGAATATCCACTGTTAGCATATAGCCATGGCTTGCTGTGGCATGAATAATGCTCTCCTCTATATCCAGCTCCTTCATAATTTCCTGTGACTTTTTGCAATGCTCCTCAGGGTACAGCTCAAAATCCAAATCATGAAGCATACCAACGGTCTTCCAGTAAGCGGTATTTTCAGGATCGTATTCCTTTGCGAAGTATTCCATAACTCCGGCTACAATTCTGCCGTGCTTTAGATGAAAGTCATCCTTATTATATTCTTTTAAGATTTCATAAGCTTGTTCCGGTGTAGGTATATAACTCATAAAGTTTCTCCTTTCAGGTATGAATGTTTTAAAAATGAAGGGTATTTTTCAAATTTAAATTGATTTCAACAATTTACTTTTGGCAGCCAATCTGCAAGCAGATGATATGTGCCGTGAAGCTAGTGTGAATTATTGAGAAGCATAATTCATGCCCCTCTGATTTGTGGCAGTCATCTGCAAGCAGACACAGCATGTAATGGGAGCTAGTATGAAAATTAAAAAGCAATTTTACACACAAGATTATGCCTGCGAAATCCTCGGCCTAATCTTGCGGCGGACTGGGAAGGCATGGCTGTTAGTGTATAAATATACATACGAATATAGCACTGGTAAATATCTTTGTCAAATGGTACAGGCATACTTTTAATTACTTCCGACGATTTCTGAATGAATATGAAATCAGAGGAATAATATGAAAACAGCAGAAGTCTTAAACAGGAGTGCATTCTAATGGGAGAAGCCATCATCAATACAGCAATTGCTTCCTTAAGGAAGGACCCAAACAGAAGAGGTGAATTAGCAGACGAAGACTTTTATGGAAGAAGGGTAGAGATACGAAAAGAAATGGCAAATGGCTGGAGCTATATCAGAACCCAGTACGGTTACCCTGGATATACGGAGAGCAGGAATCTGATAACGGAAGAGAGAAAAGTCGGAGATTGGGAAAGAGCTTTTAAAAAACTGGTGATAAGTCCTTTTGCAGATATTCTGGAGGCTCCGTCGGTAAGAGGGGGCAAGATTATAACCCTTTGCAAGGGAGCGTTGCTTTCAGTTCTGGAAGCTGCGGATTTACAGGGATATGTCAAGATTGGCTTAAGCGATGGAGAAACAGGATTTATAAAAGAAGGTTTTCTCAGTGAATATAAAACAGGCTATACTATGGAAAAAGAAGAAGAATTGCGGTATGATATTATACAGGCCGCATGTTCTTATATGGGCTGCCAGTACCGTTGGGGAGGAAAAAGTCCCCTGGGATTAGACTGTTCCGGGCTGACCTTTATGGCATACCAGTTAAATGGCATTACCATATACCGGGATGCCTCTATTAAGGAGGGGTATCCTGTAAAAGCCATACCAAAGGACAGGAAAAAACCGGGAGATTTGCTTTTCTTTGGCGGTCATGTGGCAATTTATCTGGGAGAAGAAAAATACATCCATTCCACAGCCAGAAACGGAAGCGACGGAGTGGTGATCAATAGCTTAAATCCAGAGGATTTTTTATACCGCGAGGATCTTGCCAGGCGGTTGGAGGAAGTTGGAAGTATCTTTTGTTAAGCTGAGGTATTGTAAGGGAGGAAATGTGAAAGGAAAGCACTTTCACACTCCATTATATAAGGCGGTACCGCTGAGTAATCTGCGGTTTGTAGTGGGAGGAAGAGTGAAAGAAACGCGCCTTTACACTCCATTATATAAGGCAGTACCGCAGACTAAACTGAGGTATGAATGGAAGGAAGAATGAAAGGAAAGCGCTTTCACACTACATTATTTATTGCAGTTCTGCAGAGCTGTCTGCAGTATGCAACGGGATAAAGAATGAAACAGACCGAAACCTATAAAAAATTCTGCAAGAAAAATATAGAAATTATCATGAATATCAAAGGGAAAATTAGATATGGAAAAGAGGATTATATGAAAATAGTGGATATGCATTGTGATACCATCTCAGAATTATTTGCAAGGATGAAAGAGGGAAGGGCGGATACCCTTGCAAAAAACGAATTACATATTGATATTGAAAAAATGAAAAAGGGAGATTACCTTCTGCAGAACTTTGCCATGTTCGTAAATTTAAAAGAAAGGGAGGACCCGCTATCCTACTGCCTGGAGTTAATTGATCTGTATTACAGACAGATGAAGCTAAACGAAGATGTCATAGCCCCGGTCTTTTGCTATGAGGATATTGAAGAAAACAGAAGGAAGGGAAAAATGTCCGCTCTTCTGACCATAGAAGAAGGCGGCGTAACCAGGGGAAGCCTTGCCCATCTGAGGAATTATTACAGGCTTGGTGTAAGAATGCTTACTCTTACCTGGAATCACGAAAATGGCATCGGCTATCCCAATGTTACCCTGAAGGATGGTAAGACGGATTGGCATACTCCAAATACCATAAAGGGATTAACGGATTTCGGCCTGGAATTTATTCAGGAAATGGAGGACATCGGGATGATAATAGATGTATCCCATTTGTCCGACGCAGGCTTTTATCAGGTGCTTGAGCATACATCTAAGCCCTTTGTGGCAAGCCACTCCAATGCCAGAAGCATCTGCTCCCATGTTAGAAACCTGACGGACGATATGATTAGCAAGCTGTCGGAGAGGGGAGGGGTTATGGGAATGAATTTTTTCCCTGTCTTTTTGGGAGAAGAGAAGGACGCCGGGACAATTTCAGCAATTGTAAGGCATATCCTCCATATACGAAATGTCGGCGGCTATGAATGTATCGGACTGGGGTCTGACTTTGACGGCATTCCGGGACATGATGAACTAAAGGACAGCTCCTGCATGCCCCTTCTGGCTGAGGCACTTAAGAAGGAAGGGCTTGCAAACAATGAAATTGAGGCGATATTTTATAAGAATGTTCTTAGAATATACAAAGAACTTCTGTAAAGAGCCTGACTTATAGATAAGTATAATCACAGGTAATAGTTAGAAATGAGTTGCATTTTTAACTTACTATTGGAACAGTTTTGCAAGTGAATTTGCGAAATGTAGGAGGATAGTATGAGTAAAAATAAAAAGCAATTTCACTTTCTATTTAGACATTTTTGCGAGTAGACTTGTGAAATTCATGGAGAATATAGTGGAAGAAAATTTTACGATTATAGAATTGTCCGATAATGAGGTCAAATATATTGAAGATAAGCTTGATGAATATGATCAAGAATATATCAAATTTAAATTGAATGGTGAAATAAGTATTGGCATTAAAGAAAATGGCTGTTTAATTGCAGGCTTGAATGCATGCTTTACTGCATTTAAAATCCTATATGTTTCAACTGTATTTGTTGAAAAAGAATACAGAAGAAGAGGAATAGGAGCCAGGCTGATGGATGAACTGGAAAGGAAAGCAAAGGAATTGGGAGCCAATATGATAAGACTGGATACTTTTGATTTTCAAGGCAGAGAATTCTATAAAAGCATAGGTTATGAAGAAGTTGGCTTTTATAAGAATGGGATTGATTGCTTTGCAGAAAGCTTTTTTGTAAAAAGGCTGGATTAAAACTTAAGAAATTTTATTTATGAAAAGATATTTAACATAGGTTAAACCTTGCATGGAGGATCAATAATGAGCTGGAAACTAAAACAAATCTTTATGTCGAATACTAATTCGAACAATGATTATCCAAACTATGAAAACAAATTACAGCCGCGTGTGTGCTTTGACGATTCGGAACTCAGGCTTCTTTTTGAAAAACATAAAAATGAAATTATGGCGATTGTTGTCCAAGAAATTACGGCATATTTAGCGGATGAGGATGTGTGCAATGATGATGAAGATATGTTCCCGCGTAGATGTGAAATGACTGGTGAATGGTATGTTGGAGAAATTGAGTTATGGAAACAAAATGGAACCATTTTAGGCAGTGTTCTTACACGATTTTTAGGCTATTATCCTCATCCTTCCGCGCGTATGCCTGTAGATGATTATTTGGGGCTGGAAGTTTTGATAATATATGACCCTGAGCATGAAACGTTTACTTTTGAAGGGGGGCTTAATAGTTCTTCGATTTGAATACAATGTGCAAACCACAGAATACCTGACATCTGTTGAAATCCTAAGGCCAAAGAACGGATATCAAAAATCAGGTAAAGGAAATACTTGAATTAAATATCAGTGATACTGACGAAAATTATGGACATGATGTCCGCAAGTCAAATTCAAGAGACCAGGTAGGTGAGGGTGCAATCTTGATGGTAGGGCAATAGCAAGTTACATAAGAATAATATGCTATAATTATTTGAGGAATATTTAGTGGAGTAGATATTTGTACGATGCAGCTTAGTCCTTTCACATTATTATATAATAAAATTACCTAAGACAGGCACAATTCCCATCTTATCCAATATACATATTGTAAGCTTAAGTTACAAGGAGAGATGCAATGAAGAGAAAGGGAATCGCAGTACTGGCAGTCATTCTGCTTGTAGCGGTATTTCTGCCCGGCTGCAGTAAGAGTGACGGCAGCCTGACAAAGGTACAGTTAAATGAAGTAGCACATTCCATTTTCTATGCTCCTCAATATGCGGCAATTGAACTGGGATATTTTAAGGATGAAGGGATTGATTTGGCACTTGTAAACGGTCTTGGTGCGGATAAGACTATGACAGCCGTACTAAGCGGAGATGCGGATATCGGCTTTATGGGACCGGAAGCAACGGTCTACGTATACAATGAAGGAAAAGAAGATTATGTGGTGAACTTTGCCCAGTTAACACAGCGTGCGGGAAATTTCTTAGTAACAAAGGATAAGAATGAAACCTTTACCTGGGATAATCTTAGAGGTAAAACAGTTGTAGGCGGTCGTGCAGGCGGCATGCCGGAAATGGTATTTGAGTACATTTTAAAGAAGAACGGCTTAGATCCTAAGTCTGATTTAAGTATTGTTCAGAACATTGATTTCGGGCTGACTGCGCAGGCTTTTGCAGCAGGCACCGGAGATTATACCATTGAATTTGAACCTGCCGCAACGGCCCTTGAAAAGGAAGGCACCGGTAAAGTAGCAGCCTCCCTTGGTGTAGAGAGCGGAAAGGTTCCCTATACTGCTTACTCCGCAAAGAAGAGCTATATTGAAAAGCACCCGGAGGTTATCCAGAAATTCACCAATGCCATCCAGAAGGGCCTTGACTATGTGAATTCTCATAAACCGGAGGAAATTGCAAAGTCAATTCAGCCTCAGTTCAAGGAAACGGACCTGGATACCCTTACTGCAATTGTAAAGAGATATTATGACCAGCAGACCTGGAAAGAAAATACGGTATTTCAGGAAGACAGCTTCAACCTCTTACAGGATATTCTGGAAGACGGCGGAGTTATCAGTACAAGGGCGCCTTATGATAAGGTGGTAACGACAGTGTATTCGGAAAAGGCAAAATAGAATTTAGAATGTTTTCCTTAGCCCAAATTAAATACTTTTAAGCAATAACAAAGAGCATGCCAGGAATTTCTACAGTTCAGAGATTTCTGATATGCTCTTTTTCTATATCGAGCAGCTGGGCTTTCCTTTGTACATAATGAAAGGCCCTCCCATTAACATTGCAGAATTTTTTTCAGGAACGATCCCGTTCTGCAAAATCAAGTAGATTCGCTTTACAAGGATAATTCACCTGCAGCTGAATATTGAACAACGTGATTTTATTCAATAACCATCAGTCCATATTATATCTTGCTTTTTTATTTGCCAAGTGGTAAAATAAAAAACAGGAGGAGGTAATATGCCATTAATTGTTGACAAAGACGAAGTGCAGTTGAATATAATTCATGCCTTTCAGGAATGTATCAAAGAAAAACCCCTTGCTGCTATTTCCATGAGGGATGTGGCCGCGCAAGCACATATGTCCCATCAAAAACTGCTTTATTACTTCAAAGATAAAAATGATCTCGTTTATTCCTATGTCAGATATGCAAAGGATTTCTTTTCAAGCAAATGTATGGAATGGTTTGAGGAGAACGGACAGAAAAAGAATGAGACAAATAAAGCATATATAAACAGGTTTT
Organism: Bacillota bacterium; assembly: GCA_023410275.1. Lineage (GTDB taxonomy): Bacteria > Bacillota > Clostridia > Lachnospirales > Lachnospiraceae > Anaerocolumna. Next base: position 70,842 of record JAEYPZ010000196.1, read on the forward strand.
TGAAATACGTGGCAGAAGGTAAAGAAGATGAGCACCGGCCAAATGCAACTGTTCAGATTTATATTCTGGCGCAGTATGATAAGGAAATAGCCGATATGGTGCAAAACATGTTCGCCGCATGGAAGGAAACAATGAAACAGTGCCTGGTAAGAATTTATGGCAAAGAGGTTGGCGAAAAGGAAGCGGAGGCTATGATGATTCTGATCAGCGGAACGTTTTTATGCAACTACAATAAGGTTCTGACCGGAAGTATAAACTCGGATGTTTTGGATTGCATTATTCATTTAAATGATGAGTGAAAATAACAGCAAAGGGAGAATGTTTATGAGTAAAAATAATATAAACCGGACAATCGGAAAGGAAAGTATCAAAATTCTGATGATTGTCAATATCGTAATGCTGCTTATGGTTTTAATTCATGATGCTGACCATATCCGTCAGGCAATCGGCTGGGGGTACCGTTTTACCTTTTCACTGCTGGCCATTAACTGCATTGCATATGCGCCAAACCTTGCTGCTTTTCTGCTATCCAGACAGGGACGTTTCAGCGGAGCTGTCTGGACCTGCATCGGTGGCATCAATACAGGTATTTCTTTTGCCAAGATACATTTGCTGGGGGCTTCTGTGAAGGTTTGGGGTCCCTGGAATGATTCCTTCTTTGTACTTGGTGCTGATGCAATCAGCTGGTGGATTCTAGCAATTACCATAGCAGTAGGTGTTGGCGTGGCAATGGCAGGAATGTATGTTATAGGCATGGAAAATAGAAAACATCAGGAGAGCTATGAAGGATAGGGCCTCGCTGGCATTAAAGGGAATTAACTGTGGGGCCTGCGCACCGCAGATAGAAAAGCTTATGAAGGAAATAGACAGCGTTCAGGATATTTCCGTAAATGCTGTCACAAAAAAGGTTTCCTTCAGCTATGACCCGGCTAGAACGGACTTATCGGATATAGAAGTGAGGCTGCTCAAAGCGGGTTTCAGCACCGGGGCTTCCCCGGCGGAGCTGTATGAAGAGGAATTATATAAGCTTCAAAAGCTGTTATGGTTTACCGGTATCCTGTGCCTGCCTTTTATGTGGGGATTATCTGCCCTCCCCCAGTTCCTGATAGCATCCGTGGTACAGGCAGTAGCTGGCAGGCCCTTTTATCAGGGGAGTCTGCGTGCAATGAAAAAGCGTTCCGCAAATATGGATGTTTTGATTGCACTTGGAACAACGGTAATCTATCTATACAGTTCCTTTATGTGTTTTACAACGGAAGTGCCGCAGCTGTACTTTGAATGCAGTGTATTCCTGCTGGCACTGATTCTTTTAGGAAAATATTTTGAGACGCTGGCAAAGGGAAATGCGGCGGAGACTGTCCGGAAACTACTGGAAATTCAGCCCGCTACTGCAATTTTATGGCAGGATGGCACGGAAAAGGAAGTTCCGGCAGGCTTTGTAAAAGCAGGTGATATTCTTGTGGTAAAGCCCGGCGGGAAAATACCGGCTGACGGTGTTGTAACAGAGGGGGAAACCTCTGTGGATGAGTCCATGCTGACCGGAGAGAGTATTCCGGTCGATAAAGCTCCGGGAGATGAAGTGATTGGGGCTACCTTCAACCGGTCGGGCAGCATCAGAATAAAGGCAGTCAGGACAGGTAAGGATACAATGCTTGAGCAGATTGTGAGGACCGTTGAGAATGCCCAGGAAGCCAAGGCACCCATCCAGAGGCTTGTTGACAGGATTGCAGCCGGTTTTGTACCGGCAGTTATTGTCATTGCGGCGCTTACGTTTGCATACTGGTATTTTCAAGGAGGTGTCATGGATTTTAAAACGGCCATGCTGAATGCCAGTGCGGTCATGGTCATTGCCTGCCCCTGTGCATTGGGGCTGGCAACACCGACGGCGATTCTGGAGGGAACAAGCCGCGGAGCGGAGCAGGGGATTCTGATCAAGGGCGGAGAAGCTCTGGAGCAGATATGCAGTGTAGATACGGTTGTATTTGATAAAACAGGAACACTTACCACAGGTGTCATGAAGGTGACGGAGGTCTACCGGTATGAGGCTGACGGACTTAGCTTTGAGGAAGGTGAAAGGCTTTTATATGCCGTTGAAAGAAGGTCTGAGCACCCTGTTGCACAGGCGCTGGTAAAATTCCTTGAAGACAGGGGAGCAGATAAAAGCCCAATGAACGGTACATTTACGGCCCTGCCGGGAAGAGGTATCAGAGCAGATATTGAAGGGCGGAGTGTGCTTGTAGGAAATATGGATTTCATGGCACAAAACAGCGTGGACATAAAAGAGGCAGCTTTGCATTATGAAAAAGGGCTTAAAAAAGGAGTTTCGTTGGTATTTGAGGCGGTGGATGGTTCACTTGCCGCCTTATTCCTGGTTACGGATACCATACGGGAGAATGCGCCAATGGTGGTTTCAGAGCTGAAAAAGCTGCAGGCAGAGGTCTGGATGCTTACGGGCGACAATGAGAGCTGTGCTGCCAGTATTGCAGGAGAGCTTGGAATTGAGCATGTTATTTCGGGAGTTCTTCCGGCAGATAAGTCTGCTGAAATACAAAGAATGTCAGCCGGCGGAAAAAAAGTGGCTATGGTAGGTGACGGCATTAATGATGCGCCTGCCTTGGTTACTTCCAATGTCGGAATTGCAATGGGAAACGGAACCGATATAGCCATAGAAGCAGCAGACATTATCCTGGTCGGAAGTAATTTAGAGAACGTTGTGAATGCCATAAAGCTTAGCCGGATTACAATGAGGAATGTGAGGCAAAATCTTTTCTGGGCCCTTTTTTATAATGCCGTGGGTATTCCTTTAGCCGCAGCCGGTTTATTAAACCCGCTGGTTGCGGGGGCAGCGATGTCCCTTAGCTCGGTTACCGTGGTTTTCAATGCTTTAAGAATCAAAAAAATTAAAATGAAATAAACGGGCGGAGGTTGCTAAATGCATGCTCAGGCAAGAATTTATCTGGACGGTATGTATTGCCGTGAGTGCAAGGATGTCATAGCTCTTGCACTTCGTAATAAGAATGGTATCATCCATGCCGATGTGAGTTATGCAAAGGCTATTGCAGATATTGCTTATGATGATACGATGACGGATGTAAAACAAATTATAGAAACCGTTGAAAAGACAGGATATTCGGCAACAGAAAACCGAAAGGTCATCTGGAAACGGCAGATTATCACACTGGTGCTGATTGCTGTTCTTGTACTTGTGTTCCAAAGGCTTTTTAAACATGGTATGGGACCGGCTATGGAAGAAAGCATGTCCTATGGGCTGATTTTTTTGATAGGACTGACGACGTCCTTTCACTGCATCGGTATGTGCGGGGGAATTATGCTCAGCCAGACGGCTGTCCCAAACAACGGGATTATGGAGAATAAAACGGGGCTGTTTATGCCGGCAGCCGCTTATAATGCAGGAAGAATCATTGCTTATACCTTGGTTGGTGCTGCGGTCGGTGCTATTGGCGCAATTATCAGTGTAAAAGCCTCGGTAAAAGGCGGTATTTTTCTTGTAATTGGTGTACTTATGGCATTAAAGGCATTGCAGATGGTTCAAATCATCCCAAGATTTGAAAAAACGCCCTTTCAGTTACCGCAATCCTGTGAACTGCCCCGGAATATAAGGGGGAAATATGCTGCAAAACCCTTAATCATAGGCCTGCTGACCGGCCTTATGCCCTGCGGTCAGCTGCAGGCCATGCAGCTTTATACACTTGGCACGGGAAGCATCCTTGGCGGTGCAGCCGCCATGTTCCTATTTTCTATGGGTACTGTGCCATTGATGCTGTTACTGGGAGGAATCAGCACCTATGCCTCCAAAAAGTTTCATCGGTACATGCTTAGAATCAGCGGCATAACCATATCGGCATTGAGTATTTTAATGCTTTTAAAAGGGCTTATGCTACGCCATGGAATGTAGTTCGGAATAAAGGATTAAATGAAGTATATAAATATATGTGTTTAAATAATCAATACTATATTTTTATCCTTGCTTATGGTATTCTTTAATAAAGCAGAATTTGTTGATTAGCTATGAGTTTGGAATTATTTCTATAATACGGGAGGTTATGATGAATAGGTTAATTACAGAGGCTTTGCGAAACCAGTTTGACTCCACATTTCATATGGCGCGTATACTTGTAAAGGTTTGTCCGGAGAAAATATGGGCTGCATCCTATAACGAAGTGCCCTTTTGGCAGCAGGTTTTTCATTATGTTTATTATATTGATTTCTGGATGCGGGAGAAGATTGATGATAATGAATGGCGTACAATGATTTTTGATGATGAATATACCACGGATTTATATGCAGACAGCTATGAAGGTTTATTTATCTCACAAGACCAAATGCTAGAATACCTTGATGCAATACAGATTAAAACTACTTGCTTATTTGATAATCTGAATGATGAAAAATTGAGTGCTTCGGTTTTTTACAATAGTCCACTGCATACATATGCAGATGTAATTATCGGACAAATAAGACATATTATGTATAACATCGGTTACCTAAATGGCATATTACGCGAGCTGGGGTTGCCGGAATCAGATTGGTATGCCTATAATGAGCCAGAGGGTTCATAAATATATTTGCACAGTAACGAGCGAAACGAGGCAGCTTCCAATTTCGTAACGTAAATTTACTAAAGGCACGGAAATCCCCGTGCCTTTAGTCTGTATAAATATTCTGTTTTTGGATAATCCAAAATTCCTCAGGGCTTTTAACGGCTTAATTTTTGCTTATTTAACTTCAATATCACCGGCCTTGAAACCATCCCAATAAAGCGCAATCTTATCCCCTTTCCTTACAGCATGGTCTTTGTTATAGAATAGTATAATTCCGTTGTTGGTATGCTTTCGCAGCTGTGATCTTACCGCACCGAATTTAGAAAGATGCATCAATCCTAACCGTTGATTATTTGTTGTTAACAGATAAGGAGTTATTTTATGATTTATTTTATCCGGGCGGGATAGCCAATAACGAATATCAATAAAGCTTTCATCACCGCTGAAATTAGCCTGAAGTACAATTAGCTTAGGGCGAACAAAGTGATAAGTTATTAGATAGAACAGTTTTATAAAATAATCTTTCATTTTATCGTATCCCAAATATTCCGTTGTAAGGGAATATTCATATCCTCCCTTCCGTCGCAGAAGTTTCATAAATAATTTTTAAATAAACCATAAATATTAAAGTATGATTTTTGAAAACAAACTTTATTCGGGAATTTATTTCGATTCACTTTCCATATTGCCCTGGGGAGCGTCTGTTTGTATCATGGTCAACTGCCCTCCTGGATAGTTACTGAAGGCAGGGGTTTCCAAGGTATTTGTATTGGTGACCTTGTAATCATCATGATTGTGCATCGGATAGAACTGTGGAAAGAATTCAAGCTGTGCACACAGATTTACATAATTTACAGTAGTGGTATTATTACACGAAACGGGCTCAGTAGGTATATCGGCGATCAGGGAAGGATCTATCCTTTGAATTTCTGACATCTGCTCACATAAGGATGGAATTGCATCCTGGCCTTGGAAAATATAACGTCCGTATATGGGCTCTTTGTTTTCAGCCGTCAGCAGTAAATCATGGGTTTCACCAGAGCCAATTGTTTCCGTAAAGCCCATGTTCATCATATCATCATTCATGTTCATTGAATTTTTATTGCATAGATGCATGGAAATATCGTCTAATTTCTGTGAAATACTTAAAAAAGGACTTGGATGTGCATCTTTTCCGATTACTGTAAAATGCCAGCCATGAATATGCCAGGGCACAACGGCGTATCCCATATTAATCATTCGAAGCAGAAATTTCTGATCCGTATATACATGAACATAGGACTCATAATTAATCTGCGTAAGATTCGGATCACTGTCTTTGGGAGGTGTTTGAGGATGGGGCTGCAGGGTATCCGGAAAGGCACGGCCGTTGATCAGCCAGAAGTCAGGCTTAAAATCGGAGGCATTAAATATCTTCCCAGTTTCAAATGCAGTTTCTACAGTTTGATGCCATTTTAAATCAATATCAGACAATAGCATTACATATTCCTTATCATAATAGGTCTGAATATTGTTATAAGCAAACTGCCTGTGGCTTGCATATCGGGGTATCTGTTCCTGTATTTCGTCTTTGTAACGCCAATAGCCGCAGGAATCCATCTTGATAGAAGCAGCTTCGAGGCTCTCTACGGAAGGATAAATAACCAGAGCACCATACATACCCATCTGAACATGCTCACTTGCTTCTACATGGCAGTGGTACATATAGGTTCCCGGATGCTCCGGTAAAAAGTAATAGGTTGCAGTGGGAGGAATTTCAGTGGGAGCCATCCACATAGGAACAGAAAAGGAGGATTCAGGGAAGCCGTCCAGCTGGGTGGCGACATGGGCACCATGTAAATGGATGGTATGGGGGTCGTTTAAATGTGAAACAGGCATTCCGAGATTGATCAGAGTAATATATAAGCGGTCACCTTGATCTGCCCATAGGATGGGAGAGGGAATAGCAGCTGTAGATTGCATTGCCCATAGGCCACTCCAGTTAGCTGGGTCTTTCCAATTTAGGGATGGGTTTTCATATGTGATTTTGTCCTCTTCAATGACCTGGTAAAGTCCGCCCACGAACCCGAAAACATAAAGCTTTTGTAAAGTATCGGGAGAAGGGCATAGCTCTTTTGCAGTTGGCAGCTGGATAAAGCCATCGGTTGCCAGTAAGACATAATGTCGTATTGCCATATTTATCACCATTCTTCTATAGAATAAGAGTTACAAGTAAAATAACTCCCAATCATATTTTATGGTGTCGTATTATAAAGGTTACATTTGAAATATATATAATTAAGTCGAATTTTATTGCGGGAAAATATTGAATTATTAATTATCAAAAAGCATTTCAAGGGAGAGGGAGTATGAAGAAGAGGAAACCTTGGGGCATCTTTATGTGGATAGTTGTTTTCTTTGTCCTAATTGCAGTTATCATGGGTATCTGCTATTTGATCAGCAGACATTTTGGTTACAGTTACATGCAGGTGCTGGAAATTGCAGGGGTTATTTTGATTGTAATCGGCGGAGTGGATTTATTAGGGGATTTGAGTATCAGAAGTAATGTAAGAGATAATCAGACAAAATTAACCGCAAAATGGGACAGAGGATTGACGGAAGACATGAAGCTGGCGGCAGACAGCAGAGTTTTTTTCGTGATAATGGCTTTAGCCGGAATTCTGCTGTTAATAGCACCAGTTATTTTTAAAATCCGGTAAGCATAAAAGAGATTATCTCAAAGGCCTTCAAGCCAATGTTAAGGCGCTTTTCAGCTTGAAGGCCCAATCGGAAGAGAATATTTTAAGAAAATTTTTAAGACAGTTATTTAACAATCTTTTTATTTTACATTCTTTGGGCAGCATCCAATGCCAGTGCAGATCTTTCACATTCCTCTGTCAGCATGGATATCTGGTAGCATAGGGGACTTCCCTTCATTTTCTCGGAAGCATAGCTAAGTCCGTTGGTACGTTCGTCAAGAAGAGGATGGTCAATCTGTCCGGGGTCGCCTAAGAGTATGACCTTGGTGCTTTTGCCTACCCTTGTTACAATACCCTTTACCTGCTTGGGGGTCAGATTTTGAGCTTCGTCGATAATCAGATAGGTGTGGGTAATAGAGCGCCCTCTGATAAAGTTCATGGCTTCTGCCATTATGATTCCCCTGGCAAACAGCTCATCAATCTTGCCCTTTAATTCCTTTTCGTTCTTGTAACGTTCCTTTTCATTTCTATCCACCAGTATTTCCAGGTTGTCTATGATGGGTCTTAAGTAGGGAGCTATTTTCTCCTGCTCTGTTCCGGGCAGGAAGCCGATATCCTCATCGAATTGTACATTTGGCCTTGTTATCAATATTCTCCGGTAGCTCTTCTTATCGGCATTATAAATCTTGTCAAGACCTACTGCAAGAGAATAGAAGGTCTTGGCAGTACCTGCAGGGCCCTTTACAATAACCAGAGGAGCGGTTTCCGCTTCCTGCATCAGGGCTTCCTGGAGGAATTTCTGTCCCACGTTGACAGGCTTTACTCCAAAGGGTTCTTCTTTCAGACTTTTTAAGGGAATAATAAGCTTGCCGTTATATCGTCCTAACAGGGTCTTCTTATCATTGGTTTCGGAATGAATAATAAAGAATTGATTATAGACTGGCTGGACTTCCTGCCTGAAAGAGGACAGATCATCGGCGGAAGTACCTTCCTTGGGGGGAATGTCTTCCGGAGCAGCGGGAAGATAGATCTGTTCCGGTGAAAGGCCCTTTTTCTTGAATTCACTCATAGCTTTATCGGAGGTGTATACATCCAGTCTTCCGGTATATTGTTCCTTTAAATGGGGGGATTGCTCTGTTGTAAAATCTTCGGCGGCAATTCCGATTTTTTGTGATTTCAGGCGGACAATAATATCCTTTGTCACAAGAATGACGGATTCCCCTTTTTCTGCCAGGCCTTTGCAAACCTTTAAAATCCGGTTATCGTTGGAATCGGAAGCGAAGCCGAAGGGGAGGTCTACATTTACAAAATTAGCTTCGATTTTAAGAGTGCCGCCGCTTTTCAGTGCTGCACCTTCAAACAGGTTGCCGGTCTGCCTTAGCTGTTCCAAATAACGTATGGACTGCCTTGCATTGGCACCCCTTTCACCTTCTTCATTTTTTAATTTATCCAGTTCTTCCAATACAGCAATGGGGAGTACTACTTTATTATCCTCAAAAGCGAGTAATGCATAGGGGGATTGAATCAGAACATTTGTGTCCAGAACATAGGTTTTTGTCATAAGAAGCCTCCATCAGTCAGATTTTGGATAAGGAAAAAGAAAGCCTGCTGCAGCCTGTGTGCAGTAAGCTTTCTTAAGATTTATAGCGTAATTTGGGAAGGGGAATGTATCTTTTTGATGATAATTGGCGTTTTGCAAAGAACAATAACATGCCAAAGCTGTAGAGAAAGGAAAGAACCCAAAAAAACGGTTTCCACATAATACTGTGAAATAGCATCATAGGCGTTACCTCCTTAAGGTCATGAAAAAGAGTTGTTTTTGTATCTACTTTATTTATACCCTATGAACATCCATCTGGCAATCATGAAAATGTAAATTGTTTATCACACCAATGTAAACTTGATATGAAAAACCGGAGCTAAATTATATATTTAACTCCGGCTTCAAATGCTCTGTTTTATTTAATTGCTTCCGATATTATTCTTCAGAAGTTTCTCCTGATTCCTCGGATACTTTGGTAGCTTTATCCCCTACATGGCTCTTGCAGCCACAGTCACAGGAATCCTCTTCCTCATCATCATCAAAGTCATCGTCAAAATCGTCATCGAAATCTTCCAAATAATCAGGTGTAAAATATCTGTATACAGCATAAGCAATGCCGGCTACAGCAGCTACAGCACCGATTATTGCTAATATCATTACGATGCAGTTGCCGGATTTTTCCTCTTCTTTTTTGTGTAACAGACCACCTAGCTTTACCGCATCCAGTAAATCTTCCATCTTTGCATTCATAACAGCACTTCCTTTCTGTGTAAGATAAATTCAATTATATTATAACACGAACAAGCTGATTTTACTATAAAAAATCTGGAAAATCATTGTATTTATGATAATTTCTTCAATTTTGCAAAGGAAGCCATCATTTTTTTCGTGCCAGCCGTTGAAAAATCCACCGTTACTTCATAATCTCTTCCGGCATTGTTAATATTGGTCACAAGGCCCACACCAAACTTGATATGGGATACGGTATCACCGATTCCGTAGTCTATGGTTCCAAGGTTATTGCCTCCGAATTCTCTGGGAGCCTGGGTAAAATTCTTGTTTTTATCAAAAATACCGGAGGCAGACAGATTCGAGCTATTGGCGCCGCCTTTAAAGCTCCCCGGTGCAGGACGTGATACCCCTGCGGGCTGCAGCCGGCTGTTAAATTCCGGAACCAGGCTGGCGTGGGAATTGCTGCGGAAAGGATTGGAGTTGTAAGGATTTTGTTCCATGGTGAGAAGATATCTCGGTATTTCACGGATAAACCTTGAGGGCCTGTTAAACTGGGTCTCTCCTCTTAACATACGCTGGGAGCAGGCACTTAAGGAAAGGTGCTTCATAGCTCTTGTAATGCCCACATAGCAAAGTCTTCTTTCTTCTTCGATTTCTGTCTCAGGGTCCTCGGCATGAATGGACATATAGCTTGGAAAGATACCTTCCTCCATGCCGCACAGGTATACATAGGGAAATTCAAGTCCCTTGGCACTGTGAAGAGTCATTAACACTACCACATTGTTATCCTCTGCAAGGTTGTCAAGATCGGATACCAGGGCTACTTCTTCCAGAAAGTCACTTAAGGAAGGCGGCTCTAAGGCTGCTTCTTCAAAGGCAACAATTTTACTTTTTAATTCACCGATGATTTCAATACGGTCGTCCTCATTTTCCAATTCCTGACCCTTTAAATCCTCTATGTAACCGGTAGCCTCAATGATTTCCTCCAACAGGTCACTGATGGCATAATCAGGACGGGCAATCTTTGACTTTAATATCTCAATTAAGCTGACAAAGGAAGAGATTTTGGCTGCTGCCCTTTGAAGACCGGGAATATAATCGGCCTGACGGAGAGCTTCGTAGAAGCTGATACCGTTTCCTATGGCATATTCCTCTACCTTATCAATGGTTGCAAGGCCGATACCTCTCTTTGGAATGTTAATGATTCGCTTGACAGCAAGACTGTCCAGTCCGTTGTCAATGGTTTTTAAATAGGAGAGCAGGTCCTTTACTTCCTTACGGGCATAGAAGTTAATGCTTCCGATGATTTTATAGGGTATGCCTTTAACTACCAGCTTTTCTTCAAAGATACGGGACTGGGCATTGGTACGGTAAAGGATGGCAAAGTCCTGATAAGAGGCTTCCCCTGCCTGCACATTCTGGGCAATCTCATTGACAATGCTTTCGGCTTCCTGGGAGTCCCTGTCAAACTGGGTAAAGCGTACAGGGTCGCCTTCGGAATTATCTGTCCATAAAGCCTTGTCCTTTCTGCCCACATTGTTGGCAATGACTTCATTGGCAGCCTCCAGAATCCGTTTGGATGAACGGTAATTCTGCTCCAGCTTGATTACCTTCGCCTGAGGATATTCCTTCTCAAAGTTTAGGATATTAAAGATATTGGCACCGCGGAATTTGTAGATGGACTGGTCATCGTCACCTACGACACACAGGTTATGCTCTCTGGAACCCTCCTCATTGATGCCGTCGGACAACAGCTTGATCAGCCTGAATTGGGCAGTATTGGTATCCTGGTACTCGTCCACCATTATGTACTGAAAGCGTCTCTGATAATAGGTAAGGGCTTCCTTGTTAGTCTGAAACAGCTCTATGGTCTTAAAAATCAAATCGTCAAAATCCAGGGCATTATTTGCCTTAAGGCGTTTCTGGTACTCCTTGTAGACAGAAGCATATTTTTGCTTTGTGAAATCCCCTACGGCTCTTAATTCGTATTCTTCAGGTGTAATCAGCTCATCCTTGGCAGAGGATATAACGGATAACAAGCTTCTTTCTTTCAGGTTCTTGGTATCAATCTGAAGATATTTGCATACCTCCCTCATAAGGCTCTTCTGATCGTCACTGTCATAAATGGTAAAGCCCTTATCATAGCCCAATGTATCGATCCATCTTCTTAAGATTCTGACACAGGTGGAATGAAAGGTGCTGACCCAGATATTCTCGGAACCGTAGCCTACGATATTATCCACACGTTCCCTCATTTCGCCGGCGGCCTTATTGGTAAAGGTCAAAGCGAGAATGTTCCAGGGATTTACACCTCTCTTTTCCATCAGATAGGCAATCCTGTGGGTCAATACCCTGGTTTTTCCGGAACCTGCTCCTGCCAGTATTAAAAGCGGTCCTTTATTGTGCTCAACAGCCCTTTTCTGCTCTTCATTTAAGGTATCGTAAATGCTCATGCTATTTCACCTTTCCTGTATGTTTAAAATCTTCCGAGGGTCCTTACAGACCTTTTAGGTTAACTATGTCCTCTTTTACATTTTTTCATTCCCGGTTTGCCGGAAGTAATCCGTAAGCAAACATATGTTTAATTATATCATGGAATAAGGGCGGAGACAAGGGAAGGAAGATATCTTCTTTGGAGCCTGCTTCCCATGCATATCACAAACTTGCCTGTGATACTGCTTCAATATAAATTTAAATATGTTTTGCATTTTTTATCTACTCATTTTCGGCAACAACAGCAGATTTTTCTTCTTTGGAAGAATCCGGCTCCAGATTACTTTTTTGAATGGAGATGGTGGCAAGGGTACTGCTGATTTGGGATAACAGCACGGCTAAAAGGTCTAATTCATCCGTTGTTTTTCCTTTTGCAATGGCTATGGCAAGAGAAGCGGCAAAGGCAGCTAATTCTTCCGGACACATAAAAATCACCTCTTATCAATATATGAAAAAGATGTGAGGGGGGTGTTTGAAATACATAATTTTAGTGGGTTTCCGGACAAGCCAGTCCAGGTAATTTACATTCTTTCTTGCGAATACTTTTATTGAATTGATTTGGATGTACATGAAGCAATATTGCATAAAAATAATTGGATTAAACTGTCAATATATATAAAATATGTAAAGGGATATTGTTAAAAACTTTATGATATAGTATAATTACTAATGAAAACGGTTTCAAACATTGAGAATTAATCATTTTCAATAAAATTTTATACTTTACAACTTACAAAGGGGATTACAAAGCATTCAGCTTATGGGCTGGATGTATTTTTGAGAAAATCAGAAACCGGTTTCACAATGCCTTTGGCTGTTGCAGAACAAGGGTAACATTATAATCTTATGGGAGGTAACATATTGAAAAAAAGAAAGCACCAAAAAATGGCATCCTGGATTCTCATATTGGCTCTGGTTATATCCTCTGTCAATATAGCTCCATTATTGCCGGTACGGGCAGAGCAGCTCCTGTATTTTCAGGATGATTTTTCAGACGGAGATTACACTGCCAATCCGGCATGGACAGGAATTTCAGGAACCTGGGCCGTTTCAGATGACCCGAAGAATGCTGTAAACAAGGTTTTAAAACAGACAGATACGGGAGAAGGTATCATAACAGCAGGAGAAAACTGGACGGATTCCACGGTATCCATGCGGTTCTATACCGGCGCAGGCGGTGCATATCCGGGAATATTGGCCCGTTTTCAGGATTCACGGAATTTTTATTATTTTCAAATGCAAAAGACATCCGGACTGGTATTGTCAAAAAGAGTAAACGGAACGGATACACAATTAAAATCCGTATCCTATGCCATGGAGAAAAACACCTGGTATACTCTAAAAATGGCTTTGGCAGGAACCTCGATCAAATGCTATATCGTGAAGGCAGGGGTGGACATTCCGGTGATTACTATTACGGATTCAACTTATTCCAGCGGTAAAATCGGTATCCGGAACAAGTGGGAGCCGGTACTGGTGGATGATGTTACCGTTTCGGAGCCTCCGGCAGCAAATGACAGGGTTTTAAAATCACAGCTCCAGGGTGCCGGCACTGTCTCTTTAAGCTGGGAGCCGGTAGAGGGAGCAGCAGGCTACAATATATACCGTTCCACTACGGCAGGAGGCGGTTATGCGTATGCCGGTTTTTCACAAGGCAGTACCTTTACCGATACGGGACTGACTTCTGATACAACCTATTATTATAAAATGGCATACCTATACGGCGGGGTAACGGAGTCCCAGGATTCGCCTGAAGTTTCAGTTAAAACGTCACTGGCTTCTCCCGCTGCACCTGAAGGCGGAACAATTACAGCCCTGGGGTCTTCCAGTATAAAATTGAACTGGAAGGAAGCTGCAAAAGCAGAGGGTTACCGGGTAGCCCGTGCTGTTTCGGGAAGCGCCATAACGGTATATGAAGGGAAAGCATTGACCTTTACGGATACCGGTTTAAACCCGGAAACCACTTATACATATTATATAAAAGCTTATAATTCCACAGGGGAATCCATACCTGTCGAACTGCAGGCAGCTACTTTCAGGTATGATGCACCGGGAAACTTTAAAGCGGCTTCCCTTACGGACACTTCGGTAGGTTTAAGCTGGGATGAGGTTCAGAATACCGCCGTATCCGGATCAGCTATTACGGCTACCGGTTCTGCGATTGTCTATAAAGTAACCAGAGCCACAAGCTTGAACGGAACGTATTCCCAGGTATACAGAGGAGGAGAAAATACCTATATGGATGTGGGCCTGAACCAGGGCACAGGTTATTATTATAAAATCACGGCAGAAGTGGGAGAAACGGTTTCTGCGGAGTCCCAGCCCCTTAGTGTCAGTACCGTCAGAACTTCCTTTACGCCGGATACCCTATGGGTGGATACTTCCGGTAAAGCGATTGATGCGCATGGTGCCGGCATTATGTATGATGAAATAACAGGAAAGTACTATTGGTACGGAGAATACCATGCCGGAATCTGGCCCGGTCAGGGAGTCAGGGTCTATTCCTCCGCTGATTTGCTGAACTGGACGGATGAAGGCATGGCACTTACCATGATTCCCTCTATGGATTCCTTTACAAATGACTCGGTGATTTCCAAAATATATGCAGGAAGAACAGATCGGACAGCTATTTTTGAAGCTATGAGGGCTGGCAGAATTGTGGAAAGGCCCAAGGTAATCTATAACAAAACTACCCATAAATATGTGATGTGGATGCATATGGAAGGCTACACCAATGCCGACGGAACCCAGAATACCAGTTATGGAAAGGCACAGGCGGGAGTTGCTGTCAGTGATTCCCCGACCGGACCCTTTGAATATATCGATGATTACCGCATGGATATGTGCCCTTCCGACCAGACGGACTATTATCCGAGCAGCAAAGGTATGGCAAGGGATATGAATTTATTCCAGGATGAGGATGGAACAGCATATATTATTTATTCCAGTGAAGAGAATCTGACGATTTACATATCCAAATTAACAAAGGACTATCTGGATATCACCGGCTGGCATAAGGACAGCAAAGGGGTGGATGAAAATGGTGTGCCTGTCCGGGATTCAGCCTATAAAGCGGTATATGGAGTTGATTACGTCAGGGTTTTCCCCGGGGCGCAGCGGGAAGCACCGGCCATGTTTAAATACAAAGGAAAATACTATATGCTGACCTCCGGTGCAACAGGCTGGGCAGCTAACCAGAACAAATACACGGCAGCCGATACTGTTTTCGGTACCTGGCAGGCCATGTCGGACCCCTTTGTAAGGACCTCCCCTTCAGACCCGAATCCTTTAAAAGCGTTTAATTCCCAAACTACCTGTGTCATTCCTGTGGATGCCGAAAAAGGAAAATTCATCTATGTAGGAGATGACTGGAACAGTGGAAATTTTGCAGGCGACGGTGCAAAATACATCTTTTTGCCCATTGATTTCGGACAGGGTACGGATATGACCATCAAATGGTATGGCAGCTGGACCTTAAATGATTTGGACAATGGGGCAGGTATCGATTTGGAAACTACACTGCCCGATACCTTTGAAACAGGAAAGACCCTGGCTTTGCCCAATGAAATTATAGTTACCATGAATGGGAGCCGGATAACAACGCCTGTAAAATGGACCTGTAATTCAGCTGATCTGAATGGGAGCATTACTTTCAGCAATCCGGGATTATACAGCCTGCAGGCAGGTCTGACAGCTTTAAATAATAAAACCGTAACGTATAAAATTTATTCCATACCCGATAAAGCAGCCTATTTTGTGAATTGCAGTGGTTATAAAACCAGTGATTACAATTTCATGGCTTCTTATATGCAAGATACCTTAATAAACACAGATGTGGTGGATCAGGGTTACAATGACGGCAGCCAGTCATCCTGGGGATATGTGGGCTCCAATACGGCAGCCGCCGGTTCGGCAACAGGCGATTTATTCTCGACCTTACGGTATTTGAATGCCGGAAACAGCAGCTCTTCAACCGCCGGTAAGGATTTGACCTATAAATTTACGGTTGATAACGGAACCTATACCGTTTATACAGGCTTTAACGACATATGGAATAATTCCTCCAGAACGGCTGACCTTTACATTAATGAGGTAAAAAAGAACTCGATTACCTATCTTTCAAATATGGTTTATAAAAATGATATAACAGTAACAGATGGCAACATTACTGTAACAGTCAGAAATACGGCAGCACAGGATCCTTTAATTAACTGGATTATCATAACATCAGATTCCTTAAGCCATGATTCCACTGCAGGGCTAAAGGTATTAAGCGGAACCACAGTGAGCTGGAATCCTGTAATCGGTGCGGAAGCCTATACCTTGTACCGCTCCGACAAATCAGACGGAACCTACCTTCCGGTCTACAAAGGTAAAAATACCTTCTATTCCGACAGTTACTTAAGTTCAGGCAAAACCTGCTATTATAAGGTGAGCAGTACGGTAAATGGAAAGGAAACACTTTTATCCGGTGCTTTTGCAGCCATTAAGCTGCCGGAGACAAAAAGCTTTGCCATGAGTGCGGCCGGTTTTCTGTTAAAGGGAGAGGACAGGGTATCCAATGCTAAGCTAATGTGGTCACCGGTACCGGAGGCATCAGGCTATACCGTATCCCGGAAGACTGATAATGGGGATTATGTCTTCCTGCAATCCTTAAGCGGTACCTCAATGGACGATTATGACCTGGCAGAGGGGAGCAGTTACAGGTACAAGGTAGAGGCATATAAAGGGAATGTATTATTGGATACGGCCTATTCCCAGGCTGTGGAACCCTATAAAGTTCCGAAGGACTTAAAAAACTATGACAATACAGCCAATTCCTCCCTGGATGTAATTTCTGAGCTGCACGCAGGAGATACCTATTATAAATTCCGGTATGAGAAGAAGGATACGGGAAACGGGTTCAAGCAATTGGTACAGCAGACCTCTTCAGATGGCATAAATTATGGCAATGATAAGGTGGTATTAAGCTATAGGGATTCAGCGGATTTAGCTGACTGCAAGCTGGAATCCATGTCAATAGCTTATCAAAAAGATACCAATGAATTTGTCTTATGGGCCCATTACGAAAACAGCACGGATTACACTTTGGGGCGTGTGGCGGTAGCTCATGGAGTACCGGGAGAAAGCTTTTCCTTTAGCAAGAGCTTTCAGCCCCTTGGAAATGACTCCAGAGATCTTGGCTTTTTCCAGGATGAGGATGGCTCTGCCTATTTAATATCTTCCGCACATAATAATACGGATACTATTCTTTATAAGCTTACCCCGAATTGGATGGATGTGGAAAAGAAAATAACCACCATTTATGATGACAGCAGCAGGGAAGCACCCTGCATGGTGAAAAAAGACGGAATTTACTATCTGTTTACTTCTCAGGCGGCAGGCTGGTATCCAAGTACTTCCATGTATTCCTCAGCTCCGTCCTTGAAGGGACCCTGGTCGGAATTGCGCAGCATTGGCAGTACTTCAACCTTTTCGGCACAGTCCGGCGGATTGGTGCATTTAAGAGGTACCAAAGCCGATGCCTATGCCATGATGGCAAACCGTTGGAGATTCGGCTGGAAAGATGCGACAGATACAACTGCGGCGCAAAGAATGCTGCCGATATCATTTTCAGAGGGATATGCATTTTTTGATTTCTATGATAATGTACTTTACAGCGATTCTGCCGGAACGATGCTTCCCATACAGAACGGAAGATTGTTATCCCAGAACAGACCGGCAGAAGCCTCCGCCAATACATCCTTAGCGGCAAAGGTAAATGACGGGGATTATCAGACTATGTGGAAAGCCGATGCCAGTACTGCCTGGCCAAGCTCCTGGACGGTGGATTTAGGCGCTGCCAGTGAGTTAAGTAATGTCCAGATTTCCTGGTATATGGTAAAAGGCTCGGAAGCTTATTACCAGTATAAAGTGGAAGGAAGCTTAGACGGTATAACTTATGAGACACTCCTGGATAAAACAGCCGGATATAATGATTACGGTTTCACGGCAGAAGGCCTCAACGGTACGGCAAGATATGTCAGGATTGAAATGATCAATGCAAAGATACAGAATAATAATTCCAACTGGTATACACCGCAGTTATACGAGGTAAAAGTATTTGGCAAGCCAATTGACATGGAGGCCCCGGTAATAACTACAGACCCGGCAAATACCGACAGCCTTGCTAATAAAGCTAATGTGAAGGTTACCCTTGGCACAAATGTTAAAGATGCAGAAATATATTATACAACAGATAATTCGGAGCCGGGCAGGAATTCGATGCGGTATGAGAAACCGTTTACAGTAAAAACGGATGCAAAAGATGGGGAGACGGTCACAATAAAAGCGGTAATGGTTAATAAGGGAAATCAATCAAAGGTTACGGAAAGAAGGATTACTTTCCTGCCTATGACACCGATACCGACTGACACGCCGATACCGACTGATTCGCCGATACCGACTAATACGCCAATACCAACTGATACGCCAATACCAACTGATACGCCGATACCGACTAATACGCCAACACCGACCGATACGCCAACACCAACTGACACGCCAGTACCAACTAATATACCAATACCAACTAGCACACCGATACCGACTGATACACCATTACCGACTAGCACACCGATACCAACTAACACACCAACAGTGACTAACACACCGATGCCAACTAACACACCAACAGTGACTAACACACCATCACCGACCATTACACCGTTGCCGACCAAAACGCCGGCACCAACCAGCACGCCGACACCAAAACCCCAGCCAATCCCTAGCCTGAAAGTTGAGCGGTTAGGGTCAAAAGGGAATCAGGTTCCTGCCGCAATTTCCTCTATCATAACCGAGAGAATACTCAAGGTGGCCGTTACCGTATCAGGGGATAAAATCAGGGATATGGCGGAAAAAGCAGGCATAAGCCATAAGAACCTTCAGATACCTGTATCCACAGAACATGTCATAAAGCTTCTAAAGAGCAGGGAAGTAAATGATGTAGCCATAACCGTAACCTTGGACAGCAGCTTTTTGAGTGATAAAAAGATGCCTCTCTTCGATATTAAGATGCCAAAAGAAATGTTACAGGCAGCCGCCGCCGGGAAAAAAGATATCAGCCTTACAGTTCAGGATGAAAAGGGAGGAGAGCTTTATACCTGGAGCTTCCAAGGCAGGGAACTGAATAAAAACAAGAAGGATATCAAAGCTCTTAACTTATCCCTATCAGTGGAAAAAGTGGCTGAGAACGTTCAGGTGAGTCAATTACTGGCAGGAAAGAATGGTAAAGATTCAGCAAGGGAAAAAGGTATGGTAATCAGCTTTAGAAATAACGGCATTTTACCTGCACAGGCTGCCGTTAAGATTTATGCAGGTACGGAAAGGTCCAATAAAAAAGACGGAGAAAAGGCATATGTATATTATTACAATGCCAGGTCAAAAAAGCTGGATGCCTTACCATACAGTTCCGGTTATAAGGTGGATAGCAGCGGCTTCCTTACCATACAGATAAAACATTGTTCCGATTATGTAGTCCTTCCTGAAAAAGCAGATAAAAGTCTGGTCACAGCTCTGTCAGACCAGATAAAGGTCACACCGGAAAAAACCACCTTGTCTATCAATTCGAAGACGTCTGTGAAAATTAAAATGACATTGCCAGGCACCCTTGAGCAAGTTGCCTCCTTTGCTGAGAAAACCTCAGGAAATGCAGTAGGAGCCCTTGTGGTAACTTACCGTTCTGCAAATCCAAAAACAGCAGCCGTTACTTCCAAAGGTGAGGTTACTGCCAAAGGAAAAGGTACGGCAGTCATTCTGACAACCATTAAGCTGTACAATGGAGAAACAAAAACCTTTCAGACAAAAATTACAGTAAAATAGTAACGGTAAGTTGAAGTGATTTTTTGACCTCTTCCAGTTATTAAGATGCCATTTATTTTAGCTTTTTACACCTGGAAGAGGAAACTAAAAACCAACTAAGATGGAACTGCATTTTAATTCTTTTGCATCATTATTTTCACACTGTATGGTAAAAATTTGTTTACATCAAGTTTTTAATACTATATAATGGAAGATGAGGTGATTGTAATGGAGTTTAGTGATGATAAGTATTTAAAGACTCTTATACAGGGTATGAAGAAGCTGGATTATGTCGATCCGGACGATATTCCTAACATAGATTTATATATGGATCAGGTCACAACCTTTATGGATGAGCATTTGAAATTCTCTAAACGCTATAATGAGGATAAGCTGCTTACAAAAACCATGATCAACAACTATACGAAGAATGATTTGCTGCCGCCGCCAAATAAGAAGAAATATACCAAAGAGCATATGCTGATGCTGATTTTTATTTATTACTTCAAAAATATTCTCAGCATTAACGATATCCAGCAAATGTTCAATCCGCTTACCGAGAAGTACTATGGTGGAAATTCAGAAATTGGACTGGAAGAGATTTATAAAGAGGTCTTTCAGTATGAAGAAGAACAGATGGATAACCTGTTAAAGGATGTTATCAGAAAGTACCGAAAATCCCAGGAAACCTTCAAAGAGGTAAAATCCCAGGAAGATAAAGAGTTCTTGAATGTCTTTTCATTTATCTGTATGCTGGGCTTTGATGTTTATTTGAAAAAGCAAATGATTGAAAAGCTGATAGATGATATGGCAAAAGAAATGGAGAAAAAACAATAAAAGTCTGACTTTAGGGGTTAGCCTTTAAGTCAGACTTTTATTTTCTAATCGTTTGTTATCTCATCATCAGAAATATCATCTTCCTGAAAATCGGAAATTCTTGAAAATACCATATCGTATCCATCCTTGCCATAATTCAAAGAACGGTTCACCCGGCTGATGGTAGCTGTTGAGGCGCCTGTTTTTTCGGCAATTTCCAAATAGGTCTTATGGTCACGCAGCATCCTGGCAACCTCAAAACGCTGTGACAGCGATAATAGTTCATTTACCGTGCAGATATCTTCAAAGAAAGTATAGCATTCTTCCTGGCTCTTCAGACTCAAGATAGCTTCAAATAAATAATCCACAGCATGGGTCCTTATATTTTTACTCAATTTTTCCTCTCCTGCTTCCTGTATTCTTAGGTACTTTGATACTATCATTTTAACACTACGCAGTTTTAAAGTAAAGGGTTATTTTTTATGAGAAAAAGCCGATATACACTGTATTTAAGGCTATAATATTTCTCTGTTTATGACTTTAACTACATTTTGACTGCTTTTCTTTATTTGGATTACTGACTATCAGCGTCTGCTGGTAGTTTTTTTGTATTTGAAATTAAGAAAAGTACAGTTTACGAGGGACTACATAGGGTAACAATCTGACGGGAGATATACTTCCCGTCAAACCCCTCCCATATATCCACAAGGCTGGAATACAGGCTGAAAAGCAAAAATTTCCATGTTTTTGGAAAGGTGTGGTATAATGGGAACAGATCAGTCATACCAGCATTGTGATGCTGGCAAAATTCTGTGGCATGTCCGCTGATTAACTGAGATTTTGTGAAGCTGTTGGCTGACATTGAAATCTATGTGGACGGCATTGCCAGTATGACTATACCAAACTGACCGACGTGGAATTTGCTGGACTGTTTTACTGCGGATTTTCTATGTTATTAGATGACAAAACATCGTATTTAAAGACATGACTTTTGGGTTATACATAAGATAAAATATTCCTTGAAAGGGGGGGGACCTGTGAACTGGATACAATCCCTGTCGAAAGTTATACAATACATTGAAAACCACTTGACAGATAATATTGATATAGATGATATATCGAGCCAAGTTTATACGTCAAGCTCTCATTTTCAGCTCGTTTTTCATTTGGTAATGGGTATGACCGTCGGTGAGTACATCCGCAATAGACGACTGAGTTTGGCAGCACAAGATTTATTACAAGCAAACAGCAAAATAATAGACATAGCCATGCGGTATCAATACGATACACAAGAGAGCTTTTCAAAGGCATTTACGCGGTTTCACGGCGTGCCGCCATCGAAAGTGCAGCGAGGAAAGGTTAAGCTGTTTCATCCACTGTCCATTAACATTACCATTCAAGGAGGATTTGAAATGTCACGTAAATTGATTGACAATTTTTATTGGAGCGACATCAAAGAACAAAATGGCGAGGAACTGACAGCCGCCGAGAAATACAAAAGGGTTGTCAGTTGGGCGGGTAAAGCAAGAGGGCAGAATCCGAATGTTTTTGATGCGTTAACCGAATGGGTGTTGGACGATTCTGAGTGGATAGAAGATAAACTTGCCGAAAATGAACAAATATTAATGCAGGGAGTATTCGCACGGTTTAAAGAGCAAAATGACAACCTTCGAGTATATCTAAAAGAGCTCAAACCGTCCGGTGTTGTCAATGATTCTGTTTTCAAGGCATTAGATAGATTTGATGATGAATTGTCAGGTAAAACACACGCCGCTGAATTACAAGATGTAATATCAAAAGTATTTACCGATTTTACGACCATGCGTAATCAAAAAGTTCGTGAGCAAATTGCGGGAGGCAAAACAGGTCCCACAGGTACGGATAGTGTTGAAGTTTTTGGATATATAAATCTATTAAAAGATTGTGACGCCGCTGTACAGTGGGCGCTTTTTATGCCGGATATGGTTGAAAAGCAGCAAAATGGCTTTAAGGTAGAAAATTTTGAATACAAAAAATTGTCCGCAATGCGTTTTATTGGACGTGAATGCATTGAGCATGACGCTGCGGATATGAGTTGGGAACTTGAAATAATGAATACACTCGAATCTATGTCAGAGTATAAATCCGGATTTGACTATGATGTTTTATTTATGCACCATTATGGAAAAGGTGTGGATGTTGAACGGTGGCACGGATTTTGGGGACGTTTTATGAAAGCTGACACTCCTGTGCCGGAAGGATTTATTTATTTTGATTTTATTCAGCAAAGAGTTATCAACGATTTCAATGCAGGCCCGCCGTTCTTATCCCAGTTTGCGTTTGCCACTTTTTCTGGCGATAAGGAAGCTATGCATAAAAGGGAGGGTTATGACAGTGATGCCATGTACGATGTCACCAGAAATTTGATGCTCGGTCAAGGCGTAAATATTCCGTATCCTGACAAGTATTGGACTGCGGAAGTTTTTCTTAACGGATGCGGCAAATACAGTACTGCGTATATGTTTAGCGCAGAATTGTAGGGGGCTTACATGATAAGAATAACATGAAACTAAAGTGTATGGTCATTTTTGAGCCATTGATTATTGTTATAATATGGAGCGTGGGTTATGAAGAAAATAATTGAAAATGTTATACCTCCTGCATCAGGGGCAATGGTTTCCTCTTTATGTTCTTGTCTTTCTTCCCTTCTTTTGTCGCAGAAAAGAAGTGCTTTGGACACAAGAAACGCAGTCAAACAAATGTCACAGATGTATGATTGGACGCTTACGGCGTCAGGATTGGCGTTTGGCTATATTTATAAAGAAAAAATAAAAAGTTCGTTTGACAAGACAGAATACTATAGTGCTTATGATGAGGAATGGATAAAATTTGCTTTAAATTTTGGCAAATGCCATTACAGAATAATCCCATCCGTTTCTTCCGATTTAACCAATGAAATTATTAATTCAATCGATCGTAATATACCTGTTTTGGCGGACGGATTATGTAATCACTCCTGGTGCCTGATTACAGGTTATGATGATAAAGGACAAACTCTTTACGGTTATTATACTGTATGTGCCAATTGTAGCCCGTGTGCTAATTGTGTAAAAACTAAAATTGACGGCCATTTGGAGAACGGTATTTTTTATAAAACAAATTGGATGTCTTCCTTGAAAAGAATTATAGTAATTGATGACTTTAAAGCAGAACCATATGATTACCGATCTTATTTAACCCATTGGATCTCAATCATACAGCAGCAATCGCGAAACGGATTTAAATTTGGAGTGGAAGCCTATGATGCCATAATTCATCTGCTTGAGGATGATGCTGCTTTTGAAAATGCCACTGAGCAGGAGCTGATTGAAATATACAAATTCGTATTTACTAATTCCTTTATTCCGGAATGCCGACACTGTCTTGGCATGGGGCTAAGCGATTCATCGAAGCGCAAAGCTTTATTGGATCATATGGGGTTCAGTAAGTTATCTTCTCCTGAAATGCATGATAAAATGAGAGTGATAAAAGGAAAAGGTTTTGAAATGCACAATGTAGGCTGGAGCTATTGGGCTGCACTTAGTGATAAGAAAGTATATCCGATGGAAGTAACAAAGTATTTTAATCAAATAAAATCTCATTCTAGACGGATGAAAGCAGTCACTCTTTTACAAGAGCTCAAAGAAAAGGACAAATTTATTATGAATTGTCTT
This sequence comes from Bacillota bacterium, assembly GCA_023410275.1. GTDB lineage: Bacteria > Bacillota > Clostridia > Lachnospirales > Lachnospiraceae > Anaerocolumna. The sequence goes on from JAEYPZ010000196.1 coordinate 95,197, forward strand.
AAAGAGATTCTCGAATCGAAAACTTTATAAATTAATTACAAATACAAAAGGTTAAAATCCAATTCATCAAATAGATTGCTCAAAAATCGAGTCGATACGTCTATCCAGTCAGTCAAGGGGCAAGTAGTATTTTGCTATCGCAAAATATCCACTTTTAAACCCTTGACAGTCTGGATTTTTGACGTACCATTATGCCGCGAAAGGTGTTGTCAATGGGAATATGGAATAACGGACGGAACGGAGTATATGCTGCCGGTTGCAGGTTCAAAATAAAGTAAAAGCATTTAATTATTATGAGGGCAAGAATTCTTAGAAGAGATTTCGTAAATACTTATAGAGTGTTGTGCAGCAAATACTTAATAAGAAGGAGTAAAGATATAAATGGCAGAGGTGAAGGAGGAAGTACAAATTAGTAAGGAACTAATAAAAGCAGTAAAGCCAAAGCTGTTTTTGCCGGTTTGGACTACCGTTATATGTTCTGGGCCACCGTTGAATCTTCTTTTGAGCCGTTTTTTGTTCAAGGATACTCAAAATTCAACTGTCTCAATAATAATGACAATTATAGCAATAATAGGGCTTTTCCTTAGCTGGTATTGGTACATTAAAGAAAAAAGGTATTTTAGAAAGCTGGAAAATGAGATTCCAGGAGTTGTACATTACTTGCATTCAAAGGAAAAATCCTTTCTTGATGAGGAATTAATTAAGCTTACGGATATTGTCCATACAATGTCAAGAAAAGAAATTTTAAGAGAATTAGAAGAAATTTTAGACGGCAAATAATTAATATTGATTCGGGTGTCAGAAGGTCATGTTTATTGGAGGTATACTTGGAGTATAAAAATATACTAAGCTTTGTGAAAGCCGCTAAAATGCAATGTTATACCACACTGGGAAGGCCGTATAAGCTGCGGATACTTACTGTGTGATTAAGATTCAATCAACCAGATATGGGGAGCTAAATAGTATGTCAGCATAACCTCCTTCAGTATATCGCCGGACTGATAGACACAGCAGAATGAAATACCGCCTCTAATATTTTTTATATCCTTTATATATTCAACCTTAGTCTTACAAGCATTATTATATAGGTCTACCACACAGATATATAGTGGCCTAAAATCACCCAGAGTATTGTAGACGACGGCAACACTTACAGGCTGACCGGATAAAATGATGGGATTATTGGAATTAGTGTTTTCGATAAACAGCATGAACGAATACCTCCTTTAAATAATTATAGCAAACGTATGTTCTGATTTCAAGAGGGAATGAAAGGATGAAAGAATAAGGTAAAGGAAAGGAGAATAAAAGAAGAAAATAAGTTAATATAGGCAAAAAAATATTGCAGTGCTGCAGTATTTGCAATCAACCTCTTAAAAGACTATCAATGACTTTAAGGGGTATTTTATTATCTTTAAAAGGTAATTTTGTTATCTTCAGGAGGTATTTTATTATCTTTAAAAGATATTATTAAATAAAAGCGTATAGTGAATTTATTTTACAAATCATAAAAATTTTGGAAACAAAATTGAAATCTTGACATGTATATTAATATATTGTAATATATGAATATAACAATTTAACATTCAAACAGATAAAATAGCCTGCCTGTTCCGGCAGATTTAATTTAACAATAATAAAAAGTATAGGAGAGGTTTCAATGGATAATAACATTAATCGTTATACGGAAGCAGCAGAAATGCTTAGAGTGCTTGCTCATCCGGTGCGTCTTTGCATCGTCAGCGGACTGCTTGAGAAGGGAGAATGTAATGTCAGTTATATGCAATCCTGTTTAAAGACACCTCAGTCCACAGTGTCCCAGCATTTGCAGAAGCTGAAAGCAGCAGGGATAATAGAGGGACGAAGGGAAGGACTTGAGATTTTTTACAGAATCAGTAATGAGAAGGTTGCTGAATTAATCAGAATATTGATTCAGGCGTCATAAGTTAATGGCATGTTTATTGAAGGAGTAAGCTCAGAAGGAAATTTAAGAAGAAAGGATGCCATAAGGATTCTTCTGAGCGGATATAATATGGCAGCACTTAAGGGGATAAGCCTTAGGCGGGGAAATAACAATGGCTAAGAAAGTATTAATAGTAGGCGGCGTTGCAGGAGGAGCCTCTGCGGCAGCACGTTTAAGAAGACTGGATGAAAGTATTGAAATTATCATGTTTGAAAGAGATGGCTACATCTCCTATGCCAACTGCGGTCTTCCTTACTATATAGGAGATACTATAAAAGAAAGAGAAAAACTGCTGGTACAGACACCTCAGGCAATGAAGGAGAGATTCCGTATTGATGTCAGGATAAACAGTGAAGTTATCTCTGTAGATACGGTAAAAAAATGTGTTACCGTACAAAGCAAGGACAGGGGAGTATACGAAGAAAGCTTTGACAATCTAATCCTTTCACCGGGAGCAAAGGCCTTAAGGCCGAATATTCTTGGAATTGACAACAGTCGTATCCATACCCTGAGAAATGTTCCCGATACGGATAAAATAAAAGCCTTTGTAGAGGAGAAGAAACCTTCCGGTGTCATTGTAATCGGCGGTGGTTTTGTCGGTGTGGAAATGGCAGAGAATCTGAAGGAAAAGGGGATTGAGACCTGCCTTATAGAGGCCGCGCCGCATATTCTGGCTCCTTTTGATGAGGATATGGTTATTTCGGCAGAGCGTGAGTTGTCTCAAAACGGTATTAACCTGTACTTAAATGATGGTATTACGGGATTTTCAGATACGAACCGAGGCGTAAAGGTACACCTTAAAAGCGGTAAAATATTAGAAGCAGAGCTGGTTATCCTTGCCATGGGAGTAAGACCGGATACGGAATTTCTGCGTACCAGCGGTATTGAACTGGGTGAAAGAGGTCATATCAAGGTGAATGAAAGGCTTCAAACCAACATAGAGGGTATTTACGCGGTGGGAGATGCCATTGAGGGAGTTGACTTTGTAACTGAAAGAAGGACTGCCGTTGCTTTAGCAGGTCCGGCAAATAAGCAGGGAAGAATTGCAGCGGATAATATTGCAGGAATTCTGTCAACCTTTGATGGCTTTTTAGGAACCTCCATCATTAAGGTGTTCGACCTGACGGCGGCGAGAACCGGAGCCAATGAAAGAACACTGAAGGCAGCAGGAATTGAGTATAAGACGGTGCATTTGTACCCTATGTCCCATGCTTCCTATTATCCCGGTGCCTTTAACATTTCTTTGAAGCTGCTGTTTAATAGGGAGGGCAGGATTCTTGGAGCACAGGCCACGGGCTATGAAGGGGTTGATAAACGCATTGACGTAATCTCTGCGGTGATGAGCCTTAAGGGAACCACGGAAGATTTGACAAAGCTGGATTTATCCTACGCGCCTCCTTTTTCTTCTGCAAAGGACCCGGTAAATATGGCAGGATATGCAGCGGAAAATGTAAGAAAAGGCTTCAGCCACATGACTACCTGGGATGAGGTATTGGAGGATGAGGAGGATTTTGTACTTCTGGATGTAAGGAATACAGAGGAATACGAACTTGGACATATGGAGGGCTCAATTAATCTTCCCTTAAATGAACTAAGAAACCGCCTGGGAGAACTTAATAAGGATAAAAGGATTGTTGTGTACTGTCAGGTAGGCTTAAGAGGATATATAGCCGACAGGATACTTACACAAAACGGCTATCAGGCCTTAAATGTTACCGGCGGTTATTTAAGTGCCAAGGATTACCTGTATCAGAAAGAAGCGGAGCAGGTCAATGAACGTGCAGAAGTAAGAGCCGCTGACATTTCTGAATCCCAAACAATAACTCCTGTAAGGAATTATACAGCTGTTAATATCCAGGAAACTGCATCCATTGAAAAGAATAATAACAAAAAAGCAACTGAAGGGGATAGGAATGGTATGGAGATATCAATTGATAAGAAACTGGATTGTACCGGAATTTGCTGCCCCGGTCCCTTGCTTCGGGTAAAAGAAGCAGTGGACCAGTTAAAGGCTGGAGAAGTATTGGAAGCCCATGCCTCTGATCCTGGGTTTTATGAAGATGTGAACGCCTGGTGCAAAAATACAGGCAACCAGCTGCTGTCACGTCAGAGGGAAAAGGGAGGTATTACCGCTGTTATAAAGAAGGGAGCAGCAGATAATGCAGTAAAAACAGCTCCTGTTGATACAGAAAGAAAGAACAAGACCATGGTTGTATTCAGCGGAGAACTGGATAAGGCAATAGCTTCCTTTATCATAGCAAACGGTGCTGCCTCCATGGGAAGAAAAGTAACCATGTTCTTTACCTTCTGGGGTCTTAATATCCTTAGAAAACCTGAAAAAATGAAATTAAGAAAAGGCTTTATGGATAAGATGTTCGGAAAGATGATGCCCAGAGGAAGCAGGAAGCTAAAGCTCTCCAATATGAATATGATGGGAATGGGAGCTAAAATGATCCGCAAGGTCATGAAGAATAAAAACGTGGAGTCACTGGAAAGCCTTATCACGACTGCTATCGGAAACGGTGTGGAAATCGTAGCCTGCCAGATGTCAATGGATGTTATGGGACTTCGGAAGGAAGAGCTTATAGACGGAATAAAAATAGGTGGTGTTGGCTACTACCTGGGAGAAGCTGAGGAATCCAATGTAAATCTGTTTATTTAAATGGCTGGTTGATTATAGATAAAAATAAAATTAAATAGAGAGCAAGTGAAAAGGAATATAGAGTATATTGTATTGGGGAAAGATGCAATGATAGAATGTTGCGGAGAGATATAATGATAGAATAGCTTTAGTTTATAGCATTTATGCGATATAATAAAATATTGATGAAAGGAGGATGTTGAAATGGCGAACTATTTTGATGGTAATAAGGCGGCTTGGGAAGAAGCGTTCGAACACAGGCATCCCAATTGGGGTGACGAAAATTACGTACAACTGAAAAATGAAAGGCTGCCTTTTTTTAACCCTGATGTCAGGAAAATATTATTGGATATTGATTTTACAGGTAAATGTGTGGCGCAGTTTTGCTGTAACAATGGACGTGAGTTACTGTCCTTAATGCAACTGGGAGCCGAAAATGGCGTGGGATTTGATATCGCTGAAAACATTATTGCCCAGGCCATTGAAACTGCTAAAAAGGCAGATATTAAAAACTGCAAGTTTGAGTCTTGCAATATTCTTGATATCTCTTCAAACTACTATAATTCATTTGACTTTGTTATTTTTACAATTGGAGCAATCACATGGTTTGAAGATTTATCAGAGCTATTTGATGTTGTGGGGAAATGCCTGAAACCAAACGGCCGGTTGCTGCTGAATGACTTTCATCCTCTGATGAACATGCTGCCATTGCCCGGGGAGGATTGTTTTGATGGAGATAAGTTAAATAAATTAACGTATTCATATTTCAGAAAAGAGCCCTGGATTGAAAATAATGGGATGGGATATATGTCAGAAGAATATAATTCAAAGACATTTACAAGCTATTCACATACTATGGCCGACATCATTAATTCCTTGGCAGAAAACAGAATGAAGACAATTCATCTGAATGAAAATGATTATGATATAGGTTTGACTGAAGTTTATAATGGAAAGGGATTTCCGTTATCATTTACGTTAATTGCAGAAAAGAGTTAGGGGAGATAAGAAACATTTCTTTGTTCGGCCTAGCTTTCCAATGTGAAGCTGCCAGTACATCGTTTTATAAATAATTGGACTGAGTACTCAGGATAAACGTTCAGAGGTAACATTCAAAATACAGGCGTAATTGGAGCTATGCCAAGGCTTTTGGAGGTTGCATCCGGAGGTTTAGAAAAGTAACCGGTCTGGTTAATTTGAAAACGATGTACTAGTTTCAGTTATAGCAAAAAAGAATAATCCTGCAAGGGGTATATAAATGACTTTGCTGCCCTTGTATAATTGCCTGGATATCGGGCCACTACGCCTATCCAGTCAGTCAAGCCGGGTAGAATTTTGCATATGCAAAATCTCTTCTCTTAAGCCTTTGACTGGCTGGATTTTTGCTGTGTCACGACCTTGCCGAAAACGGAGTGAGCTCATTTTTGGCTGAAATAGAAGTAATAGGTTGTTTACTTAAAATTAATATTGTTGGTTAAAATAAATATGTTGTTGGCTTGAAATGTAAATATGTTTTTTGGGCTTGAAATGTAAATATGTTTTATAATTGTATTTATACCCGGGATAAGGTAAAATAAGCTGTATATGCTAGGAATAAGAGAAGAGTAAAAATGAATATAAATTCAATCAATGAAGATGAATATTATAGAGATTGTACACTTTGCCCAAGAAACTGTTATGCCAACCGGTCAGAGGGAAAAACGGGGTATTGCAGGGCCGGGGCCGGGATAACGGCTGCAAGGGCGGCACTCCATTATTGGGAAGAGCCTTGTATATCCGGTACAAGAGGTTCCGGAACAGTTTTCTTTTCCGGCTGCTCCTTAGGCTGTGTGTACTGTCAGAACTACGATATATCCAGGAATCAGGCAGGAAAGGTAATAACGGTAGACCGCCTGGCGGATATTTTTCTGGAGCTGCAGGAGCAAAAAGCCCTCAATATCAACCTGGTCACCCCCAGTCATTATGTACCTTCTATTGTAAAGGCTATTGAAAAGGGGAAGGCGAAGGGACTTTGTATTCCGGTTGTCTATAACAGCAGCGGATATGAAAGTGTGGAAACTCTTAAGCTGCTGGAAGGAATTGTGGATATTTACCTGCCGGATTTTAAATATTTTGGCCAGGAAATGGCATACCGCTATTCCGGATGTAGAGATTACTTTGAAATTGCTTCCCAGAGCTTAAAAGAAATGGTCCGTCAGACCGGAGAAGCAGTATTTGAAAAGGATATTATGAAAAAGGGTGTAATTGTAAGACATTTACTGCTGCCCGGTGGATTGTCGGATTCCAAAAAGGTTATAAAATACTTATACAACACCTATAAAGACACCATCTATATCAGCATTATGAATCAATATACACCCCTTGAACAGGTAAAGGAATATCCGGAATTAAATCGGAGAGTAACAGAGAAAGAATATGAAGCTTTGGTGGATTACGCATTAGATTTAGGTGTCGAAAATGGATTTATTCAGGAAGGTGAAACAGCATCGGAAAGCTTCATTCCTGCATTTGATTATCAGGGAATATAGCCTGATGAAAGACTTAGTCTGCTGTTTAAGTAATACGTTATTTAGTTTAATCAAAGCCCAATCCTGATCAGGATGAGGAAAAGCTCAATTAACAGATAACCGGAAATGGAAGGAAAGATATATGATACAAAAAAAAGAAATGGAACCCGCAAGAAATGATAGAAGGGTTCATGAAAAAGCTGATAAGAAAAGTGAAAAAAAAGCTGGTATAAAACTACAGAGATCGGATAATGAAAATATGGGATATGCAGGAAATGGCAAAAGCGAGAGAAAAGCGGAAGAAAAAGGGAAGTATGGAAGTAAAGGAAAAGCTGAAAATAATGGAAAAAATGGAAATAAAAGAAAAGATGTAAGTGAAAGACAAAATGAAAATAGAGGTAAGGCTGTAAATGCAAGGAAAAACGAAAATAGAAGTAAGGATTTAAATACAAGGAAAAATGAAAATAGAAGAGAAGATGTAAGTGTGAGACAAAATGAAAATAGAAGTAAGGCTGTAAATGCAAGGAAAAATGAAAATAGAAGCAAAGATGTAAGTGATAGACAAAATCAAAACAGTAGTATGGATATAAGTGAGAGACAATATCAAAATAAAGTAAAAGCCGGAAACAAGAGAAAAATTAATAATGAAAGATATGAAAATAGTAGTGAAAAAAAATTCAAATCAATTAAAATCAATGAAAATGGAAAAGTAAGCAGAAAAGAAAGCAAGGAATATTGGGCAAATTATAAAACAGAATATTACGTGGAAAATAAAGTGAATTATAAAGGTGAAAAAGATTCCGGTAAATACACAGATAAAAATACTAAGAGAAAGTCTGTGGCATCAGATAATAAAGGAAAGAAATATGCGGAAGGAACCTGTCCTTACAGAAGAGATTGCGGCAGCTGTAAAATTTATGAGAAAAGCTACAAAGAGCATTTAAAAGAAAAGCAAAAGCTGGTAACGGAACTATTAAGCGGATATTGTCCTGTGAAGCCCATAGTTGGAATGGAAGACCCGGCCCATTACCGCAACAAAGTTCATGTTGTATTTGACAGGGACCGAAGAGGAAATGCTATATCCGGTGTATATGAGGAGGGAACCCATAGGGTTGTGCCAATTGAAAGCTGCCTGATTCATAATCAGAAAGCGGACGAGATTATTGCCTCTATACGTGGACTGTTAAAATCTTTTAAAATCAAGACCTATGATGAAGATACCGGCTATGGCTTGCTGCGCCATGTCCTAATCCGCACAGGGTATCATAGCAAGGAAATCATGGTGGTATTAGTAATTGGTTCCCCAATCTTTCCTTCAAAAAACAACTTTGTAAAAGCCATCAGACAGCTCCACCCGGAAATATCTACGATTATAGTAAATGTTAATGATAAGAACACCAGCATGATTTTGGGAGAAAAGGAACATGTAATTTACGGAAAAGGATATATAGAAGATACTCTCTGTGAGAAGGTATTCCGTATATCCCCTAAATCCTTTTACCAGGTAAATCCCACCCAGACAGAAAAGCTCTACCGCCTTGCAATTAACATGGCAGAGCTAAAGGGCAAAGAAACAATACTGGACGCTTATTGCGGTATTGGAACTATAGGTCTAATAGCCTCCGATAAAGCATCAAAAGTAATTGGAGTGGAGTTAAATAAGGATGCCGTTGCAGATGCAAGAGTAAATGCAAAACGAAATGAAACCTCCAATATCCAGTTTTATTTAAAAGATGCAGGTGAGTTCATGGCGCAGCTGGCAGAGCAAAATGAGACTGTTGATGTTGTTTTCATGGATCCCCCAAGAGCCGGAAGTGATGAAAAATTCCTAAATTCGCTAGCTATTCTAAAGCCTGCCAAAGTGGTTTATATATCCTGTAATCCGGTGACCTTACAAAGAGATTTAGAATATTTGGTAAAGAAAGGATATAAGGCTGAAAAGGCTGTACCGGTGGACATGTTTCCTTGGACGGGGCATGTGGAGACGTGCTGTCTGCTATATAAAAATTAGACACATTGAAATTACAGGATTTTGAAAGATAAAAAGAATGTTTCCCTTCACAGAAAAATTGCCTACCATTGAGAAGGGGAACATGAGAAAAATATTGATATTAACTTAAAAGAGGAAATCTTATGAAAGAAAAAGTGTGGCTTGAAAAGGCGAAGGTTGAAATGCAAATTGCTTATGATGTTCCTTTTGCTGTTCTATATTCAGGAAATAAGGTTGATGCATAAGCAAAAGGTATTAATTCAAAACCATACATTTGCGGTTGTTGTAAATGTGCTATAGAAAATTAGACTTTTTCTGAAATACTATCAATATGATATGCAAATTAAAAAAAGAGACGAACTCTTACTGGAAATATTAGGATTGTGAATATTTAAGGCTTCAAAAATTCCTTATGGTATGTCTTGGATGGAATGTTTAGATTTTAAGGATAATTTATGCTTTGCATGTAATAATTCTACCATTCCAGAACCAAGAATTTATTTAAATTCGCCTTCAAAATTTGAACAGCGTTATGAAAAAGAAATTGATAAGCGTTTTTCTACTTACGGAATTGGTTATTTATTACCTGATTATTATGGTATTTATGCATTAAATGGGTATACTCCTTTGGAAAAGTTGAATTTATTAAAACCAGATAGGGAGCAGTTATTTCAAAACGTTCTTGAATGGGTAAAACAAAAAGGAATAGATATAGATATCACAGACATTAGAGAGACATTCAATATTCTTTATCAATTAAGTGAAATTAAACGTGAAATAATTATTTATTGGCAATATTACAATGAGGAACAAATGGTGTCTACATATAATGTAATAAAAAGCTTAGGTATAAATGAACTAGTGTTGAATTGTATTCAAAAAGTATTATGGAAAAGATTTCTAAAAATCAAACAGCAAATACGGGAAGAAATTTATAAGTTGATAGACGATACAAGGCACGAGATTAATCAAGGAAGAAAAGATATTTGTCTTAGAGTAAAAATTAACGGACACTTTTTAGCATTTTGGATATTCAAATTGCATAACAAGTTAAGATTGATAACATTTGATTTATCTGTAAATAGAAACAGAAGTAAGACGTTTCGACTTAATAAAAATGAATTGAACAAGGCTTTAGCATTTTTAAATTTTGAAGAATTAGTAAGAGAAAATAAAGAAGAATATAATGATACATTGAAAATATGCTGGGTTTTATCAGGAGAGTATGGATTTACGGAAAAATGAGTTTGGCGTATAATATGAAGTTTTTTATCAGGTTGAGGAAACAGAATAGATTTATTTATGAAAATATATCGATTTTATGTAAAGTTAATAGGTTCACATAATTGACTTGAGAAGGCAAAAGGTGAAATAAGGAGAGGCAATAAGCAAGCTTACATCATATATCATTTATACTCTGAGTTTGGATGGTGTACACCCATATGCTTCCTTAAACATTCGACTGAAGACCTTATTATTTGTAAAACCATGTCGCTCTTGAATGGCTGTGATACTATCATCGGTATCTAAAATGTCCTTGTGAATGTGAGCAAGTCTGACCATGTTGACATATTCCATAAAAGTGAAACCGGTAAATTTTTTAAAAGTCCTGCAGAAATACTCCGGATTCAATGCTACAAAAGAGGCTGCTTCCTTCATACTTATATGCTCTCTGTAATTCATTTCAACAAAATCTAACAGTTCCTTAAAACGTGGCAGATGCTTTGTAATTTTATCAATTTTCATATTTTGAGAAACTACATAATTATTATAAAGTATATAGAGAAAGAGATTTAGACTACTGATAAAAAGAAATTGAAATCCGTTCGTACATTGTTCGTAAAGCGTTCTCATAGCAATCAGTTTATGTACCATATTTTTAAATGCAGGATCATCATTCAATTCATTATGGGAGAAATACTCTCTGAATCTTATCGACTTGTACTCTGAAATTGAATTGGCAATGAGTTCATAAGGTATTAGAAGACATAGAACTTCAACGTGCCCAAGACTTCGAGTCAAATGAATATCACCGGAATTGACTATGAATAAATCATTGTTAGTAATTGTATACGTCTCGTTATTACGAACTATCTGCATGGTGCCTTGGTAAATATAGAGAATTTCCAAATGGTTGTGCCAATGGCTGGGGATCAATCTGTTGAAAGATTGATATATATCAAATTTAACAGGTAACCCTGATTCCAAAACAATGATTTCGTGCTTTGACATAGGCCGTATTTATCCTCTCGTTAGACATTTTTAGATTCTACGAATATAACATTATAAAATGAAAAAGTCAATATTAACATAATAATAAGTCAGAAGGATACTTGCTTGTCGTTACTGTAAGTAATAAAATGCCAATAGTAGTACAAAATTAGACGAGTGAGGAGATCAGTCATGAATAAGTTTGAAAAAGGTTTTCTTTTGGGTGCAGCTACATCTGCCCACCAAGTGGAAGGTAACAATATCCACAGTGATTTATGGGTTATCGAACAACTGCCCCATAACGAGTTTGACGAACCCTCTTTGGATGCGGTGAATCATTATCATCGTTATGAGGAGGACATCACACTATTGGCGAAGGCGGGTCTGAACGCCTATCGCTTTTCCATCGAATGGGCCCGTATAGAACCAGAGCAAGGCAAATTCGACGCCCTTGAAATTGAGCACTACAGTAAAGTATTGGCTTGCTGTCATGAAAACAATATAACACCTATTGTCACTATGCATCACGTATCTTCGCCTAAATGGCTTATTACAGCGGGAGGGTGGGAAGAGGAATCAACAGTGGAATACTTTAAGAATTATTGCGTATATGTCGTTGAACACCTTGGTGATCAAATGGAATACATCTGTACGATCAACTGTGCCAACGTGGGTGCACAGATGTGTTATGAGGCACTTGAGATGCATACAGACATAAATATACCTATATCTGCGGAAAGGCAGTTGATGATGACTGAGACAGCTAAAGCCTTTGGATTGGCAGAAGAAAACCGGGCTAATATTTTCCTGTCACCTCGTACAGAGGAAGGAGACCGACTCATAATGCGTGCCCATGAAGCAGCCCGCGATTCCATGAAGGCTGTGTGTCCACATTTGAAGGTCGGCGTTACCCTTTCACTGCTAGATATTCAGGCGGAACCAGACAATAAATATAAGGTTATAACGGAATGGGAAAAAGATTTCAGACACTATCTACCTTTCTTACAAAAGGATGACTTTATCGGTATACAGAACTACACACGCAAGCTCTTAGGTGATAAGGGCAGCCTGTGTGCTCCCGAGGAGGTAGAGCTAACTGAGCAAGGCTATGAATTTTATCCAGAAGCGTTAAGCAATGTGATCTGTAAGTTGGCCAAAGAAATTCCACTGCCTATTATTATAACTGAAAACGGCGTTTGCACGACAGACGATACTCGCCGGGTGGAGTTCATTCAGCGGGCAGTTGCGGGGGTGCAGGCATGTATTGCTGACGGTATTCCCGTTAAGGGATATATGTACTGGAGCTTGCTTGATAACTATGAGTGGTATAAAGGTTTTGTAAAAAAATATGGACTAATTGGGGTTGACCGCATAACACAAAACCGTATGCCAAAACAGAGTCTTTACGTACTTGGTGACTATTGTAATAAGTAATGGTTCAAAAATAGGATAGAGATATTATCTATAGTGACTTATTTATAGATATGCTGCCGCTAAGGCCCCACCAGCTTCAAGCGGTATCTTTTTTGACCGTTCAAGGCATGTGGAGTGCGTGGTATTGATAACAAGGGAGTAAAGTTAAATAATGTAAAGACGATAGTGAGAAAATCATATGATAAGAGAAATGAAGGCAATAGATTGGTATGCCATGATGGAAATCTATATGCAGAGCTTGGAAAAAGGAACGGTAACCTTTCAAACGGAGTGTCCGATCTATGAGGAATGGGATGCGGCGCATTGTAAGGAATGTAGATATGTATATGAATTAGATGGTAAGGTAGTGGGATATACCATGATAGCACCAACTTCTAAGCGGGAGGCTTACAGAGGAGTAGTTGAGCTTAGTATCTTTGTAGATGAAAAGTATTTGCGTCAGGGTATTGGAAGACAAATGCTTACAAAACTTTGTGTGGAGACAGAAAAAAGAGGATACTGGACACTCTACTCTGCAATTTTTTCAGTAAACGAAGCAAGTATAGAACTGCATAAAAGGTGTGGCTTCCGTGTGATTGGCTATAGGGATAGAATAGCAAAAGATAGATTCGGTAAATGGCAGAATACTACAATTATGGAGAGACGAAAAGAGGAGAGTGAATAAAAAAGGTAGGATCCTTTCAATGGATACTGTAAAGAATTAGTTGGAAAGTTGTAACGTAAAGTATTCAGAAGGCAGCTACTTTTGAAGGTTTTATTGCTTATAATTTACTTGAATTGCAAAGCAAAAGAGATCAAAACACTGAAAAAAGCGGTCTGACTAATAAAATACTGTAATTATAATCTAAAGGAGGAATGTTTCTATGGCTGATGTGATATCATGGCTCTTAGAGGATGAAAATCCTGCTATACAATATCGTACAAAGACGGAACTGCTTGGAGAACCGGCTGATAATGAAAAAGTTTTTAAATGGATAAATACATTTCTGCCTGAAGAATGGTATAAACTAAACGGATTATGGTATCGTTATTATTTAACTACTATTGCTGAGTGCGGTTTGACTTGTAATGATATAAAAATCGAGTATATTGAAAAAGCTTTTAATGAGCTTTCAAATTCATTTGATTGCAATTGTGGAGATTTCATGTTGCTTCGGTCATTGGTAAAGATGGGATATGAAAATGAAAAAATCATTAAACAAATTACTAAAAAACTCAGTACACATATGCTGCCCGATAACGGCTTTTTATGCTTTCACAGGGTAAACAAACTAAAATATACACCCAAAAGCTGTTACAAAGACAATCTTCATGCTTTGCTGTTTATTTCTGAATGCCGCAAAAAAGGAATTATATGTGGCATTGAGAAAGATTTGATAGATTATTTTTTTAAGCATGATATTTTTTATAAAAGCACCGATAAATCCAAGCTTGTTTTGTATTCCAGGGAAGGACGACGAACGATAGATACTTTTTATCCATTTGAAGTTATGCGGGTCGGTTTACAAAATGTTATTGAAGCTTTTTGCGAATTAGGATACGGAAACAACGAAATATTGAAATCCGCATGGGATATTTTGTACAGCAAGAAAGATAAAGATGGTCGATATGTTTTAGATGGGACTTTGTCGAAATCATACCTGCTGAAAGAACACGTCAGTAAACCAAGCAAATGGATAACCTTTTATGCCCTTCTTGCAGAGAAAGAAAAAACAATTATGGAGTAATATTGGGTATTAAGAGTCAATGAATGAACCGCCAAGGGAGTAGTTTCGTTAATCTGCATCTTTTTTGACCGTTCAAGGCACGTTGAAACGATAATAATGATGACGAAATGTGGTTCGGAGGCTAAAAAGTAGGTTTTGACCACAAGATGTTGGCGCGCCCAGTCAAGGGTGTGATATTTAACGGGTGGAAATCCCGTCCGATAAGGTGAAGCCCCACCATCGGTAGCAAGCCTAGAGTATGTTTCTGGTAACAGAACATACAAAGCAAAGGGAGTTAGGTAGCAGGGTCAGAAGGCAGTTTAGCTACGAAATTTGTGGATGGTACAGAGTGCCGATGCCGTCAATATTGCGGAAGGCAACATGCAGATAATCATCAAAGGGTTAGATATCTGCGGCTCTGCGGAGTTAGAAGTCAGCCATGCTATACAATGATGTCACATCAACTGGGGAGAGACTGCCATGTCCACGCGTAGTGTGCAAAGTGTGGTATGCAGACAGGGATGGCTGTAGAAGCATGACAGGCAGTCGGATGGCCTGATAGTACCAAGGAAGGTGGGTAATGCCACTGGAGGGAAGCGGAGAGAAGGTTGTTCCTCACAACCTTGCCATACGAGTTCATATCAAAGAGGAAACATTAGCTACACACTGAGGTAGAAAACTGATGGAAACGAAATTGGCGAGAATATCACAGTTATCACGAGAGAAACCAGATATGGTGTTCACGTCTATCGGACATCTGATAGATAAGGAACTGCTTAGGCAGTGCCATGCGGACATGAATGGAAAGAAAGCTGTCGGCATCGACGGAGTTACATGGAGATGTACGGAGCGAATCTTGAAGAAAACCTGGAAAAGCTTGTGGAAAGTCTGAAACGGAAATCCTATAAGCCACAGCCTGCAAGGCGGGTGGAGATACCAAAGGACAACGGCAAGACGAGACCACTTAGTATCTACTGTTACGAGGATAAGTTGGTGCAAAAGATTTGTAAGTTACTATAATAACATTGATTTTTCTGATTCAGGAAAGGTAAAAGATCAGTTAGATAACGTATATAAAAATATATTATCAAATGGTGGTAACAGTTATAATAAATCTGACCTTTCACGTGAAATCAAGTACCTATCTGAAAAATGGAATGGTGTAATGGATGCAATTGGTGACAAGAATAATAAATTCACTACTTCAGTGAATTATATGGTTTAATGTTAAATATGTTGAAAAAAGTATAAGAATAGAATAGCTGCGCATTTGATTGTTTATATGCTCTGGAATGGCTTGCATCATTTCAGAGCTTTTTAGTACCATATAAGTGTAAGTGGGTAACGCCACAAAGGGACACACACAAACTGCCTTCTGCATTAGTAGCGGTGTAATGCGAACGTGTAGTAATAGTTTGGCTGAAGAGCATAAAGCCAGTCCTAACGTAAAGACGAGGAAAGGTTCACAGAGGTGTGGGCTGCTGGGGATTATGTAGTGAAGCTGTGTATGGTGAGAATCCACATAAGTGGGGACGAACTGACGATTTAAAGGGTCTAAAATACGAATACGTCGAAAGGCTTATGTCAATGGTTTGATGTTGACTATGCAAAGAAAGGACTTGTTAAAGAAAAGAAGTATCCGTAATGCCGAGTACTACAGTAAGCGATCTAAAACCAGGTGCTTCTAAAAGAAAAAGAGACTGACTATAATTATTAGCCAATCTCCAACATTTACTTTCCGCACTCTGCCTGTACAGCTTCTGACCATGGCATCAATTGTTC
>JAEYPZ010000022.1:0-56548 GCA_023410275.1 Bacillota bacterium
TATCCCTTTCGCCTTGCGAGATTTACGAACGCAAAATGGCTGCTGAACAACTATACTCCGCAATTGCTTCTCTGCCGGACAAACAGGGAAAGCGGGTTTATGCTCATTACATACTCGGCATAAGCAAATTAGACATTGCACGGGCAGAGGGAGTAAATGAAAGTGCGGTCAGAGATAGCATTGATAGAGGAAAACTGAATACCGATAATTCGGATACATTCAATTAAAAGGGAGCCAAGCCATAGAGTACGCTAAGACCGTCCGTGAAAGGAGGAAAGTCCAAACGGAGCGTGAGCAATTCATACTAACTGTGACAAGGCAGATGTGGCAATCTGTCCGGCGATAATCTTTTGATTGATACAATGATACTTACGGTTTGAACGCTTCACAGCATTGACCGTCGCGCCATCAGCATGGGGCGGGGTGAGATTCCCATGAGTGCGGTGCCGCGGCCCGTCCGGGTTTTCGTTTTTTATATAAAGGGAGTACCGCGCCGCTTTTTTCTGTCTTACGAAAAGCCGACTTACAACGGTGCGGCATACTCCCGATTGATGAATGGAGTTTTAATATGGATAAGGAATTACAGTCATTGCTATATCAGCAATGGAGCAACGGCGCTTGCCGTGGCTATGTCGTTCGGGCTATGGAAAACTGTGATTTCAGCCCGGACGATATAAAGCGTGTGGTTTCAGAGCTTCACTATATTTTTGATACTTGTGGCATAGAGGAATGGGAAGCCCACTATCAAAACAGCCCTTATTGACTTCGGGCCAAGTTGGCCCGAAGTATGAGGAAAGATTAACAGCCATCACTTTTTCAGATAAAGGTGGTGGCTGTTTGTGTTTCCTCATAGGACAATCAGAGCATTTCATATACATAGAAAGGAGGGGGCGATTGTGATTGAAGAAACGTATCCCAATTTCAGAGTTGGCAAGCGTGGACATAGAAGCAGTAAACAAAGAGGATTTAGTTGATGTGAGCGGCTTCACTTTTGATACGACTGTGCCGCAGGAACAGCGTGCGGCGAAAGTCATAGCGGCGGTTAAAAATCCTTATTGTTTTCGTGTGGGCGATATGGGTGTAAAGCTGGAGTTTCCAGAGAACGCTCCCCCATTGCAGGATGTGTTTGCCGACTTCCTTAAACGCAAGAAAAGCGGCCTGTAAAGCCAGTTTACAGGCCGCGACAACATTGTTCGCATTACGCTGAAATGGTATAATATAAGTGTAATGTGATAGGAAGGAGGACACATGGCACGAACTAAAAACAGGGGTTTTGAGGAAAAAATATCTGCACCTCAAATTATCCGCTGGAAACTTGCTCAATATATCCGCTTATCCAAAGAAGATTTAAACCGTGGAAAGGACGACAGCAACAGCGTTACCAACCAAACAGCGTTGCTTGATGATTACTACCAACAGCACATAGACGAGTTTGAAAGTACCCAGCCGCCTTATGTGGACGACGGGTACACCGGAACAGACACCAACCGGGACAGCTTTCAACGATTGCTTTCCGACATATACGCAAAAAAGGTAAACTGTGTTATCGTCAAAGACCTCTCCCGCCTATCCCGTAACTATACGGACGCAGGGAGTTTGATTGAAAATCTGTTTGTACAGATGAATGTACGGTTTATCAGCTTGTCAGAGAGCATTGACAGCTACTTGAACCCAGACAGTATTTCCAACCTCATTGTGCCGATTACCAATGTTATCAACGACAATTTCTGCTACCAGACTTCAAAGAAGATACGGCAGGTTTTTGACATGAAGCGGCGTAACGGTGAGTTTATCGGCGGTTTTGCCGCCTACGGTTACTTGAAGAACCCAAAGGATAAAAACGCCTTAATCATTGATGAAGAAGCCGCCGAAGTCGTAAAGAATATCTATGAGTGGTTTTTGAGCGGCATGAGTAAAAATGCTATTGTACACAATCTCAATGACCGTGGTATTTTGTGTCCGTCCGAGTACAAGAAAAGCAAGGGCTTAAACTATCAAAATCCCAGCGGTTCGGAAAGGCCCTTATGGAGTGCCAAGACCGTAAGCGACATTTTGAAAAACCGCCTTTATGTAGGGGACATGGTACAAGGCCGCCAGCGTGTGAAAAGCTATAAGATACATACGCAGGAACAGGTTCCCGAAAATGAATGGTATATTGTGGAGAACACCCATGAACCAATCATAGAACGGCCTATCTTTAAAAAGGTGCAGGAGTTGCTAAAGCGTGACACCCGCACCGCTCCGCAGAAAAAGAAGCTCTATCTGTTCAGCGGATTCTTACGTTGTGCTGATTGCGGCAAGGCTATGAGCCGCAGTCAAGTTAAAGGCACGGTGTACTATTTCTGCCGCACCTACAAAGACCAGTCAAAAACAGCTTGCACTAAACATTCCGTGAAGCATAACCGGCTGGAAGCGGCTGTCCTGTATGCCATTCAGCAACAGGTATATCTTGCAGTACACTATGCAAACACTTTGGAATACATCAGCACCGCACCGCTTCAAAAAAGCCAGTCCATACGGATTGAAGCATTGATAGACGCTAAAGAAAAGGAACGCTCCAAAATCATGCGTTACAAGCAATCCATATATCAGGATTGGAAAGACGGAGAAATCACCCATAGCGATTACCGCCATATGAGCGAAGATTACGAACGGCAAATAGCCGCTTTAGGCGAAGTTTTGAAAAACCTCCATGCAGAGCGGGAGGAATTGCAAAACGGCATTACCGCTGAAAGTCCTTGCTTGGTGGTTTTCAAGAAGTTTGAAAATATCGACAAACTGACAAGAGAGGTTTTGGTTGAGCTTGTAGACCATATCAAGGTACATGAGAATGGCAACATCAGCGTGAAGTTTAAGTTTGCTGACGAACTATGCCGGGTAATGGAATACATTGAAATCAACACCCAATCCGAAGCGGTTTAACAGGCCGCTAATAAAAAGGCAGTTTGTTTTCCTAATATTACCGGGTCAACTGGCCCGGCAGGAGCAACAGGTCCGGCAGGTCCGCAGGGAGAACAGGGACCGGCAGGCCTGCAAGGAGAAACAGGAGCCACAGGAGCCCAAGGTCCAGCAGGAGCAACAGGTCCGCAAGGTCCGCAGGGAGAAGCAGGTCCGGCAGGGCCGCAAGGAGAAGCAGGTCCCGCAGGAGCCCAAGGTCCGGCAGGAGCTACAGGCCCACAGGGCCCGCAGGGAGAGCAGGGACCGGCAGGCCCGCAAGGAGCCACAGGAGCCACGGGAGCCCAAGGCCCGGCAGGTACCACAGGTCCGGCAGGTCCGCAAGGTGAACAGGGACCGGCAGGTACCACAGGAGCCACAGGAGCAACGGGAACCCAAGGTCCGGCAGGTACCACAGGCCCGGCAGGTCCGCAAGGTGAACAGGGACCGGCAGGCCCGCAAGGAGCCACAGGAGCTACGGGAGCTCAAGGCCCGGCAGGAGCCACAGGCCCACAAGGCCCGCAAGGAGAAGCAGGTCCGGCAGGTCCTCAAGGAGAAGCAGGTCCGGCAGGAGCCCAAGGTCCGGCAGGAGCCACAGGCCCACAAGGTCCGCAGGGAGATCCTGGCCCGGCAGGTCCGGCAGGAGCCCAAGGCCCGGCAGGAGCCACAGGTCCGCAAGGTCCACAGGGAGACCCCGGTCCGGCAGGAGCCACAGGAGCTACAGGAGCTACAGGAGCTCAAGGTCCGGCAGGAGCCATAGGTCCGCAGGGACCTCAGGGACTTCAAGGTCCACAAGGTCCACAGGGACCACAGGGACCGACGGGTCCGGCATTCACCAGTTCCTATATTTTCCGTTACAGTACGAATTCTGACAGAACCATAGCCGGCGGTGCAGAGTTTGTATTTGACACCGGAAATGTTCCAAATACGCCTGTAGGAATTTTGTTACCTAACGATACGGATACTGTATTGACACAAACCGGCGTATATCTTGTTATATTTGAAGCAAATGTGTTAGGAACTCTGACATCAGTCTCCATTAACCTTAATGGGGTACCGATTCCGGGAGGTACTACAGGTGATACGGCTACAACAATCAGAGTGGAAATCACTGCAATTGTGGAGGTAACAACCGTACCAGCTGTCCTGACAGTCACTAACGATTCTTTCATTTCCATTACCTTCCCTGATCTTGCACCAGGCAGCGTAGTAGCAGCCCTAACAGTTTTAAAATTATCATGATGTTATAGGATAAGGCGCCTGGTCTTAAGGGCGCCTTATTGTTATGTAATGTATTTTCTTGAAAGTATGACCAAATACGAGGAGGGGCAGTATCATTACCTGGAATTTTCTTGCAGTTAAGTATAGGGACGAATAATGCGGAAATATAGGAACCTATCAGTGTATATGTCATATATATAATGTAGGATTTCAAAATCCTATTTTATTGGAGAGGAGTTTTTGCATGAATAGTAAAGATTCGTCAAAAAGCAAATCCTATGACCAAGATGACATGAATGTAAGTGCAGCAAATTATTATGACTCAAGGAATTCAGGAAGATCAAATTGCTGTGATCCGGATCCGTACCCGCCTGGACCTCCCGGGCCTCCCGGACCTCCCGGACCGCCTGGACCTCCCGGACCGCCTGGACCTCCCGGACCACAGGGACCTCAAGGAGCCACAGGACCACGAGGAGCCACAGGCCAGACAGGAGCCACGGGAGCTACAGGAGCTACAGGAGCCCAAGGACCGGCAGGCCCGGCAGGAGCTACAGGAGCCCAGGGACCGGCAGGCCCGGCAGGAGCCACAGGAGCTCAGGGACCGGCAGGCCCGGCAGGAGCCACAGGAGCCCAGGGACCGGCAGGCCCTCAGGGTCCCACAGGTCCCGCTGGTGCAGCTACTATTATTCCTTATGCATCTGGTAATGTTGTTGCATTGACTACAATACTTGGTGGATTAGTTGGTACGACAGCCGCAGTTGGTTTTGGAAGTTCCGCTACAGGAATTCGAATAATCAATGGTATAATTGACACTACTAATATCAATAATTTTGCATTTTCCATGCCTAGAAATGGAACAATAAATTCTTTGGCAGCATACTTTAGCGTTGATGCCGCAATCAGCTTGATTGGTACCACAGTCAGAATTACAGCACAGCTGTATAGAGCTTCGTCTACGAGTAACCAATTTACAGCAATACCCGGAGCAGTAGTACAGCTTGCACCGACGCTTACAGGTATTATTGCAATTGGAGAAAAAGTAAGCGGAATTACTACAGGCCTTTCCATACCTGTAACAGCAGGATCAAGATTATTGCTTATATTCTCTGCATCTGTTGTTTCCGGTCTGGGAGTTGCAACAAGCATCGTAGGGTATGCAAGTGCAGGGCTTGGAATTTCATAAATAACCTCAAAGCCTCCTAGTTAGATATAAAAGGGATATTGCGGTCAGAATGGATAGCCGATTCATTCTTTCAGCAGATATCCCTTTTATATTGAAAATGATTCGGGTGTCAGATCTCAGCTTTCATGTATGTATATTGGGATATAAAAATGCGGTGAGGTGTTTTTCAGGGAGCTGAGTGTATTTTAATCCTCACGCATTTTGCAGGCCTGCCTGTGATGCTGCTTAAATAGAATTTTATAATGCGTCGTATTTTGCAATCTGTTCTAAAGATATCGTTTATAAACAAGTATAGTATGACACTGGAAACAAGTCTTAAAGAAAGAATTTCGGGAATATGTTAAAAGTTATCTGCCTGTGTTATAATAACTGTTATATAGCAGAATAGAACAGAAGGAAGGTAGTGAAATGTCTAATATCAAGGAAAAAGAAATATATCTTGCAGGAGGGTGCTTCTGGGGAACTGAGAAATACCTTTCGGGCATACAGGGAGTACTGGCAACCAGTGTAGGATATGCCAACGGCAACACGGAGAATCCCACTTACCAGGAAGTATGCCATAATAATACCGGACATGCCGAGACCGTGAAGGTTGTGTATGATTCTGAAAAAATAGATTTGTCCTTTATTTTAAACCTTTACTATGACGTTATAAATCCCACCTCTGTCAATAAACAGGGAGCGGATGTGGGAAGCCAGTACCGTACCGGTATTTATTACGTGACAGAAGAGGATTTGCCCATAATCAAAGCATCTATTCAGGAGCTGCAGAAAAAATATGAAAAGCCTGTTGCCATTGAGGTGCTGCCCTTAAGAAATTATTATCTGGCAGAGGAATACCATCAGAAGTACCTGGATAAGAATCCCGGCGGCTACTGCCATATAGGGGCTGATAAATTCGAAAAGGCAAGAACAGCGACAAAATAAAGTAATTAATGCAAAAAGGCAAGAACAGCGACACAAATAATCCGGCAGCTCATAAAATTCATAAAAGTACAAATCCTATCTATAAAAATATAGAAGGAGTAAGTATTGATAATTGTTCTCAAAAATACTGTTGACTGACAAAGCAGTTGTGGAATACAATTATATGAGAATGGTTATCAAATACTGACTTGCAGGAGAATTTTATGAGCGATGATATCTTTTTAATAGGAGAGGACAGAACCTCTTCTTATGTGGCTTTCACCCTGGCCAACTGCTGTATGCCGACCCTTGTTAAAGCAAAGCCCTCCAGTCTGGTCAGTTTTCGCAAGAGGTATATTGATAGCAGAGACAATTTTTTGAAAGCTCTTTTACGGGAAAGCGGGAACTTTGGCTGCACTTACCGGATTCTTTGTGAAAGTGAAACGGAAATATATATCATAGTATACAACAGGAACCTGCTTTATGAGGTGCTTAAGAGAAATGCCGGTAATCCGTTGCTTTCCGGTAACGGTTATACGCATATTACTTCTGGTTTGGAAGAAGTAATGGAGCAGTTAATGAAAAGGTATGGAAGATACCAGCAAAATAAGGTCATGGGAATTCAGAAGGATTTTCCTCATGAAATCGGCATTATTTTGGGATATCCGGCTGCCGATGTGGAGGAATATATCAGAAATAACGGGGAGAACTATATTCTGTGCGGTTATTGGAAGGTCTATCAGAATGCGGAGGAAGCTGTAAAGATATTTGATACATTTTCCAGAATCCGCAGGGAAGCGGTCAGGCTGTTTTTTGCCGGAAGGCCGTTAATAGATATCATAAGTTTCTCTCCGAGGCATTAAAAGGGGCAATTGACAGGGGTGGGGTTTAATGTTATCATAATCCAGGTCAAAGAAAGGCATTACAGTGAATTTTCAGAACGGAGCAGAAAATGTTAAACCAATTTTCAAGAACAGAACTTTTATTTGGTAAAGACAGTATGGAGAAGCTAAAAGACGCGAGAGTCGCGATTTTTGGTATCGGCGGCGTCGGAGGCTATACGGCGGAGGCTTTGGCAAGAAGCGGAGTAGGTACTTTTGACCTTTTTGATGATGACAAGGTCTGTTTAACCAATATCAACCGCCAGATAATCGCTACCAGAAAGACTGTGGGAAAATACAAGGTTGAAGTCATGAAGGAACGGATACTGGATATTAACCCCGAAGCAGTAGTAAATACTCATCAGACTTTTTACACTCCCGAGGTGGCAGAGAAGTATGATTTTTCAGAATACACCTATATTGTCGATGCTATTGATACAGTAACCGGTAAAATTGAGCTTGTATTAAGAGCGGATAAGTGCGGCGTACCTATTATAAGCTGTATGGGAGCCGGAAATAAATTAGACCCTACCATGTTTGAGGTGACAGATATTTATAAGACGAGTATCTGCCCTCTGGCTAAGGTTATGAGAAAGGAATTAAAGGTCAGAGGAATCAAGAAGCTTAAGGTGGTCTATTCCAAGGAACCTGCCAGAAAGCCCATTGAAGATATGGCAATCAGCTGCAGAACCAATTGCATCTGCCCTCCCGGTGCCCAGAGAAAATGTACGGAGAGGAGGCAGATTCCGGGAAGCAATGCTTTTGTGCCCTCCGTAGCCGGTCTCATTATTGCCGGAGAAGTGATTAAGGATATAACAGAAGTACGATAAAGGAAGTGGCTGTTGCAAAATGAAGCTCTGTGGAGTATCACTTGCCATAATGCACTGTTTGGCAGACAGATGATATGATTTGTATGCTATAAGCGAACATATTATGTACGATTTTAGCATACAAATTATTCTAAATGTCCGTCAGCCGGTGTATGAGGCAAGTTATATCCGCAGAGCTTTTTTTGCAGCAGCCTTTTTTAAGTTGCTATAATTGTGCGTAATGTATATAATAATCAATCAATTTACTGTATTAATTTGCTCCTGAAGAAAATTACAGTAAACTATGGCAGAAACAGTCGATATGTGTTATAATAAATAAAATTACAGTATATGGAATAAATAAGGGGAATCTATGCATAAGAGAAAGCGGATATTGAAGATTATAACCTGTATACTGGTGGTATTTGTTATATATTCGGTATACAATAATTTAACTGCATATTCTGCCAATGAGAAGAAGGGAAAGAATATACTCTTTATTAGTTCTTATAATGAAAATTTTCCAAGTGTTCCCGATGAAGTGAATGGAATCCGGTCCGTATTCCCGGAAGAGAAGTACAAGGTAGATTTTGAATATATGGATTCCAAGCGCTTTGTAACGGATGAGAGCAGAAAATTGTTTCATGATCTTCTTCAGTATAAGCTGGAACACCTTCCTGCTTATGACGGTGTTATCGTTGGGGATGACTATGCACTGCAATTTGTAATGGATTATCAGGAAGAGATGTTTCCAGGTATTCCTATCGTGTTCTTGGGAGTTAATGATACGGACAGGGTGAAGGAAGCGGAGCAGAAAAGCAATATAACTGGCATTGTTGAGGAACTTTCCCTGGAGGATAACATCCGTTTAGGACTCAGCCTTAATAAGAAGGCGAAGAGAGTTGTTGCCATTGTTGACGGCACCTTAACGGGAATTGGCGATGAAAGGCAGTTTTATTCTTTAAAAGATGAATTTCCGGAGCTTACCTTTGATGAGATAAATGCGGCAAAGTACACCTTTGCGGAAGTGGGCGAATTAGTAAGTAAGCTGGGAAAGGATACTATTCTATTATATTTAAGTATGTATACGGACAAAACGAACACCGGTATTACCATACCGGAAGCCTCCGCCCTCTTGAGCGAAGCTGCCAAAGTTCCCATAATCCGCGCGGAAGTTGGCGGAGTCGGCAATGGAGTGCTTGGCGGTAAAATGTTTTCATATTATCATTCCAGTGTAAAAGCTGCCAAAACTCTTAAGAAAATTTTTGAAGGAACCTCTCCTGATTCAATCCCTATTGTTACTAAAAGTCCAAACTACTACATTTTTGATTATAAGGTTTTAAAAAAGTACCATATTTCATTACATAGCCTTCCTGAAGGTTCTAAGATAGAGGGACGTAAAATTTCCTTTATGGAACAGCATCCGATACTTACGGCGAATTTCGTTTTAATTATATCTCTTTCAGTACTGGTTATCATACTGCTTAGTACGGATAATATCAGAAGAAGGAAAATGGAAAAAAGACTGCAGGAAAGCCATGAGGAATTAGTTCAGACCTACGAAGAGCTGACAGCCTCGGAAGAGGAATTAAGAGTACAGTATGACCTTTCCCAGCAGCATATGGAAAAAATAGAAATCCTGAACCAAAAGTACAGCATAGCCGTAGAAAGTACCGGCAGTGCTGTCTGGGAGTATGATGTTACCTTTAGGACCCTATCCGTTTCAGAGGGATTTTTAAACAGCGTTGATTCCAAGCTTACACAGATGAAGGATATTGACATACTCCTGGACGAAATTTTGAGTAAGGAGCAGAAGGATACCATTATAGCGGAGTATACCCGTTACCTTAATGGGGAAATAGATAAGATTTATATGGAACTTATGCTTTATAACCGCAAAGGGGAGAAAATGTGGGTGCTTCTCAGCGGCAAGGGAGTCCATGATTTAAAGGGAACGGTAACGTCGTTGAATGGGCTGCTCATTGATATTACAAAAATAAAGGAGCAGGAGGAATTTATCAAGTACCTGGCAAGTAATGATCATCTGACCAATCTTCCCAACCGGATGAGCTTTATGGAAAAGATAAACACGGAATTACAGGCAAAAGCCTGCGGAGCCATCCTTTTAATGGATATCGATAATTTTAAGGGAATCAATGATTCCGTAGGGCATTTGTACGGGGATAAAATGCTTTCATTGATTGCAGAGCGTATCCGTACTCTTATAGGTGAGAATATATTGGCCTACCGTTTTGGCGGGGATGAGTTTATCATCCTGATTACCGGCGATGATGTTGAATTATTGATAGAAAGCTGTCTGGAGAGAATAAAGGAATTATTCAGCGAGCCCATTCAGCTGATGGGAACAGAACACCTTGTGAAGTTCAGCATCGGAATTACTGTTTTTCCGAAAGACAATTCGGACATGGAACGGCTCCTGATCAACGCGGATACAGCCATGTATTTTGTAAAGGATAATGGCAGGGACAATCATATGTTTTACAGTGATAAAATTCTGGAGGACATCAGAAGCAAGGCTGAAATCGAGGATATCCTGCGGGATGCCTTACGGGATGACGGCCTGCTCCTGCTCTATCAGCCCCAGATAAATGTCAATACGGGAAAGATTGATGAATTCGAAGCACTTCTTCGCTTAAAGAACAGAAATCTGTCACCGGCAAAATTCATTGAGGTGGCGGAAATGAGCGGATTGATTATTGACATCGGCAGATGGGTAACAAAAGAAGCAATCCGCCAGATGGCTGAATGGCGGGATAAAGGATATCCGGTAAAGCCCGTTGCCATTAACTTTTCAGGAAAGCAGTTAAATGACAGAGAGTATATTTCCTTCCTGCAGGATACGCTGCAGGAGTACCAGATTGATCCCAGGTATGTGGAAATCGAAATTACGGAAAGTATTCTGGTAGAAAAGACAGAAAATACACTGACATTTTTAAATGAGCTGAAGGCTATGGGACTGCGGATTGCCATGGATGATTTTGGAACAGGGTATTCCTCCATCAATTACCTGACCTTCATTCCTGTCAACAAAATCAAGCTGGATAAGTCCCTTTGCGAGAAATTTATAGATCTGGACAACAGCGGTGTAATGTGCAGCCTTATTGGTCTTATGCATAGTCTGAATCTCATTATAACAGCGGAGGGAATCGAGGAGACTTATCAGTATTACAGGTTAAAAGAGGGCGGCTGTGACCTGATTCAGGGATATTTGTTCAGTAAACCTCTTGCCAGCCAGGATATTGAAAATGTCTATAATTATAATTTTATCAATCAAACAATGCAATAAAGCGGAAACAGAAAAAGTCTGAGCTGCCGCAAAGGTTAATTCCAAAGCCTTTGCGGCAGCTTTTTGTATATTTTAAATGGTTTTGGTTAATTAATATCTTTATCACATTATGGAAAAGGAGATATTATGCAGGAGAAAAAAGAAGATACTTTAAACTCTGTCCAAAATAAAAGACTTAATAAGATTAAGGCTACGAACAGTGAAGAAACGGCAGCCTGGGCGAATGAAGAAAAATCAGTAAATAACAGTAATGTGTCCATACCTTCAGAGTATGAGGTGGGAAAAGCCAAGAACTGGGTTGACAATGGAAGCCAGCTATAACAATTTTTAACTACTGATTATTGAATATCCATTGGGAAAGCGGATATTCAGGAAAGAGGAAAAAAATGTCTAAAATAACAATGACAGTGGATGGTAATACGGCAGCAGCCTATGCAGCCTATGCCTTTACCGATGTAGCAGCAATTTATCCTATAACCCCATCCTCCAATATGGCAGAAGTTACCGATGATTGGGCGGCAAAGGGAAGAAAAAATATTTTCGGGCAAAGTGTAAATGTAGTAGAAATGCAGTCAGAGGCCGGAGCTGCCGGAGCATTTCACGGCTCCCTGCAGGCGGGGGCATTGACGACAACCTTCACGGCGTCCCAGGGCTTGCTGCTTATGATTCCCAATATGTATAAAACAGCAGGTGAATTGCTTCCCGGTGTTTTTCATGTCAGTGCAAGGGCCCTGGCAGCCCATGCACTTAGTATTTTCGGAGACCATCAGGATGTTATGGCTGTCAGGCAGACGGGTTGTGCCATGCTGGCAAGCGGCTCCGTACAGGAGGTAATTGATCTGGCACCGGTCGCCCACCTTTCTGCCATAAAGGGAAGGGTACCTTTTGTACATTTCTTTGACGGATTCCGTACCTCTCATGAAATCCAAAAGGTAGAAGCTCTGGAATATGAGGATTATGCGTCCCTTCTTGACTGGGAGGCCTTAAAGAAATTCAGGGAAAGGGCACTTTCTCCCAACCATCCGGTTACCAGAGGAACGGCTCAGAATCCGGATATCTATTTCCAGGGAAGAGAATCCGGTAATCCCTTTTATCAGGACCTGATTCCAATTGTAGAGGAATATCTGGAGAAGACAGGAAAGCTGACAGGACGCAAATACGGACTCTTTGATTATTATGGAGCAGAGGATGCGGAATATATTATTATTGCAATGGGTTCCGTGACACAGACCATAGAGGAAACCATAGACTACCATAACAGCAAAGGTGAGAAATACGGACTCGTAAAGGTGCACCTCTACAGGCCCTTCAGCATGAAGCATCTGATTGATTCTATTCCCGGTTCTGTAAAGAAAATCGCTGTTCTTGACAGGACAAAGGAGCCCGGAGCTCTCTATGAGCCCCTTTATATGGATGTCTGTGCCAGCTTTTCAGATAGAAAGGATAAGCCCCTCATTATCGGAGGACGCTTTGGCCTTGGCTCCAAGGATACGGGGCCGGTTGATATTACCACTGTTTATGAGAACTTAAAGCAGGAAGCACCCAAAGACCATTTTACCATCGGCATTACGGATGATGTCACAGAAACCTCTCTGCCCCTGATTCCGAAATTCCAGGCAGAGCCTGCTGACAGAAAGTCCTGTAAATTCTGGGGACTGGGCTCGGACGGAACGGTGGGAGCCAATAAGCAGGCAATCATGATCATAGGAAATTCTACCGATTATAATGTACAGGCATATTTTGACTATGACTCCAAGAAATCCGGCGGTATTACCATGTCCCATCTGAGGTTTGGCAAATCACCAATTAAGTCCACCTATCTGGTAGACCATGCGGATTATGTGGCATGTCATAACCAGTCCTATATCAATAAATATGATATGCTGAGTGACTTAAAGCCCGGAGGCATCTTTGTCCTAAACTGCCGGTGGAAGGAAGAGGAACTGGAGGAAATGCTGCCCGCAAGGGTTAAAAGGGCGCTGGCTGATAAAGCAGCCCGCTTCTTTATTATTGACGCCGTAAGCATTGCTGCGGAAATTGGTCTTGGCAACCGTATTAATATGATAATGCAGGGAGCATTCTTCAAGCTCATTGATATCCTGCCGGAAGAAGTATTTATAAAGGCATTAAAGGATGCGGCAGCCTATTCCTACAGTAAAAAGGGGGAGCAGGTCGTAGCCATGAACCATGCAGCCATTGAAAAAGGAGTCTCAGGAGCTAATGGGGTCAAAATACCGGAGAGCTGGAAGGATGCCGGAGAGGAAAAGCAGGAAGGGGAAAAAGAGCCGGAATTCGTGGAGAATATTATGCGCCCCATGCAGGAATTAAAGGGCAATGCCTTACCTGTCAGCGCGTTTAACGGAAGAGAGGACGGAACCTTCCCAAATGGTTCCACCGCTTTTGAAAAACGCGGCATTGCCGTTAATGTACCGGAATGGATTGATGAGAACTGTATCCAGTGCAACCAATGTTCCTTTATTTGCCCTCATGCAGTTATCAGGCCCTTTCTCATGACCGAAGAGGATATGAAAAATGCTCCGGCGGATTATACTGCCATTAAGGCGACGGGGAAAGGCTACGAGAATTATGTCTTCCGTATACAGGTAAGTACCATGGACTGCACCGGCTGCGGCAATTGTGCGGATATTTGTCCGGCAAAGGAAAAAGCCCTGGTCATGAAGCCCATTGATACCCAGACAGAGGTACAGGTTCCCAACTGGAAATATGCTTTTTATGAAATAGGCCACAAAAATGCTATTCCCCTTGGAAGCACCGTAAAGGACAGTCAGTTCAGGCAGCCGCTCATGGAATTTTCAGGGGCCTGTGCCGGCTGCGGTGAAACACCTTATATTAAGCTTATCACTCAGCTTTACGGGGATAGGATGATGATTGCCAATGCAACAGGCTGTTCCTCTATCTGGGGAGCTTCTGCACCGAGCACATCCTATACTGCCAATAAGGAAGGAAGAGGACCTGCCTGGGCCAATTCACTCTTTGAGGACAATGCGGAATATGGCTTTGGCATGTACCTGGGCAATAAACAAATCCGGAATAAGCTGGAGGTTCTCATGAAGGAGCTCCTGGATGCCGGTATTGAAGAGGAACTTAAGGAGCTGTTAAATGATTGGATTCACTACAAGGAGGATGGGGATGTCAGCAGGACGGTCAGTGAGAAGCTGTTAAAAGCATTGTCGGTATATAAGACCGCCGACAAAGAGAAGGAGAAGCTGATAGGTGAGCTTCTTGAGAAAAAGGACTATCTGGTGAAGAGGTCCCACTGGATCGTGGGAGGCGACGGCTGGGCATATGATATAGGCTATGGCGGACTTGACCAGGTAATGGCCTCCGGAGAGGATGTTAATGTGCTGGTGTTTGACACAGAAGTCTATTCCAATACCGGCGGACAGGCGTCCAAATCAACTCCTGTTGCCGCTGTTGCCAAGTTTGCTGCTTCCGGCAAAAAATCCGGCAAAAAGGATTTGGGAAGAATGATGATGACCTACGGCAATGTCTATGTGGCACAGGTGGGAATCCATGCGGATAACAACCAGCTGTTAAAGGCAATAAAGGAGGCCGAAAGCTACAAAGGCCCCTCCATTATCATTGCCTATTCCCCCTGCATCAGCCATGGTATAAAGGTAGGAATGGGTAAAAGCATGGAGACTGTAAAAGAAGCTGTAAAGGCAGGCTACTGGCATCTGTACCGCTATAATCCGGAGCTTAAAAAGGAGGGTAAGAATCCCTTTGTCCTGGACTCCAAAGCACCGACAGGCAGCTTTAGAGACTTCCTTTTAGGACAGGTACGCTACAGTTCCCTTGTAAAGGCTTACCCCAAGGAATCGGAAGAACTGTTCCAGAAAGCAGAAGAGCAGGCAAGAGAGCGTTACGAGACCTATAAGACCCTTGCGGAGCTTAAAGTAAATTCATAAAAATAAAGTTTATTTTATGCATGAGTTTTGATGCGCCGCAATACGGAGATTTTAAGTATTACGGCGCATTTTTTTATTGTGGGCGGAAGCTTTTTCCGTTACGGGCTCATGGGTTTGCCGTGCATAAAAGAAGCATTAAAACTTGACAGAGGACAGGGTAGTATAGTATAACTGCATATGTTATTGCATATTGATACAAAAAAATTTTATAATATCGAAAAAGAGTTATTGACAAATAGTAGGAAAGGTAGTATAAATTATTCATACAAATCATATCAAAAAAGTATGAAATAAAAACACACAGGGTGAAGGTATGATTGAGGTAAAGCAGTTAACAAAAGAATTTTCCATTGCCAAGGACAAAAAGCTTACGGTTCTGAAAGATATCAATCTGGTAATTGAAGATAGGGATATCTTTGGAATAATAGGTATGAGCGGTGCCGGAAAAAGCACATTTATCAGGTGTTTAAATTTGCTGGAAAAACCAACAAAGGGAAGCATTCTGATCGACGGGGTGGATATAACAAGGAAAAGAGGCAGGCAGTTACTTACTCTTCGAAAGCAAATCGGAATGATATTCCAGAACTTTAACCTGTTAATGCAGAAAAATGTCAGCAGAAACATTGCCTTTGGGCTGGAAATAACCAAGGCAAGGTATTTTAAGATTCCCGGCATGTCCGGGAGGGAATATGAAGAGCTTGGTTATTTTAAGAAGAGAAGCCTTAAGAAAAAGGAAATAGAAAGACGGGTAGATGAATTGCTTAAACTGGTTGATTTGGAGGATAAAAAATACGAATATCCCTCCAAGCTAAGCGGCGGACAGCGTCAGAGAGTAGCAATCGCCAGAGCACTTGCCACCTATCCCTCCATCCTGCTGTGTGATGAAGCGACCTCCGCCCTTGACAGCAGAACCACAGAATCCATCCTGAAGCTGCTAAAGAAGATTAATGAAGAAACCGGCGTTACCATTGTTATGATTACCCATGAAATGAATGTGGTGCAAAAGATTTGCAACAAGGTTGCTGTTCTGGATAAGTCGGAAATTGTGGCTTCCGGTTATACGAAAGAGGTGTTCGGGGATACCTCGTCTGAAATCGTAGCACAGCTATTAGGGGGAGGGGAAGCATAATGTACATGGAGATTTATTTAACAGGCTTTACTAAGATAGCAGGAGGATTATATTCCGAGTATGGAAGTATGCTGGGCCAGGGAATTCTGGATACTCTTTTTATGACCTTTGCCTCGGCGGCAGCAGC
This sequence comes from Bacillota bacterium, assembly GCA_023410275.1. Lineage (GTDB taxonomy): Bacteria > Bacillota > Clostridia > Lachnospirales > Lachnospiraceae > Anaerocolumna. The sequence continues at coordinate 16,427 of JAEYPZ010000022.1, forward strand.
GTACATAATGGGCATTCCCATTGGAATCCTGGCAGAAGTAACCAGAAAAGGCGGCATTCGTCCCGTTCCTGTATTAAATGCAATCTTAGGCTTTATTATTAACATGGGCAGGTCCATTCCTTTTATTATATTACTGGTAGCAGTGATGCCTTTTACCAGATTTGTGGCGGGAACTACCATAGGCCCCAAGGCTGCAACCGTTCCTTTGATAATCGCAGCAACACCCTTTGTAGCAAGGCTGGTGGAGAGTTCCCTCAGGGAAGTGGATGCCGGTGTCATAGAAGCGGCTAAGGCGATGGGGGCCAATACCATGCAGATCATATACAAGGTATTGCTTCCGGAAGCACTGCCATCCCTCATTATGGGTGCATCCCTTGCCACAATAACTCTGGTAGGATATACGGCAATGGCTGGTGCTGTTGGCGGCAGAGGATTAGGTGATATCGCACTGAGATTCGGTTATTACCGGTATGAGGCAGATGTTATGCTTGTAACAATTATCCTGCTTATTATTATGGTCCAGATAATCCAGAGTCTGGGACATTTCATATCAAAGAAGATTGATAAAAGAGGAAAAGGAGAGAATTAATTATGAAAAAAACGAAAAAACTGGCAGCATCCGTATTAAGCCTGTTATTGGTGGGAACGTTACTTGCAGGCTGCGGAACCAAGAACAACAGCACAGGAGCAGCAGATACTCCGACACCGGAGCCTACGAAAGAAGCTGCCGCAGACGACAAGTCAGGGGAGCAGAAAGAATTAACGGAAATAGTAGTGGGAGCAACCGTTGAACCCCATGCTACCATTTTAAATTCCGATGCGGTAAAGAATTCTCTTGCAGAGCAGGGATATTCCATTAAGGTAGTAGAATACACCGACTATATTCAGCCGAATTCGGCTACCGAGGACGGAAGTCTGGATGCCAACTTCTTCCAGCATGTGCCTTACCTGGATGACTTTAATTCCAAGAACGGCACCCATTTAAAGGCAGTTGCGAATGTACATTTCGAGCCTCTTGGCATTTATCCCGGTAAGACAAAGACCCTGGATGCCATTTCAGAGGGAGCACAGGTTGCGGTTCCCAATGATACCACCAACGAAGCAAGAGCTTTACTGCTCTTAGAAAAAGCCGGATTAATCAAATTGAAGGAAAATGTCGGCCTTGAAGCTACCGTAAAGGATATCAAGGAAAATCCGAAGAAGTTGAAAATAGTTGAAATCGAAGCTGCCCAGACAGCAAAAGTATTACAGGATGTGGACCTTGCTGTAATTAATGGAAACTATGCTTTAAGCGAAGGGCTTTCTGCTTCAAAGGATGCCCTGCTGGTAGAGGATGCTTCATCAGATGCCGCTAAAACCTATGCCAATGTTATCGTAGTAAAAGAAGGAAATGAAGATTCCGATAAGACAAAGGCTCTCATCAAGGCAGTTACCTCCGAGGAAACAAAGAAGTTTATTGAGGATAAATGGCAGGGTGCCGTAGTACCGGTATTCTAACTATAGAAAGTTTATGAAGTATTCCGAATAATATTCTGAATAAAAGACCAGATTTGAGCCATCGTAGAAAACAGCCGGATTTTATGTAATTCCGGCTGTTTTTATGTTATCTTTGGGATTGTTTTGTCATTTAGGGTAGAGTATAATAAACACATATTGAAACAAAGGAAAGGAAAAGCGTTGGTTATTAACGCAGAAAATACCATGAAGATAAAACATAAGATATCCGCTGCTGCGGCAGTGATTTTACTATGCTTCATTGTTATTGCAGGTATATTTTTCCGAATGACAGTCAAGAGTGTAGTCTTGAAAGAGATTGATGACAGGCTTGCCAATAACTCTGCTGTAGGCTTGCTGCTGCTTGACAGTGAGGTACCGGGGCAATGGCATTTGGATGGGGATAAGCTTTATAAGGGAGATACCCTTATGAATGATAATACAGAACTATTGGATAAATTAGCAGAAGAAACAGGCGTAATGTTTACACTTTTTGCCGAAGATACCAGAGCGGCAACTACGGTAAAGGATGACAAGGGCAGCCGGGTGACCGGTACCAAAGCTGCAGACAATGTAGTACAGGCTGTAATAAAGGATAAAAAGGTATATTCCGGTAAAGCGGTTATTCTGAAAAAAGAAGCCTATACCTATTATACACCCATTTTAGATGAGAATAATAATGTTGTCGGCATGTGGTTCAACGGTATATTTACACAGAATATTGACAAACAGCTGCTCCACAGTTCTATCTATATTATCATCATACTGGGCATTATGATGTTAGTGGGATTGGTCATATCCTATATTCTGGGCCATATCATATCGAAAGGTTTTGTAAAAATCAAGGAAAGCATGGCCAAAATTGAAGAAGGTGATTTAACCGGTATTTTTTCGGATAAGCAGATACTGCGGCGGGATGAATCCGGCGATATCAATCGTTCTTTTATGAAAATGCAGCAAAATATAGTAAGAACCCTGGAGAACATACACCTGGAGAGCGGGAAGATAAAGGAGTCCATTGACAGCATGGTAAGCAGCTCCAATGAAGTTTATGATGACATTGAAAATATTTCCGCCACTACGGAAGAACTCTCGGCAGGTATGGAAGAAACCGCAGCCTCTGTTCAGGAAATCAGTAACACAGCAGTGGATATTGAAGGTGAGATCATTACAGTTGCAGAAAAGCTGGAGCATGGGCTTACCGTATCCGGGCAGATTAAGGGAAGGGCGGACGGCTTGAAGCAGTCAGCTCTGGGCTCCCAGCATACGGCTGTCACAGCCTATGATGCTGCCAATAAAAAGCTTCGCAATTCCATAGAAAAAACAAAGGCAATAGAAGAAATAAGATCCCTGTCACAGACGATTCTTTCCATTACCTCTCAGACAAACCTTTTGGCCCTCAATGCTTCCATTGAATCTGCCAGGGCGGGGGAGGCAGGAAAAGGCTTTGCAGTGGTCGCGGAGCAGATTCGGGTATTGGCGGAGAACTCCAAGGCGGCAGTCTCAAGAATAGAGTCCATTACAGCCCTGGTAGCGGAAGCAGTGGAAGAGCTGGTATTGGATTCCCAGAATATTTTAAGCTTTGTGGATAATCAGGTAATCAAGGATTATGAGAATACCGTCCATATCGGCGAGCAGTATGATATGGATGCAACTACGATAGAAGAAATGGTATCGGAAATAAAGAATTCAACTGAAAAGCTAAAGCAATCCATACAATACATAAGGAGTGCCATGGAAGAGGTATCACTGGCAACCAATGAAGGTGCCAAAGGGGCATCTGATATTGCTGAAAAATCCTCCTCCATTGCGGAGATGACTTCAGAAGTATTGGATCAGGCCAGAGCCAATGAGAAGAGTGCGGAAACCCTGAACAAACTGATTGCTTTCTTTAAGGTAAAATAGTTGAGGCTTCCTGGAATAGAAGGTGCGGCGTATTGAGCACCTGTTCCAGGAAGCCTTTTCCATATACCGGAATTTTGGGAGTATTTTCAGATGGCAAGTTCAATCTTATACTTATCCAGCCAATAATTAATTTGAAGCAGATAGGCTATCATCTGGGGACCTGCCATTAACTGGCCGAACCAGGGCTTTCCGTAATCGGAGGGAGCAGCGAGAAACTCGGCAACTTTTTTCTTATCTACCAATTTGTTGATGGGGGAAGAGGAGTCCTTTAATATTTCGCCCAGACGGCTTGCCAGAATACCTTCATAGTGGGGATTATAGGTCTTGGGATAAGGACTCTTTCTGCGGTAGAGTACCTCATCGGGAAGGAGGCCCCTGGCAGATTCCCGGAGCAGATGCTTTACCACACCGTCCCTGCATTTGATATCCCAGGGCACATTCCAGACATAATCCAGTATCCTGTGGTCAGCCAGGGGTACTCTTGCTTCTAACCCTGAAAACATGCTGGTTCTGTCCATGCGGTCTAAAAGAGTTGCCATAAACCATTTGATGTTAAGATAGGCGATTTCCCTGCGCCTGCTCTCTTCCGGACTTTCAAAGGGCAGCTTTGGAGTTTCAGCTACGGAGGTCTCATAGGTGTTATTGATGTAATCCTCCAGCTGAAGTATATCTAACAGATCATCCTTTAATAACTGCTTTCTGGGTTCGATATTTCTGGACCAGGGGAAAGCATGGGCTTCAAAGGCTTCTTTACTGTGGAACCAGGGATAGCCTCCAAAGATTTCATCTGCGCATTCGCCGGTCAGGGTAACCTTATTGAATTTTTTCACTTCGCTGCAAAAGTGAAGCAGGGAGGAATCCACATCTGCCATTCCCGGCAGGTCCTTTGCATCCACTGCTTTGTACAGGGCATCTGCAAGCTTGATATTATCACATTCCAGGTAGGTGTGGTTCGTATGGAAATGTTCTGCCATCATATCCACATAGGGACGGTCTCTGGAGGGCTGGAAATCATTTGCCTTAAAATACTCATCGTTGCCGGCAAAATCAAAGGAGAAGGTATTCAACTGTTCCCCTCTCTTAGCAAGCTCGTCAGCACAGACGGCTGTTACAATGCTGCTGTCAACGCCGCCGGAAAGGAAGGTGCAGATAGGAATATCGGAAACCATCTGCCTTATAATAGAGTCTTTTACCAAAAAGGCAGTCTTTTCTATGGTCTCTTCATAGGAGTCCGTATGGGGCCTGCTGACTAGCTTCCAGTATTGGCAGGTCTTCATGCCGTCACGGTTATAGACATTATAATAGCCCGGAAGAACCTCGCTGCAATCCTTGAATACGCCATTTCCATAGGTTCTGGCGGGTCCTATTCCGAATACCTCGCAAAGTCCCCCACGGTCAATTACAGGCCTTATACCCGGATATTCAAAAAGCACCTTCAGTTCGGAGCCAAAGACGTAGACGCCATCCCTCAGGGTGTAAAAAAGAGGCTTTATTCCCAGCCGGTCCCTGAAGAGGCTTAAGGTTTCATTATCGGAATCCCAGATAGCAAATGCAAAAATACCGTTTAATTCTTTTACGAATTCATTGCCGTATTCGATAATTCCTACCAGTATGACCTCTGTGTCACTGGTGGTCTGAAAGCGCCAGCCCTTAAGCTCTAAATCCTCCCGCAGTTCACTGGTATTATAGAGCTCACCGTTATATATAATCGTATACAGACGATTTCCGATCTTTCTGCTCATTGGCTGTTTGCCATTTGCCAGGTCGATAATAGAGAGTCTGGCATGGGCAAAACCAACATGTTCAGCCAGCATATATCCGTCTTCATCAGGGCCTCTGTGCTGAATACTGTTTTTCATATTTGCCAGGGTGTCCTGCCACTTGGCAGACCTGCTGGTGTAATTTTCCTTGAAGCTGCAAAAACCTGCTATACCGCACAATTTTGCCACCATCCTTAATTATAATAGTTATTCTATGCATGATAAAAAAGGATGATACCCGCATATAGGCAAATGGAAGCGGAGCCAGGGAATTTACTAACCATGCAGTTGTAAAATTTATCTTTCAGAGCAGGTTGCACCATATTGTATTTTAGAAATGGATGCTTTATAATGAGTAGGGAATTATGAGACAAATAAGGGAAACGTGTTATAAATAAAGGTATAATATCAATTCAAAGGAGGAAATTTATGAAAGGTACAGTAGTTTCATCTTGGGTAGAATCCTGCAGAAGGCTGTATGGTGATGAAATTGTAAATAATGCTTTAAAGAACTTTAATCTTTCAAGTGATCATATATTTACACCATTTGAAGATGTTGAGGACAGGGTAGCAAGGGGAATTGTTGATCATATCGGAAACCAGATGAATAAAACAACAAAGGAAATCTGGAATACCATGGGTGAAGAGAACATCAAAACCTTCAGCAAAAACTATCCCGGGTTCTTCCGCCATGAATCTGCCTATCAGTTTTTAAAGTCTATGAATGATGTTCATGTTATAGTAATGAAACGCTTCCGTGGAGCAAAACCTCCTATTCTTGATGTGGTTCCCATCTCTTCTCATGAAATTTTATTTACATACCGCTCAAAAAGAGGGATGATTGACTATCTTATCGGACTGACCCAGGGTGCCATCAAGCATTTTAATGAAAAGGCCGCCATAGAAGTTATTTATCAAAAGGAAGAAGAAACCCAGTTAAAATTAACCTTTGAGAAGGAAATCCAATCCACAAAGAAGTACCGCTTAAACAAAGTTTTATCCTTTGGATTTATTAAAAATACAACAGCAAAGGCTTCTGTCGTGAATACGGTGATTGTTGGAGCAGCCTCTCTGATACTGTCCCAGGACGGATTAAAAACTGCGGTTTTAGCTGCGGTGACCTTTCTGATTTCCTTCCTGTCAGGCAGCCTTCTGAACCGTCCGAAGAGGATGATAATGCAGGAGCTTAAGAATTTAAGCGAGCGCAAATTTGTAGAATCCATCTCTTTAAAGTCAGGGGATGAGTATGAAGCCTATATGGAACAGATAAATGAGGTCAAGAGGAATATCCAGAAGGATTTCATTGGTTTCAATGCCATTGTGGATGAATTATACACCTTTAACAAATCGGTATCGGAGATTGCAGGAACCATGAAAAATACCTCCGATGATATCACCGCTGTTCTTGACCAGGTTGCGCAGGCAGCTATTACCCAGGCAGAGGATACTACAAAGGCTATAACCATTCTGGATGGCAGCGTTCAGAATGTTACGAGCATATCCAATGACGGCCAGGCCAATAAGACCCAGATAGAAGAGGCGGTTACCGGAATTGAAGAAAGCTTTAAGAATGTACAGGCCACGGCAGCCCAGATTACCACAGTACTGAACAGCTTTCGGAATATCAAGAAGGAAAGTACGGAATTAAAGAATAATGCGGACGATATCACTCAGATTGTATTAATCGTAGCAGCGATTGCAAAGCAGATTAATTTACTGGCCTTAAATGCTTCCATTGAAGCAGCAAGGGCAGGTGAGGCCGGAAAGGGCTTTACCGTTGTGGCAGAAGAAGTCAGAAAGCTCTCGGAAGAAACCAATCAGGCAGTAAAGCAGATTAACGAAAGTCTCATGACCTTTGCTTCCAGTATCGGGGTTGTGGTGGAAGGAATTGATACGCAGTATTCCGTACTGGAGAACGAAAACACCAAGCTCACAGACGCCGTTATGAAATCCAGCCAGATGAACCAGAATCTGAAGGTGGTATCGGAATTTCTCATTAAAAATTCCAGTGAGCTGAAGTCGGAGGCAGACAATATTACGGTTCTTTTTGACGGCATCCAGAATCTTGCTGCTATTGCAGAAGAGAATTCCGCATCCACACAGGAGGCAAATTCTAATGTGACTGTTTATGTGGAGCAGATTAAGAAGCTGACGGAGCAGATAAATGTATTTGATGCAATGATACAAAATTTTCAGGAGGACTTGAGCAATTATATTATATAAAAATTGCATTTTTGATATATGGATTAATTTTAGGCTATCCAAGGGCTGTTCTTCGCAAGGGGACGGCAGTTTGCACAAAATAGAAAGCTTCCTGCTTCATTCCAATGTATAAGAAGTCCTAATTCTCTGAAGATTTTGTGCTGGACATATCATCAAACAGATAACTCGCGAAGCTCAGACAATCTGTTTGATGATATAGCACAAAATTTTCAGAGAAAAGGACTTCTAATACATTTCCATAGGCGCAGGAAGCTTTCTATTTTGTGCAAACTGCCTGTGTACTATGGAAACAGGGTATTTGTTGGGTGAATCAGATTATATGGTATGAGAGATATTGATATGAAAGGCCTTAGCATTTTGGAGAGAGAATTCTCTTAAATGTTAAGGCCTTTTCATTAAAAGGTTATAAGGCTTTGCTTAAGGATGTTTATTATGCTTAAGGATGTTTATTATGCTTAAGGATATTTATTATGCTTAAGCATATTTAATATGCTTAAGGATATTTATTATGCTTAAGGATGTTTATTTTGTTTAAGGATATTTATTTTGCTTAAGAATATTTATTTAGTAAAATGTGTGCCGGTTTTTCCGTGTACGGCATCCAGGGCTTTATCTATGCTGGTAACTATAGCCTCTCTGGTATCGGCGCTGTCAATAAAACGGACGGAGGCCTCAATTTTGGGTAGGATGGAACCTGCTTCGAACATATTCTTTTTAATATACTCCTTTGCCTCGGACAGGGTCAGGGTATCAAGAGGATGCTGGTCAGCTTCTCCATAGGCATAGTATACTTTTTCAGAGCCTGTTAAAAATAAAAGGATCTGGGCACCTACTGCCTCGGCTAGCAATTCACTGGTAGCATCCTTTTCTATTACGGCACTTGCGCCCTTTAGGACAGTACCCTGTTCCAGGACGGGAATACCACCGCCGCCTGCGGCAATTACCACCTGATTTGCATCCAGGAGGGCGCTGATGGAATCGATTTCATATATTTCAAGAGGCTTGGGAGAAGCGATTATCCTGCGGTAGCCCTTTTCCTCTTTTACAACATGGTTTCCCTTCTGTTTTTCTTTTTCCGCCTCTTCCTCGGACATGTATCTGCCAATAATCTTGGTAGGATTTGCAAAGGCCTCATCGAAGGGGTCTACCTTCACCTGGGTTATTATGGTGGCTACGGGTCTGTAAAGGCCTCTGTTTAACAATTCAGTACGCAGTATGTTCTGAAGGTCATAGCCCATGTAGCCCTGGCTCAGGGAACTGCATACGGGCATGGGAGCCACAGTGTAGTGATTATCAAGTCTTGCGAATTCTGTCATGGCTGTATGGAGCATTCCCACCTGGGGACCATTGCTGTGTGTTATAACAATATCGTAATTATCTTCAACCAAATCTGCGATTGCTTTCGCAGCATTCTTAACTGCCTTCTGCTGTTCAGGAAATGTTTCACCGAAGGCGTTTCTGCCCAGGGCAACGACTATTCTCTTCTTTGGCATAACAGTACCTCTTTTCTAATGGATTATTAGCAGAACCTTTTCCCCTTACATTTCTGCTAAGGAATGAATACTCTTATTATATTATATCCGGGGGAAAAAGAAAAGATAAAAGCGCCTGTAATAAGTCTTATTATTAATCATAATAAATTTCCAGTAAATGATTTCTTGCGTTTCTTTGAAAAGTATGATAGTTTAATAAGGTAACGTGATGACACATTATCTAATTGCATTGCAAAATTTGTTCTTGACAACACAAGTATAATTGTATACAATAAGGCAGATTAATAAAATTCACACATTGGGGTACATATATTTCAGAGTACAGAGGTGCAGGGATACACATATATAAGGGATACACACATATAAAGAATACACATGCAAAAGGGATACACACATGTGAAGGATACACAGGTAAACGCGATACACACATGTGAAGTATAAGCAGGTAAAATGAATACACACATATGAAGGATACGCAGGTAAAATGGATACACACATATAAAGGATACACAGGTAAAATGGATACACACATATATAAATGGATACACATGCAAAAGAGATACACATTTAAAAGAGATACATACATAAAAGGGATACACAAACAGCTGGTATACAGTTGTCGGGGGACAGTAAGCTGGGGAGATAGAAACAGTTGGCAGGTAATAAACAGCCTGATATCAATTTTTTATACATAGACTTAATAAAAGAATGAGGAGCAAAGCGATGGAAAACAGGAAAGTATTTATGAACCGTCAGAATAACCTGCTTGAGCTGGAGGAGCACCTGTATACTCTGGTTGATGTGGAGCAGCCAAATGTTTTCAGAAATTTATTTCCCTATGATGAGGTCCCCAAAATAGCCTTTAATGACAGAATAGTACCTCACAATTTTCCGGAAGAAATATGGATAACAGATACTACCTTCCGTGACGGACAGCAATCCAGGGCTCCTTATTCTACCGAACAGATTGTTACGATATTTGATTATCTTCACAGGCTGGGAGGACCGAAGGGAATTATCAGACAGAGTGAATTCTTTCTCTACAGCAAAAAGGACCGGGATGCGGTGTACAAATGCATGGAGAAGGGATACCAGTTTCCGGAAGTCACTTCCTGGATAAGAGCCAGCAAGAAGGATTTCCAGCTGGTAAAGGACATCGGTATGAAGGAGACCGGAATCCTGGTCAGCTGCTCCGATTACCATATCTTTTACAAGATGAAGATGACAAGAAGAGCGGCTATGAACCATTATTTAAATATTGTCCAGGAATGTCTTGAGACAGGAGTTGCTCCAAGATGCCATCTGGAGGATATTACCCGTTCCGACATCCATGGCTTTGTCATCCCCTTCTGTATGGAGCTTATGAAGTTAGGGGAAAGGTATAAGATACCGGTTAAGATAAGAGCCTGTGATACCATGGGCTATGGAGTGAATTTCTCCGGTGCGGTAATTCCAAGGTCCGTTCAGGGAATCATCTACGGCCTTGTGACCCATGGCGGTATCCCATCTCAGCTGCTGGAATGGCATGGACATAATGATTTCTATAAAGCGGTAACCAATTCCACCACAGCCTGGCTGTATGGAGCCAGCGGTGTAAACTGCTCCCTTTTCGGCATCGGAGAGCGGACCGGCAACACCCCTTTGGAGGCCATGGTATTTGAATATGCACAGTTAAAGGGAACCCTGGACGGCATGGATACCACGGCAATAACGGAGCTTGCAGATTACTTTACCAGAGAGATCGGATATAGGATACCACCAAGAACTCCCTTTGTTGGGAAGAATTTTAATGTGACCAGAGCAGGAATTCATGCCGATGGGCTATTGAAAAATGAAGAGATTTATAATATATTTGATACTGGGAAATTCTTAAACAGGCCTGCCTTGGTGGCAGTATCCAATACGTCAGGACTTGCAGGGATAGCCCATTGGATTAACAGCTATTTTAAGCTGAAAGGAACGGAAGCAGTTGACAAGAATGAACCTTTAGTTCTTAAGGTAAAGGAATGGGTTGACAAAGAGTACGACAGCGGACGTGTAACCGTCATAACGGATGAAGAGCTTATTGCGGTTATTAACGAAGTGAAAGAAGCACAGAAATAATTCCGGCTATGCGGCAGCAGGCATTGGAAGAACAAAAGTACATAGAAGAAAGGTATGGTATAAGATGACAGAGTACATACAGGCAGCAAAAGAAAAATTCGGAAGACTTTTAGAAGAGCAGTTAACACGTGTAGAAGCAATGAAACAGCAGGCTGATTTTGTAAATTATAAAGACTTGGAGCAAATCACAGTTGGCGTGTGCGGAGGAGACGGCATAGGACCCGCGATTACAGGGCAGGCTCAGAGAGTATTGGAATTCCTTTTAAAAGAGGAAGTCAAGAGGGGAAAGGTTGCATTTAAAACCATTGAAGGTCTTACAATAGAGCACAGGGCGGAGACCTTAAAAGCAATTCCCGAGGACGTTCTGACAGAGTTAAAGGCCTGTAATGTAATATTAAAAGGACCTACCACAACACCCAGAAAGGGAGACCCCTGGCCAAATGTCGAAAGTGCCAATGTGGCCATGAGAAAGGAACTGGATTTGTTTGCCAATATGCGTCCGGTCCGCATACCGGAGCAGGGCATTGACTGGACCTTCTTCCGTGAGAATACGGAAGGCGCCTATGCGGTAGGCAGTAAGGGCTTTCCTGTAACGGAGGATTTGGGGGTTGATTTTACCTTTGTGACCAGCCAGGGAACAGAGAGGATTATCCGCGCAGCCTTTGAATATGCCAAAGCAAACGGGAAAACTAGAGTGACAGCAGTAACCAAGGCCAATATTATTAAGACAACAGACGGTAAGTTCCTGGATATCTTTAAGGAAATCGCAGGTGAATATCCGGGCATTGAAGCAGATGACTGGTATATTGACATCATGACGGCCAAGCTGGTAGACGAAAAGAGAAGAAGAGATTTTCAGGTACTTGTACTTCCGAATCTCTATGGAGATATTCTTACCGATGAAGCTGCCGAATTCCAGGGCGGTGTCGGAACAGCAGGAAGTGCCAATATCGGTAAGGAATATGCAATGTTTGAAGCCATTCATGGTTCTGCACCCAGAATGGTAGATGAGGGAAGAGAGATTTATGCGGACCCCTGCAGCGTAATCAGGGCAGGTGCAATGCTTTTATCCCATATCGGTTATCAGGAGGAAGCAGTTAAGCTTTATAAAGCTCTTGATATCTGTACCGTAACAGAGAGAAAGTTAGTCATCACAGGAAGAAATACCGGTGCGACCAGTGCAGAATTCGCAGAGTATCTGATGGAGACCATAGAAAAGCTTTAGGAGGAATTTTGTGGACGAAAAAGATGTTCATAACGATAACACGGATAAATATTCCCTTCGAGGCAGAGTATTTACAAAAATCAGGGAAGACATACTGGCAGGCAAATATAATCAGAATGATGAGCTAAAGGAAACCACCATCGGGCAGGAACTGGGAGTCAGCCGTACTCCGGTCAGGGAAGCCTTAAGGCAGCTTGAGCTGGAAGGCCTTGTTAACATCGTGCCCAACAAGGGAGCTTATGTTAACGGGATTTCAGAAAAAGACATCCATGACATCTATATCATTCGTTCTTACCTGGAGGGATTATGTGCAAAGTGGGCATGCGAATACATAACCCAGGAGCAGATAGACGAATTGGAAGAGGTGGTTTATCTTTCGGAATTTCATGCCAAGAAAGAACATCATGAACAAATCGTGGAATTGGATAATAAATTTCACCAATTAATTTATGAAGCCTCCAACAGTAAAATATTGAACCATATTTTATCCGATTTCCACCATTATGTACAAAGAGTACGAAAGATAACCCTTGCCTCCGATTTAAGGGCGGCCAGTTCCAATAAAGAGCATACCGCCATATTGGATGCAATCCGGCAGCGGGACGGTGAGCAAGCAGAAATGCTGGCTCACGAGCATATTATGAATACTATCAGAAATATTAGTGAGAGAGGACTGTAAGCCTTTCAATAACCAGGATTTTGAGAGATATAAATAAGCGGTTATTGTATCGAATAGGGAATGCAGTTTTAGCTGAAAAAGGAATACCCCGTGGCTTTCAGAAAATATAACGGAAAGCCATGGGTTTTTTATTCTTTTATTCAGTTACCGTTCAGCTTTGCTCATCCATTCACGGCATTCTAAGGCAAAGTACAGATGGTTTCTGGTTCCGTTCAGGCATTTTCTATTGAGCGGTTCCTTATGACACTTAAATGGCAGCCGTTAAACTCAGGTTAAATTACACCAGTGTTTGAGCGCACAGTATTAATATACCCAGTAACTGTGAAGCGAGTTTGGTGCAATTTAACCTTCCAGGAATAACGGCTGCCATTTTAGTGGAATTGGAACCGTGAACGAGAAAATGCCTGAACGGAACCAGAAACCATCGTCCGTTTCCCAAGCCTAAAATGCATGAAATGCTGAACTATAACTTTATTCAATATTTATTACTTAAGTTCCATTGCATCCATAACCAGTATTATGGTAAGATATAACAAATTACCAGAGATACTATTTACAAAGGACAAAAGGAGTAGAGAATGGGATTATTTAATTTGTTCAACCGAAAGATGCAGGAAAAGCTGCAATATGATACCTTTAGTACGATGCTTGCCATCCCCCTTTATGAAAAGGATATAGCGGAGCCGGATGTCATCCTGCAGCGGCTTAAGGAGATGGCTGGTATCCGTATTGTATCCAGTGAACTGGAGGATTATAAGTATGCACTTGTTATTGAATACCGGGAAAAGGAACATCAGCTGCTATTATATCCGGACAGTTTCACTCTGCCGGAATATTACAGGCAGCAGCATCGGTTTCCGGATGTGGAAATGGATAAGCTGGTCAGAGCCGAAACCGGTATTATGATAGAAATGCTATTTGGTGAAGACAGCCTGGAATCCTATCATCTGCAGCTGAAAATTGTAAATGCCATATTGCCCGACCTTTTGGCCTTAATAGATATCAGCTCCGAGAAAATACTTTCCGGCAGATGGGTTGCAATGGCTGCTGCCTCTGAGGTTGCCCCGGCTCCCAGGTATATTTATACGGTACAGGCAGTATCCGATGATGACCAGGTATGGCTTCATACTCATGGACTGAGCCGCTGCGGTATCCCGGAGCTGGAAGTACTGAATTCTACCACTGAAACCTCTAACAACCACTATAATATTATCGAAACTGCCGCCAGCAGGCTGCTGGAACAGGAAGAGCCTCTAAAACCGAAGGAGCCGTTGTATCTGGCCAGACTCTCGGAGGATATCTTTATGGTAATTACCGTTATCCCCTGGGAGGAAGCGGTAAAGGGATATCCATTGGATATGCTTGGCGGAAAAAGGGACCGTGCGGAAAGCCATAACCGGAATACCAATGCAATATTTGTCTACCTTTCGGAAGAGGATTGCAAAAAGAAACGGTATAAACCTGTTTCCATATACGATGAGGTATTAAAGGACAATCCGATTTTTATGATAACCACCAGGGAAACTGCCAGAATGCGCGCCCTTGCAATTGAGAGAATTGATTATGTCAGAAAGGCATTGGGCAAGGGGGAAAATACCATACTGGTTAAAATCGGTCTGGTTATTGATGATGAATTTAAGGAAGATGATAATATCCACGAGCATATCTGGTTTGAACTAAAGGAATTTAACGGGGATACCTTAACGGCCGAGCTGACCCAGGAGCCCTATTATGTGAAGGATATGCATACGGGAAGCGTCGGTTCCTATAAAATCGAAGAGGTTACAGACTGGCTCATATTTACACCGGAACACAGGCTGTCACCGGATGATGCTTACCTTTTGGCGGAATAAACATTAATAAACTTCAGCAATACACCTGAATTAACCTGTGAAGTTATGCAGATTTCCATGCATTCACAGGTTAATTCAGGTGTTTTTTTGTTTGGAAGTTGACAGCCCAATTACATTTTTTCAACAGGGCAGGGCATTTTACAGCTGGTATAGTACATATTTAATATATGCTATCCTTACTGCCAAAAATATGCTAGATAGCCCGGATGTCTTCCTGGTAAATGTAAAAAATAAACAGACAGATGCAAAGTATGTGCTATTGGGACTTTGCTATAATCAGTTTGTAAAAAATATTCAGGAGGTATTATATGAAGAAAAAGATATTGGGGTTTTTATTGACGGCAGTTATGATACTGTCATTAGCCGGCTGCAGTTCTGACAAGAATGTTTCGGCACCGGCCGGCAATTCTGCCGGTAACGGATCACAGAACACATCCGGGAAGGATAATAAGGCGGCTGCTACAACAGAGGCGAAGGCATACAAAGTCGGAGTTTCTATGCCAACCAAGTCCTTAGAGCGTTGGAACAGGGACGGTTCCTATTTGAAGCAGCAGTTTGAAGCTCTTGGATACACCGCAGAGTTAACTTATTCGGATAATGACAGTGACCAGCAGGTGAATGATATCCAGAACCTTATTGCCGACGGAGTTAATTTACTGGTTGTAGCAGCAATTGACGGAGAAGCACTATCCACCGTTCTTCAGGATGCCAAAGCGCAGAATATTCCGGTAATATCCTATGACCGTCTTATTATGAATACAGATGCCATTTCCTATTATGTTTCTTTTGATAATTACACCGTAGGCAAATTACAGGGACAATACATAATTGATACACTGGATCTTGATAACGCTGGAGATAAGACCTTTAATATGGAGGTTACGGCGGGAGATCCTGCCGATAACAATGCCACTTTTTTCTATAATGGAGCAATGGATACTTTAAAGCCTTATATCCAGAAAGGAACCATTAAGATTCCTTCCGGACAGCAGAAATTTGTAGAGGCAGCAACCGCTACCTGGGATACGGCAACTGCTCTTGACCGTATGCAGAATATACTTGCATCTTATTATGCGGATGGAACACAGCTGGATATTGCCCTTTGCTCCAATGATTCTACGGCACTTGGTGTGGCCCAGGCAATTGACTCCGATTATGCCGGAAAAAACTGGCCCATTATTACGGGACAGGACGGTGACATTGCGAACTTGAAGAATCTGTTGGACAGCAAGCAGGCTATGACAGTATACAAGGCGGTAGCAAATGAAGCAGTTGTAACAGTAGCCCTGGCACAGGACATACTTTCAGGAAATACACCGAATGAAGGCCTGCTTCAGAAGTTCACCTGTAAGTGTACCTATGATACTTCTTCTTACAATAACGGAACGGGGGTCATTCCCTCTTATCTGCTGGTACCTGATGTGGTAACGAAAGACAACTATAAAGAAAAGCTGGTGGATCCAGGCTATTATAAAGTTGGGGATGATGGGTACCTGGCGGCTGCCGAGTAAGCCAGTAAAGCATAGCAGCACTGGATATATGGGTGAGAAATATTCTCGCCCATATATTTTGTAAGAGAAGCTGTAAGAAGAAGGAGGATTCTGATTTGATGGATTATATTCTTGAAATGCAGAATATTGTAAAGGAATTTCCCGGTGTGAAGGCTTTAAATAATGTAAATCTGCAAGTAATAAGGGGAGAAATACACGCTCTGGTGGGTGAAAATGGTGCGGGAAAATCTACTCTGATGAATATTCTAAGCGGAGTATATCCTTACGGAAGTTATTCGGGGGAAATTATTTATAATGGGGAAGCCTGCAGGTTTAATACTTTAAAGGGCAGTGAGGACAAAGGAATTGTAATTATCCATCAGGAACTGGCTTTGATTCCAACCTTAAGCATTGCTGAAAATATGTTTCTGGGAAATGAAAGGAAGGGCAGGCTGGGCATTAACTGGGATGAAACTTATCAGCAGGCAGAAATGCATATGCGGCAGGTAGGCCTGAAAGATTCTCCGGAAACACTGATAAAAGATATTGGAACAGGGAAGCAGCAGTTGATTGAAATTGCAAAAGCCCTGTCTAAGGATGTCAAGCTGCTGATACTGGATGAGCCTACCTCATCTTTGAATGAGGAAGATACGAAGATGCTCCTGGATTTGCTGCTGGAATTTAAGAAGCAGGGGATGACTTCCATCATCATATCCCATAAATTGAACGAGGTGGCTTATGCAGCGGATAATATTACGGTTCTGAGAGACGGTGCTACCATTGAAACCATACCAAATCCTGCCCACAGTATTGATGAGAACCGCATTATAAAAGGGATGGTGGGCCGCGAGATGAATGACCGTTTCCCGGAAAGAGAGCACAGGGTAAGTGAAAAAATCGGTTTGGCAGTTGAGGACTGGAATGTATATCATCCCGTATACGAAGAGAAAAAAATGTGTGACCGGATTAATTTCTATGTAAAAAAAGGTGAAATAGTAGGCTTTGCAGGACTTCAGGGAGCAGGACGTACGGAGCTTGCCATGAGTGTCTTCGGGCAGAGCTATGGGCAGAAGATAACCGGTACCTTATTGATTAACGGCAGGAAAATGGTGCTAAAGACGGAAAAAGAAGCAATACAGGCAGGAATTGCCTATGTAACGGAAGACCGGAAGGGAAACGGTCTTATACTGGCACAGCCAATTAGAGTAAATACCACCCTGGCCAGGACCGGTAAGGTCAGCAGGCGGGGAGTGTTTGATGAGGATAAGGAAAAAATGATAGCTGAGGAATACAGGAAAAAATTAAATGTAAAATGCAGCAGTACCGAGCAGCAGGTAGGAAACCTTTCCGGAGGAAACCAGCAGAAGGTTTTGCTGGCCAAGTGGATGTTTGCCGACCCGGAGATACTGATACTGGATGAACCCACCAGGGGGATTGATGTGGGAGCAAAATATGAAATCTATGGTATTATGAATCAATTGGTGGAGGAAGGGAAAAGCGTTATTATGATATCCTCCGAAATGCCTGAGCTTCTTGGCATGTGTGATAGAATCTATGTCATGAATGAAGGCAGAATTGCAGGAGAACTGCTGGCCTCTGAAGCCACCCAGGAAATTATCATGTCCTGTATCCTGCAGAATGACAGGAAGAAT
Source organism: Bacillota bacterium (assembly GCA_023410275.1). Taxonomy (GTDB): domain Bacteria; phylum Bacillota; class Clostridia; order Lachnospirales; family Lachnospiraceae; genus Anaerocolumna. Next base: position 34,304 of record JAEYPZ010000022.1, read on the forward strand.
CAGGAGGTTGAGCGGGTATGAACAGCAAAGTGAAACAATTCCTTGTAAAATATACTATGGTAATAGTATTAGTTTTTGTTTTTCTTTTATTTAACTTTATTACCGGAGGGAGAATGACTTATGCACAGAACCTTTCTAATTTGCTGCTGCAAAATGCCTATGTTGTAATCCTAGCCTGCGGTATGCTGTTGTGTATTCTGACGGGAGGTAATATCGATTTATCTGTGGGGGCAGTTGTATGCCTGGTTGGTGCCTTTGCAGCAAAGCTGTTATCCGTAACAGATATGAATGCCTATCTGGTGGTAATAGTATCCCTCGGTGTATCCGTTCTTATCGGTTTATGGCAAGGCTATTGGGTAGGTTATTCCAGAATACCGCCTTTTATCACCACGCTGGCAGGAATGTTTATTTTCCGCGGAATTGGACGTATTATTCTGGACAGTAAGACTATTTCCATCAAGAACCAGCAGTTTCTGGATACCTTTACTTCCTATCTGAAAATTCCGGGACTGGATGATGGAAAAATAAAATATTCTGCAATCCTGACAGGTATTATAGCTGTTGTGCTGTTTGTACTACTTACAATCATAAGCAGCCGGAAAAGAAAGAAAAAAGGCTACAGGGTGGATAAATTTCTGGTTTCCTTTGCAAAGGTAACCGTTATAAGTGCCTGTATACTGGTTTACAGCTGGAAGCTGTCGTTATATAAGGGTATTTCTGTTATGCTTTTGTGGGTATTGGTTGTTGTATTTATTTATTCCTATGTAACAAACAAAACCGTATTCGGGCGTTATTTTTATGCCGTAGGAGGCAATGAAAAAGCCACAAAGCTTTCCGGCATCAACACCAATAAAATATTTTTTTCAGCCTATGCCCAGGTGGCATTTCTTGCCGGACTCAGCGGACTCCTGTGTGCCGCCCGTATCGGTTCGGTAAACGGAGACAGCGGAAATCAGTATGAGATGGATGCCATTGGTTCCTGCTTTATAGGCGGAGCATCGGCATACGGCGGTTCCGGAACAGTGGGCGGAGCGGTAATCGGTGCCATTTTAATGGGCATTATCAACCAGGGAATGTCCATTTACGGATTGAACTCCAACTGGCAGTATGTTGTAAAGGGAGGAGTACTGCTGTTTGCAGTAATTTTTGATATCAAATTTAATCATAAGAATATGTCCAAGATCTAAAGTCAAGGGTAACGGAAATGGAAGAATGAATAGAAGGAGTGCAGTGTTATGGAGGAAAAAAAAGAGCGGAGCCAGGATTACAGGAAAGGACAACAGAAGGCAGTGTTATACTGCCTTGTGGCATTTTATATCGGATTCATGGGATATTCCATCCTGAAAAATAGGTTAATGGGAGAAACAGCAATTTCCTTTCCTCTTGCGGCAGCTATATCAGCCTTGTTTATAGCCGGAGCCGGAGGGATTATATGGTATGCTGCGAAGCTGATACGGAATAGCAGAAGGCAGGCTGATAAGGATTTGGAAAAGGAAGAGAGAAAGTGATGAAAGAAACGGTGCAATATTTATACAAGTTGCATCGTTTCTTTGTGATTTTCTGTGAGCTATGGTATAATATAAACAGAATTTTTGATTCTGCCCTGTGATATCTGCATGTGTACACACACACAATCCGGCAATCGGATGGGAAGCGTTTGCTTCACATCTTTCATAAGAAAGGTATTAGAGTTGAGTAAGAAACTGTATATTATAATTGGGGTATTTATCCCGTTGCTGCTATTGCTCATAATCCTCCGGTTAGAGGGGAGCAGGCTTAATCTGGCAGAGAAGGATATCTTGGTTGAAGCGAAAGAATATGAAAGGCATTATGTGTTTATAGCCAAAGATATGAATACCACTTTCTGGCAGTCGGTATATGAAAGTGCCAGAAAAGAAGCGGAAGAAAATGATATCTATCTGGAACAGATAGGGAGCAATCTTACGGAAAAATATAATATGGAGGATTATTTGAGAATCAGTATTGCCTCCAAGGTGGATGGAATTATCATAAATCCCGATGGCTCGGACAGTGTCAGGAAGCTGATTGATGAAGCAGTTGAAAAGGGAATCCCTGTTATAACTGTTCTAAACGATGATATGGACACTAAGAGAGTCAGCTTTGTGGGGATGAATACCTATGAGCTGGGGATTGCTTACGGGGAACAGATTGTAAAGCAGATTAAGGAGGATACGAAAAAGATATATATTCTCTTCCATTCTGTTGAGTCTAATACCAAGAATGATGTTATCTTCAATCAGATTAAAAAGAAATTAAATGAAAATTTTAGGGATAATACAATTAAAATCCAGCCGTATTATATTACAGATGATAATGAATTTGACTCGGAAGAAGCAATCCGTGATATATTTATCAATCAGGATATTACACCTGATATCCTGGTATGCATGGAGGAAGTGGATACGGAATGCGCCTGCCAGGCCATTGTGGATTATAATAAAGTGGGCAAAATAACCATTATCGGCTCCTATACCTCCGATATCATATTGGAATCTATAAGAAAGAAGCTGGCGGCAGTAACAGTTGCATTGGATACTGTCCAGCTGGGAAGGCAAAGTGTACAGGCTTTACTGGAATATCAGGAAATGGAATATGTAAATAATTATTATAATGTGGATTTGCATGTGATAGAAAAGTAGCAAAGAATGTATTAATCCAATTAATAAATGGAATAAGGATGAGCTGCATGGTAAAATATTTCATTAATACATACAGGCAATCAATACGTGTCAAACTGTTTTCGGTGTTTATTCTGCTGACGGGCATTGTATTCCTGACCAATATCAGTGTTAATACTTATTTGAATACTTCCTTAAAGAAGCTGGATACGGTCTATTCCTCCAACATTATATCCAACAGGCTGTCAGATAAGCTGAAGGAAGTTCAAAATAACGTATATGAGTACCTGAATACCAAAAGCACAACAGCATTAATTAATTATTACAAAAGTGAACAGGAATACCGTGACCTTATGGAAAGCCTCAATGACCGTCTGGTTGATAACGATATGCTTATATTAGAGAAGAACATCAAAGCTATGTCGGATACCTACCTTACCCTGACGGATGAAACCGTGAAGGAAAAACGTGGGCGAAATGTGGAAAAGTATAAAAACTCCTTTGAGGAGACAAAGCGGTTAAACCAATACATCAATTCATATATCAGCAATCTGAATACGGAGCAGCTGAAACAGAATTCCGGTAATTATCAGCTGCTGATAGATTCCTTAAACTACACGGAAGTATTAAGCATGGCAATTCTGATATTTATAGTTATGGTAAGCCTGTTACTGCTGCTGTTGATACTTAAAAATATCACAGGACCCCTTGTACAATTGGCCTATAATGCCAATGAAGTTGCCAGGGGTAATTTTAATACGGATTTTATCACACCCAAATCAAAGGATGAGGTAGGTATGCTGTCGGCTGCCTTTAATTCCATGCTTAAGAGTATTAAGAATTACATTGAGCAGATTATGGAGGACATGGAAAATGAGCGGCGGCTGAAGGAACAGCAGCTTATGATGGAAAATCATTTGAAGGATGCACGGCTTAAATACCTGCAGGCACAGATTAATCCCCATTTCCTGTTCAATTCCTTAAATGCGGGCACACAGCTGGCAATTCTTGAGGATGCAGAACAAACAGGCTTATTTCTGGAAAAGATGGCTGACTTTTTCCGGTATAACGTCTGTACAATGGAGCAGGATACCACCCTGCTGGAAGAAATAGAAGCGGTGGATAATTATATTTATATCATTAATGTAAGGCTTACGGGAGATTTAAGATTTCTAAAGGAAGTGCAGGAGAATATGGAGGAAGTCCGGGTGCCCAGTATGATACTTCAGCCCATTGTGGAAAATGCCGTAAAGCATGGAATTGCAGGTATTGACCGTACAGGCCGGATTTTATTAAGGGTGGAGGAACATGAGGAATACATTTCAATTATGGTTAAAGATAACGGTGTTGGAATGGCAAGGGAGAGGATTGAGGAAATCCTTTCGGGAAACTCCTCCTTAAAAAACCAGGAAGGGCCATCAACCGGGATTGGGCTGAACAATGTTATAAGCAGGCTAAAGCTTTATTATGGGCAGGAAAACCTAATAACAATTACCAGTGAGGGAGCAGAGCAGGGCACGGAAGTCAGAGTTGTCATACCAAAGCATGAAGGCGCAAAACGGAAAGGAGCAAATCATGTACCGAATTCTTATAGCAGATGATGAGGGCATCATGCTGTATTCCCTGCAGACAATGATTCATAAGAATATGGGAGAGGAATGTGAGGTTTATACAGCCAAGACGGGCAGGGCTGTGTTGGAAATGGTGGAAAGTATTCGTCCGGACATCATTTTTATGGACATACAGATGCCCGGGATGAACGGGATAGAAGCAATGCAGGCCATACGAAGTGTAAACAAATCGGTTTTATTTATCGTTATCACTGCCTATAACAAATTCGATTATGCAAAAGATGCAATTGAAATAGGGGTTTTCGATTTCCTCACCAAACCGGTCAACAAAGAAAACTTCTTAGGGGTAATACGGCGGGCAATGGCTCAGGTTAATGAAGAGAGAAAAAACAGGATGAGTAATTTAAGAATCCGGGAAAAGCTTGATACGGTCGTACCACTGATAGAGAGCGGTTTTTTAAATTACCTGATGCTGCAGGGAGCAGGTACGGAAAGTACATACTATAATTACAAAGAGCTTTTGGAGATTGAGAAGGGGCATGCCTATGTAATACTGATTCAGTTTGGAGAAAGCATTGAAAAGGGGGTTTTGACCAACCCGGTGGGTATGAGTATGCGTTCCCAGCGCTTTTACCCCATACTGAGGACAATTGTAAAGGAGCATTTTTCCTGCCTGGTAGGGGGAGTAATGGCAAATAAGGTGATTGTCATGGTGCCTGATGACGGAGAGGGACAGGAATATGAAGAAAGGCTTCAAGATATTGTAAAAGCCAGGAATATGCTGAATAAATTGGAGAAACAGATAGATGCCAAATTCCGGATTGGTATAGGCAGCAAATGCCCCATAGAGCAGCTAAGCCAGTCCTATCAGGAGGCTTACAGAGCTTTGCAGGAAGGGGAAGGGAGGGTCATTCATGTAGGTGATATGCATTTAAGAGGCGAATATGTAGGAGAGTATCCGGAGAATAATGAACAGCTGCTGCTGCAGTTTATTATAAAAGGAGATATGGCCGGTGCCAAGGAACAGGCAGCCATATTTTTTAACTGGATGGTGGATAATTACCCGGAATATATGGACAATATCCGTTTAAAGGTTCTGGAACTGGTTATGGCTGCGGAGCGGGAAGCTTTTATGAACGGAGGCATCAATTACAGCTTTTTATACCGGAAAGATTATTTAAAGGAAGTACAGGACAGCAGTTCCTATGAAGAAATAGGGAACTGGTGGCTGGGTAAAATCACAGATATTGCAAAGTGTATGGCTGACAGAAAGAAAAACCTGGCAGAAGACCTTACAGTTAAAGCAATCGGATATATGAATGATAATTACAGAAAGGACATTTCTCTGGAGACGGTGTCCAGAGAGGTTAATATCAATCCCTATTATTTCAGTAAGAAATTCAAGGAGGAGACGGGGGTTAACTTCATAGATTATCTCACGGATATCCGCATTAAGAAAGCAAAGGAATTATTGGAGGATGACAGCTTAAGCATAAAAGAAATCTGTTCCCTGTCCGGTTACAGCGACCCTAATTATTTCAGCAGAATATTTAAAAAGGTAGAAAATATCACACCCAGCGAATTCAGGGAGAGGTGTAAAAATGGATAAAAAGATTACATATTTCCTTTTAAACCTGTTATTTATTATTCTGCTTATGGCAGGGTGCAGCAAGAAATATTCAGATGAATATATTGATGTGCAGAAGGAAAAGCCATTGCAAATAGGATTCAGCTTTGATTCCTTTGTGATTGAGCGGTGGATAAGGGACAGGGATGCATTTGTCATGACTGCCAAGGAACTGGGGGCAGAGGTCAATGTTCAGGTTGCTAATGGAGATGTAAATACACAGATTTCACAAATACGGTATTTTATTAAAAAAAATATGGATGTAATTGTAATATTGGCCACAGATGGGGATGCTTTAAAGGGGGTTATCAAAGAGGCAAAAGAAGCGGGTATAAAGATTGTATCCTATGACAGGCTGATTCGAAATGCAGGTACGGATTTGTATATCTCCTTTGACAGTGAGCAGGTTGGAAAGGAAATGGCGAAGGCTCTGATAAAGGCAATACCCGAAGACAGCTATATTTATACCATCGGCGGACCGGCAAGTGACAACAATGTTGCCATGATCGATAAGGGATTCCAGGAGGAAATGAAAAATAGCAGGCTCAAGGTGGTTTATCAGAAATCCTGTTATAACTGGAGTGCGCAGGAAGCGGCCAAATATGTGGAAGAAGCCCTGGGGCTTTATCCTGAGGTCAAAGGAATCATGTGCGGAAATGATGATTTGGCAAGTGAAATATTTCGGGTATTGTCAGAAAAGCGTTTGGCTGGAAAAGTATGCATTGTGGGGCAGGATGCTGATTTGGCGGCCTGCCAGAGAATTGTGGAAGGAACACAGACCATGACAGTATTTAAACAGGTAGAGGATTTAGCCAAGGAAGCGGCATATTTTTCCGTAGCTTTGGGCAAGGGGGAAGATATTACAGGGGATACCGATACCATGGATGATGGTACATTTGAGATACCCTATTATAAGCTTGACTGTATCCCCGTTACTTCAGTAAATCTGGATAAAATCATTATTGACAGCGGCTTTCATACCAGGGAAGATGTATACTTAAATGTGAAAGATCAGAAGCTGCATGGAAAAAAGGGATTTCATTAGAAAGGGCAAGGCTTAAAGAAAAATGAGAGAGGTGTTTGAGATTTTTCCGAAGAAGAAAGTTATAAAAATAACGAAAATAAATAAAGAAAATGCTGTATGGCATATTGTCGATTACAGCAGCCATAAGGATAGGGAGATGTTTTGTGTCAGCTTACTGGAGGATTTCGCCCAAAACCACAGCATACTTATTGTTGCAGATACGGAATGGTCCTATGAAGCAAACAATATCAATAAGGGAAAGAAGCTGCTGGAGATAAAGGAGGAATTAGAGGAAAGAGGAATTTCCTGCAAGGAGATTATTACTCAAAAGGAAGCAGATGTGACCATTCTTGGGGTAAGAGTCCGGAATCAGAAAAAAGTTAACTGCTGTCAGCTGGGACTGGCAATGAATCCGGGACAATTAAAGGAGACTATGAAGCTTTTAGGGGAGTACTGCGTATGTGTTTATCTGCTTGACAGGGAAACCAGCCATGCCGCACTTCTGGAACTTTTTGAGAAATCCTGTGGAAATCATGATACAATAAGCACCCAATCACAAATACAACTTTATGTTGACAATTATCTTAAACGAATTAAAATAACGGAAAATAATATAGAGGACGGAATAGTGGAAGCAAAACTTATAATATATAATGAATAGGCTGCTGTTAATAAAACAGGAGCGGCTGTCCTTTAAGACGACACCCCTCCTGTCTGTAACATACCGCGGTGTTTATTCGGCAAGCTCTTCCCAGATTACCATAAGCTCCTCTAGTCTTGCCTCCAGGGTTTTCTTTTCCCTGGTCAGCTTTACAAGCTCACTTGAGTTGGTGTAGATTTCCTCTCTGGTCAGCAAATCGTCGATTTCTTCGTTCCGAAGCTCTAATTTCTGGATTTCTTCCTCGGTTTTCTTTAAATCGTTCTGGCGTTTACGTATTCTGGACTGCTCTTCCTTTTGCTGTCTCCAGTCTGTTTTATTACCGGATTCCTCTGCTTCGCTGCTGCCTTTTGCAGTAGTTTCATAAGTACCAGGGGCAGCATTCGGAGTAAGTTCATCCTTCTTTTCAAGGTAATAATCATAGTTGCCGATATAATTGACCAGGGTATTGGCAGTCAGATTCAAAATCCTGGTCGCGGTCTTATTGATAAAATAACGGTCATGGGAGACATAGAGCACAGTTCCGGTGTAATTGTTGATGGCATTTTCAAGGATTTCCTTGGAGGTGATATCCAGGTGGTTGGTAGGCTCATCCAATATCAGCAGGTTTGCTTCCGAGAGCATAAGCTTTGCTAAGGATACACGGCCCTTTTCCCCGCCGCTGATATCCCTGATACGTTTAAATACGTCATCCCCTGTAAATAAAAAGGCAGCCAGTATATTCCGGATAGAGGTATTGTCCATATCCGGATGGGCATCACTTAATTCATCAAAAAGGGTCTTATCCGAATCCAGCACCTGATGCTCCTGGTCATAATAACCGATTTTGACCTTGGAACCAAGAATTACTTTGCCGGAATCTGCGGAAAGCAGTTCGTTTATAATTTTCAGCAGGGTGGTTTTACCGGTACCGTTATTACCGATAATAGCGACCCTTTCACCTCTCTTAATCTCAAAGCTGATATTTTGGAACAAAGCCAGATTGCCAAAAGCTTTTGAAAGGTTCTCCGCTTTTAACACATCGTTTCCGCTTATGACATGGGGTTCCAGGGTAATGTTCATCTGGGGCTCGTAGGTCACAGGCTTATCCACTCTTTCAATCTTCTCCAGCATTTTTTCCCGGCTTTCGGCACGGCGGATGGATTTTTCACGGTTAAAGGAGCGCAGCTTTGTAATGACCTCTTCCTGGTGCCTGATTTCTTTTTGCTGGTTTAAGTAGTGCTTTAGCATGGCGTCACGGAGCATTGCCTTTTTCTCTGCATAAGCAGTGTAATTTCCCTCATAGGAATCAGCCCTGCCGTGCTCCAGTTCCACCACTTTTGTTACAACTTTATCAAGAAAATAGCGGTCATGGGCAATTACTACCACAGAACCGGGATAGTTTAAAAGGAAAGTTTCAAGCCAGGCAATGGACTCCATATCCAGATGGTTGGTTGGCTCATCCAAAAGAATCAGATCCGGCTTGCTAAGGAGCAATTTGCCGAGAGCAACACGGGTCTTCTGCCCGCCGGACAGGGTGGCTACGGGCTTTGAAAATTCCTCCTCCGTAAAGCCCAGGCCCTTTAGTATGCCCACGACCTCGCTTTTATAGGAGTATCCGTTCTTTGATTCGAATTCATGGGTAAGCCTGGTGTAGCTTGCAAGCATCTGCTCCAGCTGGCTGCCGGAGGCACCCTTCATGGAAGCTTCCAGCTGCCGGATGGAGGCTTCTGTTTCAATAACCTCTTTTTTTACAGTCAAAATTTCGTCATATATGGAATTTTCAGAGGAGAGTCCCTGGTGCTGAGCGAGATATCCTACCGTACAGCCTTTGGCAAAGACAATTTCCCCCTCATCGGGAGCAAGCTCTCCTATAATAATTTTAAAAAGGGTCGATTTACCCGCCCCATTTATACCGATAACAGCGGCCTTTTCCCTTTCATTTACGTGAAAAGAAACACTATTAAGAATCTGGTCCGTTCCAAAGCTTTTGGAAATATTTTTGCATGCTAAAATCATTTTTAAAGCCTTTCTCTTTGGATTTCTATTTAGAATGATACTGGAACACCCGTAAAAAGTCAAGTAAATGACAGGGAATCAGTATTTGACAAATAAATATCATTCACATATAATATCTTATTAGGATGAAATAAATATGAAAGAAAAAGCGCTTTCACATTCCATTATTTTTGGCAGTACCGCAGACATGTCTGCGATATGCATAGGTATTATTATAGGTTTTTTCAGTATCCTTTTAACATAAGAAGACTGGCAGGTTACTGGATGTGATATTATATGCTTTTGGAAGTTTAGGGTGACCTGTTAACCATATTAATTTGAAGGAGGGTTATAAGTGCCAGGAAAAGAAATATCGTTAGCTGTAATACAACGTTTACCAAGATATTACCGCTATTTAGGTGAATTATTGGAGAATGACGTTGTGCGTATATCATCCAAGGAGTTAAGTGAAAGGATGAATGTAACCGCCTCCCAGATAAGGCAGGACTTGAATAATTTTGGTGGATTCGGTCAGCAGGGGTATGGTTACAATGTGGAATACCTGTATACGGAAATAGGGAAAATACTTGGACTTGACAAAAGGTATAGTTTAATCATCATCGGAGCAGGTAATCTGGGACAAGCTTTGGCAAATTATACGGATTTTGAAAGAAGAGGTTTCTATTTAAAGGGAATCTTTGATGTGAATCCAAGACTGGAAGGCATTTCCATCAGAGGGGTCGAGATTCAGATGATGGATAATCTGGCGGATTTTGTGAAGAAAAACAAGGTTCATATTGCAGCTCTTACAATCCCTAAGATGAAGGCTCCCCAGACGGCAAAAGAGATTACGGATATGGGAATTAAGGCAATATGGAATTTTGCACCGGTGGACTTAAATCTTCCCTCCGATGTCATTGTGGAAAATGTACACCTGGCAGAAAGCTTAATGCGCATATCCTATACTTTAAAGGATTTGGAAGCTTCCAGGGAAAGTGACGGTAACTGACAGCAGAAGCAGTAATATCGTAAATGACAGACAGTGATCAGGCAGTATGCGGGCCGCACAAAATAACGGGAGTATACATGAGAAAAAAAGAAGAAATTGACTTCGCAAAGATTTTTAAGGGAAAAAAAATACCTATCGTAGTGTTGGATGAACGGTGGCATCAATTATTTCCGGACTATGATAAGCCTGCCCAGGTAAAGGTCCTGGAAAATAAACTGAATGAGTTGATGAAGCAGCAGGGGAAGCTGACCAATGACTTAAAAGATTTAAAAAAGTTAAAAAAACAGCTGATGGGGGAAATTATAACCCACATGGATGTCAGTGACTCCAAAGAAGGCAAAATGAAGGAAAAGAAGCTTGACCAGAATCAGAGGCTCATCAGGGAAATTGGTGAGAAGATAAAGGATTCGGAAAACCAGCTTATCGACCTTCCCTATCAGATAAAAGCCGCTAATGAAGAGCTGATTATAGAAAGTACTGCTATATGCTACAGAAGGTTAAGTGATAATACGGAAAAAATCGCGGAAATCAGTCAGTGGGTTCAGTCCATAAGAGAGCAGTTAAAGGTAAAAATCCTGGACAAGCAGGATATGGAGATAAAAAATACGGAAATATACAATTATATGCATGATATGCTGGGACCGGAGTTATTGCAGGAATTGGATGAAGATATCAAAAAGGGAAAATAATTTATACCGGCAGACATAATATAAAATGAGGAAACAGCATGATTATTGGCATCGGTACGGATTTAATCGAAATAGAGAGAGTAAGGAAGGCCTGCGGGAAAGAAGCTTTCCGAAGGAAGGTATATACACCGAAGGAATTGGAGCTGGCAAGCAGGGATACTGTTAAGCTTGCCGGAAATTTTGCCGTAAAGGAAGCGGTCACCAAAATGTTCGGAACCGGTTTTTACGGCATAGCCCCCTTGGATATTGAAGTACTGCGGGATGAATTAGGAAAGCCCTATGTAAATCTGTATAACGGTGCCAGGGAACTGGCTGATAAATTAGCCATAAAAAGAATACACGTGACCATAACAAATACCAGTGAATATGCCAGCGCATTTGTTATCGGTGAAGGTCAGGATTAAATTCGCCTGATATTTACTTGAAACAATGGAATGTCCCTGAAAAGAGGTCTGTATGAAATATCTGGTCAGTTCAGGTGAAATGAAAGAAATAGATAAAAAAACCATAGAAGGCATGGGGATTCCCGCTATTGTTCTAATGGAACGGGCCGCTTTAAAGGTGGCAGAGGCAGTAGAAGGATATCTGAAGGAGCCGGAAGGTCTTTATCAAGGCAATAAGATTCTTGCAATATGCGGAACAGGAAATAACGGAGCAGACGGAGTAGCTGCCGCAAGGATTCTTTCCTGTAAAGGATATGAGGCAAAAATATATGTTATAGGCGATAGGACAAAAGCGTCCCCTTTATTTACGCAGCAGTTGGAGATTGCTGTGAATTTTGGTGTGCCAATGATTAGCAATCTGGATTCTGCAGAATATACTATAGATAATAATACGATTCTGATAGATGCTGTTTTCGGTGTTGGCTTAAACAAGGAAGTTACAGGCATCTACAGGGATATCATAGATAAAATCAACCTGTCGGCTAAAAGAAGGGTATTTGCAGTGGACATTCCTTCAGGGCTTTCCGGCGATACGGGCTTTCCCATGGGAGCAGCCGTTAAGGCGGACAGCACAATTACCTTTGGGTATTTAAAAGCAGGCATGGTAATGTATCCGGGTTGTGAATATGCCGGTGAGGTAACAACTGCGGACATCGGTTTTGCCAGTGGGGAAAAGCTTGGGTTAAATCTGAAATATTTTACCTATGAAAAAGCAGATTTGAAGCTGCTGCCCCTACGAAAGGCATATTCCAATAAAGGAAGCTACAAAAAAGTATTTATTATAGCAGGCTCTTCCAATATGTCAGGAGCAGCTTATTTTTCCGCAAGAGCTGCCTATAAGACAGGGGCAGGGCTTGTAAAAATTATGACAAATGAAAAGAACCGGAGTATTCTTCAAACCTCCCTGCCGGAAGCGCTGCTGTGCACGTATCACGATAAGGAGCTGACAGCTGCCATGCTGGATTCCCTGAAAGAAGAATTAACCTGGGGGGATGTTTTGGTAATCGGTCCCGGAATTGGGAGAAGCAAAGAAGCAGAAAAGCTTTTGGAGCTGGTTTTAGAAAATGTAAAGGTTCCTCTTATAGTGGATGGGGATGCCGTCTGGTTGTTAGGGCAGAAGATAAATGCTATACAAAAAGAGAATTTTTCACCTGGTATATTAAACGAGGAGTATAATGTCTTATCAGATAAAACAGAAGAAAATTTCATGGCTGACAGAATCGGATACTTGAAAAATCTGTTGCCGGATAATACAATTTTGACCCCGCACCTGAAGGAATTGAGCTATCTTCTTGGGGTTCCGGTAGAAAGAATTCAAAAGGGACTGCTGGAAATAGCAGATATATGTATGGAGGGAAACCATAACATATATGCAATTAAGGATGCCAGAACAGTGGTAGCATTTGAAGGAAAACAATATATTAATATGTCAGGAAATAACGGCATGGCAACGGGTGGCTCCGGAGATGTGCTTACAGGAATAATAGCCGGCTTGATAGCAGGAGGCTTACAGGAGCCTGGGGCAGCAGCTCTTGGCGTATATCTTCATGGACTGGCAGGAGATTACGCCTGCAGGGATTTGGGAGAGTATTCCCTGATGGCTACGGACATAACCGATTACATTTCCAGGGCTATGAGCAGGAAATAAGGATTCTGTGCCAGCAGAAACAGATGGAGGAACATATGACAGCAGGAAATATAGATTTGACTTCAATAGAAGAATTTCATTCAAAATATTACAGAGCATCAGCCAATATTGATTTGGATGCCATTTGCAGTAATATCAACAATACGAGAAAATTATTGGAGGCTAAAACCAGGCTGATGGTAATCCTGAAGGCGGACGGCTACGGGCATGGTGCGGTTCCCATAGCCAAAGCACTTTCCGACATGGCGGTGGACAGTTTTGGTGTCGCTATACTGGAGGAAGGAATAGAACTAAGAAAAGCCGGCATTGACAAGCCGATACTGGTACTTGGTTATACCCCTAAGGGACAATATCAGAAGCTGGTTGAATACGATATAACCCAGACTATATTTCAGTACAATACGGCAAAGGAACTGTCGGAAGAGGCCTTAAGGCAGGGAAAGACAGCAAAAATTCATATAAAGATTGATACCGGTATGTCCAGAATCGGATTTTTTGATGATACGGACAGCATAGAGGAAGTCAAAAAGATAGCAGGGCTTAAAGGCATTGAGGTAGAAGGAATATTCTCTCATTTTGCCTGTGCCGATGAAACAGATAAGACCTCAGCCAACAGACAGTTGAAGAAATTTCTGGACTTTACGGAAGAGCTGGAAAAGGAAGGAATTCATATACCGATAAAACATATTGCAAACAGTGCCGCTATTATTGATATACCGGAAGCCAGACTTGATATGGTCAGGAGCGGCATTTCTACCTATGGGCTTTATCCTTCCGAGGATGTGAAAAAGGATGCCATAGTCCTGAAACCTGCCATGGAAATCAAATCCCATGTGAGTTATGTAAAAGAAGTGGAAGCAGGTGTGGGAGTAAGCTATGGAAGCACCTATGTAACAGGCAGGAAAACAAAGATAGCAACCATACCGGTAGGCTATGGGGACGGCTATCCCAGACAGCTTTCCTCCAAGGGCCGTGTTTTGATTCACGGTATGTCAGCTCCCATTATCGGCAGAGTTTGCATGGATCAATTCATGGTAGATGTTACGGACATTCCTGATGTAAACCAGGGGGATATGGTGACCCTGATCGGAAGGGATAAAGATGATTTCATTTCAGTAGAAGAAGTGGCAAATATGTCCTATTCTTTTAATTATGAATTTATTTGTAATGTTGGCAAGCGAATACCGCGTATATATTATCGTAACAATAAAGTTTGGAATATCGGTATTTAACAGGTAAGCAGGAAGCTGCAACAGAAATAATCACTAGAAGAGAATATTTTATGGAATACACCGGTCAGAATTGGGAAATAATAAGACTAAAGCCATAAAATGGAGAGTGAGAAAAGTGATTATTAAACGTGGTGATATTTTTTATGCTGACTTAAGACCAGTAATAGGCTCTGAACAGGGAGGAGTAAGACCGGTCCTGATTATACAGAACGACACTGGGAACAAGCATAGCCCCACAGTGATCTGTGCAGCGATAACTTCAAAAATGAATAAGGCAAAGCTCCCTACCCATGTGGAGATTGATGCAGATAAATATGGAATTATTAAAGACTCCGTTATTTTGCTGGAACAGGTAAGAACAATTGACAAATCAAGGTTAAAAGAAAAGGTATGTCATCTGGACCAAGATGTGCTGAAAAAAATAAATCGGGCGCTCCTTATAAGTTTTGCGTTGGATACATACATCAAACCTGAATAAGAAACCAAATAAGAGAAAATGAAATAATAAAACTTGAAAAATTAAAACAACAACCGCTTTGATTAAAAGAAGGAGGAAAATGTCACAGCAAAGCCTCATAAAGTTCAAAGCGGTTGTTTTGCATTTCAAATGATGGTTCACATGCCATTCTGATGTCTGAATCAATTATGCTGTGTTACAAAAGGTGTGAAGCATGGAAGATAAAAAAACGATACAAAAGAATTCCTATGAATACTGGAATAAGGCCTTTGGCCGGTTGCACAGGAATGAGATAATAACGGATGACTGGCTTGACAGGTTTGCAAAGGAGATAGAAGAGTGCAGAACTCCCATTATAGACCTTGGCTGCGGAGACGGTAATAATACCCTGTATCTTTTGAAGAAAGGGAAAAAGGTGATACCCTGTGATTTGACAGAAAGTGCTGTCAGACAGATGCAGCTGAACTTTCCGGAAATAGAAAGAACGGAGCAGTTCGACATGCTGGAGGGCCTGCCCTTTGAAGATGGCTTTACAGATATGGTCGTTGCCGATTTGTGCCTTCATTATTTTACCGGAGAGGATACCCTGCATATTCTGGAGGACATTAAGAGGATACTGAAACCTGGCGGGATACTCTTTGCCAGGGTCAATTCGGTCAGGGATACAAACCACGGAGCCGGTGAAGGGCTTGAAGCAGAAAGACACCTCTTCCTTACAAAGGACAACCGCTATAAACGTTTTTTTGATAAAGAGGATATCGATTTGTTTTTCAGGGCTTGGGATATCCTGTATCTGGGAGAAGAAACAATGGACAGGTATAAAGAAGAAAAGGTACTCTGGCGGATAGCAGCCAGGAGAGGTAAAACAGAATAAAATATTTTCATTACAGCAGTATAAGTTTTACAATGGCACCTTGGGGGAATCAAGCTTAACCAAAGCCCTTATGGACGACTGGTTTTAGTTCAGTTTTACCTCACGCAGAGGTCTCTGTAATCGCTCTTTTAATTATGCAATGTTTGAAATTATCTAATAACTCGCCCGGCAAATGTCATACTTTAATGCTTGTGAACTGAGGTAAGGCCTTCTTATTCCAAGCCTTGTTACCCACACATATATCCGCAGGTAATTTGCACCAAATAGAATGATGAATGCGCCTATGGAAATGTATTAGAAGCATTCATCATTCTATTTGGTGCAAATTGCCGTCCTATTGTGAAAATCTATCTGGTTAAATACACCAGCTGCCCGTCTGAGCTTTATTCAGTAATAATTCTCCCCGCCCTGTAAGGTGTGCGGATATTATTACTATATTCCCCATGATAAGCAATATCACATATTACAACGCCATCCCTTAAATTCTTGGAATGGATTATCTGCCCATTACCAACATACAGTGCAACATGAGTAATTTCATCGGTACCGTCTGTGGAATAAAACACCAGATCACCAGGAAGAAGAGAGTCTAAGGAAACCTCCGAGCATGCCTTATACTGTTCTTTGGAGGTTCTGGGAAGCTCATATCCCAGCTTTTTATAAACAGCCTGGACGAAACCGCTGCTGTCTGCACCGGTATTCAGATCATTGCCGCCCCAGATATAAGGAGTGTCCTTCGCTTCCAGGGCAATGGCTACTGCCTGTTCCCCTAAGGATGAAGCTGCATTGCTTTCCGGAGCAGGAGAGGCCTCCGGAAGAGAGGCAGCTGTGCTGTCGCTACTGATGGGTGCCGGTGTGGTGGCTGTGTCATTATGATTGGATGCGAATACATCCTGATTTGTAATGGTAATAATTGCTGTTGTTCCGACAATGGCAAGGAATAAGGCAGTTATGATTTTGCCGGAGCGTTTTTTTGTTTGATTCAGAATTAATAACAGTCGTTGTTTCATATTATTTTTACCTCCATTAAAATTTGTAAAAAGAGTTGAATGGCAGGGAAATTGAGACGAAGCACATTCCAGCAGCAGCCGGCTGTAATGCATGCAATCTGACCGGGAGGCCTTTTCCAGTATAATTTCATCACAGGCAGCTTCGCACCAGTTATCCATATGCTTTAATAAAATATAGCAGAAGGGATTGAACCAGTGAAGGGACAGGGCGGCCAGCTGTATGTATTTTATAAGGGAATCCCTGCGTCGTATATGAACCATCTCGTGCATGAGGAGCAGATTTAGATCCTTTTTGGAATAGGATTTATCCGGAAGCAGAAGGATTGGTTTTATTACCCCGATTGTCATTGGAGTTGACAGGAGGGGGCAGTGGTATAAAGCGATTCTTTTATCCTGCAGCGAATCCATGAAATTGGGTAAAAAGCTTCCCTTTGTCTGTGTAATGCACTGCCGGAATATTAAAAGGACTTCCTTCTGATGCACAGGCAAAAAATACTTTTTCATATGCCTGCGGTAATGGTAATATGCCAAAAGGTTGAACAGTAATAATAGGACTGCTCCGGTCAGCCAGACAAAGCAAGTAAATAAATAGGGATCATGAATAAACTTTGAAACCGATGCCGACAGGAGCTCAATTACATAACTGCCAATGGAGAGAGCCGGCTTCCGGGAGGTATCCCGGTACAGGGAGGGCAGTTGTGTCATTGAAAGGCCGGCGGGATTTGTAATACTTCCGGAAGTAAAGGGCAGGATAGCCAGAGCCTCTGATTTATCCGTCAGGAATGTCCGCGGTAATCCCAGATGAAATAAAGGAGAGGAAGCCTCAAAACGCAGGGGAATTAGCAGTCCGATCAGCAATATGGCCCAAATCCGGTATAGACAGATTGCAGAAAAATGCTTCTTCAATAAGGGTTCCATTAATAGAAGCAGCAGAATGAAAAATGTAATATTAAGAGTGTTTGACAAATAGACGAAAAATAAGCCTGTCATATCACTCCTCCTGATGTTTCAGCCATAAACTGAGTTCTTCAATTTCCTTCTGGCTCAGCTTGTTGTTTCCGGAAAATGCATTCACAAGGTGAAAGAGGGAATTGTCATGATAACGCTCCACAAAGAGAGAGGTTTCATATTGGATATAATCCTCCTGCCGGATACAGGGATAGTACATCCGTTCTTTTCCTTCTTTTTCACTTTTTATAAAACCCCGTTCAATCAGCCGGTTCAGCAGAGTGACCAGAGTCTGGAGCTTCCACCCCTTGTGGTTGCCAAGCTGCTTCATCAGTATCGTTGTAGTGACAGGGGGGGTATTCTTCCAGACAGCAGACATAACCTCAAATTCCGTATCCGGTAATTTACTGATAGATATCTCAGTCTTAATGCCGGTTTCCGGCTTTCTACGGTCATCTTCGTTGTGACTTCCGTTTTCATTCATCAAATTCTTTGATTTCATAAATAAGCTCCATTTCTTATTATTTTTCATTCTTATAACATTAAATCTACAATTGTCTATAAATATAATATACAACTGTCTATAATAAAAGTCAACATAAATTTAAAAAATTTCAATTCTGATTCTATCTCTATGAAGCCAAGGAACCGCTTAACTGCTGTAAAAAAGCAATTACTTTTGCTGATTGTAAATTATAGTATGTTAATTGTTAGCGGTATAACTAAAAAAGACGGATTATCACCTTTACACCGATAGTCCGTCTTTTGTATCCTTAGATATCATTCAATATTTTATCACGTTTATTTTGATATTCTTCATCCGTTATCAGATTCTTATCATAAAGGCTTTTTAATTCTGTCAGGCGTTCCTGTACAGAGGCATTTGAAGAAGAATCATTGGATTTCTCCGTATCATCGATAATAATTTCATGAGAAGCTACACCCTTATCTGTAAAGGCATTATAGCCGCTTATAATTGTAAAAATAACTGCAAAGAGAGTCCAAGCCAGTCCAAACCAGCCAAAGGTCGGTATTATATGAAATATGCCTATAAAGCAAAATACCAGTCCCGAAAAAAATCCGGCTAAGGACTGACCTTTACTTGGTTTAACACGTACACGTCTGCTCATAATTAACCTCCTAAAAAAATTTATAAATAAACAATTAGCGGTAGTTATCTTTCTTTATTATATATTTTTAACTTATAAAAAGCTACTTAAAGTAGGATTAAAAATGGTTAATGTGCTTTTAAGTTGAATATGTAAATTAAGTTCAGTATAATAATGGGAGAAAGTTGACAATAGAAAAATGCTGTCAATGAGAAATGTGTATGGAGGGTAAAGTATGATGAATGCTTCGGTTGGTATAGTTTGGGCGATAAATTTAATCGTCATGGGAGCTCTTATTGGTCTTGTAATTTACGTTTTGCTGCTTGCAATTAAGGCACTGAAAATTTATATTGCTAAGAACCAAAACAGATAATTGAATTGATTGGAGAATGAGACTTGGATAGTATAACGGAAAATACGAAGCAGGCAATTATCATACTTCATGAGATCTATGGAATTAATGAATTTATAAAAGCCCAATGTCAAAAGTTTATAGAGGCAGGCTATGATGTCTTTTGCCCCAATATGATTAATAAACTTTCGTTTTCGTATAAGGAAGCCATAGAGGCATATGATTTTTTTATTAAGAATATAGGATTTGAGAGATATCAGGAGGTAAGTACCTTAGTCAATCAATTAAACAATAAATATGACGATGTATTTATTATTGGCTTTAGTGCAGGCGCAACTATTGCCTGGAGGTGCTGCGAAAATTCATTGTGCAGTGGTATTGTAGCGTGCTATGGTTCACGTATAAGGGATTACACGGATCTAAATCCTGCCTGTCCAACGCTGCTATTGTTTGCAAAGGAAGATTCTTTTGATGTGCATGCGGTTGCCGGTCAGCTTCGGAATAAACAAAATTTATCAATCATTGAAGCAGATGCCAGACATGGTTTTCTGGACTGCTATTCAAAATATTATGATATTCGGCAGTCTAAATTCGCTGAAGAGTCTATTGAATGCTTTATCAGGAGATGCCGACAAAATAAAAAATAGAATATTCCCATTAAGATGTAACACTTCGGAAAAAAGAGTAAAAAGAGATGATAGGTAAGGTACGTAACCAATTGGCTGCGTACCTTATTTGCTTCATAATCATTTTTTATAAATATCTACAATTAATCCAGCTCCACCAAACAGAGTGATAAGGATACAAAACACTAATTCGTTTATTTCATTTGAGTTTATGTAAGTGAATATATCAGGAGCAAACAAGCACATTAATAACCCAACAACAAAGATTATAGTGAAAATCCGTCTTTTCATTCCGATAATGTCCTTCCCTAATTATTTACATTGCGACTATATTATACAATGATTTCCATTGGATTTCTACAATTATAAGAAATTTATCCCCTTTCTATTTCACAAAGGACATATCATATAGATGTAGAGTGGATAAAGTACGCTAACCAGAATATGATTGAATAATGATTGAGAGGTAAAATTTATTTTTAGTTAAAAGGGAAAGCGAAAGATAACTGTAAATAAAAAAACATATTATTGGTGTGACAGTTGATAAAGAAACTGGTATTGAGCCTATAATGTTAAGAGTATTTTCGGAAGAGAAGTATCTATTTAGCGGTCAATACATGTACGAATATAAACGGTGGATACGTTGTGAAGAACCCAATCCGCACGACTTCCATCAGTTATTCTTAGGCGAGGCGCCTCAAATTACACCCTCTACTGTTAGTGATCTAATTATTAATTACCTCAACCAAAATTAGTTTTAAAAAACACAAAAAGAAAACGCTTAAATTCAAGGCTTATAAACCTGTGAAACTAAGCGTTTTCTTGCGTATAATAGGGTGGGAGTAGAAAGTGTTTTTTATTCACTATCCAATTATTAATATAGAGTAAAAGTGTGTTCACTTTGTGAAGAGATTCTGAACAAAGTATAAATATTAGAAACTGGGTATTTATAATTTGGAAACTTTAAATTAACTAAAAAAAAGACTATGCAATTTAGAGAGGGGAAGATAGGATGAAAGTATAAACAAATCAACTATTAAATTGTGGAGTTATGCGCTTGAAGTGCTGCAGTATACAGTTTAGCAAAATATATCATTAGGAAGAAAAAGTGAGGCATATGTAAGAATACATTTTTTATATAGTAACTTTTGTGAAAATCAAATTAAAGGTTAAATTTCTTACAATTTAATCATTATAAAGAGAGGCAGGATATGAATAACAATGAAGTTGATAAGCGTAATATTCTGGATAAAGAACCATTTTCATATAAGCTTACAAAGGATAAAAAAATTTTTATCTATTGGAATGGAAAACAGGTCACTATATTAAAAGGAAAAGAAAGCCAAAGATTTTTAGATAAGATAAAAAGCGCAGATGTAAAAGAGGTACAATTGATAATGGCAAAAATAACAGGAAATTTTAAACATGGTAATGAAAAGGATAATAAAATAAATTAAAGAGTCGTTCATTATAAATCACACTATTAAAATCACCTCAAGATACATTAAGGAGCTTCTTCTACTACTTATTATTTAGGATGAAGTATCTATTTTATATAGAAGCTTTGTTTTTCTTAAAACACTTACTACATGATAAGTTAGAACCAATAATATAATAGCATAAGCTTATATTATACAATATCTATCCTAAAAAGATATGAAATACCATAAAATGAGCAATTCTCGTATAGAGAGATTATAAACTACGCAATAATTGTTGATATTAGGAATAACAATAAATAGAACTAAAATATTATAAGAAAAACAAGGACAAGATAAAGTTAAATTATCGACATAAACATACTGGATATATTTCAATAAAATCGGATATTGGACTAAGAACTGTATTATAAAGCACTAGGCTTATCCTATCTGAATGTTGATTATTAGTTGGTTTTAAAGATATCTTTTGTTTTAAATCATAGTAAAAAAGTGTAAAATAAAAAAATGATAAAAAGTTGTTGACGTATGTATAATATTATGATATGATATAAAAGTTGTCGGAAACGACAGGAAAAAACAAGAACATTGATAACTGAACAGTGAAACAACCCTGAAATTTTCTTTAAAATTTCATTCAAGATTAAAAGCTTCGGCTTTGATTCTTGATAAAGAACAGTATCAGAAATGATACAACCTTAAAACAGTAAAAGTATGTGGGTAACACCACAGACTACGGAAATTAACTTGTTGAAGTTTTGATTTATTTATAAATTACAAGCTTCTAAATAGCCAATGTTAATTCTGAAAATGATTAAACTTTAATTTGAGAGTTTGATCCTGGCTCAGGATGAACGCTGGCGGCGTGCTTAACACATGCAAGTCGAACGGAGTTAAAAGCGGAAGTTTTCGG
>JAEYPZ010000041.1:0-126392 GCA_023410275.1 Bacillota bacterium
GGTTTTCCCGTAAATGACTTTATTCCAAGCGCCATTAGGCGCTCATATTCTATATCAACATCTGAAAATTTTGGCAGCCAAATACCTATTTCCATTGTTAAGTTAATTCCCTTCGGGGGGTAATAGGACTCCCCTACGTACCGCATTGGAAATTCACAATGCCACCGCAGGTAATATTTTTACTCTACCATATATTAACACTAACAAGAGTTGTTTTCATTGTTTTAACTATGAGTGCTTAAATTTTTGAAAAGTAAGCGAAATATGTAGTCTTGCAACGTGAAAACAAATTTTTTAAAGCAATAAAAATTGGGGGTGTTAAGGAAGTCGATTGCTGTCGAGCAATCGACTTCCTTTGCACATAGTTTTAAAAAAAACTATTGACTCTGCCGTTGGGGAACAGTTTATACTATATCTAAATCAGCGATAGGGGGTTGTGCTATGAACGAATTAATTAAAATCAGGGAAGTATCAATAAAATATGATATATCCGCCCGTACTCTGCGTTATTACGAAGATATGGGATTAATATCAAGCTCGCGGAGCGATGATTATGCATACAGATTATATGATGATATTGCTATAAAACGCCTTGAGCAAATTCTGATTCTGCGCAAATTGAATATTAGTATCAAAGATATTCAGCGCATATTCAATACATCCGGTTCTAAAGTCGTTTTAGAGGTGCTTGGAAAAAAAGTCGACTCCATTGATGAAGAAGTATCCCTTCTGTATGAACTCAAAGAGATCGTTCTTGAGTTTATTAAGCAGATTGAACTAGCCGATTTCGCTAAGGAATCCGATGTCAAGCTATTATATGAAAAAGCGAAAGAAATTGAAATGCAGCTTATCAACGTGGATTACGAGGGAAACCCATCAAATGTAAACCGCTTGTTAATCGCCGCGGAAAAGTTGGAACGACAGCCGGATATCCTCATTGTCGAAATGCCACCTTGCCGTATGGTGACATCGGGGTTGATAACTGGACAGACAGACAGTGACGATGAAAGCCGCCGATTTGACGCGATGTGGATGCGTCTTGGATCAAGGATAGCCGACAAGATAAATCCACGGGATTTTATGTATTATGATGAAAAAAAACAAAAAAACGTTTGGCTTTTCATCATTGAGGACTGGATGACCGAAGCAGATACTGAAGGATTTGAGATTATCACATTTGATGGTGGCTTATTTGCAGTGGCACTTGCAGATAGCTGGGAAGTTAGCGAATATGACCGAGTATATAAGGGTATAGCGGAATGGATTACACATCAAGAATACTTAGAACTTGATAAATCTCCAAACCGACATATGCTATACCATTTTGCCGGACCGCATTCGGAAAAGATGAAAGAATTAAATTATGGTAAGGTTCGCTACTTCGTGCCGATCCAAATAAAAGCAGATAAATAGCAATATGCTTTTTGATGTTCCAGCGAAAAGGTGAACGCCCCTAAATAGCCCCCCCGCGTGCCCCTCTGGCTCCGGCGGGGTATAAAGCCGTTTTTCTTGGGAACTGTACCTTTTCTGCCGGATTGGATAAGATCATATCCATCTTTACCATTGGATATAATATAAAAACCAAATCAGCTCAGCCCAGTATCTTCTATATTCCCCAAATGGGCACAATCAAATTCTGGCTGTCAAATGCCGACAATCTATCCGTCGTACAAAGCACCGCTCCCGTTCCACGTTCTAAGGACGTTTTATCAATTACTCCAAACACTCGAGTAAGCTGGCTCTGCGGAGTAGCGGTTTTCTTGATTTCCATGGGGTATAACTTACCGCTGTCCTCCAGCAGAATGTCTATCTCCTTGGTATCCTTATCCCGATAGTAATAAATTTATAATTTATACCACTATAAAAGAGCATCCAGCACTACCAAGGGACCTTTATCTATTTCAGTTGGTCAAGCGTTTTACCCTTGTAGGTAAAAATCTTCAACATGCCGAAAAAGGCCCCAAAACTGGGCTTTCGGCAAACACTTGTGAACTCTGGAGAAAATAAAAAATGGTACGCAAAAACCCGGTAAAACCAGTGCTTTTGCGTACCCTTATCTCTCGTTATCGTATCGCGTTTTTTGTCAAATACCAAAAAGGCTAAGCAATATGAAATAAATTTTAAAATATATCAGTAATTACATTCAGCCTGTATTCCTTTACTGCCTTGCAGGCATACTCCATATGCTCATCCCAAATCTGCACCGGATTATGACAATCTGCGCCGACAATTACAGGTATTGAGGTACCCGCTGCTTTTTCCCAGAATTTCGGATGGGGGTATTGCAGGCGTTCTCCGTCTGTAAATTGATGAATACCCCGTCGGTATCCGTTGGCATTGTATTCTAAAATATAATTATTTGCCGCAGCTGCGGATATTATAATGTCGCAGGCCATCTCACAGTTATCATCCCAGGGAAGGTTATTGACAAACATAATGTCAGGGTGTGCAACAAACTTAAAATATCCGGTTGCCATACCATTTACGATAGAATTGGCATAATCGATGTATTGGGCGGTATCTGTAACAGAATAGATATTGATTGGACTGCCGGTATCCGTTACATAAAAGTGCTGCGCCAATGCCAGATAATCCAGTCTGTAATCAGCTAGTAATTCCTGATAATAGCCATCATCCTTCGGATCATATTCGATTTCTAATCCGGAATAAATGGTTATTTCATTCTTTTTCGTTCTTTTCAATTCATTTACAGTATCAATATATGGTTCCAGACTGCTAAAATCCATACGCAGTCCATAACGGTTATCCTTAAAGGGGCCGTGGTCTGAAAAGCCCAGAATGGATAATCCCTTATTAACAGCTTCCGTTACATAATCCAATTCTGTCCCAACGGCATGCTTGCAACGGTAGGTATGGGTATGAAAATTCGTACGCATTATTTTCCTTTCCAGGTAAATTTATTCATTATTTTGTACGAGGGTATGGTAAATATTATAGCATTTTCGGTTTTTATGTCAAGTTTTTTATGAATGTGCACATATTAATTGACACAATGTGATTCTCTTTATACAATTGTGTCTAGTGTGAATTATTGAAAAGCATAATTCACACAAGTGCCTGCGAAATCCTCGGCACAAACGTGAGGTGCACTGAGAAAGGCATGAAGGTTAGAACGAAACAAGGCGAATGGAAGAATGGCGCAAGGACAGCAAACAGTGAAAGTAACAGAGGGTTAAAAATATGCTGCAATGTATTATACAAAAATTTCTGGATATGAAGTTTCGGAAGAAGCTTTTGATTTCCTATATTTTCTTAAGTGTCATCCCAATTACGGTATTGGGGCTGCACTCTTACCGGCAGGCGAAAGCCCTTTTGCTTGAACAATCCCAGACCTCAATAAAACATTTGGTGACACAGGCAATGGGGCAGACGGACAGAAATATGAACAAGCTGATCAGTGTATCGGACTATATTTCCTTTGATGAAAATATTATCAATATATTAAACAGCGATTATGAAGATACTGTCTATGATATGTATTATAACTTTACCAATATTGTAAAGCCTTTGTTTAATTCCATGATGTACTTACAGCCGGATATCACCCAGGTGACGATTTACAACAGCGGCAATTTAGTACGGCATGGAACAACGGTTTTACCGCTGGAAAATATAAATTCCCAGCCCTGGTTCCGCAATATCAGGGAAAATTATGAAAATACCTGGATATATGATAATGGCCGGATGTTTGTCATACGCAAATTAATCGGATATCAGAGTTCCAATTCCAATTATCTGTGCTTATATCTGAAAAATAAAAACCTGTTTAAAGAATTAAACCAGATTACGGACAATTATGGTCTGTATGTAGTGGATAACAGCGGACAGGCTGTCTATGCTTATGCGGATTTTAAGGGCAAAAATGGGAAGTATAAGCTTGATTTGGAGCAATTAATGAAAGGCCCCAAGAACTATATTGTAACAAATCAGCTCTTAGGCGAATCGGACTGGAGAGTTATTTTTTATAAACCGGTAGCTACCTTACACTTTGATATAAGCAGTATCCTGAAAGCAGTGCTGTTTGCAATCGGCATATGTATTATTATGCTGCTGGCATTTAGTATGCTTTTCTCCAAATTGATCGTAAGCCGGATAGAATTATTATCCCGCCATATGAAAGCAATCGATGAAAATAATATGAAGAGCCTTATAACCAGCAATGGGAAAGATGAAATTGGGGAACTGATGGTCAGCTTTAACCATATGATTCAAAAAATAGATACCCTGATA
The DNA here is from genome assembly GCA_023410275.1 of Bacillota bacterium. GTDB lineage: Bacteria > Bacillota > Clostridia > Lachnospirales > Lachnospiraceae > Anaerocolumna. The sequence continues at coordinate 4,252 of JAEYPZ010000041.1, forward strand.
AATGAAGTCTACCAGAGTAAAATCCAGCAGAAAGAGGCGGAAATGATTGCCCTGCAGGCGCAGATCAATCCTCATTTTCTCTATAATGTCCTGTCCTCCATTAATTGGAAGGCTATCATGATATCCGCGGAGGAAATCAGCAGAACCTCCCAGCTGCTTGCAAAGTTTTACCGCACTGCCTTGAACGGAGGCAATAATATCATAAGTGTCCGGGAGGAACTGGAAAACACAAAATCCTATATTGAAATACAATCCATTCTCCATGAAGGCAGCTTTATTACCGTATATGATATTAATGAGGAGATTTACCGGTACGAGACAATAAAACTGCTCTTACAGCCTATTGCTGAAAATGCCATAGAGCATGGCCTTGATTGCAGGAAAAGCGGTGACAAAATATTGCATATTACGGCGGAGATATCTAATAATATCATTACATTCACAATAGAGGACAATGGCCCCGGCATTGAGAAGGAAACGCTGCGGCAGCTCCTGGAGGTCAATTCAAAAGGTTACGGCCTTAAAAATGTAAATGAGCGGATTAAACTTTACTATGGCACGGAATACGGTGTAAACATAGTAAGCACTCCCGGTGTTGGCACCCGTATAACCATAGCTGTACCGGCGCATAAACAGAATGATATAAAAAATTGATAATGCTGTTTTGAAAACATCATAAAATCTGAACATATATCTAAAAAATGTGTTATTTACTCATTTCCTTTGTGCAATTATACTAATTAGTAAGCAGAGGTGCTTAAGATTATTCTGTATGAGGGTACAGGAGATGAAAGGAGAATCAGGTATGAAAAGTAAAAAAGTGCGTTTCCTTCTGACGGGGATTTTAATTCTTGCCATGGTAATAGGAGGGGCAGGCTGCAGCAAGGAAAATAGTGGAGGGAATGCAACAAAGGATGTAAGCGGGGAGACCCCCAAATCAGAAACAGATAAGGACACGGAGGAAGCAAAAACAACGCCATTTGGTAAATATCCGAAAACCATAACCTATACAATGGCAAAGGAAACAACAGCAGAGGCCCGTATGGCGGAGGGGGATACTTATGAGAATAACGGTTATACCAGATATCTGCTGGATAAATTGAATATTCAAAATGAAAATGTCTTTGAGGCCAATACAACAACCGCTTACAAGCAGAAAGTTTCCCTGGCAATTGCAAGCGGTGAGCTGCCGGACATTATGATAGTAAATGATTTGTCTACCCTTGACCAGCTGGTGGAAAACAACCTGATTCAGGATCTGACAGATGTTAAAAACAAATGTATGAGTGATAAGATCAAAGAAATCTATGATTCTTATAATGGAAGAATATGGGACATGGTGACCTATGACGGAAAGATTATGGCTATTCCCGGTACTTCCATTGAAGGCAGCAACAAACTGCTCTGGCTTCGTAAGGACTGGATGGATAAACTGGGCCTTTCTGAGCCAAAAACATTAGAGGATGTAGAGCATATTTTAAGTGAATTTGTTACAAAGGACCCTGGCGGGAACGGCAAAGGCAAAACAATTGGCTTGGTAGGCTTACCAACCATAGCCGGCAGCTATGGAGGTGCCTATACATGGGACCCGCTGTTTGCCTCTCTCTTTGCCTATCCCAAGCAATGGATGAAGAATGGTAATGGTGAAGTTTACTACGGTTCCACAGCACCGGAAATGAAGTCCGCCCTGGGAGTGTTATCCGACTGGTATTCCAAAGGATTAATTGACACACAGTTTGCAGTAAGAGAATATGATGATGTCACCTCTCTGATTGTAAATGGTACAGCAGGCGCTGCATTTGGACCCTGGTGGCTGCCAAGGGGAGATTCCTATGAAATGAATAAAGAAGCGGAGTGGGTTCCCTATGTATGCCCCCTTGATAAAAACGGGGAGCTGACTTATTATTCCCAAAACCCCTGCAGCAACTACATCGTAGTCAGAAAAGGCTTCGAATATCCGGAAATAACGGCTAAGAGCTTAAGCGTAATCTTTGATTACAACCGTTATCAGGACAGCAAGGACAATGAATTGACCAAGTATCAGACAGATACCGGTGTCCATGCAATGGCAAATCCCTTAAGTATTAATGTGGACTATAATGACGCAGTTTCGATATCACATAAAAACTTACAGGATGCACTGGATAAAAAAACAGACCCCAGTAACCTGATGAGTTTTGAGTACGGTTTATATGAAACCATTTCCGGGTATCTGGCCGATCCTAAAAATGCCACCGGTGACCAGTGGAAGACCTATACGGCAAGGATGGTCGGTTCGGAAGCAGCTGATGATGACAGATTGAAGGCCGTTGACCCTGTATTTTTTGGAACAACGGAAAGTATGTCTCTGAAATGGGGAATTTTACAGAAGCTTGAGGAAGAAGCCCTTCTGAAAATTGTTGTCGGTGACAAGCCCCTTGATTACTTTGATGAATTTGTAAGCTCATGGAAAGCACAGGGCGGTGAACAAATTACAAAGGAAGTTACAGACGCAGTCAATACAAAATAATCATTCTATTTCAGCTAATGTCTGATGGCATTAGCTGATTATATAATAAATGATATAAAAGGAAGAGGTTATAATGCTGAAGAACAAATACAAGCAGTTTAATTACCATTTGATGCTGCTGCCCGGAACTATCGTATTACTGATATTTTCTTATATTCCCATGCTGGGTTTAGTGATGGCCTTTCAAAAATATGTTCCTGCCAAAGGATTTTTTAAATCCAAATGGGTCGGACTTGATAATATCATCTATATGCTTAATCTGCCTGACAGCAAGCTTATTTTTGCAAATACTTTAATAATTGCTGTGCAAAAAATTGTAGTGGGCTTGATTGTTGCCATCGGTTTTGCACTTTTACTAAATGAAATACGTCTTAAGACCATGAAAAAGACCATACAGACCCTTGTGTACCTGCCTCATTTCCTGTCCTGGGTAGTTCTGGCAACGGTGGTCAGAAACATATTTGATTATACCGGTCCTGTTAATTCTATCATTCAGGCTTTGGGAGGGGATCCTATCATATTCCTTGCCAGCAATTCCTGGTTCAGGCCCATCATGATCATAACTTCCACCTGGAAGGAATTCGGCTTTGATTCCGTAGTGTATCTTGCCGCTTTAACGGCAATCGACCCGGGCCTGTACGAAGCGGCCTCCCTGGACGGTGCCAACAGGTTCCATAAAATGATTCATGTTACATTGCCCGGCATTGCGCCTACCATAGTCCTTATGACGGCACTCAGTTTAGGAAAGGTTTTAAATGCCGGCTTTGACCAGATCTTTAATCTATATAATCCCCTGGTCTACGAAACGGCTGATATCATAGATACCTATGTGTACCGTATAGGCCTGGTGGACATGCAGTACAGCCTTGCGACAGCCGTCGGATTAATGAAATCCGTAATTGGCTTTATTCTGATTATGTCCTCTAACCTGTTAGCGAAAAAATTTGCCAATTATCAGATTTTCTAGGGAAGGGAAAATAGAGTATGAGTAAATATAGAAAAAAAAGTATCGGCGGAATGCTCGCTGATTTTATTATCTGGACTGTGATAATTCTGTTTGCGCTTGCCTGTCTGCTGCCCTTGGTCAACACTGTAGCTGTTTCCTTCAGTAATCAGGCAGCTGCTACGGGAAATATCGTTTGGTTCTGGCCCGTTGGTTTTAATTTGGCCTCCTATAACAAAATACTGGAAGATGCTCAATTCTGGCGCTCCTTTTTTATATCGGTACTTCGGGTAGTGTTAGGAACGGCTTTAAATTTAACGCTGGTTATCCTTATGGCTTATCCCTTGTCAAAGGCTAAAAATGAATTCAGGCAGCGTGATAAATATATGATGCTCTTAATGATTGCCATGCTGTTCAGCGGCGGTACAATACCTTTATATATTACCGTTAAAAACATGCATTTATTAAACAGTATCTGGGCATTGATATTACCACATGCCGTACCTGTATTCGATGTAATACTGATGATGAATTTCTTTAAAGCGGTGCCAAAATCTCTGGATGAAGCAGCCACAGTTGACGGTGCCACTGTATGGCAGGTTCTGCTTAAAATATATTTGCCGGTTTCATTGCCTGCCATCGCCACCATAACCCTATTCTGTATTGTGACCCATTGGAACGATTATTTCAGCGGTCTGATTTACATTAATACGGCAACGAAATACCCCTTGCAGACATACATACAGCAGTTAACCGTTAATTTCTCAGAGATGTACAGTACCAATCCCGAAATGCTGGAAGAAATGTCAAAGCTGTCAAACAGGGCCATGAATTCCGCTAAAATAGTGGTATCCACCGTGCCGCTGCTGTTAATTTATCCGTTTTTGCAACGCTATTTTGTAACCGGAATAGTAATGGGCTCAGTGAAGGAATAAGGCTTACGGGATTTAATCTATAAGCTTAGGATGGAAGGAAAATATCATGTATAAAGTTATAATTGTTGATGATGAACAGATAGAAAGACAGGGGATAGAATTTTTAATCAGACAGTATGGGGATTTATTTGAGACCGCCTCTGTTGAATCTTCGGAGGAGGTCCTGAAGCGATTAGAAACGGAAAACTATGATATATTATGCACTGATATTAAGATGCCTTTTATGGATGGCCTGGAGCTTTCCAAACATGCATTGGATCTGCAGCCAAAGCTTAAGATTATTATATTCAGTGCATACGGAGAATTTGGTTATGCCAAAACAGCAATAAATCTCGGCGTGTCGGATTATGTTTTAAAACCTGTTAATATTGATGAGTTTCAACAGGTTTTTGATAAAATCCTTCTGGAACTGGAAGAAGATGAAACGAAAAGGAACTATGAGCGGGATTACCTTCTGCTCAATCTGTTAAACGGCATATTACCGGATAAGCTTCCCTTAACAAATAAAAGCAATATGCATACCGGTTATCTCAGGGAGTACACCAGAATGCTCTTAATTGAGACCAGCGATAATTTCTTTGAAATATCCAATGAAACAATTGAAAAAGGCTTAAGAGAAAATCTTACCGCAAATTTTGATTACCTTAATATTAATCAGTACCAAAGTGTTCTATTCCTGAAAAATTACAGGGCAGACCAGGAGGAGTTTGTACGGTTAGGGGAGAAGATATATGACTTTTTAAAAGAGGAATATAAAACCCTCTGCTATATTGTTCTCAGCAGGGAATTTAATAACTATACTCAAATTCCGGCAGAGTATGCGGCCTTTGAGGAAATACAGGAATCCAGGTTCTTTACAGGCAGCACGCCTGTCATATCCTATCCTTTAAAGCAGAATGCTTCTTCGGAATATATGAGTGATTTGATAAGCCGTATCCATTACTACGCTACCATGAAGGATACTTACAGCCTGCGCCAGTGTGTTCTGTATTTTTGCAGGCATTACCGCTACCGGCAGGGCTTTTCCAAAATGTATATGAATTATATTTTTTCCGAGATGCTGAAGGCTATCAGTGAAAATTTGCTGAGTGAATATGAGTTCAGCGGAGAAATGCAGCAGATATTAAAATGCAGCAGCTATGAAGAAATTATTGAAATCATGGAAAAAAGTATTGAAAAATTGGAAGTGAAGGAAAACGAACAGCAAAATAATAAAATTACGGATACTGTTATTCAGTATATCCACAGCAATTACCAGCGGGATATTACCCTGGAAGAGCTGGCAAAGGAAGTGTATTTAACACCAAGCTATCTCAGTTATATTTTCAGAAAGAAAACAGGGACAACCCTGGTAAAATTTATCAAGGAATACAGAATGGAAAGGGCTAAGGAATATTTGGAAAATACCAACATGAAAATAGTCGATATCAGCAAACAAATCGGCTATACGAACTGCTCTTATTTTTGCCAGAACTTCCGCAGCGTTTATGGTATCAGCCCTGCTGCCTGCAGACAGATTAGCAAATAGGCAGCCGGGTTTCCATAGCAGGGAAGAGGAGGAGAAATAAATGCCTGAATTTTTAAGAGACTTAAATGCTCTGTCAACCTTTGTACGTTTATTGCTGGCGTTTATTTGCGGAGGAATACTTGGAATTGAACGCGGAAGAAAAAACAGGCCTGCGGGTTTTCGGACCTATATGCTGGTATGTGTGGGTTCTGCTTTGGTTATGATTACCAACCAGTACATTTCGGAAAACTATGCCAATGTAGACCCATCCAGGATGGGAGCCCAGGTAGTCAGCGGCATCGGCTTTCTGGGAGCGGGCACAATTATCGTTACCGCACGTAACCGGGTCAAGGGACTGACCACGGCAGCCGGACTTTGGGTTGCGGCCTGTGTTGGTCTTTCTATCGGAATAGGCTTTTATGCCGGCGCAATTATTGGCTGTCTTATGACTTTGTTTGTAATGTCCGTACTGCATAAATTAGATAATCATGTGGCCGCGTCTACGAAAGTGATGGACCTTTATATAGAATTTGCCAGACTTTCCTTTGTGGGGAGTTTTATTGAATATGTAAAACAGTACAATATGAAAATCAGCGATGTGGAGGTCACGAAATTTAAGCTTGCCGACAAGACGGAAGTTGCGGTATTGCTTACACTTCGCCTGGAGAAAAAACAATCACATACGGATATTATACAGTTACTTAACAGTGCAGATGGTGTCCTGCTTGTAGAAGAAGTCTGATTAAATTGTTAATCCAATAAAATCCCTGAAGTCTGAAAAACCATTAAGCCAATAAAATCCCTGAAGGCAATCAAATCGTTAAAGCCAATATAATTTCCAAAGCAGCATCAATAGATGATAAGATTACTTCTTATAATGATTTCCCGGATTGCCATAAATTACAGTTAATGAGGCGGAATTCTCTGAATTCCGCCTCATTTATTGATTAAAGCTGTTTTTTAATTTTACATACCCGCATCCAGACTTGTTTTGGAAGTGACCGGAAGGGTGTGGTAAGAATCATTTACTTCCATTGTGTGAGCAGGCTTATTTTCCATATTTTTAACAGCTGTTGCAAGCATCAGCTTGATACGGTTTAATTGGTTAACTTCACTGGCACCGGGGTCATAATCCACAGCTACGATATTGGAGTCAGGATATCGCAGACGCAGCTCCTTAATAACACCTTTACCTACGATGTGGTTAGGGAGGCAGGCAAAGGGCTGGGTGCACACAATATTGCTGACGCCGGAATGAATTAATTCAACCATTTCACCGGTTAAGAACCAGCCTTCACCGGTCTGGTTACCTACCGATACAATAGGAGAAGCGTAGTCAGCCAGGGTTTTTACCGGTACGGGAGGAGTAAAGCGTTTGCTCTTTTCAAAAGAAACCCGTGCTTCCTTCCTGCAAAGTTCAAGAGCTTGAATAAGGACGTTGCTTATTCTTGCCGCAGACTTTTTAAAGCCTAAATTTTCAGCCTTAAAGGTTGCATTATGGAAGGAATACATAAAGAAGTCTAATAAATCCGGAACAACAGCTTCTGCTCCCTCTGCCTCCAATAATTCAACCAGATAGTTATTGGCGGCAGGAAGGAATTTAACTAAAATCTCACCTACAATACCGACTCTGGGCTTTTTGATATCCTTCAGAGGCAGGTTATCAAAGTCTTCGATGATGCCTCTGATATTTTTCTTAAATTCACCCCATTTGGCATTGGTTACGGATGCCTTGCACTTTTCATTCCATTTCTGGTGCAGGGCATTGGCGGAACCGGGAACTTCTTCGTAAGGCCTTGTGCGGTACAGTACCCTCATAAATACGTCGCCGTATACCAGAGCCTGAACAGCGCTCATAATCAACTTAGGCGTATATTTCATACCCGGATTCTTTTCGAGTCCGGTCACGCTTAAGGATATGACAGGAATCTGTGTCATGCCAGCCTTTGCAAGGGCTCTTCGGATAAAGTTAATATAGTTGGTCGCACGGCAGCCTCCGCCGGTCTGGGTAATCATAACGGCTACCTTATTCAAGTCGTATTTTCCGGAGAGGAGCGCATCCATAATCTGTCCGACTACCATGAGAGAAGGGTAGCAGGCATCATTATTAACATATTTTAAGCCTACGTCCACTGCAGAATGGTTATCATTGGGAAGTATCTCAACATTATAGCCGCCGGACTTTAAGGCACTTTGCAATATATCAAAGTGAATGGGTGACATCTGGGGGCAAAGAAGCGTGTAGTTCTTGCGCATTTCCTCGGTAAATACAACTCTGGTATGAGCATCTGAGGCAATCGGTACATCACAGGAGAGCTTCTTTCTGTCTCTGTCGCTGACAGCGGATAAAAGAGAACGGATTCTGATTCTGGCAGCTCCTAAATTATTTACCTCATCTATTTTTAATACGGTATAAATCTTACCGGATTTGGTTAGAATATCATTAACCATATCAGTTGTAACAGCATCCAGACCGCAGCCAAAGGAGTTTAACTGAATCAATTCGAGACTGGGCACTGTCTTTGCGTAGGCAGCCGCTGCATAAAGCCTGGAGTGATACATCCATTGGTCAACTGCCACAAGAGGTCTGTCAACCTTTCCAAGGTGGGAAACGGAATCCTCTGTCAATACGGCAACACCGTAAGAGTTAATCAGTTCGGGAATACCATGATTGATTTCGGGATCAATATGGTACGGGCGGCCGGCTAAAATGATGCCTTTCTTACCGGTCTCATTAAGGTAGGCAACGGTTTCCTCCCCTTTTCTTTGGATGTCGATTCTCTTGGCCTCAAGTTCAGCCCAGGCCTTATGTGAGGCAGCCTTTACTTCCTTGGCGGAAGCATCATTAATGCCCTTCATAACGGTAACCAGGCGGTTAGTCAGGATTTCTTCATTTTCAAAGGACATGAAGGGGTTCTCGTAACGTATGTTATCACTTCTCAGTTCTTCTACATTGTTCTTGATATTTTCACTGTAGGAGGCAACAATAGGGCAATTATAATGGTTATTGGCCCCGGGCACCTCACAGCGTTCATAAGGAACACTTGGATAGAAGATAAAATCAACGCCCTGCTTGATCAGCCACATGATATGTCCGTGGGCAAGCTTTGCAGGGTAGCATTCCGATTCGCTGGGAATGGATTCGATACCCATCTCGTAAATCTTCCTGGTGGATTCGGGTGAGAGGATTACACGGTATCCAAGCTCTGTAAAAAAGGTGAACCAGAAGGGATAATTCTCATACATATTAAGGACTCTTGGTATTCCCACGACACCTCTTGGAGCTTTATCCTCAGCAAGGGGCTCATAGGAGAAGAGAGATTTCAATTTATAATCAAATAAATTCGGAACGTTTTCTTTGTTCTTTACCTTGCCAAGACCTTTCTCACAGCGGTTACCGCTGATAAACTGCCTTCCGCCGGTAAAACGGTTGATGGTAAGACGGCAGTTATTCGTGCAGCCCTTGCATCTGGCCATGGAGGATTCAATGGTCAATTCGTTGATTTTATCAAGGGACAGCAGGGTGGTTTCCTCGCCCTGATAGTGCTCCCTGGCAATCAGCGCTGCGCCAAAGGCACCCATGATTCCAGCAATATCCGGCCTTACAGGCTTGCAGCCGGTAAGAAGTTCGAAGCTTCTTAAAACTGCCTCATTATAGAAGGTACCGCCCTGTACGACAACATGCTCGCCCAGGTCCTTGGGGTCCGTAATCTTGATAACCTTAAAAATAGCATTTTTAATAACGGAATAAGCCAGACCGGAGGAGATATCTGCTACCTGTGCCCCTTCCTTTTGTGCTTGTTTCACTTTGGAATTCATGAACACAGTACATCTGGAGCCTAAGTCAACAGGATTTTTGGCAAAGAGGGCAACCTCGGCAAAGTCAGCTACTTCATAATTTAAGGACTTGGCAAAGGTCTCAATAAAGGAACCGCAGCCGGAGGAGCAGGCTTCATTTAACTGGACACTGTCCACAGAGCTGTTCTTGATCTTAATGCATTTCATATCCTGCCCGCCGATATCCAGGATGCAGTCCACCTTGGGCTCGAAAAAGGCGGCAGCATAGTAGTGGGCAACGGTTTCCACCTCTCCTTCATCCAGCATAAGAGCGGACTTTAAGAGAGCTTCACCATAACCGGTGGAGCAGGAACGGACTATTCTGGCTTCTTTGGGAAGCAGGGAATAGATTTCTTTTACTGCTTTTATGGCGGTCTTTAAGGGACTGCCGTTGTTATTGCTGTAGAAGGAATAAAGAAGGGTTCCGTCATCCCCTACAACTGCAATTTTGGTAGTGGTGGAACCGGCATCAATACCCAGGAAGCAGTCGCCTTTATAGGTTTTTAAATCGCCTTTTTTAACGGCTTGTCTGGAATGACGCTCCTTAAATTCCTGATATTCTTTTTCATCCTTAAACAGGGGAGCCATACGGTTTACTTCAAAATCCATAGTAATTCCCTGGTGAAGCTTCTGAATAATATCATCAAGGGTGGCAACCGTATCGTACTTGGTGTTCATGGCAGCACCTACGGCTGCAAAGAGATGGGAATGCTCAGGAGCAATTATCTGATCTTCCGTAAGATTCAGTGTACGGATAAAAGCGTTCTTCAGCTCTGTTAAGAAATGTAAGGGTCCCCCAAGAAAAGCTACATTTCCCCGGATGGGTTTGCCGCAGGCCAGACCGCTGATGGTCTGATTCACCACTGCCTGAAAGATGGAAGCGGAAAGATCCGGCTTTGTAGCCCCTTCATTAATTAACGGCTGGATATCCGATTTGGCGAATACGCCGCATCTGGCAGCTATGGGATAAATGGCTTTATATTCTTTGGCATATTCATTAAGACCGGAAGCGTCCGTATTCAAGAGAGTAGCCATCTGGTCTATAAAGGAGCCGGTACCCCCTGCGCAGATACCGTTCATCCTCTGCTCTATTCCGCCTGTAAAATATATAATCTTGGCATCTTCACCGCCAAGTTCGATTGCTACATCGGTTTTTGGAGCATAATCCTGAAGGGAAGTAGATACGGCGACAACCTCCTGGATAAAAGGAATACCAAGATGCTTTGATATGGTAAGGCCACCGGAACCAGTTATCATGGGCGCTACTTCCATATTACCCAACTGTTCTTTCGCGTTGGTCAGCAGCTTGGCCAGGGTTTCCTGAATATTGGCAAAATGCCGCTCATATTCAGAGAAGAGGATTTTATTTTCTGTATTTAATACCGCAACTTTAACGGTAGTGGAGCCAATATCGATTCCTAAAGTGAATGGTTTTTTATAATCGCTCAAACGTTTTACCTCCTTACAAGAATTGTAACACTATAGTATATGAGACGATTGTAAAATGATTACAAAGTCCTATAGCGTAATTCCGCTAAGCTATATTATACGACACAAAAATAGGAAGTTCAACACCGGAATTTCACTGGCTTACTATTAATGGGAATATATAGAAAGATTTGAGGGAGAAAAAAACAATATTTGGAACAAAGGAAGCTCCTTGATAATATAATATAAGGAAGAGAAACGTAACCGGCTCGGGCCTGTTGCGGGAAAAGAGACTATTAGGTGAAGAACGTGAAAGGAATGAACACAAATTTCAGAGAATACAGCTGTATGAATTATGTAATCGGGCAGGGGGATACCCTCCATAGCATCAGCAGAGAGTATAATGTCCCGCTGCCTCTGATCTTAAGACTAAATCCCTTTGTAGACATATATAATCTTCAGGTAGGCGATGAAATCTGTATTCCGGTTGTTGAGGGTGCCACTCAGGATAATGTATTTGAGTATATGGTGGAGGAAGGCGATTCCATACAATCAATTTTAGATAAATTTGGAATAGACATTGAGGATATCATCAGGAATAACAGTTTAAATTCCATCATGCTTTTACCGGGGACTACGCTTAATATTCCCAGTGATACTGTATAAGGGCCTTTATGCCCTGGCAGAAGGTACAGCCTAATGCAGGTTTATTCAAGGAAAGTGCAGGGGCTGTTGCAAAATGAAGTTATACTCCGCAGAGCTTCATTTTTGCAGCAGCCCCTGCTATGGGAGCAGGAATAAAACCTGCATATTCTGCATCCTGGAATTTTTTCATACATAATTTTAGCTTAAAATACCAATCATAGGAATATCTCCTGATACAGTTAGAATTATTGAGGGATATCCCGGTACCTGTTTTGTGGTCTTCATAAAAATTTCACCTTTCTTTTCAAGATTTTTATTTGACATTAAATATGAGAAAACATATAATGTAGTGGACACCAAATGACAATAATCAAAGGATGCCAATGGTATCAATTTTAGAGAAAGGACGTAAACACCGTATGGAAGCGGGACCCAGTTGTAAGTACCGACGATTAAAACAAAATAACGCACTGTACGGGGCAGTTTAGGTCTTTAACTTCTTCTGCTTTGCTGTGCAGTAGAAGGAGTGTATCATGATTGAGATTTTAAAGACATTTGAGGACGGAATACATTATCTTGATAGCATTGAGACAGGATGCTGGGTGGTTATGACAGACCCATCAGCTACGGAATTGCTGGAAATATCGGAGAGCTGTCATATTGACATTGACCACTTAAGAGCACCTTTGGATGAAGAGGAACGCTCAAGAATTGAAGTAGAGGATGATTATACCCTGATTTTAGTGGACATCCCTACGATGGAAGAGAGAAATGATAAGGACAGGTATGTTACAATACCACTTGCTATCATAGTAGCAAAAGATTTGATTATTACGGTATGCCTGGAAGAGACCAAGGTTTTAAAAGGCTTCATGGACGGCAGGGTAAGAGATTTTTATACGTTTAAGAAAACAAGGTTCATACTTCAGATTCTGTATAAAAATGCCTCGGTATTCTTGCAGTACTTAAGAATTATTGACAGAAGAAGTGAGCAGATAGAACATAAATTGCATATTTCAACGAAGAACAGCGAATTGATAGACCTTTTGGAACTGGAAAAAAGCCTCGTGTACTTTACTACTTCCCTGCGGTCCAATGAAGTAGTATTGGAAAAAATGCTCAAGATAGACACAATCAAGCAGTATCCGGAGGATACGGAGCTGCTGGAGGATGTCATAATAGAAAATAAGCAGGCTATTGAGATGGCTAATATATACAGCGGGATTTTAAGCGGAACCATGGATGCTTTTGCTTCCGTAATATCCAATAATCTGAATATCGTAATGAAATTTTTAGCAACGGTCACCATTGTAATGTCAGTTCCCACCATGATCGCAAGCTTTTTCGGAATGAATGTAGGCGGGATGCCCTTTTTGAATAAGTCCTATGGATTTGTTACTATTATTATTATTACCCTTCTAGTGACCTCTGTTATTGCTATGGTATTCCGTAAGAAAGATTTGTTTTAGGAATAATTAAAGGGATGTGAATGAATGAATTTTTTGAATAAGCTGGAACGCAAGTTCGGCAGATATGCAATCCATAACCTGATGCTCTATGTATCCATTCTCTATGCTACAGGTTTTATAGTCAATCAGATAAATCCCCAGTTTTATCAGGAATATCTGATGCTTGACATTCAAAAGCTGCTGCAGGGACAGGTATGGAGAATCGTTACCTTTTTAATTCAGCCGCAGTTCAGTAATCTGTTATTTGCTGCTATCGGTATCTATTTTTATTATATGATTGGCTCGGCACTGGAGAATACCTGGGGGGCATTTCGCTTCAACCTGTATTATCTCAGCGGCCTGCTGCTAAATGTACTGGCAGTGGTGGTAAATTATCTGGTTACAGGTGTCAGTGTGCCTCTTGGCATGGATTATATCAATTATGCCATGTTCCTGGCCTTTGCCACCCTGTACCCGAATACACAGGTGCTTTTTTTCTTCATTATACCTATCAAGATTAAGTATCTGGCTTATTTGGATGCGGCTTTTATCGGGCTGCAGTTAGTACAGGCAATTGCTGCCGGTGAGTATTTCTTAGCTGTTGCAATTATTTTAGCTCTTGGCAATTTCCTGTTATATTTCTTTTCCAGCAGAAATTACAGAAGGTTTTCACCCAACGAGGTCAAGCGGAAGAGGCAGTTCAAGAGCCAGGTAAAAAGTGGTGAGAAGGGCAGCAATGTAGTGGACTTCAACGGAAGAAGGCAGGTTACCCGCCATAAATGTGCAGTCTGCGGAAGAACGGAGCTTGACGATGAGAATCTGGAATTCAGGTTCTGCTCCAAATGTGACGGGAATTATGAGTATTGCATGGATCATTTATTTACCCATGAACATGTTAAGAAACCGGGAAATGACAACCATTAAATTATAAATAAAAATGAGACAGGCAGATATGAGGCAGGAACTGAAATATCTGTCTGTTTTCTTAGAAAGGGAGGAAATTATGGCATTATTGCATGTGGATTTTTTTTCCGATGTACTTGGTATGTGTATGCAGATGGATGTTATTCTGCCTCAGCAGACAAAGGGACAGATTGGTATGGAGGGAAAAGGAAATGAAGGAAAAATACCCACCCTGTATCTGCTTCACGGAATGAGCGATGACCATACTATCTGGCAGAGAAGAACTTCCATCGAACGTTATGTAAGTGATTTGGGAATAGCTGTTGTCATGCCCACGACCCATCTTGGCTGGTATACCGATATGGCATGGGGCAACCGCTATTGGACCTATATCTCAAAGGAACTGCCTGAAATCTGCCGTTCCTTCTTTGCAAATTTATCCGACCGAAGAGAGGATACCTTTGCAGCCGGACTGTCTATGGGAGGCTATGGTGCCATGAAGCTCGGTCTTTCGGCATCTGAAACATTCGGCATGGCTGCGTCCCTTTCAGGAGGTCTGGATGCGGCAACTGTCAGCGGATGGGGTAAAACAGAAGAAGAAAAGCGCTACTGGCAGAGTGTCTTCGGAGACCTGAATAAGGTAGAGAATAGCTCCAACGATTTATTTGCAGAAGCTGCCAGATTAAAAGAATCCGGAAAGCCTCTTCCCAAGCTCTACATGTGGTGCGGTACGGAAGATTTTCTCTATGAGCAGAATGTACATATGAGAGAGCATCTTACGAAGCTTGGCTATGAGCTGACCTATGAAGAATCACCGGGAGATCATCAGTGGAAATACTGGGATGAAAAGATTCAAAGCGTATTGGAATGGATAATGAAAAACAGGAATAATTGATTTTAGGAGGGACCTTTGTTATGAATAAGCATTTAAGGGCAGTATGCATGGATATTGAAAAAGGACAGGAGCTTGACAGGAGCCTGCCGGTTTTTATCAACCAGCTTATTAACCTTTACAGTCAATTTGCGGAGGTTAAATTTACCATACATTACTATACCTTTTATGAGTATTATACGGAAACCTTTCCAAATGGATGGGAAGAGGATAGTCTCTTGGAGGAATTTAACCTGCTGCTGAAGGAGTATTTTCTGGGCGGAGAGGCCGGAAGCAAGACCGAGGAAGGAATCGCCGGATTACATGCCCTTCGTAACAGCTGCATTCAGAAAATGCAGGTTCTTACGGCCTATACGGATATTTTTCAGGTATATGAATATGTCCTGAACCGTATTGAACATAGATTCAAGGAGACAGAGAAAGAACCTTCTGCGGAAGAGTTTGTACAAAGTGCCATGGCTTATATCTTTGACACACAGGATAATGTGGTGGTCAACGGTAAAATCAAAGAGGTGCTGGGACAGCTTCCCATAAGAATGACAAAGCAGAGATATTTCGAACTGCTAAAGAGCAGTATTGCCCTTTATAAGGATGGGGATAAAAGTGCTCTTGAAAGCTTTCTCTATATGATTAAGACCTGCTCCATGCTTTATGATACGGAAGAAATGAAGGATTATCCGTATCTTCTTAATCTGAGAAAGGAATTTGCAGGTGAGAAATACAAGGAAATTACAAAAGAGCGTTACGAAGAGCTTACAAAGCTCTTAGAAGTATCTGCCGTATATATTAATACAAGAGTGGATTTCTACTTTGGTTTACAGGAATGTATCAATGACCTGTATGTGATGCTGTTATCCTCTCCTTATATTTATATGGAAGGAGGATATAAGCTTGAGAACTTAAAGGGAGAAATGAAATATCTGATTCTCCCTCAGGACATGGATAAATTAAGGGATATCATTGGTGAGGTAAACAATAAATTCCTTGCCAAAGGAGCTGAACCCCTCGGTGAGGAAATGGAGGAGAAGCTATCCTATACGGAAGGAAAACAGGAGATATTGATGGAAGAATTAAGCAAGCTTGAGGCTTATCTTCCGGAAGTCAAGGGACGATACAGGGACCTTATTGAAGGCCTGATGCTTGGACCGGTATTTAACAGCGTGCTGCTATCGGAAAAGCTTCTTTCCAGCAGCTTGTTTATAGACCTGGAGAAGGCGGACAAGGAAGAGAAAGTACAGGAAGAGGATATCATAAAAAACCAGAATGAGGTATTAAGCGAGCTATCCCGTCTTTTTTCAGAAAGCGAGAGGGCGGTAACAAGGGCAATTATGGCAAATACCCTGTCAAAGCTTCCGGTATTTTTTAAGAACCAGTCTGAAATAAAAGAATATATGGAAAGCAGCCTGGAGCAATGCCAGGACCAGGCCGAAAAGACTGCCTGCATTCGTATTATACAGTCATTTTTTGATAATTAGTCTGTATTTTTCCATTCCATCTGTGGTATAATGTACACGTCAGGCGAAATATTCCAATAAAAACCAGTGAGTGTTTAAGGGGAATAAAGAGAATAAGATATGATATTGAGGAAGAGGACGTTATGATAAGATGGGCGGACAAGCTCTATTTGGGAGAAAGCATTGAAAGCAGAAAGAAAAAGGTTATGAAGTCCGTGGAAAACGGAAAGCTGACCTTTGCGGTATTTTGCATCACCTATGCTTCCAATCCCGATAATCTGCTGGATATAATAAATGCCAACGAGCTGAGTTTTCCTTATTATCAAAAAAAGGAAATGTATATTATCGGGCTTGCCGGTTCCAAAAGCGAAGCAAGGGAGCTGGTTCGTGGCATGATGGAAGAAATATACAGGGAGACCGGTGGCTTTTTAGTAAGGGAATATTTTTAACTTTTAAGTGCCAATAGAGTTTTTACAGGAGGATCCGGGAATCTATGATCCACATTGTTTTCATAGTTTTAAAAATAATAGGTATAATTCTTGCTTCTGTACTGGGATTACTTATTGCACTTATTTTAATTGCATTGTTTGTGCCCATTCGTTATAAGCTGAATGCAGAATATGAAGAGGATTTCAAGGCAGCGGCAAGATTCACATGGCTTTTAAGAATAGTGAGCTTTACGGCGGAATACGGCAGAGAAGATATAGAAATTTCGGATGTTACTGAAATTCTGGAAGAAGAAAGTGATCTTCAGGGGAATTTCCGAATGAGATTAAAAATTTTTGGGAAAATATTATTTGACAGCTCGAAAAAGGAAGAAGAGAAAGAAGAAAAAGCTTCCGAAAAAAAGAAAAGAGTGTTTTCTCTAAGAGGCAAAAAGGGCCGGGAATCCGGGAAAAAGACCGAAAACGGTGAACTGTCCCTGTCAAAAGGAAAAAAAGAGAAAACAAAGACTAAGAGAAAAGCAGAAGAGGAACAGCTGTCCATACCTGAAGCAAAAGCCATTTCGGAACCGGAGACAGCCCCGAAGACGGATGCTGTCCCGCAGGCCGAAAAGAAGAAAGAGACTGACCTGACAGCTGACATAAAAGCAGCAGGTCCGGATATCCACGCAATAGAAAAATCAGAATCCGTCAATACGGAAGAGAAATCAGAATCCATTAAAAGGGCGGAAGCTGTGAGGATAACAAAAGCGGCAGCTGAAGCAGTTCCCGGTATGGAAAACAATGAAAAGGCCGGGGGAAAAGAGCAGCAGGTCCTTCCGGAGAAGATATCTGTTGATGGGAAAGAGCCTGATGGCTCCGCGGAAGGAAGCTTTCATTTTATAAGAAAAATCGGAAGCCGGATAAAGAATCTGTGGAATAAACTGAAAGCCTTCTTTGAAAGTGTGAAGGAAAAGGTAAAAAATCTCAGTCTTAGCCTTTCTAATATCTATGATAAATATAATTTGATTAAAATGTTCTTTCAGAATGAAACAAATAAGCTTGGATTAAAATATGGATTTGAGAGAATAAAGGGCTTGCTGAAGCATATGGGGCCAAGGAAAGTCAAGGCTTATATCGAATTCGGAACAGGAGATCCCTGCTCAACGGGGCAGCTTCTGGGTGTGGCAGCCGCCTTTATGGGAATATACAAAGATTCCGTACAGATAATACCTGATTTTGAAAATGAGGTATTAAAGGGAAACTTCTATTGCAAAGGAAGAATACGCGGAATTATTCTACTTATAATTGGAATTAAAGTAATTCGAAACCGTGATATAAGGGCTCTCATTAAAAACTTTCAAACCTTGAAGGAGGAATTCTAATGGCAGATAACAACTTTAATAACACCGTAGAGTCATTGTTTAAAGGAATGGACAATTTTATTACCACAAAAACTGTTGTAGGTGATGCAGTAAAATTTGAGGATGGAACAGTAATCCTGCCTCTGGTAGATGTAAGCTTTGGCGTTGCAGCCGGTGCATTTGCGAAGGATACCAGCAAAAGTAATGCAGGCGGCGGTATGGGCGGAAAGATAACACCAAGTGCAGTACTGGTGATTCAGAACGGTTCTGCCCGCCTTGTAAATGTAAAGAATCAGGATAGTGTCACAAAGATACTGGATATGGTGCCGGATGTACTGAATAAGTTCAAGAAGGATAAGACGGAAAATACAGAGGATGTATCCGATAAGGTGGATGAAGCTTTAAAAAGACAGTCAGGTCAGAGTGAATAATTAATATAATATAAAATTTCTCTTGCAATATGCCGGTCCATCTGTTAAAATAGTTTTGTTTGCAGGTCGAAAGACTTAGAATATACCTAAGGAGGTGCTTTTAATGGCTAAATGTGCAATTTGTGAAAAAAGTGCTCACTTTGGAAATGCTGTGAGTCATTCTCATAGAAGATCAAATAAGATGTGGAAGGCAAATGTGAAGTCTGTTAAGATTCTGGTTAACGGTGCAGCAAAGAAAACTTATGTATGTACTTCATGTCTTAGATCAGGTAAAGTGGAACGTGCATAATTATGTATAATCAAGGCCATCGGTAACACGGTGGTCCTGATTTTTTGTGCGAAGATACATAATGGCATTGAAGAATAAGCCTGCTGGTGAAACAGCGGGCTTATTTTTCGTCTATTATTATGCCTGGCGGAAGCTAGCAGGCAAATAAATTATATCCAAGGATAAGAAGAAGGATAATAATCAATATGGCAAGCACTCCGTTTGTGATAAACAGCATAATTGTCATACCGATAGCTATCCAGAAAAGGATAAAACCAATCATTCTTTTCATAGGCAGACCTCATTTTCAGTAAAGTAAGAAATTAAAGTGGTAAATATTGTCATATAGTTTCTTATTAAACAATATATGCAGATTATTTTTTCTTACTATTAAAATGGGCTTATAAATAAAAAAATTTATGGAATACTATAAAAGAGCATACATAATGCCTTATGAATAAAATTAGTATTCCATTTTCTATAAAAAAAGGTTATAATAGAAAGGAATGGAAACCTAGAGACGTTAAAAATACCGCCTTTATCCTGCGTGTAGATTCGTCATAGTTAATATTAATAGAATGGAGGATTCCTATGAAGGGACACATGAATACAAAAATTGGTGAAGTATCGATAGATAATGATGTGCTGGCCAAATATGCAGGTTCATCAGCGGTTGAGTGTTTTGGCGTTGTGGGCATGGCATCGGTCAACATGAAAGACGGCCTTGTTAAACTTCTTATGCGGGAAAGTCTGAAGCATGGTGTGAACATTTTGCTGGAAGATAATAAAATAATTATTGATTTGCATATCATTGTTGCATATGGAGTAAGTATCTCGGCAGTAGCAGAGAACTTAATCAGTAATGTCAAGTATAAGGTAGAAGAATTTACCGGTATGGAAGTCACTAAAATTAATATTTTTGTCGAAGGCGTTAGAGTCATTGACTAGCAGAAGAATTACTGTTAAGGAGGAATAGATTTGTGGTTATAAATACTATAGATGCTGGTATGCTCCGGAAGATGTTTTTATCGGGAGCAAAAAGCATTGAATCCAAAAAAGAATATATTAATGAATTGAATGTTTTTCCTGTACCGGACGGTGATACAGGTACTAATATGACACTAACTATTATGTCAGCGGCCCGTGAAGTGAACCAGATGGAAAATCCCACCATGGAGGGGCTCTCAAAAGCAATATCAGGCGGTTCCCTGAGAGGAGCCAGAGGAAATTCAGGCGTTATTCTTTCCCAGCTTTTAAGAGGCTTCTGTAAGGAAATCAAGGAATACCAGGTATTGGATACCCTGGCTTTATCCGCTGCTTTCCAAAAAGCTGTGGAAACCGCATATAAGGCTGTAATGAAGCCCAAGGAAGGAACAATCCTTACCGTTGCAAGAGGCGGTGCGGAAAAGGCGGCAAGCCTTGCTGCCGAGACAAAGGATCTTGTCTATTTCTGTTATGAGATAATAAAGCACATGGAGGAAGTACTGGAACAGACACCCGATCTTTTGCCCGTGCTGAAGGAAGCCGGCGTGGTAGATTCCGGCGGCCAGGGACTTCTTGAAATCGTAAAAGGAGCATATGATGCACTTCTTGGCAAAGAAGTGGATTTTGACCGTGTTCAGGAAGGAAGTGGTATTCCTAATGGAACGGAAGGAGCAAAGACTGCTCAGGGAGGTCAATCCGGAACGGCCGTGAACAGAGAGAATATTGATACGGCAAATATTAAATTCGGTTACTGTACGGAATTTATTATAATGCTGGAGAAGGAATATAACGAAAAAACGGATTCTGAATTTAAAGCCTATCTGGAATCTATCGGTGATTCCCTTGTAGTAGTATCTGATGATGACATTGTCAAGGTTCATGTACATACGAATGACCCTGGACTTGCCATTCAGAAAGCGTTGACCTTTGGTTCTCTTTCCAGAATGAAGATTGACAACATGAGGGAAGAGCATCATGAAAGACTGATTAAGGATGCTCAAAATCTTGCCAGACAGCAGGCTGAGGAAAAGAAAGCAAAAGAACAGGTTAAGGAAAAGCCGAAAAAGGATGTAGGGTTCATTTCCGTGTCCATAGGAGAAGGAATCAATGAAATCTTTAAAGGACTGGGAGTGGATTATATCATAGCCGGAGGGCAGACCATGAATCCCAGTACGGAAGATATGCTGAATGCTATTGAGGAAGTAAATGCGGATACTATTTTTATCCTGCCCAATAACAGTAATATCATTCTGGCGGCTAATCAGGCAAAAGAGCTTACTCAGGATAAGAATATCGTAGTCATCCCTACAAAGACCGTTCCTCAGGGAATTACGGCCATAATCAATTATGTGCACGATAAGACTGCGGAGGAAAATGAAGCCAGAATGACTGCTGAGATGAAAAAGGTCAAGAGCGGTCAGGTTACCTATGCAGTCAGAGATACTAATATAGACGGTAAGGAAATCAAGCAGGGCAACATCATGGGACTGGATGAGAAGACCATACTTTCCGTAGGCTCTGATATTGGAGAAACGACCTATGAACTGGTATGCGGCCTTACGGATGAGGATTCTGAACTAATCAGTTTATATTACGGCGAAGAGATAACAGAGGATACTGCCAATGCTCTGGCGGAACGCGTCAGAGAAAAGTTCCCTGAGACAGAGGTTGAAATCCATTATGGCGGCCAGCCGATTTATTATTACGTTCTGTCGGTAGAATAGATTGAATAGATAAAATAAGGTTCTTGAAGCTGGAGGAGAAAGGCTGTGCAGTCACTCTTATTAGCGGAGAGGACCTTTTTATGACTCTGCTTCCCGGCAGGAAAGAGGTTATCATGAACGAATTAAAGCTTACAGATTCTGTAACAGAGGTAAAGGGCATAGGTGCAAAAACAGAAAAAGCACTGAATAAATTACTTATTTTTACCGTATCGGATTTAATCAGGCATTATCCAAGAGGGTATGATACCTATGAGCCGCCGGTTCCCATAACTTCCGTAAAGGAGGGGGAAAAGGCAGCCATAGAGGCCTCTATTATCACCTCGCCCCTTGTAAAACAGGTGAGGAATTTAAAGATTATCACTATCCGGGTGAAGGATGTAAGCGGAAGCCTGAGTCTTAGCTGGTTCAATATGCCCTTTTTAAAGAACAGGCTTATGTCAGGCTATCATTATATCTTCCGGGGAAAAGCTGCGCGTAAGAATGGAGTGCTTGTAATTGAGCAGCCGGAAATCTACACCCGAGAGGAATACCAAAGAAAAATGAATATTCTTCAGCCAATTTACCCTCTGACGGAAGGAATTACCAATAATCTTCTGACAAAAGCAATAAAAACAGCTATGGGAGAGGCAGAGATGGCGGAGGATTACCTTCCCAAAGCTGTTATAAAAGAATATAAGCTGATGAACAATAAGAATGCCCTTTTGGAGCTCCATTTTCCAAAGGATAAGGAGCTGCTTGCCCAGGCAAGAAGGCGGCTTGTTTTTGATGAATTCTTCCAGTTCACCCTGGCATTGTCCTATCTTAAGGAAAGCAAAAAAAGCTGGAAGAACAACTTTGTGCTGGAGGACAGGCAGGGCTGCAAGGATTATGAAAACAGTCTTCCCTATGAGTTAACAGGAGCCCAGAGAAGGGCATGGGAAGAGATCAGGAAGGACATGAAGTCAGAGCATACCATGAACCGTTTGGTTCAGGGAGATGTAGGTTCCGGAAAGACGGTCCTTGCGGCTCTTTCCTTGCTGTTAACTGCATTGAACGGCTATCAGGGATGCCTGATGGTGCCAACGGAAGTCCTTGCTAAACAGCACTTTGAGACAATCAGTGATGCTTTTCTGGAGTTTGGAATTCAGACAGTCCTGCTTACCGGCTCCATGACGGCAGCCGCTAAGAGAGGGGTATATGAAAGAATAAAAAAAGGCGAAGTGCAGATTATTATAGGAACCCATGCACTTATTCAGGAAAAGGTGGAGTACCGGAAGCTTGCCCTTGTTGTAACGGATGAACAGCACCGCTTTGGTGTAAGGCAGCGGGAGATGCTCTCCGGCAAGGGGGAGCATCCCCATGTCCTGGTTATGAGTGCCACGCCCATCCCGAGAACCCTGGCAATCATACTCTATGGAGACCTGGATATTTCCCTGGTAGACGAGCTTCCGGCAGGAAGACTCCCGATTAAGAACTGTGTGGTTGATACCGGATACCGGAGTACTGCCTACCGTTTTATTGGGAAGCAGCTGGAGGAAGGACGCCAGGCTTATGTTATCTGCCCCATGGTGGAGGAAAGCGAAGTAATAGAGGCGGAAAATGTAATAGAATACACGGAAAAGCTAAAGGAAGCACTGCCCTTTGCCCAGGTGGAATATCTCCACGGCAAAATGAAGCCTCAGGAAAAGAATGATATTATGGAGCGGTTTTCAAAAGGGGAAATACAGGTACTGGTCTCAACTACAGTAGTGGAGGTTGGTGTAAATGTTCCCAATGCCACCGTTATGATGATTGAAAATGCGGAACGTTTTGGCCTGGCGCAGCTTCACCAGTTAAGGGGCAGAGTCGGAAGAGGGAAGCATCAATCCTACTGCATACTGGTGTGCGGCAGGGAGGGGAAGGATATCAGGAAGCGGCTTGAAATTATGAACCAGTCCAACGACGGCTTTTATATTGCCGGAGAAGATTTAAAGCTGAGAGGTCCGGGAGATATGTTTGGCATACGCCAAAGCGGTGAGATGGAATTCAAGCTGGGAGATATCTATCAGGACGCAAAGGTGCTGATGGAGGCCAATGAGGCGGCTAAGAAGCTGACAAAGGAAGAGCTGGAGGCTATTTTTTTGAAATCACCGGAGCTTAAATTGAAAATCGTGGAATTTAAGGGTGGGACTTTATAATTATTTTACGAAGCTGTTCTACTTTTCTCTTTTTATTTTAATTTGTATATTGTATAATATTTCTAACATTTACCTGGACAGAATGGAAAGCAGCAGGGAGGGCATATGCAAAGCAGCTATTCAAAGGAAACCCTATACTGTATCGGACATGAGAATTATGATAAATTAAATGACCTATCCCTTGTACTATCGGAGGAAGGCTATTGGGAGACCCCTGAAAGCGTCATCCACAAAAGCGTTGAAGACATGCTTGCCCTCTATGTCCAGGCCCTGTGTGTGTCGCTCAGCCTGTTCTGCAAGACTTACCACGGGGAAGACATGGAGTTTATACTGGCTGTTACAAAGACCGACATGCTTGGTTTGGAAAAGGAAAATATATCCTTTGAAGGCATCAGGGAAGCTGCGGACAGGATTGTGAATTCACCGCCCATCCTTCTTCAGCTGTGTAATTTATATGATTTGGAGAAGAAGGATTGCATGGCGGCGACCTTTATGGATGCCCTGTTTAACATACTTCTTGCACTGACTGACCTTTGCCAGGCAAGAAACAGGGATACGGCTTCCTATCTTATGGCATATTATAAAAAGGTAAATGTTTTTTATAACAGCGGAGATACCTATATTTACCGTATGGGCGAAAGGGAGGTTTTCCGGAAGATCAACAGTGAGGAATTCTGCACAACGCCCTTATTTTTAAAGACCTCCCATAGAATGGCTGGGGAAGACAGAACGCATACTGACAGGGGCGGCTCAAAAGAGAGCCATACGCCTAAGAGCCAAAAAAGTGCCGTGGCAGCAAAGCAGGAGCTGAAGGCGGGTACTGCACAGGCTGATTCTGAGACAGACAAGGATGTTTTACAGGAACTGCTGGCGGAACTGGATGCTTTGATAGGACTTGATGAGGTAAAGAAGGAAATCAATTCTCTGATTAACCTGATTAAAGTAAAGAAAATCAGAGAAGAATACGGTATGCCTGCCATGAATATATCCTATCACATGGTATACACGGGGAATCCCGGAACCGGAAAGACCACAGTGGCAAGGCTTGTAGCAGCCATCTATAAGGAGCTTGGAATCTTAAGCAAGGGAAACCTGGTCGAGACTGACAGAAGCGGCCTGGTGGCAGGCTATGTCGGGCAGACAGCCCTTAAGGTCAAGGAAGTGGTAGAAGAAGCCTTAGGCGGAGTATTGTTTATTGACGAAGCCTACTCACTGGCAGGAGATAACCTTTCCGGGGATTTCGGAAAGGAAGCGGTGGACGCCCTGGTGAAGCTTATGGAGGATAACAGAGACAATCTGGTGGTCATCGTTGCAGGATATAAGGAGGAAATGAAATCTTTCTTAAAGTCCAACACAGGACTTATATCGAGGTTTAACCGTTTTATTGAATTTCCGGATTATACGGCGAAGGAATTGACAGAGATTCTTTTGAGCATGGCCGGAAAGGCCGGCCTTACGGTAGAAGAGGAGGCCATAGAGCATATAACGGAGTATTTAGCAGCTATGGATACAGAGAAAACAAAGGAATTTGGCAACGCCAGAGGAATACGTAATATATTTGAAAAGATACTGATAAACCAGGCAAACCGTCTGGCTGCCCTGGACAAGCCTACCAAGGAGCAGGTAGCCGTAATTAATCTTTTGGACGTAGTGTGAAAATTAAAAAGCAATTTTCACACACAAGATTAAGCCTGCGAAATCCTCGGCTCAATCTTGCGGCGCGTTGGGAAGGCGTGGTTGTGAGTGTATAAATAAGGAAAATTAAAGGAGAAGCGTATGAGGTATAAATACGTCGTAGTAGGAGCAGGGCTGGCAGGTCTGACAGCCGCTGAGCGAATAGCAGAAGTGTTGGATGAAGAGGTTCTGGTAATTGAGAAGCGAAACCATATCGGAGGAAATGTATATGATTCCTATAATGAAGAAGGTATCCTGATCCACAATTACGGACCCCATATTTTTCATACAAATGATAAGGAAGTTTATGATTATTTAAGCCAGTTTACTCCCTGGTACCATTTCTGGCACAGGGTTCTGACTTATGTGGACGGTAATCTGATACCCATGCCGATTACTGTTGAGACAATCAATAAGATGTATAACCTGAATTTAAGCTGCTTTGAGGTGGAGGAATTTCTGGAGAGGCAGGCTGTGTCTGTGGATGAAATCCGCACCAGCAAGGATGTGGCACTTAGCAAGGTAGGAGAAGACATCTATAAGAAAATATTTGAGAATTACACAAGAAAGCAGTGGGGAGTTGACCCGGCTGAGCTGGATACCGCTGTTATCTCAAGAATTCCTATCAGGGCGAACAGGGATACCAGGTATTTCAGCGACAAATATCAGGGAATGCCAAAGTATGGCTACACAAAGATGTGTGAAAACATGACCCGGAATAAGAAGATAAAGATATTATTAAATACGGATTATAAAGAGATTATCAGGGACTTGGAATATGATAAATTAATCTATACCGGTCCGACGGATTATTTCTATGATTATAAACATGGGAAGATGGCTTACAGAAGCCTTGAATTTCAGTTTGAGACCTATTCCAGGGAAGAATATCAGGAAGCACCGGTGGTTAACTATCCCAATGACTACGACTTTACAAGAATTACGGAATTCAAAAAGCTTACAGGACAGGAACATAAAAAAACCACTATTTTAAAAGAATTCCCCACCAGCGAGGGCGAGCCTTATTATCCATTCCCCACAAAAGAATACCAGCAGCAGTTTAAGCTTTACCAGGCAGAGATTGAAAAGGAAGAAAAGGTTGTTTTTCTTGGAAGGCTTGCGGAGTATCGTTATTATAATATGGACGGTGTGGTAAGGCGGGTATTGAATGCCTTCAAAGGAGGTTTTCGTGGATAAACTGTATATCATCATACCAGCTTATAACGAAGAAGAGAATATAGTAAGGGTCCTTAATGAATGGTATCAGGTAGCAGAAAAGGCAGGAAATGGCAGCAGACTGGTTATCATCGATGATGGCAGCAAGGATGGAACCTTTCAGATGATGCAGAAGGCCGCTGAGGGCAAAGAGGCTTTTATTCCTCTTACCAAGCCAAACGGCGGGCATGGTGCCACCATCCTTTACGGCTATCATTATGCCATAAAGGAAGGAGCAGATTATATCTTTCAGACGGATTCGGACGGACAGACCTTACCGTCGGAATTCTGGGAATTCTGGGAAAACAGAAAAAAGTACGATATGATTATTGGACACCGCAAGGGCAGGCAGGACGGGTTTTCAAGAGTATTTGTAACTAAGACCTTAAAATTTGTACTGCAGCTGGTGTTCCATGTGTCTGTGAAGGATGCCAATACCCCTTTCCGCCTGATGGAAAGTAAGGTTTTGAAAGAAAATATAAAGCTTATACCGAAAAATTATAATTTGTCCAATGTGATAATATCAGTAATATATGCGAAAAAGCATAAAAAGGTTAAATATATTCCCATCACCTTCCGTCCAAGGCAGGGAGGAGTAAATTCCATTAATATGAAGAAAATATTCCGCATCGGCAAACAGGCACTTAAGGACTTCTCAGCCATTAATAAATATATTGGCTGACAAAAATTCTTATTGGAAGGACAGGCATGCAATGGATTCAAAACATACCGGGATAGGAAATATCCTTAAAATAACGATTACGATAATCTTGATATTGGCTGTATTCCTGGCCGGGTTTTTCCTGCTGGGAAAGGATTTTACCCCATTTTTTAAATGGTGGTTCGTACTTCTGCTGTTGGGTGGGGCATTTATGCCTGTCACCGGAATCATTTTTGACGGCTTTCACGATAAAGGGTATTTATTTTCTAAAACCATAGGAATTGCAGTTACGGGATATTTTGTATGGCTGTTATCGTCTATGAGAATCCTGAAGTTTTCATCCTCCTCCTGTGTGGTAATAGCTGCTCTTTTACTGGCGGCCAATGCTTATGTGCTTACAAGATGGAAGAAAAAAGGAATTTCCTTTGGCAAAGAAAATATAAAAGCAGTTCTTACGGAGGAGCTTTTATTTCTTCTGTTTTTCCTTGTGTGGACCTATATCAGAGGCTTTAAGCCGGAAGCCAGCGGTACTGAGAAGTTTATGGATTATGGGTTTATGGCAGCTATGATGAGGGCGGATTATATGCCGCCAAAGGATATGTGGTTTGCCGGCGGTACCATTAATTATTATTACGTTGGACAGTTTCTGGCAACCTTTTTAACAAAGCTGTCCTTTGTCAGAGCCAACGAAGGCTATAATCTCATGCTGATGACTCTGGCGGCTTTTGGGTTTGTGCTTCCCTATGCCATTGCTTACAATGTGACCCTGCAGTATTTAAAGGATAAGGCATCCTTTAGCAGATGGAAAGCTCCCTTTGCAGGAATCCTGTCAGGTGCGGGCGTATCCCTTGCCGGAAATATTCATTTTGTGATTTTTTACTGGATAGTTCCGGGACTCAGGTCCTTCCTTGGAATTACGGGAGATTTTAAGAACTACTGGTTTCCCAATTCCACCAGGTACATTGGCTACAATCCGGATACCCATGATAAAACAATCCATGAGTTTCCAAGCTACTCCTTTGTGCTGGGTGACCTGCATGCACATGTTTTGAATATCATGCTGGTACTTACTGTAACAGCCGCACTCTTTGCCTGGCTTTTAAAGCGCAGGAAGCTGATGGAGGAAGGCTACGGGCCGGATAAGAAGCCAAAGCTGTTAACGGAGGTTATCAATCCCTATATTATATTAATCGGTTTTTTTATCGGGGTGTTTCATACCACGAATTTCTGGGATTATCCCATTTATTTTGTGGTCTCCGGTGCCATAATCTTATTCTTTAACCTGGTGTTCTATGATTTTAAGAGGAGAGCCTATGCCGTGACAGCTCTGCAGGGAGCGGCTGTTTTGATAATTTCCGAAATAACAGCACTTCCCTTTACCTTGAAATTTGACCAGATATCAACAGAAATCAATCTGGCTGCGACACACACGCCGGTTTATCAATTAATAATCCTCTGGGGATTGCCGGTTTCTATTGTACTGGCATTGCTGACCGAGCTGATAATACTTCAAAGAAGAAGGGACAGGGAGCTCAAAGCACAAATTCCTTTTGAAAACGATGCTGCCTTAACTGACGGGGAGGAAAAGGCTTACACAGGTGTAAAAGGCTTTTTGAAAAATCTTTCAATATCGGAGCTGTTTGCCGTAACCATTGGCTTATGTGCTATCGGACTTGTCTTGATTCCGGAGGTCATCTATATAAAGGACATCTATACCGGGGATTATAAAAGAGCCAATACCATGTTTAAACTGACCTATCAGGCATTTATTCTCTTTGGTACCGCCAGCGGCTTTATTTTTACGAAATTTATTCATAAGCCCTCCTTTACCTGGCAGAAGAAATTTACGGTTATTACCCTGATTCTCTTCCTGTGTACCCTGTGGTACAGTGAGGTGTCCGTTAAGGCCTGGTATGGGAATATCTTTGAAACAAAGAATTATAAAGGACTTGATGCAGTTGCCTTTATGGAAAAAAACATGCCGGATGATTACGAGACAGTTAAGTGGCTTAATAAGAATGTAACCGGCACTCCGGTTGTTCTGGAAGCAAATGGGGACAGTTATTCCGATAACGAACGGATATCCATGGCAACAGGACTTCCCACGGTTCTTGGCTGGTATGTGCACGAATGGCTCTGGCGGGGAGATACCGGTGTATTAAATGAGAGGATAGAAGATATAAAGACCCTGTACACCACTGATGATGCCGGAGCAGCAAAGGATATTATTAAAAAATACCATATTCAATATGTCTATGTCGGCAAGCTGGAGCAGGATAAATACCCCGAAATGAAGCTGGACTTTGTAAAGAGCCTTGGCTCTGTTGTTCTTGAGTACCCGGAAAGAGACGATAAAAATTATGAATCTTTTCTAATAAAAGTTTCGGAATAAGAGCAGATTTTAAATTTATTTTACAGTATTTCAGGCAGGATGGGGTGCAGAAATATTGAAAAAAAAATTAATTTTAAACTATGTTTTCTAATTAAGGGTTTTCTAATTAAGGCATTAAATTCAGATTTGAATAATTTACCTGAGTATTTCAGAATTTACGGAACATAATAATAGTGTAACAAACAACAACAAAGATTATTTGAAGCCGCTAAAAAGCGAAGTGACAAATAAGAAAATGGAGGAGTTTATTATGGCAAGTAGAAACAGAGCAGAAGTACCTCAGGCAAAAGAAGCCTTAAACAAATTTAAGTATGAAGTAGCCAATGAAATTGGTGTACCTTTAAAACAGGGTTATAACGGAGATTTGACTTCCTACCAGAACGGCAGCGTTGGTGGTATGATGGTTAAAAAAATGATAGCCGAGCAGGAAAAGAGAATGTCAGGTCAGCAGTAAAATAGAGGGTAGGAAGAAGGGCTCTAAGCCAATTGGCTTAGGACCCTTCTTCCTTTGAAAACATATGTTTTACCAATAATTGGTTTTTGTAATTGATTTATTGAAAATTTTAGAATTATGGAGTAGAATAACAGGGTAAAGATGTCCTAGGAAACTTGTACTAGGAGGTAAAATTGGGTTGACAAAACAATATAATAATATAAAATATTAATAGATATTTTAGTGGATTCTAGCGCTTTCTGTTTTGCAATTCTATAATTTGAAAACGAAGTGCTTGTTACAGGAGTTTATATGAGAGTTATTGCAGGAAAAGCCAAAAGAATACTGTTAAGAACTGTAGAAGGACTGGAAACAAGGCCTACCACGGACAGAATCAAAGAGACACTGTTTAATATGGTAAATAACAGGCTGGCTGACTGCGACTTTTTGGACTTGTTCAGCGGAAGCGGAGCCATAGGGATTGAAGCCTTAAGCAGAGGCGCCAATTCTGCTGTCTTTGTAGAAAATAATAAAAATGCCATGGATTGCATAAGGCATAACCTAAATGTCACAAAGCTTGCCGATAAAGGGCAATTGCTCTTAATGGATGCGGTTTCTGCCATCCGTGCTCTTGAAGTGCAGGGAAAGGTATTTGATATTATTTTTATGGATCCTCCCTATAATCACCGTTATGAGCAGCAGGTGTTAAATGCACTGAAAAATTCAGGGATTATATATTGTGATACCCTCATAATAGTAGAAGCATCCAAAGAGACAGACTTTGATTATTTAAAAGAATCACCCTTTCAAATTACAAAAGAAAAAGTTTATAAGACCAATAAGCATATTTTTATAGAACCGGCACAGCTTGGAAAGGGGATATTATGAGAATTGGGATATATCCGGGCAGCTTTGATCCGGTCACGTTGGGGCACATAGATATCATCAACCGTGCATCCAGATTAGTGGATACCTTAATTATAGGTGTTTTAAAAAACAGCAGCAAGTCACCCTTATTTACTACGAAAGAACGCATAGAATTCTTGAGAACAGCGACTGGGAATTTAGACAACGTGCAGATTGAAGAGTATCAAGGACTGTTAGTGGACTATGCCAGAGAGAAAGAGGCAAATGTAATATTCAGAGGATTAAGGGCGGTAACGGATTTCGAATATGAACTACAGCTGGCACAGACGAATCATATATTGAATCCGGCTGTGGATACGGTATTTCTTACGACCAGCGTGGAATATGCTTATTTAAGCTCCAGTACGGTAAAAGAAATAGCCAGCTATGGAGGCAATATTGAGAAATTTGTTCCGGCTCCCATTGTTCAGTCTATTTACGATAAATATCAAGAATTAAGGAGAGTATAGAATGGGTGCTAGTAGAATAGAACAATTAATTGAAGATATCTACGAGTTCGTAGAAAGCTGCAGGATGCAGCCTTTGTCATCCACAAAGGTAATTGTTCCCAAGGATGAATTATATGATTTATTGGATGAATTACGGCTTCGGACACCGGATGAGATTAAAAGATACCAGAAAATAATTGCGAATAGAGATGCCATTATTGCAGATGCAGAAGAAAAAGCCGCGGCTATCCTGGCAGAAGCAGGAGAGAGAGCCAATTCCCTGCTGGAAGAAAGTGAAATCATGCAGCAGGCATATTATCAGGCGGATGCCCTGGTCAAGAAGGCAGAGGAAGAGGCGGCAGGCATTGTAAATGAAGCCAATGGAGATGCCCTGCAGATCCGTCAGGGTGCCTTATCTTATACAGCCGATATGCTGACAGATGCAGAGCAGGTCCTTGAGAATGCTTACCAGAGCAGCAAGTCCAAATACGACAGCCTTTTAAATACCTTAAAAGGGAATCTGGAAATTATAGCCAGCAATAAAAGAGAACTGGTCAATGATAATTACGGGCAGGCAAATGCAGAGGTACAAAGCTCCATACAGGAAGCGGCACAGACCAGGGAAGGTGTAACACAGGAGGAATTCGAAGAATTCGGCTTTGATGAGGATACTTTCCTGAATGGAATTAATTAAGTAAAATATACATAAACAGCTGCCATTATAAGAGCAATGAACATATGCAGCAGCTTTTGAAACATATATGTATGAATGGATAGCCTTGTATTGCTGATTACGCTATTGGTTTGTGCCATGCCGGACAAGCCGCCGAATGCTGTAATCATTGTAATCAGGGCTATTTTCATATCCATGGAAAGGGCGGAGGTACTGATTTTGTTTATTCCGGTCGTAATCTCTAAGAATCCCAGAATCAGCAGTTTAAACAAGCCGTTATGGGAGCCTGTATCAGAAAAAATCTGTGCGGATATGGAAAAAAGAATAACATAGCCTCCCACACGGGTTATAATATCAAAGGCATCCATTATACTTTTATCCACTTTTTTAAAGTCAAAGCGGTTGGTATCCTCCTGTGCCAGGTTTTCCGGAGAAAGGCTTAAGCCTGATACTTTCCTTTTACTGCTTGTTAGGGCCTTCCATAGCAGTGCGGAAACCAGGGCGGAGGAATAGAGGATTAAGAGCAGAATTAATCGGATATCCGGTCTGTTCAGCTGTGTAAGGGAGATATAGCTCATGATGAACATGGGGCTGGCATTGTTGCAGAGGCCCAGGAGGTATTGCCCCTCCGAAGCTGTAAGTTCGCCCCGTTCTATCATATCCGCCGTTGTTTTGGCACCTACCGGGATTCCCGAGAGGAATCCGATGAGCACCGGATAGCACCCATTTTTTGATACCCGGAAGATTCGGTGGAATACCGGATATAGTATCCGGCTTAAGGGGGCAGTAATCCGCATATAAACGATTAAATTTGATAGTATCATAAAGGGCAGCAAGGTCGGAAGCAGGGTATTGAACCAAAGCAGCAGTCCCTTCTTGGCTCCCTGATAGGAAGAAGCCGGAAAGGCAAGTATCAATGCAAGAAAGAGCAGTACTCCTGCCTTGGGCAGGTTTTTTTTATTCATATATTTATGAAGCATAGTATGATGTTAGATGCGAATCTACCTCCTTTAGTATTACTATAATCTATTTTAGGAAGAGGCTGTATATACCTTAAAAGCAAATCATTTATTATCTCAAATACAGGTATAATTTTACAGCCATAGTATGGTATAATAAGGTTACTTGGACTAAGATATGGTAGGAAAGGACAATAATTATGGAACAGTCAAAATTAAAAAAACGTAGTGAAATGGATTCAAAGTATAAATGGTCCATAGAGGATTTATTTGCAAATGATGAGTTATGGAAAGAAGAATATATCAGAACAAAAGAAGAGATAGAGAAAGTAAAAGCCTACCAGGGAAAGCTCTGCCAGTCAGGTAAGCTGCTCTATGATTTTTTAAAGCTTCAGGATGATTTATCCTATCACCTGCAGAGAGTATATGTATACGCCAATCAGAAATATCATGAAGACACCGGCAATAATATCTATCAGGGATTTTCCGAGCAGGCAGGGAATCTGATCGTGGCGTATGAATCAGCGGTATCCTTTGCAAATGCGGAAATCTTATCCATGCCGGAGGAAGTACTGTTTAACTTTGTTAAGAATACCGCCGGACTTTCCGAATATGAATTTGCCCTGAATGAAATTCTCCGAAATAAGCCTTATACTTTAAGCGGTGAAATGGAGGAGCTTTTAGCTCTGGCAGGAGATATGGCAGCTTCCCCTAAAACCATATTTTCCATGTTTAATAATGCCGATATCAAGTTCCCGTCTATCAGGGATGAAAATGGAGAGCTGAGGGAAATTACCCATGGCAGTTTTATTCTGTTTCTGGAAAGTCCTGACAGAAGGGTCAGAAAAGAAGCCTTTCAGAGTCTTTATGCCACCTATATGAAATATAAGAATACACTGGCAGCTGTCTATAGTGCCAATGTAAAGAAGGAAGCTTTTTATGCCAAGGCTAGAAAATTCCCTTCTACCATGGCAATGAAATTATATAACAGCAATATACCCGTGGAGGTATATAAAAATCTCATCGAAACGGTCCATGAAAAGATGTCTCTTATGCACCGCTATGTGGCTTTAAGAAAGAAGCTCATGGAGCTTGAGGAGCTTCATGTATATGATTTATATACCCCTATCGTAAAGGATGTGGATATCAAATATCCCTTTGAAGAAGCAAAGGAGCTCGTTCTAAAAGGCCTTGCTCCTCTTGGTGAAACGTACAGGGAGGTACTGCTGGAGGGCTTCCGGGACAGATGGATTGATGTATATGAAAACCAGGGAAAGAGAAGCGGTGCTTATTCCTGGGGAGCCTATGGAACGCATCCTTATGTCCTGTTAAATTATAACAACAGCCTGGATAATGTATTTACGCTGGCTCATGAGATGGGGCATGCAATGCACAGTTATTTCTCCAACAAAACCCAGCCTATAATCTATGCCGATTACAAGATTTTTGTGGCAGAGGTGGCTTCCACCTGTAATGAAGCCCTGCTGATGGAATATATGCTGTCCCGAACCGATGATAAAAAGCAGAAGGCATACCTGATCAATCATTTTCTGGAACAGTTCCGGACGACACTTTACCGCCAGACGATGTTTGCGGAATTCGAGATGCTGACCCATGAAAAGGCCCAAAGAGGAGAAGCTTTGACGGCGGAATCCTTAAGTACCCAGTACAGGGAACTGGTAAGCCGGTATTATGGAGAAGAGCTAGCCCTGGATGAGGAGATTTCCTTTGAGTGGTCCAGAATACCGCATTTTTATACTCCCTTTTATGTTTATCAGTATGCGACAGGCTATTCTGCGGCGATTGCTCTCTCTAGAAAGATATTAAAAGAAGGAGAGAGTGCGGTAGAGGATTATATTGGAAAATTCCTTTCAGGCGGAAACTCCGATTATCCTATTGAACTCTTAAAAAAAGCCGGGGTTGACATGGGAAGTAAGGAGCCTGTAAGGCAGGCACTTGATTTGTTTGAAGAACTTCTTGATGAGATGGAAGGCTTAATGGCATAAATTATATATAATATTATTCAGAACAGGGAATTGTCCGGCAGAAACTAATCCTGCAGGACAATTCCCTGTTTATATTCACTCTTTGGCAATATGCCAAATTTGTTGTAAACCACTTCGTTATAAAGGGCAGTGGAGCAGAGCTCTTCATTTAACATGGATTGGGCTGTCTTTGAAAGCTTATTGGCGGTACCGCCTACCTTTGTTATCAGGGGCAGCTTGCTTTTCTTTGCCATTGTGCGTAAAAGGGGTGAAGAGGTCCTCTTAATTCCAAGGATTCTTCCGTACTGGGCATAACCGTTGGCCTTATACTGCTTCATGGAATCCTCCGTTATATTAAGAAGGATATGAAGAAGAGAGCGGTTTATGCGGGTGAGTGTCCATTGCCTTGATTTCATTGCCTTGGCAGCTTCAACATAGCTGAAGCCCGGTTCCATCAGGCCCTTGATTCTGTTAGCCAGGTCCGGGGTCACATCCAGATATCTTGTAAGGGAAGCACTTGTTTCAGCCATTAGCTTATACTGAAGCAAAAGGGAGAAATCCTCTTCAAAGACCGGCCAGGTTTTGTTATAGGTACTGCTAAGTAATGGAAAGACCTCCTTTGGAACATGATTTATGAGGTCGGTTAAGGGCATTTTATTTCTGACAGCCCGCCTTATGGCAGTAGCACTGCTAATGACGGCATCACCCCCTTCATTTAGGGCTTCCTTATGGTAGCCGGAAGCTATCCTGGGAATGGTCACAGGTATAATCCTGCTGTTCAGTGAGGTAAGGGCTTTTATATATTCCATGCCAAGAATATTATTGGGAGAAGAAAAAATGGAAATATCCGCTTGGGGCATAAACATTCTTAAAGCTTCCATTCTGGCCTGGGGAAAGGTTTTACCGGCTTTCAGGGATTCATTCAATATTTTTTTGAATAAGGGCGGTTCCGTTAACAGGATGTCGGAGGCTTCTTTCAGAGTATCAATTTTACCGCACTCGCTTCCAAAGCACAGGTAATCAATGACACCTATATTTTCCAGGATGGAGACAGCACCCATGGAAAAATATTCGGCGCTTGCACTGGAAAAGCAGACGGGAAGCTCCAGCACCAGATCGGCACCGCAGGCTAGGGCCATCTTTGCCCTGGTATATTTATCCAGAAGGGCCGGGGCCCCTCTTTGTACATAATTGCCGCTCATAACAACAACACAATAATCAGCACCTGTCAGGTTTCTGGCTTCGGTTATATGATGATAGTGGCCATTGTGAAAGGGATTGTATTCGGTTATTAATCCTACAACTTTCATTGCATCCTCCATGCATAGTATAATAAATACTATAGTGGAAAAAGGGGAAGATGTAAAGGAGCGAATACCGGTAAGAGAAAATTTTGCATCGTATAAAGAAAAATTTGGAAGCACGGCAGCAAAAAGGGATGTATTTTCGCAGAGTAATTGATATAATAGAACTGATAACTGTTAGGGGGGATTATATGATTAGAATTGCATTATGCGATGATGAACTGGACGAGCTCAGCATATTGGAAAATGTCATAAAGCAATATGAAGAAGAAAGAAATCTTTCATTCAGGATTTCTTCCTTTCGGAACGGGGAGGAGCTCATAACAGGCTGGGAGAATTTTGATATCGTTTTTCTGGACATCCGGATGGGAGGAATGGACGGTATGGAGGTTGCCAAAAATATCCGAAAGAAGGATAAGCAGGTAGAAATTATCTTCATCACCAGTCATATCGGGCTGACGAAGGAGGCATTATCCGTGCATGCCTTTGAGTATCTTGAGAAACCGGTCAGGACGGAAACTATTTATCAGCAGCTGGATGAGGTGCTGGAGAAAATTTCTCAGAACAAGCAGATTTATACAAAAAGAAAAGACATGGTAGAAATCAATACCGGCAAAAGTACAATCCGCTTTGCAGTGGATGATATTTATTACTTTGAAAGAAATGACCGCAAAATACGTGCGGTTACAAAAAGGGGAAATTATATAGTGAACGAAACCATATCATCACTGGAACAAAAGCTTAAAGCTTATGATTTTGTTATGCCCCATCAGAGCTTTGTAGTGAATATAAATCATATGCAGGATTATTTTAAAGATGAAATAGTAATGACAAATAATGATATCATACCCGTTGCCCAGAAGAGGTCCTCGGAGTTTAAAAGGGTAATGAGAGATTTTTTGCAAAGGCAGATGGATAATAACCTATAAAAAGTATTGAAGCAGTTTTACAAGTAAACTTGCAAAATGCATGGGTATTAGATTGAAAAATGCGTTGCATTTTAAATCTTTTTATTAAAGCAGTTTTGCAAGTAAACTTGTAAAATGCATGGGTATTAGATTGAAAAATGCGTTGCATTTTAAATCTTTTTATTGAAGCAGTTTTGCAAGTAAACTTGCAAAATGCATTGGTATAAAATGTAAAATTCGATGATGGAAAGGTGCCATGTGGCAGTACCTCAGGCAGAAGCTGGAAAGGCCTGGGGTATCCAGTGGGTGTATAAATGAATGAGATAATATATGTGGTAGGTATATTGCTGTCAAGCTTTGTGTCAGTACATATCATAATGGATTTTATGGGGACGTGTTTTGAAAAAAAGCATAAGCAGGGTGTATATGTTCTTTATGAATCCCTGTTTGTACTTGTACTTGCCGGTGCGAATGCCCTGGGAAATGAGTGGCTCAATCTGATTACTGTATTTGCAGCAGCGGGATTTCTGGCGGTCAGGATGTATAGCGGCAAGTTCATACATAATCTGCTCTTTGTAGTAATCCTTATTTTGGGTATGAGTGCCTGCGAATCTCTGGGGATGGCGTTAATACATGGTTTTTACCATCTGACCGATGTTACCATTGAATCCGTTAAATTAAAAAGCTTTTACGATTTGACCATTGGGCAGGTATTTGTTATTCTGGTCAGCCATATGGTAATTATCCGGTTTGCCAAGAAGAAGGATATCAGCCATTTAACTGTAAGACAGTACCTGTTTACCTTTGTTTATGCGGCTTTCAGCATATTGAATATTTACAGTCTTTCTGTCCAGATGAGGGATATCAAGAACCAGACGGAATTTATCTGTGTTATGATAACCTGTGTAGGAATTGTCGTAATAAATATTTATTTTCTGAATATCCTGGAATATGAATCGGAAAATAACCGTCTGATATATGAGAACCGGCTGTTTGGGCAGCAGTCGAAAATGCAGTACCAATATTATGATGCCCTGGAGCTTCAATACAGGGAATCCTTAAGCATTATTCATGATGTGAAACGGCATATCCGCTCTATTGAGGAGCTTTATAAGCATCAGGAAACAGAAGCGGCCAGGGAATATGCAATTACCATTAATAACCGCCTGGATGCATTTCGGTTAAACGAGTACACCTCAAACCGCATGCTGAATATTATTCTGAATGATAAGATCAAGCTTGGGGAAAGCCATAAAATTGAATTTCAATGTAAGATAGACGATATTGATTTAAGCTTTATTGATAACATGGACCTTACCACCATATTCGCCAATCTTTTGGATAATGCAATAGAAGCCTGTGCCAATGTAACAGGCAGCAGATGCATCGACTTAAAGGTGGGGGCTTTTAACAACCTGGTCGCTATTACAATCAGAAATACGATGGAGGATTCGAAAGAAGGCCATGCCGGTATCAGTGTAATTGAGCATAGCCGCAGGCTTACGCAGGAAGGAATAGGTATACCAAATGTTATTACGGTAATAGAAAAATATAACGGGGATTTGAGTATACAAAAGGAAGAGGGGACATTTAACGTAAGTATTGTTCTATCCAAGAAGGGGAAAAGGCACAGGGAAATGTAGAATAGACAAAAAAACTGTCGATTAGGCATTAGCACTTGATTTTGTTGGACACCCATCTATAATGAAGCTGTATACATATGAAACAGGGGGGATACTGGTGCTTTATAAGGCTGCAAATGGTCTGGTGAATAAGCTGGTTAAAAAAGGAATAATTGAAGCAGGAGAATGTGAGCTGTACTGTTTTGGAATCGAAACGTCGATTTTGAAGGGACTGCACCTGCTATCCTATGTCATTCTGGGGCTTTTACTTGGAAAGATACCGGAGCTTATTGTATTTCTTATTGTCTTTATTCCATTACGGGAATATTCAGGAGGGTATCATGCAGCCTCGAAGCTTGGCTGTTATATTGTATCCTGCATAGTAGTTTTTTCTATGCTGTTAACTGTGAAATTTATGCCGGCAGCTTATTATAGTGTCAGTATATATTTAGCAATGTTTTCAGGGGCCATACTCCTGTTTTTGGTTCCGGTGGAAGCAAAAACAAAGCCTTTGGATGATTCAGAGAAGATATACTATAAAAGCAAGGCGTGCTTTACCATTATTTTGCTGCTGACACTTTCCCTGTTATTCTTTATGGTCAATCAGAGGCTTTTTA
Organism: Bacillota bacterium; assembly: GCA_023410275.1. Classification (GTDB taxonomy): domain Bacteria; phylum Bacillota; class Clostridia; order Lachnospirales; family Lachnospiraceae; genus Anaerocolumna. The sequence goes on from JAEYPZ010000041.1 coordinate 43,900, forward strand.
GTTTTATACTGGCCTTGAGCCTGTTTTATGAGCTGATTGCGGCAGTAATCGGCAAGCTTTCATTGATTATCGGGAAGCATGGAGAAGGGTATTAAATAGTAGACAAAATTGAAATGTGGATATAATTGATACTATTATGATGTAGAATAGACAAAAAACATGTAGAATAGACAAGATATATTGATATAAGCAGCAATGTCAATTATAATAACGATTGTAATAGTTAAGTCACAGACAATTAAATAGGAGGTTTGTCATGAAAATCCAGCTTGAGAAAAAAGTATTAAATGCAGTATCAAAGATAGCTTTGGACAGTGCAAAAAAGACAGCTAATTCTGCTTGCGTATTTTTCTGTTACCAGGCTAAACTTCCAGAGTCAGTGAAAAACTTAAGGAAATTCTGATTTGCTACAAAATTCACTCCTACAATTTTTAGCAACGAAGGTACTGTTAAGCCAATAGGCTTAACAGTATCTTTTTTTACGGGAAAAATTTTCAAATTAAACGAAAGTATATCGCAAATCTGCTTGTTGAACCGCTTAAACAGAGGTTTTGTACTTAAGAATTTAGCAAGCCTGCTTATAAAACAGCTAAAATAGAGAGCTTATACTCTATGCATTTCAAAGTCCGCTAACAGTACTACTCAAAAAGAAATTTTACACTCTAATGCATATGTATGTCAGCTTGCGATACTGTTCAAATAAAAATTTGAAAAAGAGCTCCATATATTATAAACTAGGACTATGTTACTATATGTCTGATTTTATCTTAACTGCAGCAAGTTTAAGCACCATTAAAACTGGGAAAAATGAAAAGCATACCATAAATAGTACAAAAGTACTTTAAAATAAACAAAAAAAATGATGGAATTGTTACTTGTAACGAAAAAAGTTTTAGTCTATAATGTATGCTGAGATGTTATAGCTCATTTCCCATGGAATAATATACCTGGCAGGTGTATGTAATTGGGCAGGAGTATGCAAAGAATTTATGTTATGTTACGAAAGGAGATTTTTGTAATGGGATTCATTGACACTATTAAGGAAAGGGCAAAACAGAGTAAAAAAACCATTGTTCTGCCTGAGACAAGCGACAGAAGAACACTGGAAGCTGCCGCAAAAATTTTGAAGGAAGAGATTGCTAATATCATTCTGGTAGGTAGGAAGGAAGATATTGAAAAAGGCGCACAGGGCCTTGACATATCGAAGGCTGCTATCGTAGATCCTTTTACTACTGAAAAACTTAACAGCTACATTGATTTGTTGGTTGAATTGAGAAAAAGCAAGGGCATGACACCGGAGTCAGCAAAGGAAGCACTTACAAAGGACTATCTGACCTTTGGTGTTACCATGGTTAAGGCCGGTGATGCTGATGGTATGGTAGCCGGTGCAATCAATGCAACAGCTAATGTATTGAGACCTTCTCTTCAGATTTTAAAAACAGCACCCGGAACGAAGCTGGTTTCTGCTTTCTTCGTAATGGTTGTACCTGATTGCGAATATGGTGCAAATGGTACCTTCATCTTCTCCGATTCCGGATTGAACCAGAATCCTAATGCAGAAGAATTGGCTGCTATTGCAGGAAGCTCCGCTAAAAGCTTTAAGCTGTTAGTAGGTGAGGAGCCTGTTGTTGCTATGCTTTCCCATTCCACAAAGGGCAGTGCAAAGCATGCAGATGTGGACAAGGTGGTTGAGGCAACAAGACTTGCAAAGGAAGCTTATCCGGAAGTTAAAATAGACGGTGAATTTCAGCTGGATGCTGCCATTGTTCCAAGCGTAGGAGCTCAGAAGGCACCTGGAAGTGATATCGCCGGCAAGGCAAATGTTCTTATTTTCCCTGATCTGGATGCAGGCAACATTGGTTATAAGCTTACACAAAGACTTGCAAAGGCTGAAGCTTATGGTCCTATTACTCAGGGTATTGCAAAACCGGTTAATGATTTATCCAGAGGCTGTACCGCAGAAGATATCGTCGGTGTTATTGCCATTACTGCTGTTCAGGCTGCTGCTAACTAAGGCATAGACCAGAAAAAAAGGAGAACGAGTATGAAAATATTAGTGGTAAATTGTGGAAGTTCATCATTAAAGTATCAGTTAATTGACTCTGTGACAGAAAAGGCTCTTGCTGTAGGTATTTGTGAAAGAATCGGAATTGACGGAAGACTTGTTCATACCCCGGCAGGCGGTGAGAAGATTCGTATGGATGCAGATATGAAGGACCATAAGGCTGCCATCCAATACGTACTGGATGCTCTGACAAACAGTGAATATGGTGTTATCAAGCATCTAGATGAAATTGGAGCAGTAGGACACCGTGTGGTACACGGCGGTGAAAAATTTGCTTCCTCCACAATTATTACAGAAGAAGTGATTGCCGGAATTGAAGAATGCAACGATTTAGCACCTCTTCACAACCCTGCTAACTTAATCGGAATCCGTGCCTGCCAGCACTTAATGCCCGGTGTGCCTATGGTTGCCGTATTTGATACTGCTTTCCATCAGACAATGCCTCAAAGAGCATATTTATATGGCCTGCCTTATGAATATTATGAAAATTATAAAATCAGAAGATATGGCTTTCACGGAACCAGCCATAGCTTTGTATCAAAAAGAGCAGTTGAATTATTAGGTCTGGACCCCAATAATTCTAAGGTAATTGTCTGCCATCTTGGAAACGGCTCCAGTGTTACAGCTGTTTTAAACGGCAAGTCAGTAGACACCAGCATGGGACTTACCCCTCTTGAAGGTCTTATCATGGGTACGAGAAGCGGAAGCATAGATCCTGCTATTATTGAATACCTTATGAAAAAAGAAGGCATGAACATTGACCAGGTAATGGAAGTGTTAAATAAGAAATCCGGTGTTTTTGGCCTTTCCGGTATCTCCAGCGATTTCAGAGACCTGGAGGATGCAACTGCAGAAGGCAATGAGAAGGCAATCATGGCAGTTGACGTATTCAATTACCATGTGGCAAAAACCATCGGTTCCTATGTTGCAGCCATGAATGGTGTGGATGCTATTGTATTTACAGCAGGTCTTGGAGAAAATGATAAAGCAGTAAGAAAAGGTACCATGAGCTATTTAGGATATCTGGGTGTAAAGATTAATGAGGAAAATAACAACACCAGAGGCAAAGAGATAGAGCTTTCTACTCCTGATTCCAAGGTGAAGGTATACATCATTCCGACTAACGAAGAGCTTGCAATTGCAAGAGAGACAGTTGAACTGTTAGCTTAAGAAAAATGCCGGGCAGGAAAGCTTACCGTTACATCATTTCCTGCGTAAAACGGATAAGGAAGAAACATATCATATAAATATATGCGGAAAAGTTAAAATATACGTTGACAAAGTTTATACCACTGATTATAATAGTAACAGTGCGAATTTTTGATGATAGGAGATTGTTATGCTTATTAATTTGTCCGAGATTATGTCCATCAAAGGCAATGCCGTTTCCATACAAGCTCCCATCGAAGCAGAGGAGTTTTGTGTGGAAGGCTTGTGCTATCCTTTTGCAGAAAAGGAGCCGGTAGACTTAAAGTTAACCCATTTAGGTGACCGGAGAATAAAGCTGGAAGGCAATATAAAGGCCTCTCTTTTAATTCCGTGCAGCAGATGCCTTAAAGACGTAAAAACCTCTTTTAATCTGGAATTTTCCAAGGAATTGGATTTCATGAAGGATTCGGAGGAACGTATTAAGGAATTGGATGAAACAAATTATATTAGTGGATATAATCTGGATGTAGATTTACTGGTCTATGACGAAATATTAGTAGACTTTCCCATGAAGGTTCTGTGCGACGAGAATTGTAAAGGATTTTGCAAGGTATGCGGTGCTGATTTGAATAAAGGTGACTGTTCTTGTGAAAAGCAGGCCCTCGACCCCAGAATGTCAGTTATCCAAGATATATTCAATAATTTTAAGGAGGTGTAATCATGGGAGCTATCTGTCCGAAGAATAAACATTCCAAAGCGAGAAGAGACAGCCGTAGGGCAAACTGGAAAATGTCTGCACCTAATTTAGTAAAGTGCAGCAAGTGCGGTGAATTAATGATGCCTCACAGAGTTTGCAAAGCTTGTGGTTCTTATAACAAGAAAGAAATCATTTCTGTAGAACAGTAATGATAATATAAGGCTTCCCGGTATTCCGGGGGCCTTATTTTTTTTGTTTTTACACCAAATGCAATTACTATACTTATATAACGGCCGGATTTTATCATTTTAAGGATGATATATCCGGCCTTATTTTATTTCTATTTACCATCTGCCGGAGAAAAGCATTTATTTCTTGGAAGTGTTCACTTTAACAAAAGTTTAACATTGGATTAACACGGAGAAATATTTAAGGGGTAATTGCAATGCGGTAATTACAATGCATACTTTCGATGATAAAAGAACAGGCTTTGCTTACTAGCATTTTTTCAACATGCAGTTGGCATTCTTTTATCTTTCTGCAATAGTAACAGCTATTATTGAAAGATTTGTTTACGTTGGTATTACTTTATTAAGCTATGCTTTGTTTGAAGCAAAATGAATTTGATAACAATATTAGAAGGGAAAAATATCTGGAAGACTTAATCAGCAACTAAAGGAGGGGTAGATAAAATAATGATAAAGAAAAAGATATTATTTATTTATAATCCTCAAGCCGGTAAAGGAAAGATAAAAAAAATATTATCCAATATTATTGAATTGCTTAATAAGAATTATGAAGTTGTCATATATTCCACAAAATTTAAACAGGATGCGGAAATAATTGTAAGAGAATGCCTGATGAACCAGAAGTATGAATATGTGGTATGCTCCGGCGGAGATGGGACCTTGCATGAAGTAATCAATGGAATAATGAGTTGCTGCTATAAGCCAAAAATCGGATATATTCCATCGGGTACCATGAATGATTACGCATATAGTTTAAAGGTTCCGAAGAATATGCTGAAGGCTGCCCGGTTAGTATTGGATGAACCCCTGTTTTCCTGTGATATTGGTTTAATGAATGACAGGTATTTTGCCTATAACGTTTCCTTTGGGCTGTTTACGGAGGCGGCCTATCAAACCTCCCAGTCTTTGAAAAATACTCTGGGGAGGCTGGCCTATTTTGTTGAAGGGATAAAGGGATTATCCAATATAAAAGCTTATCATCTTGAGTTGGTATTTGAAGATCAGGTCATATCGGAGGACTTTATCTATGGCATGGTGGCAAATTCCCGCTCGGTAGGGGGCTTTCGGGGAATTACCGGAAAAAATGTATTATTGAATGACGGTGAATTTGAGGGCATTTTTATTAAGATGCCCCGAAATATATTGGATTTGCAGAATATTATAATGGATTTATTGAGAGGAAAATTTAATAGTGGCTTGGTACTGGCCATTCCAATAAAGAATGTCTGCATAATCTCGGAAGAATCAATTCCCTGGTGCATAGACGGAGAGTTCGGCGGAGAAATGCAGACGGTATGTATTAAGAACTGCAGGGAGGCTATAACAATAGCGGCTGCCTTAGGCCCGAAAGTATAGTGAAATAAATTTAAGGTAAACAAAAGCGGAGGGATTATGAAAGGGACACACCCAATTGCTTGGGGGTGCTCCCCCCCAGTGACGTGGAACGGGGTATGGAATCCGGATATCTTAAAGCAATCCTTTTTTAATTTAAACGGGCAGCATAGCAACTGTTTTATAACAGATAAATGCAATTATGTAGAATAATATGTAAAATATTTGAAATACAAATAAAAATGTTATATAATGGAAACCGATATTCAATACAGATACTTGCTAAAATCAGAATATGAGATTACTGATCAACTTTCAAAGGAGGTTCCCTATGTCGGATATAACAACAGCCATCGTTACCGGCGGAGTAAGAGGAATTGGTAAGGCGGCAGCCACTGCCCTGGCCAAGGCTAATATAAAGGTAATCGTAACATACCGCAGCAGCAGGGAAAAGGCAGAAGAATTCCAAAAGGAAATGAATGACGCAGGCTATGAGCTATCTGCAGTCCGGTGCGATATGAAGGATTTTACCCAGTGTGAAGCTTTGGCAGGATATGCAGCGGAAAAATATGGACGAATCGATATTCTTGTCAACAATGCCGGAGTAACCGAGGACAGGCTGATCCGGAATATGACGGTGGAAGACTTCGATACGGTAATGGATATCAATCTGAAGGGAACCTTTTATATGACGAAGCTGGTTTCAAAGCAGATGATGAAGCAGAGGAAAGGAAGGATCATCAATCTTTCTTCCATTGCCGGAATTACAGGGATAGCAGGACAGGCAAATTACGCCGCCTCCAAAGCGGGCATTATCGGATTTACCAAGTCTGCGGCAAAGGAATTTGCCTATCGGAATATTACGGTAAATGCCATTGCACCGGGATTTATTGAGACGGACATGAACGACCGCCTGCCCCAGCAGATCAGGGAATCGGCACTGGAGGAAATTCCGTTACGAAGATTCGGAGCACCAGAGGAAGTAGCAGATTTAATTGTATTTCTGGCTTCGGATAAAGCAGCTTACATAACAGGACAGGTCATCCATGTGGATGGTGGAATGGTTATGTGAGGCAGCAGAACTGCAAATCTTCAGGTAATGTCCCTATTCATTGTAATACAGGCGGTATTGCTTTGGCGTACAGTGGATTGTTTTATAAAAAACCCGATTATAATAGCTGATATTATTGAAACCGGAGAGATTCGCAATCTCTCCGATTTTTTTGTCTGTTTCAAGGAGGAGGCTGCAGCTTTGCATGATACGGTAGCGCAGCAGGTACTGAAAAGGTGAGAGCCTCATGACGTCCTTAAAAACACGGCAGAATTGCCCTTCACTCATAGGAAGCAGTTCGGAAAGCTCGGACAGTGTGATTTCATAGGAGTAATTTTCACGGATAAAATCAAGTACCGGTTTCAGGCGGTCCTTTTGCATCAGCTCCATTGTACTTTGCTTATTATTACAGACAGCATGTTTATATAAAAGTTCCCATACCTGATAGATACGGGTCTTAATCATTAACTCATGGGCAGCCAGGGCATCTTCCGGGCAGCAGTTTATGTCCTTTAGATGACCGATTACCTGTGCCTGCCAGCTGTCTGGGGGAGCAGCCTTGCCGCGGACCATTTCGGGAAATATGATATTGCCGTCCAGAACGGGCCGGACATATTCCCTTGCAAAATGGGTGTTCAGGTTCTCTATAAGAAATTCATATGAAAAATCGATGGCAAAAAAGCTGCACCTGCATTTGACAGAAGCCCGGGCACTGTGATAGAAGTTTGAATTGATAAATACGCAGTCATTTGGTGAAAGTGTATAGGTATGGTCTTCAATGGTAAATTCTATGTATCCGCCGGTTACGACCAGAAATTCGAATTCCTGATGCCAGTGCAGATAAAACAGAATATCGGTGCCTTCTGCGTATTCCAGCCGGTGAAGGGCAATGGGAAGCTCTGCTGTTTTGTGATGCATTTGTTCCTCATATTCTTTCTCATGGACCATATGGAAACTCCTTTTGGAAATATTTATCAAAATAGTGTTAGAAAACAGCAACAATATTCAAGATTAAACGCCAAAATAATTGTATGCTGTTAACAGAATAACACAAAATATTCCAAATGTAAAGAAGGATGAAGGAGAGGGGAATGATGGCATGAACTACTGAAAGCTGTTCTGTCCTGCCTAATAATAAGAAAAGAAAGGTAAAAAAAATGATTGATATACCGATGCAGAAAATTAAGGATATGCCTTGCTATGATCAGAATATTGCCTGTTATGCCATGTCGCTGGGGAGGCGGTATGAGATGCTTTTTGCCGGTTCCTGGGGTTTTGAGTACCGGGAGGATGCTTCCGAGGATATGGTGGGAGAACGGATTAAGAGCCGTGCCATACTGAACATGAATTATCTGAAACGCTATCATGGAATTGACGTATTCCGAAGCGAGGCGGGAAAAGATGATGATCTGATAGAGATTCTGGAAAGGGAGACCAACCGTAAAAATCCGGTAATGGTTTTTATAAGCTGCTATTACTATTCCTGGAATGAACACTATAAAAAGTTTGAAAACCATATTCCCCATGCAATCATGGTAGTTGGCGTGGATAGGGAAAAGCAGTGCATTTACTGTTTGGATAATATGTATGGACAGAAGGACTCGGAAATATCCTTTGAAGACTTTCTTGCGGGAAATAACGGAAAGTACTGGATATTTTCAAGCCTTCCGGAATACACGCAGAAAGTTGACATAGAGGAAATGGTACAGTATTGCCTCAGAAAGCTTAGAAGAAATACCAATGAATGGAAGGATATTGAAGATATCAGGCGTCTTGGGGAAGCTATGAAGGAAGACTTTGACCTGGAGAAGGAAATTAATGACCTCCATGGAGGAATATGGGTGGAGCCCATAATATTCAATATCAGTGGTATTTTAGCAGACCGTCTGGATTTTGCAAGGCTTCTGAGTTATATTTTGGAGCAGAATCAGGATGCTAATCTTATACAGGTGAAGGAGCATATGGATAAGGCCGCGGACTCCTGGAACCAGATTCGTGGAATGCTCATAAAAGGCCATTATATGGAACATACCGCTGAGCTGATGAAGAGGATTATCAAAAGGGTGGAAATGGTGGCAGACCTGGAGGAAGAAACGGCAATCCTGTTGGGAAACTGGAAGGAAAAGAGAGAGCATGAAAATTTAGCACAGAGTGCGGAGAAAATGCCCGGAAAAGAATTTGCAGGTATCCAAAGCATTCCCATTGAGGCTTATTTTAACAACCAGTGCTTTGGAGTGTATCAGGACAAGAAATCCATAAGGGGCATTGCCGGCATGAAGCATTTTTACTTTGTTAACGATAAGGCAAAGGAAAGGCAGTGGAAGCTTCGGACCATGGAATTCAGCCATGAACCGGTTTCCGGAAAAGGGAAAGACAGTATCATGTGCAATGGACAGGTGATAAAGGCCGATTCCGGCATTCATGACTGCATACTGCTAATGGGATATGGGGACTTGTGTTTCTTTGAGGAAGAAATCGAGGTACAGTACCAGGATGGAACCTGTGAAGCAATTGCTGTGCAAATCCCGGATTCCACCCTTCCTAATTCCTTTGCAGAAGAGACGATGATCTGGAGCGGACGCTGCGGATTAATTGATGATATAGAGGAGCACACCTGGGAGGTGGGCATATATGCAATGGCATATGAAATACAGAAAAAAGCCGTTGAAAATATTAAGCTTCCTGTCTGTCCCAATGTTATCCTCCTGGCTATGTCGTTTGGAAACTACAAGCAGTGAAGAAAGGAGAAATGAGCATGAAATTACTGGTACCTGTAAACAATTTTGAATCAACGATAAGACAGATTGAAGCGGGAGGCGAAGAGCTGTACCTGGGAGCAGACAGCAGCACCTTTCATAATCTTAGCTTCAACGGCAGGGGCAGATTGAATCCGAAGGGTGAAAGGAACTGTCCGGATTTTAAGGAATTAAAGGATATCGTACAGTATGCCCATGAGAAGGATGTCCAGGTCATGTTCACGGCCAATCTTCCCTTCCTGGCTAATAATCCGGACGGCTCCCGGGAATATTTAAAGCTGTTCATAAAATATGTTACGGATGCCATGGAAGCCGGAGTGGATTCTGTCATTGTTGCCGATTTAGGTGCGGTACAGATATTAAGAAAAGAAGGAATTAAGATACATATCGCAGCCAGTACATTTTTTGAGATTATCAATAAGGAGCAGATTGCCTTTCTGGAAGAACTGGGGGTAAACCGGGTTGTACTGTCTTATCAGCTGACCATGGAGGAAATCATGGAGCTGACAGAAAGTACGAAGCTGGAAATCGAAATCTTCGGACATTACGGCTGCTCCTTTTATGATGACTGCAACCTGAAGCATAACTTCGGGGAGCAGACGGCAGATTTATTGGGGGTTCCCTGCAGAAATGTGTATGATGTTACAGAAAACGGCACCTATACCCATTCCTGCCAATTTTTAAATGCATCCCTGGCTTGCAGTGTCTGCTCCATGCGGCAGCTGCAGGACGCCGGAGTCTATGCCACGAAGCTGGTTGGGCGGGATTTGGATATGGATATGAATTATCAGATTACGGCAGTTTATTCGAAGCTGCTCCATGCCCTGAGGGAAAAGCAAATGACGGCAGAGGAATACAATGTCCTGCGGGGGGAAGTATTGCCGGAATGGTGGAGAAGAGTTTACTGCCGGAAGCAGCAGTGCAAATACTTACCTGGATTAACCACCGGTTCTTATATAGGATTGGATGAACTGTAAGGAGCGAAAATCATGGAGATTGGCTTTTATGTGAAAAGTGCAGAGCAGCTGAAGGAAGTATTGGTGAGGGGGATTAACCCTCAATGGATTATGTTCGGGGATTACGGATGCTTTAAGCGGATTCCGGAATTAGAGGAGTTACAGCAGGCAGCTGGCGGCGGGGACGTAAAATTTCATTATATCAGCCCGAAAATCAATATGGGGGTGATGGATTATGAATACAGAAAGGTCCTATCCTTTCTGGAACAGGGGCTTGACGTAAGCATTAACGATCTGGGATTACTCTATAAGCTGCGTCCGGATCTGGGAAAAGCTTCACCGGTATATCTGGGGCGTCTGCTGACAAAGAGTGTGAACCGCTGGGTATGGGGGGACCTCCATGTGGCGGAAGAGGAGGAAAAGGCCAGGGAATATTTTGCCCAGAATAACTTTTATCAGCAGGAGAAAATGGAGCTGTTCCGAAACTGGAATATAAAAGGGATAGAAACGACCGTATTTCAGAAGGAAGAAAACAGCCTGAAAAAAATCAAGGAACAGGGCTTTGAAATTATCGGATATATGGACCAGACCATTGCAGCCATTTCAAGAGCCTGCCCGATTGTCCGGGACAGAAAATTGGCAGTAAAGGGCAGGGATTGCAGCAGTTACTGCGTGAATCAGGAATATGAGGTCACTCCGGCAAACCTTCAGCAAAAGGAGAGGTATCCGAAGCTGATGCTGGAAGGAGCCGTGTTGATGAGATCAATGAAGCCGGCGGTTACCTGGGATGGCTATGAAAAAGCGGTATTCTCCGCACTTGATGCGGAATCTGCTGCATCCATCAAAGAAATGGTGGGAAGGCATGACAGCTAGTGTGAAAATTAAGAAGCAATTTTCACACACAAGATTGTGCCTGTGAAATCCTCGGCACAATCTTGAGGCGTGCTGGGAAGGCATAACAGTTAGTGTGAAGATTAAGAAGCAATTTTCATACGCAAATTTGTGCCTGCGGCTCAAAGTTTGCAGGCTATGAGAAAGGTATGGTTATTAGTATGAAGAAAGAGATAGTGGTAGAAAACATTCTGTACATATTGAACCAGAAAATACCCGAGGCCGGTGATATCGCAATTACAAAGGATACGGCCGGGGACCTGCTGCAGGTCGGTTCTCTGGTATTCTTACAGCTGTTGACCGAGGTGGAAAAGGAGTACCAGATTCAAATTGAGGATGATTACTGGGAATACGATAAGATGAATTCGGTGGATGCCATTGCGGATTATGTATTAGAAAGCCTTAAGCAAAAGGGGAAGCTGGCATGATTAGCGATATCCTATTCAGGAATCCGGCTATTGACGACAGCCGGATTGCCTGTAAAACGGCAGAAGAAGCAATAACCTATGGGGAACTGAAAAAAAGGATAAAATCCTTTGCCTCTTATCTGATATCCGGCGGATGCAGGGCCGGTGACCGGATACTGATATGGCAGAATAACAGTATTGAACAGCTGGTTTCTTACTTTGGGGTAAATCTTATCGGAGGTATTGCCGTATTGGCAGATACTAAACTGAAGCAGGAAATGGAAGATATTATCAAAGATAATAACATTACTCTTTTACTGACCACCAGAAAACAGAGGGATAATCTGAAGGCTGCAGATGCCCTGCAGACTGTTTTCGCAGAGGAGGCAGGTGGGAGGGAGGAGTTTCCGGCTGACCTGCAGAGCTACTTGGAAAGACAGGATTTCCAGGAGGACCAGCTGTCAACAGTACTGTACACCTCAGGCTCCGCCGGAAAGCCCAAGGGGGTGTTAAACACCCACAGGAATCTGGAAGAGGCATTGAAAAATTATGGGGAAACCATGGATTTTACCTGGAAGGATAAATTTATTGGAGTTACGCCCTTTTTTCATTCCTATGCCTTTGATTCCTGCATGCTTGTGGCTCTTTACCGCGGAGCGCAGCTGCTGCTTATGAGCAGTTTTGTACCCTCGAAGGTGCTTTTGACCATCCAGGAGGAAGAAGCTACGGTTTTTCATGGGGTACCCTTTATGTACCAGTTAATGAATGACCAGCTGGATGCTTCCTATTACGATCTAAGCAGCCTCAGGGTGTGCGTATCGGCAGGCAGCAGGCTGAATCCGGATTGTCTCAGAAGATTCAACCAGCTGACGGGACTGGTAATCCATCAGGAATACGGAAGCACCGAGACGGGAACCATTGCCATTAATTTAAGCAATGATGTGGAAAAAGCGGTGAATTATGTCGGAAAGCCTTTGCAGAACGTAGATTGTAAATTAATACCCTGTGACGAAGACGGTAATAGGACCCTGATGATCATCAGTAAGGGCATATCCGCCGGATATATGGGAGAGCTGCCCTTTGAAAGGGAAGGATATCTTACCCAGGACATCTGTGTGATAGAGGACGATTATATCCGCATAAAGGGACGGGCAGACCGTTTGATTAATATAACCGGGCTGAAGGTCAATCCGGTAGAGGTGGAACGGTGCCTGAAGCAGCACCCGGATATTGGGGATGCTTTTGTAAAGGGCAGAAAGAGCGAGAACTTCGAGGAAGCAGTGGAAGCGTTTGTTGTAAAGAAGCGGGAGAGCCTGACAGAAAAAGAATTGGCGGATTACTGCAGAAAGAATCTTGCGGCATACAAGGTGCCCAGCTGCATTACCTGGGTGGAGCAGATTGAAAAATCCGGTCTTGGAAAGCCCAGGTCCTTATAAAAGGAGGCAGACATGGAAACACAGAAGGAAAGTGAAGAGAAAGGTGATTTTTGCTTTCTTGCAAACGTGAAAACCTTTTTAAGTAATTTTGACATGCAGCAGGAAGAATATTGGCTGGGTGGAATTCTCGGTGTCATGGGGTTCTATTTTACCACCCTGAAGACCGGAATTCCCTCGGTGGTCAATGGAAGAAGCGACGAATTTGAAGGGCTGTATGCACATTTTGTGGAATATCTTAAGGAACCGCTGGTAACGGAGAGGTTTACCGGGAAAGAAGAGGCCCTGGCACGGACAGGGGCATTGCTTCGGGCCGGCATGGTACCTATGATGTGGATGGATGAGTATTATCTTCCCCTGGCTTACAACTATGGGAAGAACCATCTTTGGGTGATGGCGGTAATACAAAAGGAAACAGAAGCAGGCTTTGAAATTTTTAATAACGAAAAGCGTATTATGCCAAAAGAAAAATCGGAGGAGCTGATATTCCGGGATGGAGTAATTGAAATCCAATATGCACCTTCAAGGCCTGGCTGGAAGTATACGGAGAAAGAAATGGCAGTAAAAGGCCTCCGGCAGGTGGTGGATAATTTACGGAAGACCGGCAGTTTGGAGGAGCAGTATTTTGGCATTGAGGGAATGAAACAATATAAGAAAGTCTTTGAAGCCTGCCGGGATTTTAATGTGATCTATGATTATTTCTATGAAATGAACCGGGGCGGAGGCTTATATAAAACCAGGCGGAACATGCACCTGTTTTTGCAGGAGCTTGAAAAAAGATGGCCCAGCCGGGAAGGAGAGGCTTGTACATCACTTTATGCGGCTTTAGAGGAAAAGTGGACGAAAATTACAAATCTGACCTTCAAGCTAAGTATTTCAAAAGACCCCGGGTTGCAGCAGCGGATCGGTAAGAGGCTGGAGGAAGCAATATTACTGGAGGAGCGGGGGACAAAGCAAATGGAAGAATTGATGAAAGCACTGATTTAGCAGCGGGTGAAGGGAAAACGATATGTCTGAGATTATTACGGTTAAGAATTTATATAAGCAATATAATTACTACGAGAAAGAGGCAGGGCTGAAAAATTCTTTCAAAGGCTTGTTCACCAGAAAAAAATTAGTCCGAGAAGCTGTAAAGGATATATCTTTTCAGGTAATGGAAGGAGAGGTGGTCGGATTTCTGGGAGCGAACGGTGCCGGGAAGACGACTACTTTAAAAATGCTTTCGGGAATTTTATATCCTACCGCGGGAGAAATTTCTGTCATGGGATACCGCCCGTCGGAAAGGAAGAAAAACTTTAAAAGACAGTTCTCTATTGTAATGGGACAGAAAAACCAGCTCTGGTGGGATCTGCCGGCAAGTGAATCACTGGAATTGAACCGGTGCATTTATGAGATTGACAGGAAGGATTTTGATGAAATGGTTGATTACCTGACAGAGCTTTTAGAGGTAAAGGAGCTGCTACATGTTCAGGTACGAAGGCTTTCTTTGGGGGAGCGTATGAAAATGGAGCTGATTGCATCCCTTATCTACCGGCCTAAGGTTCTATTTCTGGATGAACCCACCATAGGCCTGGACATAATTTCCCAGAAAAATATTCAGGATTTTATCAGGGAATACAATAAGGAATTCAAGACAACGGTTATTCTCACCAGCCACTATATGAATGACATCGAGAAGCTTTGCAGGCGGACGATTATCATGAATCATGGTTCCATTGTCTATGACGGGGAATTAAAGGAGGTCAACGGTATCTTTGGAGATGACAAGCTGCTTAAGTTCCAGTTGGATTCGGACATCCCTTTGGATACCATCGCACAATACGGAAGGATCATAAAGCATGAAAATATGAATTTTACTTTACAGGTAGGAAAGGATGAGGTAAAAGCCTGCGCTGTGAGGCTGCTGCAGGATTTACCCGTCAACGATTTTAATGTGGAAGACATTCCGGTGGAAGAAGGAATTACCTTACTCTATAAAAAGGAGGAGGGTTAAGTGAAGAAAAAGGAAATGTATCTCAGGTCCTTTCAGATAGGACTGCAGAATTCCATGGAATACCGGTTTAATTTTATATTAAGTATATTCAGCACCATAGTGCCTACCATTACACAGTTGTTCCTGTGGAATGCAATGTTTGAAAGCTCAGCGACCGGAAGGGTCTATGGCTATACCTATTCTTCCATGATTATGTATACCATTCTGGCAGGAGTTGTTTCCAAGCTGATGGCAGCCGGCTGTGAGTGGAATGTAGCGGCGGATATCCGTGACGGAGGGCTGAATAAATATATTGTGAAGCCCATTGGCTATTTCAGGTATCAGTTCTGCTGCTTTCTGGGCCAGAAGTCGGTGCAGAGTGCCGTATTTACCGTTATTCTTGCCATTGTATTAATTGTGGCGAAGGCAAACTCCTTTTTTTCCGTGGCTCCTGTACGCTTACTCTATTTTGCGGCAGCAGTGGTATTGGGGATTCTGATTAATATGTTCTTAGGGTTTATGGTCAGTGCCGCTGCCTTTTGGATAACCGAGGCATGGTCGGCCTTTCTGATATTGGGTTTGGCAATTAACATTGCCAGCGGAGGTGTCTTTCCACTTGATATCTTCGGGGAAAAAGTGGTTACGGTACTAAAGTTCCTTCCTTTTCAGTATACGGTATATTTCCCGATTAATATTTTAAACGGAAACATTGTCATAGGTGATATTTTTCCAAGTCTTTGTATCCAGGTGGCATGGATTGCCATATTGGCCTTTATGCTTCAGCTTCTCTGGAAAATCGGGCTGAGAAAATATGAGGCGGTAGGAGGCTGAGGATGAAATACATATTCAAAGAAATCGGCAGGCATATTTTCATTTACTTTAAATTCGTGAAAAATTGCCTGATCAAGCTCATGATATACCGTACGAACTTTTTTCTGAGCATGGCGGTGGAGGCTGCATTTTTATTTACGAAGCTGCTGTATGTTCTGGTTGTTTATAACGCCGGTTCTACCATAAAGGGATTTACCCCGGATGATATTTTGCTGTATTCCGGAACATTTATTATCATGTCCGGAATTCATGTTTCCCTGTTCTTTTTCAATTTTTCCATGATACAGCAATATATAAGGGAAGGAACCCTGGATATGTTCATTACCAAGCCGGTTTCCTTACAGTTTATGGTTACCCTCAGAAATGTGGACCTTGCAACCGCTATCCCGAATATTCTGGCAGGAATTATCTGTACCGTAATAGGATGGCAAAAAGCGCATATTCCGGTGACAGCAGTAAATCTGCTGGGCTATATAGGCTTTCTCTTTACGGGAATCATTCTGGCATATTGCGTTACCCTGATACCGGAGCTGTTGTGCTTCTGGACCATTAACGGCTCCGCTGTCCATGAATTATCGGATTCCCTGTGGAATATAAATTCCATGCCAATGCAAATATATAAAAAGTGGATGCAGAACATCGGAACCTTTTTGTTCCCTATCTTATTGATCAGTAATAATTCCTTTCTGTTCGTTGTCGGAAAGCTGGATAAGAGGGCAATACTATGGGGAATTACCGCACCGGTCCTCTGTATCCTTCTGGTCAGGCTGGTGTGGAAAAAAGCAATTCGCAGCTATTCAAGTGCGAGCAGTTAATACAAGAGGAGGTGATTATTTGGATAAATTGAAAGCTGCCGTTGTGATACCTACCTTTAATAAAAAGGAACGGCTTCTCCTGACACTGGAATCCTTCCGTTACCAGACAGTAAGCCCGGATACCTTTGAAGTGATTCTGGTGGATGACGGTTCTGGGGATGGGACAAGGGAAATGCTTCAGGAGTGGGAAGGAAAATTTTCACTCCGTTACATAGAACAGAATAACAAAGGACGTTCCGCCGCCAGGAACAGGGGGGTCGAGGAAGCAAGGGCAGAGCTGATAATTTTTTGTGACGATGACATGATTGCAGCACCAACCTTTGTGGAAGCGCATATTGCAGCCCATCAGGAAAGGCCCTGTGCGGCCCATGGAATGATTTATAATCTGCCTTTTCTAAAATTCTTTAAAAACCCCTCTACGGGAGAGGCTTATGAGGAATTGGACGGGGAGTCCCTGGTCATGATAAGACGGTATTGTATCAGAAAAGAAGAGATAAAGGATATATCCTATATCAAAAGCCTGAGTAAAAAGACATTAATTGAAAAGAACATATCAAGTATCTTTAAGAATAATCTGACGCAATACCAATGGCTTTCCTTTACCGGAGCCAATTCTTCCTGTGAAAAGGAGCTGCTGGAAAGGGCAGGTATGTTTGACGAAGGGTTTGGAAAGGCGTGGGGGGCAGAGGATTTTGAACTGGGTTACCGGCTTTATCTGCAGCATACCCCTTTTGTATATCTGGAAGAAGGTTACAATTTCCACATGATGCATGCACGCATGGATTTTCAGGATGCATTGAGGAAAGCCAATGATAAATTCTACCGGATGCACCCGGACAAAAAAATATATTTTCTGCCGAAGCTGCTGTCAGGAGAAATTAAGAGCATCGAGGAATACAAGGATTATGTAAATTCACATACAATAAATGAATATGAAGGAGATTGATAATTATGGAAAGAAAAGAAATCTACGAAAAAATCAAACAGGCCATCAGTTCCGTATTAAGAAGAGAGGTTGACTTTACCGGTATTACGGAAGATACCGATATTATTGAGACATTGAACCTCAATTCCATTGTTGCAATTGAACTGGTGGTACGTATGGAGACACTATTTGATATTGAAATTGATGACGAAGATTTAAACACGGATTTATTCCGTACTCTGAAAAACATTGCCGACTATATAGAGGAAAAGCGGGCCCTGGCAAATGAATAGTGTAAAGCTGGTACAGATTGAGCCAACGACTCGATGTAATTATACCTGTGCCTTTTGCTCCGGAAGACATATGGAGCAGAAGGATCTTGAGTTTCACAGCTTTCAGACCGTTGTTGACCGCATGCCGGACCTTGAGTGCATGGAACTGCAGGGAGAGGGGGAACCGTTTCTCCATCCGAGGATTTACGATATGATCCGGTATGCAAAGGACCGTGGCATCCAGGTCTCCAGTATTTCCAACGGAAGCCTTTTAACCGCTGCTAATGTGGAGAAGCTGCTGGATTGCGGGCTGGATAGTCTGAATATTTCCATCGAATCACCGGAGCCGGAGGAATTTAAAAAAATCCGCGGCGGTGATTTGAATAAGATTACGGAAGGTATAAGAAGGCTTGTAAAAAGAAAAGAAGAAAGAGGCACATTGACTCCGGTCATTGGTTTTTCCGTTACGGCTCTAAAAAGTACGGCTTCAAAGCTGGATGATATTTTTAGGCTGTATGAGAAGCTGGGAATGGACGGCGGTATTTCCATTCAGTTTTTGAATGCCTCCAGGGAGTATAGCAGGCACTATACGGAAAGAGAAAACGGAGAATATCTGACCGGGAAGGAACAGCTTCTGATAAGAAGGGATTATTTCCGCAGACTGGGCCATATACAGATAAATAAAACTGCGGAGCATTTTTTCACCAGGATTGAGGAAGCGGTAAAAGTAAATTCCGGACAAGCAGGGTATTGCGTATGGCTGGAGGATGCCATTTATATCAATTGTCAGGGCTATGCTTCCTCCTGTGTATACATAAAGGACGGGGAGCACCTGGGACTGGGACATGTTGAAAGGGACGGCATGGAAAGCATACTGGAGGCAAGAAGCAAGGAACAGGAGGCCATCAGGAGCTGCCTCCCCACAAAAATCTGCGCTTATATCAACTGTGAGGTCGTAAAGCAAATAAAGAATATGACATTAAATTAACGTCAAATAATGAAAAAGTGGTGAATGAGATGGAAAAGGGAAAGTTACTGATACGGAATATTACTCAGGTGCAGGCCAAAATCGGGGCACTTCCTCCGGCAAAGAGAATTCTGGTTCTATCACCCCATCAGGATGATGAATTAATCGGCTGCGGCGGAACGGTCCTGGCATATCTGAAGGAAGGTGCACAGGTAAAGCTTATGTATATGACGGACGGGCGCTATGGAATTATGAGCGGCGGACCGGAAATCCGGAATGAAGAAGCCAGGCAGGTATGGGAAGGAAAGCAGGTGGAGCAGATTTTCCTGAATTATGAGGACTCCCATTTGTTTGAGTCCGATGCCATACATTCCCTTCGGGCAGTGATAGAGGAATTTCAGCCGGATATTATATTTACACCGTGGGTACTGGACCAGCATATTGACCACCAGTACACAACGGGCTTTTTGCAGAAAGCGCTGCAGCAGCTTCCGGAATATGAAGTGGCAGTTGCCATGTATGAGGTAATGAGCCCCCTGTATGCCAATTTAATGATTAATATAACGAAGGAATTTAAGGAAAAGATGCGGATGCTGGAAAATTATAAATCACAGCTTAAATTCATGCATATCCGGGAAATAACGGAGGCATTGAATGTATACCGGGGAAAATCCATGCATCTAAAGGCAATCGCTCAGGCTGAGTCCTTTCATTATGGAGAAAAGAAATTCTTTTTAAGCGTTGTGGATGAATTAATCAGTATTTTTTAAGCAGAAAAGAAAGGAGTGGCAGAATGAAAAAGTTATTATGGTTTGACGGAAGGAAGCTATCACCGGAGGATGGAACCGTTTTGCCCCTGGTATCCAATTCCGGTATTGAGAACATCCTGGTGGAGGCGAAGAACAGGAATGCTTATAAAATGAAGCAAAATATGCATTACATTGTCCAGGTGGAGCAGCAGGAAGATATGGATTTTGTGGCCGAGGGAGATGTCGTACTGTCCGGCTCGGAGGAATTGCTGGAGGAAGCAAAGAGAAGAGGTAATAAAACTGCCATTTATGTGCTGGTAAATGACCGGCCGGGACTGGATTATGCCTATGAAGAGGGCGGAAATTATGACTATGCCGTCATCAAATTTGACTGTGTGACCAACATTCCGCTGGAACTTTTAATAGCCACATTTCAAAATGAAAGGACGATACTGTTGAAAGAAGTGCAGAAGGCGCAGGATGGAAAAATAGCCTTTGATGTGATGGAAGCCGGAGCAGACGGAGTGCTGCTGTCCACCACGGACATTGGAGAACTACTGGAATTGGATGCTTATGTGGAAAGTATGGAACATACAAAATTAAAGCTGGTACCGGGAAAGGTAAAAGCGGTAGAGCATATCGGAATGGGTTATCGGGCCTGTATTGACACGACCTCCATGCTGAAAAAAAATGAAGGAATGCTCATTGGCTCATTTTCCAGGGGAGGAGTCCTGCTCAGTTCTGAAATGCATGAACTGCCTTACATGAATTTAAGGCCCTTTCGTGTAAATGCCGGAGCCGTACATTCTTATGTATGGACTCCCGGTGGAAATACGGAATATCTGACCGACTTAAAATCCGGAAGCAAGGTGCTGGCTGTTGATCATGAAGGAAATGCCAGGGAGGTTTCTGTTGGGAGGATTAAAATTGAAGCCAGGCCGCTGCTGAAAATTACCGTTGAAGCGGAAGGGCAGCTCTTTAATGCCATTGTACAGGATGACTGGCATATCCGTGTCCTCGGTATGAAGGGGGAGCCCTATAATGCATCCATTCTGACCGAGAATACCGAGTTAGCGACTTATGTTTGTGAGCCGGGAAGACATGTAGGAATAAAAATCGAGGAAGATATTATTGAAAAGTGAAGGTGAGGGTCATGATAGGAAAAGAAATCCGTTTCAGTAAAATCATTCAGCCGGATACTGGCCGGACCTGCATAGTTCCTTTGGACCACGCGGTTACTTCCGGGCCAATTGATGGCCTCAGTCATGTAATCCAATCAATCGGGAGGATTGGAGTAGAAAAAACCAATGCTTTTGTCGTTCATAAGGGAGTCCTCTATCAGCTGGAAGGAAATAAGAAGCTGCTGGCGGGAGGTAATTTTCTGCTGCATATATCTGCTTCCACGGATCTTGGAGGTCTGGCCGCTCATAAATGCCTGGTCAGCTCGGTAGAACATGCTGTCCGTCTGGGGGCCATTGGCGTATCCGTCCATGTGAATCTTGGAAACCGCTATGAATCAGAAATGATTTCCGACCTTGGGTGCATTGCAGATACCTGCTATCAATGGGGCATGCCCGTACTGGCCATGATGTATGTCCGAAATGATGAAGACCAGAATGCAAATGATTGGATGAAAATTGCCCACGCAGCAAGGATTGCCCAGGAGCTTGGAGCTGACATTGTTAAAATCGCATGTCCGAAGCAGGAACAGGAGCTTGGTGAAATAGTAGAGAAGGTTCAGATTCCTGTCATAATCTCCGGCGGGGAAAAGATGGAGGACCTGCAGTTTCTGGAATATGTGGACAAAGCATTAAAGGCCGGTGTATCCGGTATTTCCGCAGGAAGAAATGTTTTTCAGTCCGAAAATCCCGGAAGGCTGGTCACCTGGGTCAGTGACCTGGTACATCGAAGAAAAACACTGGAGGAAATCAAAATGTTGATGGAAATGGAGAGATATAATGAGAACGCAGATTATCAATTTATATTACGAAAAAGTAAAAGATAAAAAAGATTTTGACAACGATTATGAAAATCTTGACAATAACGATATCGGAAGAGTCTATGCTTTTATCAGGCGGAACCGCATTCCGGTGCAGCTGGAGTATATCAATTGTCTGACCTGCGAAGAGGAATTTCATAAGGTGGATACGGAGGCGGACATTATTTTGTTATATGGGGATAATACCTGCAGGGAAGCTTCTTATTACATATCTGAAAATTTAAAGCAGAGAAAGCCCAAGGCTTTGATAGGTCTTACCGGCAGATTTGCCACAGAAGCCGGTGACCCCATATTAAATGACTGTAGGGATATGGATTTTATACTGATGGAATATCCGGAATATCCCTTTCTGGATTTAATCAGGGGGATTGAAGCGGGAAAGACCATAGAGGAGCTGGGCAAGGAGCATCCCCATATTAAGACTCAGAAATACCGTGAGGGAAAGGTCTTTTGCAATACCGATATTAATTTGTTTCCCTGGGCGGACAGGAGCTATCTGAGATACGAGAATGGTATGACAGCCTATTTGTGCGGCTCCCAGGGATGCTTAGGTAACTGCAGCTTCTGCCGGATTTCCAATCATAATATGAAATGGAGCGGAAGAAGCCCCCAGGATATTGCAAACGAAATTATCCATATCTACGAAACAAAGGGAGTAAAATTCTTTGCCCTGAAAGACTGCAGTATGGAGGACCCGGGGGATATCGGAAAGGAGCGTTTAAAGCAGCTCTGTCTTGCCCTGCTGGAATATCCCGTCCGTTTTGGATTCCGGGGCTATATCCGTGCAGAATCCTTCCATGATACTCCGGAAGACAGGGAAATTATCAAACTGCTTTATGAAGCAGGCTTCCGTGTGATTCTTATTGGAATTGAGGCCGGCAATGATGAGGATTTGATTTATTATAACAAGCGTGCAAGAACAAAGGACAATGAAGAAGCCATCCGTTTGTTCCGGGAGGCCGGTATTGACCCTATCTATGGATTCATTATGATAAATCCTCATACAACTGCGGATAAAATGAAAAAGAACTTTGAGTTTTTGGTAAAGTATAAGGATTTCCATTTGGATGATTATATCAATGCACTGCGGATTTTCTATAATACACCTATTTTCCATCAGCTGAAATCCGAAGGACTTCTGGAAGGCTCCATGGATTACAAGGAATATTACGATTATAAATTCGAAGATTCCTATGTTAAGACAGTGTTTGATTTTACCAGGGAATATTTTCATGATAAAAAGGAATTGACCGTAAGGGATCTGGAGTTCTGGGATACCATCCATCTATTCTACCGTATGAAATCCACCGTAGGTGATTTGGGTAAGGTGGATGAGGCTATGGAGGAATTGAAGGTAAAGCTGGCCGACCGTATGGCAGAATATTTTGAGCCTTTGTATATGAGGTGCAATATGGAGGAATGCAGGAATAATTATGATAAGTTTAAGGAAGACATGGTGAAGCTGTATGAGGAGGCGGAAAACCTGAAACTAAGGCTTATCAGGATAAATCTGAAATCCGGTAAGGTTATTTAGAAATGCAGCTTCGTGAACCGGCAGGCCTACACAGCAATTTCTACAAGTAAAACAGCAATAAACACATACTATGCGTAATATACATTTGCTATAATTAGAGTATCAATTATAAAATCATATATTATCGGAGGTATAACATGCTGGAAGAAAATTTTTTACTGGAAGGGGAAACGGCCGGACATTTATATAAAGACATTGCAAAGGATGCACCGATTTATGATTACCATTGCCATCTGTCCGCCCGGGAAATCTGGGAAGACAGGGTATTTACGGATATTACATCCCTGTGGCTGGAGCATGACCATTACAAATGGAGGGCCATGCGCTATGCCGGAGTAAAGGAAGAGCTGATAACGGGAGAGGCAGGGGGGCTGGACAAGTTCAAAGCCTGGGCAAAGGTCTGTGAAAGGCTTATTGGCAGCCCTTTATATCACTGGGCAAATATGGAGCTTAAGTCCTACTTTGGCATAAATGAAATCCTGAAGGAAGAAAATGCCGAAAGAATATACCATTTATGCAAGGAAACCATAGACCGGGAGAAGCTGTCTCCTGTAACAATGATTCGGAAAGCAAAGGTTGAGCTTATCTGTACAACGGATGACCCCATTGACGGCCTGGAATACCATAAGCAGCTGGCTGGGAAAGCAGACTTGGGATTCAGGGTATTGCCCGCCTTTCGTCCGGACAAAGCCTTAAATATCCGAAAGCCGGATTTTAAGGAATATATAGACAAGCTTGGCAAGGCAGGGGGGAAGGAGATTACCTGTTATTCAGACCTGGTTTCCGTATTGCAGGAGAGAATCCGCTTTTTTAAAGAAGCCGGCTGCAGGATGTCCGATCATTCCATTGAAAGTCTTCAGTTTGAGCCTGTTTCCTGTCAGGAGGCCGAAGAAATATTCCGAAAATTCCTGCTTGGTAAAGAGATTTCGAAGGAAGAGGCAGAAAAATACAAGATGTATACTCTGATACTTCTTGCCGCAGAATATAAAAAGGCTGGCTGGGTCATGCAGCTTCATATCGGAGCATACCGGAATGCCAACGAGCTCATGCATAAGAAGCTTGGTGTGGATGCCGGTTTTGATATCATGAATGATTTTGAAATTACAGACCCCCTGGTTCATCTTCTGAATGAGATGGAAAAGAAGGGCGGACTTCCGAAAATGGTGCTGTATAACCTGAATCCGAAGGATAATCTGGTACTGGCTTCCTTGCCCCATTGCTTTACGGAGGGAGGAATTCCCGGTAAAATCCAGTTTGGACCGGCCTGGTGGTTCTGTGATCATAAGGAGGGGATTCTCACGCATCTGAAAACTATTGCCAGCCAGGGAATGCTGGCAGAATTTACAGGAATGCTGACAGATTCCAGAAGCTTTCTCTCCTATGTCAGACATGATTATTTCAGGAGGATTCTCTGCAGTTATATCGGCGGATTAGTGGATAACGGCGAATTCGGGAAGGACGAGAAGGTCCTGAAAGAGATAGTGGAAGGAATATGCTATAAGAACATAATCAGATATCTGGATATAAAGGAATAAGCAGTACCTTTGGAGTCTTTTCTATTACTGCTTTACAAATCCATGAATTGCAGCTATGGGCTGACTTTAGCCCTGGGGCATTTCATGGATTTTTTCGGATAATATCATAAGGCAGCCGGGTTTCCTATTCCCGGGTTTCATCCGGAGCGTTCATCATGGTATAAAATTGCTTTGGCGTTACCCCATACTCATTTTTAAAGGCTCTGAAAAAGTTGGAATAATCTCCGAAGCCGCACTGGCTGTAGACAGAAGTAATAGGATTTCCTGCCAGTATCAGCTCCTTGGAAAGAATGAGCTTCTTTTGTATGATAAATTTATGAATGGTAGTACCGGTAAATTTCTTGAATTCCCTGAGCAAATGAAATTTGCTGATGTAAAAAAGCTCGGATAAGTCCTCAATATGGATATCTTCTTCCAGGTGCTGGTTGATATATACGATAATGTCTTCAATTAAATTGCTTTTCTTTATTTCAATATCCAACTGGGTGCTGCTTTTAAAAACCAGGGTATTTAATAATACCAGCAGCTCTGTTATGTAGGCCTTGTACAGCAGCTCCCTGCCAAGGCCGCCGTATACCTCCATCTGAAGTAATTTGTACAGAAGGGTTTTTATATTCTGCTGGTTATCCACATTTGTCCTGATGACATTGCCCTTTTCATTGGCTTCAAAGCAGCTGCTCAAATCCAGCGACTCGGAGGATAAGCCGTACAGGAAGGCCTTATTGATCCAGAGGACTATCCGGTCATAAGACACTGCCTTGCTGTGTATAATAGGCTGGTGGAGCTCCTTGGTATTGATTAATATAATATCCCCCGGCCGCAGGGTATAGTCCCGGCCTTCTATGATATAGGACACATCACCGGATAAAAAGAGATAGCATTCATAAAAATCATGATGGTGCAGGTTGACTTTTTCCAGTTCAGTATCGGAGTAGTAATAGATTTCATAATCACTGGAGAGCATTTTCTGACGGGTCAGATAGATATGGGATTTTATCATGATTTCCTCCAAGGATTTTTATTTATCATCATTTTATCACAGCAATTTTTGCAAGTCAAAGGGCAATAAATACATAGCAGAACAGCAGCCGATTTTTCAACCTGCGGCTCCCTGAATATTGTAGAAATTATGAAGGCTTTTCATAAAAATCAATATGAAGGCTACGTTCGCCCAAATCAGGGAAGGAGGATATGGGGAGAGACCGGCAGACCGGGATATGGCTTATATGACCGGTCTTTAGGCGCCATGTACCTGACAGGCATCTGGAAAGCTGTCTGTTGAAACCAGTCGAAATATGGAACAAAGGATAACTTCCTATCATAAATTACTATGAAAGGAGGTGAGGGCATGATTGAAGCTAATATTAATTACAGTGAATACACGGAGCCAACGGCTTTAATGAAGGAATCTTCCAGTCTTTTATTCCGTATTCCAGTATTTTTAAGCCATCCCAGCCGATTGAATTCGGTCCAGCAAATGTTTGTTGATGCGATAATCATGCAGATCCGGGAAGCTTTGCTATTTCCACGAACACTTCCCATATCGGAACAATATCCGGAAACACCCTTAACGAATATCCGCCGGATGATTTTATCCAGTTACGGAATGGTGGCGCTGAACTTAAGACAGCGGAATGTAAGCTTTATAGAAAACAACTTAAACCAGCCATTGGTAGGCACGACCTGGGAAGGAAGCCCCTTTGCACAGATTGAACCGGCTATGGCTTATCAATACGGTTTACCATTGCTGTTAATCAGAGAAACAGGCGTTGAGCAGAATGGAATCTGGTCCTTTGGCATCGGACCGTTCTTACTGTTGGAGTGGGATTCTACCGTACCGGATCCAATAACCAGCTTTTTTAGTAAAAATGATTGGAAATCGATATTCCAGAATTGGGTCGGACAGGTAAGGAATGGTTACTATATCCAGACTGAGCCTCCTTATCAGTATTCCTGTTCAAAGCAGCTGGATTCATAAAACCATGAAATAAGACCTTCAGGTTTCCCCGAAGGTCTTATATTTAGTCTGCCATAAAAGGCAAGCTATTTTCCGTTTGGAAATTTAGTTTCCTCCCGGGCCGTCTCTGCGCTCGGAATCATCCGAAGATACACCGGATGTCTGAGACATTGTATGCAGGTCTTTTGCAGAGGATTCCGTGCTGGTGTTTGTTGTGTTGACAGCCACATCCTGCATCTTACCAGTTGTCTTATTCTTTGTACTGTTTTTAGATTTAGAATTTTTAGTGTTTGTCATACATAAACTCCTTCTGAGACTTTATACGTTCTAATAAAGAACGGTCCAAACATAAACGCCAAGTTAAATTTTATTATTTACAGCAAATCAGCCATAATTTTTATTAATAACTGCTAAACGCTTATGAGCGAACAAAGATAGTATAACCTGTGATTCGGCTTTTATGTATGAATTATAAATGGTAATTATTTTTTATAAGAGTAAGCAGACCGCTGCCGAAAGCAGCAAGTTCCTTGGGAGTCATGGCATTTAATCTGTCGGCCTCGATATAGGTTATCTTATCGGCATAATTTTTTTTAAAAGCAGGTTCCAGATAAGCCTCTCCCTGGGGAACAAACAGGCTGTCCTTCTTTAAGTAGCAGGTGGAGGGAGTTGCTTTCTTTCTGTATTCCTTATCCACATATTGAGCCACACTTTTATGTACCGCCATATCCTCCAAAGGAAGATAATAGTAGGCAGATGGAGGAGTAAGGTAATATTTTAATGTGCCGTTATAAAGGGGGAGCTGAAGTAACAGGGTATTGCCTGTAAAAACAGCCTTGATTTCCATACCCTCTATGGCTTCCAGACCGCTCTTAAGGGACATCCTTTCTTTCAGAGGGCAGAGAACTGTGAAGGAGGCCGGGAAAGAAAAGGGCAATTGATATGTAAGGAATACCAGGCACTGCTCCTCGGAGAATTGAAAGGAAACGGGTAAATTAGAGTCTGTTAAAAAGGCCTCTGCCAGAATATCCCTGAAGTATAGCATGCCGGACAGGGGGAGAAGGTTTTTTACATCTTCAAGATTATGGAGGAGCAGGGTGCTTTCAAGCTCACTGGCATCTGGGCCTGAGGAGCTTTTTCCAGCTCCGGCAGAAGACTGGCTTACCAGCCTTTCATAGGAAAGCCTCCCTATATAGCTGGAATAAACGGAGATAAGCTCTTCACCGGAATAAATATCCTCTCTTTCAAGGCCCAGATATTTTTCCATTGCCTTTAGACGGGTACTTTCCAGGGAGAGAAGCTTTTTGAACGGCAGTATCAGCTTGTACAAATCAAGGCTCTCACAGTGGGAAAAGGGGTCGGAAATTCCATAAGCAGCCGCTTTCTTCTGCAAAAAAGGAATGTCAAAGCCACTGCCGTTATAATGGATGATCCGCCGGTAATCTTTTAGAAAGCCGGAAAATGCAAGAAGCAGCTCCGATTCCCTGAGGGGTTCCGCATTAAGCCATTGCGTTATCTGCCAGGAATTATCCTTGTAATACATGCAGCCAATCAGATATACATAGGAGGTTTTCGGGGAAAATCCGGTGGTCTCGATATCAAAGTAAAGAATTTCTTCTTTTTTATATGGTTCATGAAGCGGATAGGTGTACTCTATTTGAAGAAAAGATTGCTTTATTTGCATATTTACCTCTTTCCTGAAAATCCAATCCATACTGGATTTTCGTCAATATATAGCTTAAATTAACAAAATTTTTTGTAAAACATCTAAAATAAAATGTGAAAATTTTTCTGTTAAAGGCCATAATAATTTTATTATTGTAATTATTTTATCATAAGAATGCCGGTTTACAAGTAGGATTTAGAAGGCAGAAGAGTAAAATAAGGCTATATTTTCTTATTTGGTTATGTTAGAATGGTAGCAGTACTTATTGATGCAAGGGTGGATTGCCATGTTGAATGTTACTATTTTTGGAATTGATTTATTGGATGTTATTTATAATTTTTTTCTTTATTCTATAATCGGATGGATTTATGAAAGTACACTGGTGTCTGTCAGAAAAGGTTCTTTTGTTAACAGGGGATTTCTGAATGGTCCTGTAATTCCTATTTATGGTGTGGGAGCTACCTTGATATACATATCCTTCTGGCAGGTAAGAGGCGTCTATCCGGTTATTTTTTTTGGCGGGATGATACTTGCCAGTGTTTTAGAGTATTTCACTTCCTGGATTATGGAAGTGCTTTTTCATGCAAGATGGTGGGATTACAGCAACAGGCGTTTAAATATTCAGGGAAGAATCTGCCTGCTCTCAGCAACTGTCTGGGGAGTTATGTCCTTATTGGTAATTGAAGTTCTCCAGCCGGGAGTGGTCAGGCTTTTTGATGTTATTCCAAGAATTGCAGGCATTTGTGCCGTATCCATTATATCCATCCTGTTTATAATAGATACATGGATAACCGTTGTTCAGACCTTGAAGATGGATAAGATATTTGCCGAAATGCTGCGCCTTAAGGATGAATTCAGTGATTATATTGAAAATACAAGAATTTATGGAACCAAGGAAGAGCTTAAAAAGAAGCTGGCCGGATACAGGATTTTTGAATTGCCCGATAAGATAAGGCAGTTCATGGATGATAACAAAGAAAAACTTTTGGAACGCAACCGTAACCAGATGGATTTTGATTTTAAGAATCTAAGACAGGAAGTAGAACATCAGATCAGGGAATATATTGCTAAGCTGCAGACCATGTCAGGCACAGCCAGCCTTGTACAGAGACGTCTGTTAAGGGCATTCCCGGATTTGCAGATAGTAAGAAGGCTGAATAGAAAAGAAGCAGTGTCCTTAAATGCGGACGGTGAAGTTCAGTGTGCGGAGAATAAGAGCAGGAAGGAAGAAAGAAATTTCAGGTGGTTAGATATGAGTACAAATGAGAAATTAATCGGCACCACAAAAAGCTATTTAAGCGGTTTTTTGAGGGTTTCTTTGGTGGGCCTGCTGGTACTTATCCAGTTGGCAATTATAGCTGTGCTGGGATACTGGCTTAGCGGCTCGGGTGTTTATATCTATCTGTTTATTGAAATTGCAAGTATTTTTATTATAGTAGGATTGGTAAGTGACAATCGGAATTCTTCCTATAAAATAGCATGGATCTGTATTGTACTCCTGCTTCCGTTGACCGGACATATTATGTATGCTCTTTGGGGCAAATCAGGTTCCACTAAGAAAATTGAAAAAAAGTTAATGACATGTATTGAACATGGAAATACCTTCTTAAGCTATGACGCCGATACGGCAGAGGCTTATGCAAAGAAGTACCCGACAAAGAGCAGAATGTCAAGGTATATGGAGTCACAGAATTTCCCCTTATTTAAAAATAACAGGATATCCTATTATCCAATGGGAGAGGATACCTTTGAAGCAATCTTTCAGGATATTGAAGAGGCAAAGCATTTCATTTTCATTAATTTCTTTATAGTAGGTGAAGGGGTGTTATGGGAGAGGATGCGAAAGCTCCTTCTCCAAAAAAGAAGTGAAGGCTTGGAAATCCGGTTTATGTATGATGATTTCGGCGCTTCCCTTCGTACCTCCAAGAACTTCAGGAGGAATCTTGAAGCAGAGGGAATACAGACAGCCGTATTTAACCCCATTCACAGGTATACGGATAAGCTGTATATGAATTACCGCAGCCATCAAAAGATCCTTGTAATTGATGGTAATATCGGATATACCGGCGGTATGAACCTTGCGGACGAATATGTGAACCTGATTGAGCGCTTTGGCAAGTGGAAAGATAATGCTGTCAGGGTGGAAGGTGATTCCGTATGGGGACTTACTGTGACCTTTTTACAGATGTGGGAGATTTGCAGGAGCGGGGAATGGATGGATTATACCCCTTACCGTCCCACGAAGGTATTTCCTGAAAATGAAGTATACTGCCATGTGATTTCTGACGGCCCGGCCAACAGGCCCAATAATCCCATTGAGAGTATTTATAAGCAGATTATCCATTATGCGAAGAAGTTCGTATACATCACGACACCCTACCTGGTAATTGAGGATGATATGAAACAGGCTCTGATTGAAGCTGCCCAGAGCGGTATTGACGTTAGGATTATAACGCCTAATATTCCCGATAAGAAGAATGTCAAGAAGCTTACCAACTTTAATTACGGGCAGCTACTGGAAGGCGGCGTCAAAATCTATGAATATACGCCCGGCTTTATACATGCCAAGACTATTATTAATGAGGACTGCGGTATTGTAGGAACCATTAATATGGACTACAGGAGCTTTTTCCTGCATTATGAGTGCGGCTTATGGATGTGCGACAGAGAAGTTATTAATGGAATAAAGGAAGATCTGGTAGGTACAATGGACATCAGCAAAGAGATTACCTATGAGGAATGGAAAGCACGACCATGGTATTTAAAGGTTCATCAAAAGGTATTAAATCTATTTTCAACTTTAATGTAGATGAAGGAGACACAAATGAAAACAATCAACTTGAATGGTTCATGGTCAATGAAGATAAACGGGGAAAATGTATATGGGATTGCTGATGAATTCATGCCAGCAAAGGTTCCCGGCTCTGTTTATGAAGCCTTACTTCAGCTTGGAAAAATGCCGGACCCCTATTACAGGGATAATGAACTGGATGCTTTAAAGCTGATGGAGCAGGATTTTACCTATCGGACAGTTTTCAATCTGGAACAGGAAGCCCTTAAGAGCGACGGTCTGCTTCTTCATTTTGACGGAATCGATACCCTGGGTGCGGTTTATCTGAATGGAACCTTACTGGGAAAGACCGACAATATGCACCGCATTTGGGAATTTGATATAAAGGAGTTTGCAAAAGCAGGTGAGAATGAATTAAGGGTGGTGCTTTCTTCACCTACAAAATATATCAGGGAAGAACAGCAAAAATGCTATACGGGCGGCAGTCATGAATGTATGGAGGGCTTTCCCCATCTGCGTAAAGCCCATTGTATGTTTGGCTGGGACTGGGGTCCAAGGCTTCCGGATGCCGGAATATTCAGGGACGTTAAAATTCTGGGGATAAAGGAGTGCCGTTTTGAAGAGGTCTATGTCAGACAGCAGCATGAGAATGGCAGTGTGCTTCTGGATATTGACTGGAGCCTTGAATTATTCGGAGAGGAAACCTTGTCGGAAGTAGTATTTCAGGTAACAGCTCCTGACGGGAAGGTATATAACCAGACGGAAGACGGAACAGTTCTTATAACGGAGCCCATGCTCTGGTGGCCCAACGGCTACGGTGAGCAGCCTTTATATACCGTAAGAGGAGAAGTAAAGAATGAAAAGGGTGAAATACTTGATATCTGGGAGAAAAGAATCGGTCTTCGCACCCTTACTGTTAAGCGTGAAAAGGATCAATGGGGCGAGAGCTTCTGCCATGTAGTAAACGGTGTTCCTGTCTTTGCCATGGGAGCTGACTATATCCCGGAGGATAATATCCTTGGCAGGGTAACGAAAGAGCGCACGAGAGCTTTGCTTTCGGACTGTGTTGCTGCGAACCATAATGCCATCAGAATATGGGGCGGCGGTTATTATCCCGATGATTTTTTCTTTGATTTCTGCGATGAGCTGGGGCTTATGGTATGGGTTGACTTTATGTATGCCTGTGCAAGCTATGAGCTGAACGATGAATTTGAAGCCAATATCAGGCAGGAAACCATAGATAATGTTATCCGTATCAGACATCATGCATCCCTTGCCCTCTGGTGCGGAAACAATGAGATGGAGACCCAGGTTCAGGATAAGGCCTGGAAGCCTTCACCAAAGCAGGTAATGGACTACATTAAAATATATGAATATATCATACCGAATATCTTAAAGGAGTATGACCCTGTGACCTTTTACTGGCCGTCCTCTCCTTCCTCAGGCGGGAATTATGAGGATTCCTGGAATCCTGACAAGGGGGATACTCATTATTGGGATGTCTGGCATGGGAATAAGCCCTTCTCCGAATACCGGAAATTCCATTTCCGCTATGCCTCCGAGTTTGGCTTTCAGTCCTTTCCGTGCTTAAAGACCATTGAAAGCTTCACGGAAAAGAAGGACAGAAATATTTTCTCCAGAGTTATGGAGATGCATCAGAGAAATACGGCAGCTAACGGAAAGATACTGAATTATATATCCGATAATTATCTCTATCCCAAGGATTTTGACCATCTGATCTATACCTCCCAGCTTCTTCAGGCAGATGCCATCCGCTATGGAGTGGAGCATTGGAGAAGGCACAGGGGCAGATGTATGGGAGCAATCGTATGGCAGCTGAATGATATATGGCCTGTTGCATCCTGGGCAAGTATTGATTATTATGGGCGCTGGAAGGCACTTCATTATTCCGAAAAACGCTTCTTTGCACCGGTTATGATTTCCTGTGAGGAAGAAGGGGAAATGACACAAAGGCCCCACTGCATTGAAGAGCCCCATGATATCGAAAAGACGGCAAGACTCAATGTTGCCAATGAAACCAGGAAGGATATCACCGGAACAGTACGCTGGGCCCTTCGCAATCCCAGGGCTGAGGTTATCCTGAAAGGGGAGGAAGAGGTCAAGGTGCCTGCCCTTACAAGCCTGTGGCTGGATAAGCTTGATTTTAGCAGCTATAACGAATTAAATAGTTATTTAACCTTTGAGTTCCTTATAAATGGTGAAGTGGTATCGAAGGGAAGCTGTCTCTTTACCGCTCCAAAGCATTTTGAATTTGAAGACCCGGAGCTTTCCTGCCGTGTTGAAGGAGACAAGCTCTATATTAATTCCAAAGTTTATGCAAAATCCGTGGAGATATCAAATGAAGAAGGGGACTTAAAGCTTTCTGATAATTACTTTGATGTCAATGGAGAAGAGGTCTGTGTGGAGGTCCTTTCCGGCACGAAGGAGAAGATTAGAATACGTTCAGTTTATGATATAGGGGAGTAACTGCGGGGCAGTTTTTCGCAATCGGACGGCGGTTTGCACAAAATAGAAAGTATGAATACTTCGATTCCAATGTATAAGAAGTCCTAATTCTCTGAAGCTTTTGTGCAGGACATATCCTCAAACAGATAACTCGCTGTCGCTCAAACAATCTGTTTGAGGATATAGCACAAAAGCTTCAGAGAAAAGGACTTCTAATACATTTCCATAGGCGTATTCATTCTTTCTATTTTGTGCAAACTGCCTGTTGGTAGAGTAAAACGGGATTTGTCTGGCGGATTATTTATAGGGTATTAAGGAATGAAGCAGGTGTACCAAAAGTTTTCTGAATTATGGTTGGTTAAATGACTTTTGAGATACCTTTAATAATAAGAAAGGGCCGGATACGGCATGATGACTGGCCGGTGACAGAAGGGTAGTATCGATGATTGCATATGTAAAGGGTGAGCTTATTCTGGTAACGGAAGAGGGGGCTATTGTAGAGGCTAACGGTCTGGGCTATGACATCAGGATGCCTCTTTCCAGCTTAAGTAATCTTCCGGGTATTGGAAATACCGTAACAATTTATACATATCTGTACCTGAGAGAAGATAATATCGGGCTGTTTGGTTTTTTAACGAGGGAGGATTTGAATATTTTCAAGCTGTTGATTACCGTCAATGGAATTGGCCCCAAGGGAGCATTGGGAATCCTTTCTTCCATCACACCGGATGACTTAAGATTTGCAGTCCTTTCAGATGATGTAAAAACCATAGCCAAGGCTCCGGGAATCGGTGCAAAAACAGCAGGTAAGCTGATATTGGAGCTAAAGGATAAGCTGAAATTAAGTGATGCCTTTGAAGAAAGGTTTGCAAAGAGCCTGGAGCCAGGCGTTGCCCCCGGGAGGAAAGGCAATGGCATTTATGAAGTGCGGAAAGAAGCCATTGAAGCTTTGGTGGCACTTGGATATTCTGCTGCAGAAGCTGCCAAAACGGTAGGGTCCGTGGAACTGAGAGAAGATATGACTGTCGAGGATGTGCTGAAGCTGTCCTTAAAGAATATTGGTTTTTAAGGCGGGATGTAAATGGAAAGACGTATCATAACCACAGAATTAACGGAAGAAGATAAAAGAATAGAGAATTCATTGAGGCCCCAGCTTCTTGATAATTATATAGGGCAGGAAAAGGCAAAGGCAAATCTGAAGGTCTATATCGAGGCTGCCAGGCAAAGAGGGGAATCCTTGGACCATGTGCTGTTTTACGGTCCTCCTGGCCTTGGTAAGACTACTCTGGCAGGAATTATAGCAAATGAAATGGAGGTGAATATGAAGGTAACCTCCGGTCCGGCTATTGAAAAGCCGGGCGAAATGGCGGCAATCCTAAGCAACTTAAAGGAAGGGGATGTACTCTTTGTAGACGAAATCCACCGCTTGAACCGCCAGGTGGAGGAGCTTTTATATCCGGCAATGGAAGACTTTGCAATTGATATCGTGATTGGAAAGGGAGCCGCTGCCAAATCCATCCGTCTGGATTTGCCCAAATTCACCCTTGTGGGAGCTACCACAAGGGCAGGAATGCTGACACCTCCTTTAAGGGACCGATTTGGAGTTGTAAACCGCTTGGAGTTTTACACCAACGAGGAATTAAAGGAAATTGTATGCCGTTCTGCCGGTGTGCTTAAGGTGGAGATTGACAGTGATGGTGCTTTTGAGCTGGCAAGGCGCTCCAGAGGAACCCCAAGGCTTGCCAACAGGCTTTTAAAAAGGGTAAGGGATTTTGCCCAGGTAAAATACGACGGGCGCATTACAAAAGAGGTTGCCGATTTTGCCCTGGATTTGCTGGAGGTGGACAAGCTTGGCCTGGATAACATGGACAGAGCCATAATCCTCTCCATGATTGAAAAGTTCAACGGAGGTCCCGTTGGTATTGAAACAGTGGCAGCTACCTTAGGCGAGGACCCGGGAACCATAGAGGAGGTTTACGAGCCCTACCTTGTCCAGAACGGATTGATCCTTCGTACGCCCAGAGGACGAATGGTATCGGGGCTTGCCTACCGTCATTTCGGCTTATCGGAAAAATCGTCAGAGACCCCGTAAGGCACACGGCAAATACCCTCAGCAAATGCAGGGAGGAAATATGTGGAGACGGACGATGACCAAGGAGGTTGTTTTGGAGTTTTGTTACGCGAGAACCCTTATTCCACTAAAGCGGCAGAAAACGTGACTGGCAGGCAAAGCAATGCCAAACTCGCTGTAACAAAATTGGCTGTGTTAGATATCAAGCTCAAACAGTGGCTTTGCTTTACCTAGTCACGTTTCCTGCCGCTTAAGTGTCATAAGGAACCTCTTGAGACAAAACTCCAAAACAACCTCCTTGGTCATCTGTACATATCCATAATTTGGTCTCATTAGTTTGCCGTGGGGGGAGGCTAAGAAAAGCTTGCCTTAAATTCGCGGATATATTATAATGAAACAAATAGCAGGAAGATAAGGAAATACAAGGAAGGTTACTGTACCGGACAGGTTCAGATAGAATGAGGCAGCCCCATGAATAAGATGAACAATATTGAAGTCATTTTAAATAATAAAAAATATACCTTGCGCGGCTATGAAAGCGAAGAGTATCTTCAGAAAGTGGCATCTTATATTAATAATAAAAACAGTGAATTCAAGAAGCAGGATTTTTATAAAATGCTGGATTCCGAAATGAAAAGTATTCTGATGGAGATTAATATAGCAGATGATTACTTTAAGGTTCGGGAGCAGGTTCGGGAAATCGAACAGGAAAACGAAGAAAAAGCCAAGGAAATATTTGATTTGAAGCATGAGCTGGTATCCCTAAATACCAAGCTTAGCGAGGCGGAAAAGACAATAGCTGCCTTAAAGGAAGAGCTTAATGAGAATCAGAAGAAGGTCATCAGGCTTGAAACAGAGTTAGGAAACAAACACACAAAAGGTTAATAAAAAGGCTGCTGCAATCATCAGGGAAATAAGCCCATCGTTGCACCAGCCTGTTTTCATTCAGAGAAACAAAATGTTAATGTCGGATTGGAGTTTTTTATGGATACAGTTGAGATATTGGCTCCGGCAGGCTCTTTCCACAGCTTAAAGGCAGCAGTGAATGCTTCCTGTGATGCAGTTTATGTGGGCGGAGCAAAATTCGGAGCAAGGGCATATGCGGATAATTTTACGCCCGAAACCATGAAGGAAGCGATTGACTTCGTACATCTTCATGGGAAGAAAATTTACATGACAGTGAATACCCTGCTTAAGAATTCGGAGCTTGAGAAGGAACTGTTTGAATATATCAAAAGCTACTATGAGCTGGGAGTGGATGCACTTATCGTCCAGGACCTGGGCGTACTGCATTTCCTTCATGCAAACTTTCCGGAACTTCCCCTTCATGCCAGTACCCAGATGTCCATAACTATGGGAGAGGGTGCTAATGTATTAAGGGATATGGGAGTAACAAGAATTGTTAATGCAAGGGAACTTACCCTGCCGGAAATCAGGGATTTGAGAAAATCCACAGAATTAGAAATAGAATCCTTTGTCCATGGAGCATTATGCTACTGTTATTCCGGTAAGTGCCTCTTAAGCAGTATGATTGGGGGAAGGAGCGGAAACAGGGGCAGGTGTGCCCAGCCCTGCAGAATGCCCTATCAGCTGAAGATTGACGGAGAAAACAGGGGGACGGGCTATTATTTAAGCCCGAAGGATATGGAAACCCTGGAAATACTGCCCGAGTTAATTAAGGCCGGAATAAACTCCTTCAAAATTGAGGGCAGGATGAAGAGCCCGGAATATACCGCAGCAGTGACCTCCGTTTACCGGAAGTATAAGGATTTGTATTACGAGCTTGGAGAAACAGGCTATGAGGAATACAGAAGAAGCCATGGGGAAGAATTAAAGGGAGATATCAGAAATCTTTCTGATATCTATAACAGGGGAGGCTTTTCCAGGGGATATTATGAGCTGCAGAATGGCTTTTCCATGCTATCCACGGAACGCCCGAACCATAGCGGTGTCCTGATCGGAAAGGTCATAAAATGTACGGATTCCCAAATGACTATCGAGCTGGCAGAGGATATCAATGCCCAGGACGTTTTAGAGGTCAGAAAGTCCCAGGAGGCCCTTTACGAATATACGGTAAAGACAGGAGAAAAGAAGGGCAGGAAAATTACAGCAAATTATAAACGGGGCATAAAAATCCGTCCCGGTGATATGGTATACCGTACCAGAAATAATGCGCTGATAGATACATTAAAAGAAGAATATCTGGAGAAGAAGAACAGAATACCTGTGAAGGGACACTTTACGGCTGAACCGGACAAGCCCTTATGCCTTACTTTAAGCTGCTATGATAAGCAGGTCAGCGTGTACGGCGATATTCCCGACAGAGCAGAGAACCAGCCGATTTCAGAAGAACGTCTTTCGAAGCAGCTGAATAGAATGGGTGATAGTGAAGTTTACTTTGAAACCTTGACAATAGAGCTGAAGGGAGAACTCTTTATACCGGTGGGAAAGCTTAATGAGCTGAGAAGGGAAGGCGTGCAGGCTCTGACAGAGGCGGTAACAGAGAGCTGCCGCAGAAATGGGAATAACAGTGACAGCGTGGATAAAGGGAACCTGGAAAAGAAGCAGTACAGCTTTTCCGGAAGGAAGGAACACAAGGAATTGGAATTATCTGTCCTTGTACAGACAACAGAGCAGCTGGAAGCTGTATGGGACAATAAGCATGTAAAGGAAATCATCCTGGAAAGTGATATGGTCCCCCTTAATAAGCTGAACTTTTACACAGAGGGAATAAGCAAAAGAGGAAAGCAGGCAATCCTTGCCCTGCCCCATGTATTTAGAAGAAAAAGCTATGAGATGTATTTGCAGAATAAATCCATTCTGGAAGATAATACTATAAACGGATATTTAATCAGAACGCTGGAAGAATATGAACTGCTTAACAGAAATATCAGGACTTCTAAAAGATTAATAGGGGATACTTACCTCTATGCAATGAACCGCCAGGGAGCAGAGTATCTGAAAGAGCTGGGAATGGGAGAGATTACCGCGCCATTTGAGCTGAATTACCAGGAGCTGAAAGAGATTTCGGAAATTTACCGGTATATCACCGTATATTCCAGGCTTCCGGTCATGATATCAGCACAGTGCCTGTATCTGACGGATAGCCGCAGAGATAAAAAACCATTGACTGGAAGATCGGAAGAAGCCTGCTGTTTACGGGATGCAAAGAGTGCCTGTCTTTTTGACCGTTTTCAAAATGCTTTTCCGGTAATGAGGCATTGCAGGGATTGCTATAATGTAATTTATAACAGCAAGACCTTCTCCCTTTTATCCTGTGCGGAGGATGTAAAAGCCTTGAATACAGCCTTTATCCGGCTTGATTTTACCGGTGAGGGAGCAGAGGAAACAAAAAGAGTCTTAGAAAATTATATAGAGGGTTACTTATATGGAAGAGCTGTGAAAGAGACAGAGACGGATATTACCAGGGGGCACTTTAAGAGAGGGATTGAATAAGTTCGAATATGCATGCAGGCAGAAGGAAGGTGACACAGGATGGTTAATTTGTTATCGGAAATGTCAAAATACATCATCATTATACTGGTGGCCATTTATACTTACTTATCTTACCGGGTACTTGGTATTTCAGATAAACAAAGACAGAGCAGAATATATACGAATATGATATTTTTGATTTTCGTTTTTCATTTTATCAGTTATGCCATTTTATATATCAATCTGCAGAGCAATTGGTTGATAATACTCTATGTGCTGGAAATTGTTACGCTGTTTATGATTTTGGCCTTCTACCAGTGGGTGTATGTCAACCTTTCCAAGCCGTTTTTATACAATATGGTATTTCTTTTAGTAACCGGATACATTATGATAGCCAGGCTCTCCGCTAAAACCTATTATGATAAGGCCTTTAAACAGCTGATTATTGCATCGGCAGCCCTGCTTTTATGTCTTGTGGTGCCGATTATCATAGAGAAGCTGGAATATTTGAGGCATTTGGGCTGGATATACGGGATACTGGGAATTCTGCTGTTATTAGTGGTACTCTTCTGGGGCGTTGAAAATTACGGCGCCACCAACTGGATTAATATTAAGGGAGTTACCTTACAGCCGTCGGAATTTGTTAAGATATTATTTGTATTTTGTTTTGCCTCCCTTCTATCCAGGAGGAAGGATTTTAAATACATTGTAATAGTAACAGCCTTTGCGGCAGTTCATGTGGTCATACTGGTGGCGGAAAAGGATTTGGGGGGAGCCTTCATTTTCTTTTTAACTTATTTAATGATGCTTTATACGGCAACTTCCCAGGGCCTCTACCTTGCTGCCGGTGTTGCTGCCGTAGGTATGGCATCTGTCCTGGCATACCGGTTCTTTGGCCATGTCAGAGTCAGAGTAAAAGCATGGAAGAATCCATGGGCTTTAATTGATAAGGAGGGCTATCAGGTGACCCAGTCACTTTTTGCCATAGGGACTGGAGGCTGGTTTGGAATGGGTCTTACCAAGGGACTTCCTACAAGTATTCCGGTTGCTGACAGTGATTTTATTTTCTCAGCCATTGCGGAGGAGATGGGAGGCTTTTTTGCAGTCTGTCTGGTTCTGATTTGTCTGAATTATTTTATCCTTACAATTAATATCGCCATGCGGTTTGAAAAGGAATTCTACAAGCTGATAGCCCTTGGTTTTGGAGTTATGTATGCCTTTCAGGTGTTCCTCTCCCTAGGCGGTGCCATTAAGCTGATTCCTTCAACAGGTGTTACGCTTCCCTTTGTCAGCAGCGGAGGAAGCTCGGTATTAAGCAGCGTGATTATGTTTAGTGTGATTCAGGGACTTTATGTTCTGAGTCAGGATAGGAATGAAGATGGAAAGAGAAGAAAACGAAAAGAAAAAGAAGAAATCCTTACTGAGAGCCAAGCCTGATCAGAAAAAGAAAAAAGCAGCAGAAGATAAAAATAAAGGAACAAAAGAAAAGAAGAAAGAATCAAAAGAAAAGAAACAGACTCGCAATAAGGAAATCATACTGATAGCTTATGTATTTGCAGGACTTTTCCTGCTGGTAATCGGTTATTTTGTGAATTTTATGCTAAGGGACAGTGAAGAGGTAATTAATAATCCCTATAATAAACGGCAGGATTTGCTGGCAGAACAAATAATCAGGGGTGATATCCTCTCTGCCGACGGAAAGGTCCTTGCCCATACCCTTGTGGATTCCAAGGGGAATGAAACAAGGAATTACCCCTATGAAAATATATATGCCCATGTGGTGGGAAGATTTTCAAAGGGCAGAACCGGCATTGAATCCTCCGAGAACTTCCACCTCTTAACCTCCCATACCAATACGGTAAGCAAGATTGTAAAAGAGCTCTCAGGAGGGAAAAACATTGGGGACAGTGTTTTGACCACCCTGGATACCAGACTGCAAAAGGCAGCCTATGATGCCCTGGGAAGCCATAAGGGGGCGGTAGTTGTAATGGAGCCCTCCACCGGCAGGATACTTGCCATGGTGTCAAAGCCTGATTATGACCCCAACCAGATCGATAAGATATGGGAGGAGCTTACCAAAGAAGATACCGGAAAGGAAGAGAAGGATTCTCCCCTGTTAAACCGTGCCACCCAGGGCCTGTATCCTCCGGGCTCCACCTTTAAGATCCTTACAGCTCTGGAATATATCAGAGAAAACCCGGATTATAAGAAGTATAAATACAACTGTACAGGAAAGGGCATATTTAAAAGTGTCACAATCAACTGCTATAATAACAAGGCACATGGTAAGGTGGATTTAAAGGAATCTTTAGCGAAATCCTGTAATTCTTCCTTTGCAAATATCGGTGTTACCTTAAATATGTCTGCATTTCGAAAGCTATGTGATACTTTTTTATTTAACCAGAGTATTCCTGTTGATATGTTATATAATAAGAGCAGCTTTGTATTAAACGGAAAGTCTCCCGTGGACCAGATTCCCCAGACGGTAATCGGGCAGGGGCAGACGCAGATTTCCCCCCTTCATAATGCCATGATAATATCCTCAGTCGCAAATGGCGGCATCATGATGAAGCCCTACGTGGTGGACCGTTTAG
The DNA here is from genome assembly GCA_023410275.1 of Bacillota bacterium. Lineage (GTDB taxonomy): Bacteria > Bacillota > Clostridia > Lachnospirales > Lachnospiraceae > Anaerocolumna. The sequence continues at coordinate 85,464 of JAEYPZ010000041.1, forward strand.
AAAGCCAGAGCGGGGAAACGGTGAAAAAATACCTGCCGGAAATGTATAAAACCGTTATGACTCCAAAGGAAGCAGAAATACTGACCTCCTTTATGACAGAAACGGTGGAGAACGGAACAGCCGGTTCTCTTAAAAATAACCGCTATACGGTAGCAGGAAAGACCGGGTCGGCGGAATTTATGGAGGGCAAGCCGGCCCATGCCTGGTTTATAGGCTTTGCACCTGCCGAGAATCCGGAAATAGCAGTAAGTATTATCGTAGAGAGCGTCGGAACAGGAAGTGATTACGCAGTTCCCATAGCAGATAAAATTTTTAAGACCTATTTTAGCTACAAATAAGGTGAAAATTTAATAGATTCCTGTCGTTTGGACGGCATATTATCATCATTTTGCCTTTTTTGTACAGAGATTTGTTAGTATTGCATAAATATCAGTTGAACAATTATGTAAAATGATGTATACTGAAAACAGTTATTTGACACACCATAATACAGGAGGAATTGCGATGATTGAAGCAACGAGCTGTGGCGGTGTAGTTATTTTCAGAGGGAAGATTTTACTACTGTATAAGAACTATAAAAACAAATACGAAGGTTGGGTTCTGCCGAAAGGAACTGTGGAGGAAGGCGAAGAATTTAAGGAGACAGCCATACGTGAAGTGAAGGAAGAAACAGGGACGGATGCTTCTATCATTAAATATATTGGAAAAAGCCAGTATACATTCAGTACACCACAGAATACAGTAATAAAGGATGTTCATTGGTATTTAATGATGTCTGATAGCTATTACAGCAAACCGCAAAGAGAAGAATATTTTATGGATTCCGGATATTATAAATTTCATGAGGCGTACCATATGCTGAAGTTCTCTAATGAGAAGCAGATATTGGAACGCGCTTATAATGAATACCTGGATTTGAAGAAGAGTAATTTGTGGGGTAATAAAAAATACTTCTGACAGGTTTACAGACCGGCATTTTCAAAGGTGAAAAAGCGGTATCAATACGGAATGAAATTATAAAAGGGAGTCAGCAGAAAAAGAAAAATTTTACTGCTGGTTCCCTTTTGTAATTCCTAAAATTCCTTACATTTTCCTTAATGCCCCTTTCTTTCATTGTCAAAGCTCCGTTGGTCCTTTATAATACTAATATGGGGAAAAGTTAAGTTTCGGCAACCGGTATTTTGATTGTTTAAAGGAGGTAATTATGAAAAAGAGAAGGTTTTATTATTCATTACTGATGGCAGTGATGCTGTTACTCTCAGCCTGCAGTGCCAGTAAAAGCATTACGGAAGCTCAATATGACAGGGGAACGGGACAAAGCAAGGCAAATCAGGCAGGCAGCGGGAATGGCTATACTGCAGACACCTCAGCGGAGACAACAGCAGCTACGGAAGAACCAAAGAGCAGTGCCGGAGAAGCTGCAAATAATTCCGATACCAACAGAAAGCGGATCAGAAAAATCAGCTTAATTCTTGAAACAGTTGAATTTGACGGAAGTCTAAAGGTTATTACGGAGGAAATACAAAAATCAGGGGGCTATGTTGAAAGCTCCTCCATCAACGGAAGCAGCACGGAATACAAGGGTTCCAGAAGTGCACAGTACGTTCTGCGCATACCGGCAGATAAGGCAGACAGCTTTATTAAAATCATGGGAAACAAAATGAGCCTTATTCATGAAGAGGAAAGCAGTGAAGATATTACGCTGAATTATGTTGATGTCCAGAGCAAGGTCAAGGCCTTGCAGATAGAGCAGGAAAGGCTGCTGGCCCTATTGGAGAAAGCTAATAAAATAGAGGATATTATTGCGCTGGAAGAAAGGTTAAGTGATGTAAGATATCAGGTGGAACAAAATACATCAACCCTTCGGACCTATGATAATCTGGTAGAGTATGCCACCATAACCTTAAACGTGGATGAGGTGCTCCGGATTTCACCGGTTGAGAATAAGAGTCCCGGAAGCAGAATGAAAACAGGTCTTACGAATTCCCTCTTTAACATAAGGGACGGCTTTGTTGAAACAGCTGTCTGGTTTGTTGCCAATCTGCCCTATATCATATTCTGGGGAATTGTAATAGGGTTATCCATATTCATAACTATGAAAGTATATCATAAAAAAGAAAAGAGACAGTTTTCCGGACCGGGCCAAAATATAAATGCAGGCAAGAAGGAAGATGAAGAGCAGAAGAAATAAAAATGGCAGATATAAAATTTGTTAGCAGATATAAAATTTGTTGCCAGATATAAAATTTGCTGGCAAATATAAAATTATTAGCAGCTATAAAAAATATTGGCAGCTATAAAAATTATTAAGATATAAAAAATTATACTTGCTATCGTGAAAAAGGTGTGTTATAATTCTAATGCTAAATTGCACGTATGTTGATTTCTGGCCTGGTGCCTTTACGGTCTGTCGGAAAAATGAGACATACGGAAGAAAACAACCAAATGGAGGTAAATTATGAGCGTTATATCAATGAAGCAGTTATTGGAAGCAGGTGTACATTTCGGACACCAGACAAGAAGATGGAACCCTAAGATGGCTGAGTACATCTACACAGAAAGAAACGGAATCTACATCATTGACCTGCAGAAATCTGTTGGTAAAGTAGATGAAGCTTATTACGCAATCAAGGATATCGTTGCTGAAGGCGGAAAAATTCTTTTTGTAGGAACCAAGAAACAGGCTCAGGATTCCGTTAAGTCCGAAGCAGAGCGCTGCGATATGTTCTATGTAAACGAGAGATGGTTAGGCGGTATGTTAACAAACTTCAAGACCATCCAGAGCAGAATTGCAAGATTAAAACAGATTGAAACAATGTCCCAGGACGGTACTTTCGAAGTTCTTCCCAAGAAAGAAGTTATTGAGTTAAAGAAAGAATGGGAGAAGTTAGAGAAGAACCTTGGTGGAATTAAGAATATGAAGAATATTCCTGATGCTATCTTTGTAGTAGATCCCAAGAAAGAAAGAATCTGCGTACAGGAAGCTCATGCATTGGGTATTCCTTTAATCGGTATTGCTGATACAAACTGCGATCCCGAAGAACTTGATTATGTAATTCCTGGTAATGATGATGCTATCAGAGCAGTTAAATTAATTGTTGCCAAGATGGCAGACGCTGTTATCGAAGCTAACCAGGGTGTTCAGATGTCTGACAATACTGAAGAAGCTGCCGGTGAAGCAGTAGAAGCAGCAGAAGAAAGCTCTGAGGCATTCGTAGAAGCATAATATAAAAATGCAGTGCATTTTTTAATACCCTTTTAAGCATTGCCGCAAGGAGACTTGCGGTATGCTTGGGGTTCGTTTGAAAAATGCAATAAGAGCTTAATATAATCAAAAAACGGAGGAATACAAACATGGCTATTACAGCAGCAATGGTTAAAGATTTAAGAGATATGACCGGAGCCGGCATGATGGATTGTAAGAAAGCACTTGCGGCTACCGATGGAGATATGGACAAGGCAGTTGAGTTCTTAAGAGAAAAAGGACTTGCTGCTGCTGAGAAAAAAGCAGGAAGAATTGCAGCAGAAGGTATCTGTGACACTGCAGTAAGCGCAGACGGTAAAATAGCTGCCATCGTAGAAGTTAACAGTGAAACAGATTTCGTAGCTAAGAATGAAACTTTCAGAAGCTTTGTTACAGCAGTCGTAAACCAGGCTATGTCAACTGCAAATACTGATATCGAGGCATTTTTAGCTGAAAATTGGGCACTTGATGCTTCCAAGACAGTAAAAGAGGAATTATCCAGTCAGATAGCAGTAATCGGCGAAAACATGAATATCAGAAGATTCCAGAAAGTTGTTGCTGAAAATGGCTTTGTTGAGTCCTATATCCATGGCGGCGGAAGAATCGGCGTATTAGTTGAAGTTGAAACAACTGTATGCAATGACATTGCAAAAGACGCAGCTAAGAATATTGCGATGCAGATTGCAGCGATTTCTCCTAAATATGTTCAGAGAACAGAAATTCCGGAAGACTACATCTCTCACGAAAGAGAAATCTTAAAGGCTCAGGCTATGAACGAGAATACCGGAAAACCTGAGAATATCATAGAGAAGATGATCGAAGGCCGTTTAAACAAGGAATTAAAGGAAATCTGCCTTGTAGATCAGGTTTATGTAAAAGACGGTGATTTAACTGTTCAGAAATATCTTGATACAGTAGCAAAAGAAATCGGTGCACCTATTGCAATTAAGAGCTTTGTCCGTTTCGAAACCGGTGAAGGTATCGAAAAGAAATCCGAAAACTTTGCCGAAGAAGTTGCAAAGCAGATGGGAAACTAATCAAAGAGTAGAAAGCAACTTCTTCGTGAGAAGATTGCAAAGTAGATGGGAATGTAATCATTATGTAGACGTGACTTCTTTGAGAAGGTTGTTAAAACAGGATACTAATAATATATATATTAAAAATAGAGCCCTTGAAAACTTAATGTTTTCAAGGGCCTTTTTGCTCTTTCTTAGGCTCTTTATTAGAAGGATGTCTTTGTAAAAGCATTGGGTTAATTGCTTTTTTGCTACCGGAGGTTTTTGATTATTCGTTACCAGATAATGTAATCGCCTAACTGTTTATAATGGAAAAATACAAAGAAAATCAAGTAAGAAATCAGACCTAGATTAGGGTAACGCTGTCTCAGGCTTGTTTTTTACTTCTTTATTTTTTCTTTATGTTTTTTATACTAAAAATAAATTTTTGTATTTTAGAATTAAAGGTGATGCAGGATAACAGCATTTAAAAAAAGAAAGGAATTATTTTTATGAACCACACAAAGAAGCAAATTTTAAAAAGAATTTTAATATTTTCAGTATGTATTATTAGTGTAATTGTTATATTTATGCCATTACCTCCTATTTTTAATGGAGTAGGCGGAGAACAAACGGCTGAATATTTATCAGGCATTATAGAACAAGTCGTTGTAAGTGTTATGTTGATTTTTTTATTAAAAAAGATGGATTTATTAGAAAAAGCAGGATTTAAAAGAAAGAGCAAGGAGTTATGGATTATATGGCCAATAATACTATTTATGTTACTGAATGCATCAGATTTTTTGACTGGTGGTTTAGTTATTGATAAATCAAAGCCGTTGCTTATTATACTTTTTGTTTTATTGTACCTTTCTACGGGATTAGTTGAGGAGGCGCTTTGTCGTGGAGTTATATTTAGTGTAATGTTAAATAAGTGGGGAAAGACAAAAAATGGATTTTATTTAGCAATAATACTATCAAGTGTAATGTTTGGATTAGGACATTTTATACATTACTTTTTAGGTAATGCATCTTTAATTGCAACAGTAGCACAAGTTATCTATGCAAGTTTTATCGGAGTGTTTTTTTGCGCTTGTGTAATCAAAAATCAAAGTATATATCCAGCCATTATACTTCATGGAATTCTTGATATGACAGGTGAGTTGAAGGAAATAGCAGTGAATGGTGGCATTAATAGAGAATTTAGAACTATGTCAGTGGAAGGAGCAATCATTTGTGTTATAATAGCATTACCATTATTTCTTTATGGTCTTTTCATTGTTAGAAAAGAATTCGGAAAGAATGCTATTTGTAAGGAAAAAGAATGATTGATTTTAGGAGGGGACTGATATTAGCAATAAATTATTAATTGTAGATGATGATAGTGATATAAGAGAAATGATTGGAAAGTATTTTACTAGAGAGGGTTATGAGGTATTGTCTGCGGGAAATGGTAAGGAAGGAGTAGAGCTGACAAGAAGGAATCAGTTTTCTATAATTCTTCTTGATATAATGATGCCGCAAATGGATGGTTATACAATGCTTACGCAGCTTAGGACATTTTCTGATTCTCCAGTAATATTGTTAACAGCAAAAGGTGAGCAAATGTCTAAAATAAAAGGGTTTACAAAAGGATGCGATGATTATGTAGTGAAACCTTTTGATTTTGCTGAGTTATCATTACGTATTCAGGCAATTTTAAAAAGAACAACATATCTGCAAGAGAATAATGAAAATGAAATAAGGGTAAAAGATTTAAAAATAAATAAGGCGGAGCATAGCGTATATAAGGACAAGGAAGAATTGATTCTGACACCAAAGGAATATGAAATTTTATGTACGCTGGCATCCAATAAAGGTAGAGTTTATTCTACAAAGATGCTTTATGAATTAATTTGGAAAGAGCCTTTTTTGGAGAATGATAATAGCGTAATTACTCATATGCGTAATCTAAGAGAAAAAATAGGGGATAAAGTAAAAGAAGGCCAATACATAAAGACCATTTGGGGAACGGGGTATAAAATTGAAAAGGAAAATTAAACTTCGTGTGGAACTGGTTATTATTATGTTGATATCCTTGGCAATTTCTCTTTCTTTGGCTATTTTTATACGTAACCAGGGACTGGGCTTTCAGGGGAGTGATAAAACAGCTCGAATTAAAAAAGTATATTCTGAATGTATATCAGAATTAAAAATGGATTTAATGCAATGTGATTTGAATGATATTAATAAAGTTAAAGAACAAATGAAAAAAAAGTATAGTTTTTTGGTTGGTTATGAATTTTATATAGTCGATAAATCAGGGAAAGTAATCACTGGAAGTAATGATGATATCCTCGGAATTGATTCAACAAAGATTATGGATGGAAAAAAAGAATATGCGGAATCAAAAATAAATAAAAATATTTTTAAAATTACCGGATGTGAATATTTAAGGGATAATCATTATTTATACTATGTATATTTGAAATATGATGAAAGTGATACAGGCATGCTTGTTTGCGCATTAATTGGTGCTCTGCTGTGTTTCTTAATCCTTATTTGGGGGAGAGTTTCTTATATTTCTGATATTCGAATAGCAGTAGCTCAAATTGCGAAAGGGGATATGACTTACAGGGTTCCTTACAGGTATAGAAATGAATTACGAGGGCTTGCCGAGGATATTAATCAAATGGCTAATACATTGGAAAGTGAAGAACAAAAAAAAAATGAATTTTTGACTAATATATCGCATGACATAAGAACACCACTAACTACTTTATTGGGGTATATGGAGATGATAAGAGAAGGAAAGTATGATACAGAGGAAGAACTAAATACTTATATGGATATAATGGAACGTAAAGGTACGTTTCTTGCATCTATGCTAGAGGATTTTTTTCAGTACTCAAAGCTGGCTTCGGGTGACATAAAAATTAATAATGAAAGATTTGAATTAAATGAGCTGTTAAGACAATTATATGAGGATGAAGAAGATGAGTTTACAAAAAATACACTAACATTAGAATTGGAATTGCATAAAGAACCAATTTACTGTTGCGGCGATACTGAGTTATTAGCAAGAGTAGTGAATAATCTTTTGATAAATGCTCTAAAATATTCTAAATTGAATTCAACAGTTCTTATGAAAAGTGCTATTGAAAAGGTAGAACATGTGAATTATGGTGCTTTTATAATCAGTAATATTCCGAAAGCAGAAATATCTGATGAAGAAACAGTGCTCCTTTTTAATAGGTTATATAAACGTGATGATTCTAGAAGTGAGGAAGGTAGTGGTTTAGGATTGTCAATTGTGAAAAGTATAATAAGGTTACATGGAGGAATGGTTAAAGGTTATAAGGAAGGTGAAAATCTAATATTTATGGTATTATTGAAAGTATAGTAATTACTTGATTATCAGTTGTTTTAAGCTTCATTGGAAGTTAATTGTGATACTGTAATAAAAATAACCTCGTTAGAGGTTAAATGAAATTACCCCAAACAGGATAATAGCATTTGCCCCAAGTCATCAGGCTGTCTCTGGGTACTTTGTCTTAGCTTAATGATAACCCCGTTAATCTGTATACATATAATATAAAATGGTAAAGAAATACTGATACAAAAGGCATCGTACCCAAAATTGAAATAAAGAAATTGAAAATAAAATAATCATAATGCGAAAAATTTACCCAAATTAATATTGGGTAAGAAAATCGACTTGATACCATCAATACTAGTATTTATGCCTATTCCAGAAAATAGTTCGCAAAGCGGATGGGAAATTAGACAAAGAGTAGCAAGCAACTTCTTCGTGAGAAGATTGCAAAGCAGAGTAGACCGTAATTTTATAATTAAAATAATGCTAACCGTCGGAAACTTAATGTTTCCGACGGATTTCTTAATATCAGGAGATTAAGTTAGATAGATATATTTTCTATAAACTTAACCTCCTTTAAATATTAATGGAAGTATTTAGTTGAAACATGTATAATAAAAGAACATGAATATAAGGTGTGGTATGAACTCTGAAACTGTAATATATCAGACCGGGGATGGTATGATCAAAATAGAAGCTGCCTTTAATAATGATACTGTTTGGCTCTCCATAGACCAATGGCAGAATTATTTCAACGTGATAGAAGTGTAATCGGTAGGCACATAAGGAAAATATTCAAAAAAGGTGAACTTGAGAAAATTTGCGGAGGTTCAAATGCAAAAGAAATTTATAAGTCACGGATGTTCATATGATGTGGAATTTTTTCAAACTGAAAACTCATGTATGATTCGTTTCTACGATAGTAAAAAAGAAGAATATGGTAATACCTTGCATGATTTAGTAATCGTTGAACCAAGTTATGGTTTTTTACTTGTACAATACATAGGTAACGATGCTGTTTTAGGTGGAGTTTTGAACAAAGAATATTTCTCAAAAGATATGACCGAAAATATTATATGTTTCTTAAATGACAACTTACCCAAGTGTAGAAATGTCTACTTCCCATACCATATCGATTTTGTTTCAGTTTCTGATTATGATGAGTATAATGGGGAGTATTAAGCTCTAAGCAAATTCGAATTTTGCAGGGAACTCCGAACACCCATTATATTCAGATAATAATGGAGAAAGTCGAATATAAAGCTGTGGAGGTAATAGGGATGAATATTGAATTTAGAAAATTCAGTGAATTTCATAGAGGAATTATATGCGAATTACTAAAAGATGGATATTCCTTTGATAGCAGATATGAAAGGGATTGGATAACAAACTGGAAAGAAGCGGATGATTTTTTCTATGATAATCTAAAAATAGCGGATGAATGTGGCTTTATTACAACTTTAAATGGTACTCCAATTGGTTTTATATGTTGGGATCCAAGGCATATTCCGGAATACATAGAAATTGGCCATAATTGCATTGTAACGAAGTATAAAGGAAAAAAATTTGGAAATAAGCAGTTACAAGAAGCTGTTAAACGAATGGCTAATAAAAATGTTAAAAAGCTTATAGTTACTACAGATGAGCAATTAGTGCCTGCACAAAAGAATTACGAGAGTGTTGGATTTAAATTTAAACAAAAGCGTAAAAACGAATGGAATCAAGAATATGCCGGAAAATTGATGGATTATGAAATGAAATTGTAAAATAAATCCAATTTCATGTTTTAAAAGAGTGCTTGACCGCCGAAAACCCAGTGTTTCCGGCGATTTTTGCATGGAAGGTTTGTTCTATTTGCAAAAATAGTATATACTTGAACCATTAGGATGAAAGGAAGGTGAAGATTATCAGATATCTAAGCAGTTTTTCCCTCTCTCAGAAGAGCGTGAATAATCCCAATATCTATCCTTATAACGTATTTTCAAATAAATCTGAAAAGGTATTTTTGTTTCAGCCAATCACCCTTTTGTATGGAAATAATGCTTCCGGAAAATCTACTGTACTTAATATTATAGCAAATAAATTACAAATAGAAGGAAGCGAATTTGCTACGAATAACAAATATGGGATAACACATTACTTTTCTGATTTTATTCAGGAATGTGATTATGAATTAGGAGAAGATGAAGCTGGCAATCAATTGGACCATATACCACTTGGCAGCAGATATATCAAGAGTGAAGATATTTTATATGAAATTAAGAAAATCCAGCAGGAGCAGATTTTAAGGGACGGATATGTATATGAGCACGTTAGAAGGGGAATGGCAAAGGAGCAGATTCATAGTTTGAAAGAGTCAAAAAAAATGTATGAGCAAATAGAGTACCTTAAGTTTGCGCAGGAAAAGTATTCTAATGGGGAAACGACACTACAGATGCTGGATGATTATATAGGAACTGACGCACTTTATCTGTTAGATGAACCAGAAGTATCGTTATCTCCTGCCAATCAAGTATTACTGGCAGAAAATATAAATAAAATGGCCAGATTTCTGGGAAACCAGTTTATTATCTCAACGCACTCTCCGTTCATGCTTGGAACTTTAAATGCAAAAATATATAATTTGGATTCGAGTGAAATGGAAACTGCAAAATGGACGGAGCTTGAAAACGTAAGGTATTTTTACGATTTTTTTGTAAAGCATAAGGATGAATTTGAAAAATATAAATAAAATGAAAAGACGGAAGCATAGGGCTTGGAAAATTTGTCGTAATTAAAAGTACATAGCTGTTGGAAATAGCCTGGATTTGCCTGGATTAGCCTGGATATATGCTTCTTTTCCTTTAATAAAATATAAATATGCAAAATTATTTGTTTTTATAAAAATTTACTATATATATGCCGATATTATAAGAAGAAAAATCAATGAAATTTCTAATTCAAGAATGATTTGAATTAGGTAATAATCTGTCACCGCAGTCGTTAATAATGTTAGGAGGAAAATAGTTATGGATATAACAGGACTAGATGAATACTGCTATACGGATGCATCATCAAAAAAAGTTGGTACAAAATATAACAGTGATACAGAGACAAATATGGCTGAAGTATTTAAAAAAGAAGTAATGAATTGGAAGGTAAAAATCAAGGAAAAGATTCATGAAGATTTAGAAAATGATCATAAAAAAAATATTAAGATGTCTGAAAAGCAATGGCAGACTTTAATGGATAGAGTGGATATTGCAATTAATGCTCATAAACTGGATGTTAAAGCAGATTGCTCTAAAACAGAAGATGAAGATAAATAACTTTATGCGGTTTCTTTTGGGAGTATCATAAGTATCATCATTAATATGGAGGTTAAGATGGGTCAATAAAAGGGCCTGTCTTAATCTTTTATTTATAGATGGAAATGTATTGTAAAAACGCGTAATAAGCGTATCCGTGATATCCGTTCATCAGTAAAAGTATTTAAATTTGTGATACATAAATAGAAAACGGGGAAATGCTATGGATAAGGGAAGAATTATATTCCTAAATGGAGTAACAAGTGCGGGAAAGACCTCAATTGTAGATGCATTACAATTAAGAAAAGAATTATAAAAGGAATTTTGTCATATACGGAACGGACACAACTCATTTTCTTCCGCTTTACATAAACGCTGTTTCTATTTATACTTTTCTTACAGTAACATATTATACTGGGTAAATTATATCCAACTTCAGGAGTTAAGGTCATTACTTATCCTAACATTTAAAAGATTACAAAATAATTTAATACATAACATACTGTATCAATTTATACTTGCTTTTTAGGCATTGGAGGACGAAGCATGATAAGAGTTATTGCATCTGATATTGATGGAACATTGTTAAATCGTGAACATCGTTTATCAAATGATAATAAAAAGGCTATAATAAGAGCAAGAGAGTCCGGAATTCTGTTTTTGATTTCAACCGGGAGAAAATATAAGGATGCCATTACTGTATTGGAAGGTGAAAATCTGGCGGACGGATATATTACATTAAGCGGAGCACAGACTATATCCAAGGAGGGAGAACTATTAAGTTCAATTCCACTTACCAAAGCTGATATAGCTAAGATTATAAAGCATGCTTCGCATTATCCTGTATCGGTAATACTCAATACCATAGAACAGGATTATATGATTGGGAATCAAATGGAACTGGAAGAAGGTCTGCGTTTACAGGAAGCGGCTTTTCATGAAGCAGAGGGAGCCGAAACGAGAACTGAAAGCAGGGAGGACCGCTCTCTGGTGCAAATGCTGAAGAAGAGGACCGTGGCAGTTTCTTCATTGGACATACTGTTCTCAAAAGAGGCTCCCGTATATAAATTATTCATTCTGGGCAGCAATCAGCAAATTCTAAATCAATTGGACCGTGAAATACGGCAGATACCGGAGGTAGCATCTGCTTCATCTTATATCACAAATTTAGAAATAACGCATGCCAGGGCTCAGAAAGGACTTGTTCTTCGGGATTTTATCCAACGACATGGTTATCATATGAATGAGGTTATGGTTATAGGAGACAGTATGAATGACTATTCCATGATATCAATGGATTATGGAGTTACCGTCGCTATGGAAAATGCGATGGAGCAATTAAAAAAAGCTGCAAAATATATCACAAGGGATTGTGACCATCACGGTGTCGCATATGCAATTAATTGTCTGCTGGATGGTAAATTAGAAGACATTCGGAAAAAATAGAATTGAAAATAATCAGCATTCTGCAAATAAACCTGACAGATTCAGTATAACAGAATATCGGATACTTAAGGAAGAAAGAGAAGAGGAGGGATGTCCATGAAGCTGACGCCACGGAATAAAAAGATGATATTACTTCTTTTAGAAGAGGATAATTATATAACGGTACGGTATATGGCTGAGACTGTAAAGGTAAGTTCGAGGACAGTCCTCAGAGAATTGATTCCTATAGAGAACTGGCTGAACAGTAAGGGAATTGCGCTGGAAAAGAAAAAAGGCAGCGGAATCAGGATTGGTTTAAGTGATAAAGAAAGAGAGAATTTAAAAAATGAAATAAAAAGTGAGAAATCCAATCTGGTTTATTCGCCGGAGCAAAGGCTTACTTTACTAAAGGCAGAGCTATTGAAAAATTCCGGGATAACCAAGCTGTATACCTTAACCACGTTACTGGACGTTACGGAAGGTACTATCAGCACGGATCTGGACAAGCTTGATACCTGGATGGACAAATTCCGGTTAAAGATTAATAAAAAGCCGGGGCTTGGGGTGTATGTAGAAGGGAATGAAATATCCATCAGGAGCGCAATCATTACCCTTATTTATGATCAGGTCCATGAGGCGGAATTAGTCAATATCATATTTAATAAAGCAAATGAGGCCTTTAACCTGGAGCTGATTAAAACCAGGATAAACCGGGGGATTCTTGATATAATAGATGTTAATAATCTGATACTGGCCGAACAGCTCCTTAAGAAAGTGGAGAACCAGATGGGCTGCCAATTCGCGGATAATTCTTACATCGCACTGGTAATAAGAATCAGTGTAACAATCCACCGATGTTTTATGGGGAGGTTTATCCACGATATTGGTGATCAGGTAAAAGAGGTACCGAAGGATAAATTATATATTCTGGTAAAAGAGTGGTTTATTTCCCATGAAAACCCTTTGTCCTATGCAGTCCCGGAAGAAGAGATCAAGTACCTTGTAATCCATATCAAAGGTGCCGAGATACAGGAAAGGCAAGGAAGTGATTCCGGGCAGGATAGGCAGGACCTTAGGATTATGGAATTGACGAAGGAAGTAATATATATTGCCGAAAGGGAAACTGGTATCTATCTTGAGGATAATGAAAAATTGCTCAAGGGGCTGGCAGGACATCTTAAAATGGCTATATACCGGATAAGGATGCACCTGGATATTATGAATCCTTTATTAGAGGATATTAAGGACATGTATCCCGATTTATTTGAGACAGCGGGAAAATGTGCGCTATTTATCGAAGAAAAAGAGGGAATTGCTATACCGGAGGATGAAATTGCATATCTGGCCACACATATTGGTGCGGCTGTGAAAGAAGAAAAAAGTAATACTCATCAAATATACCGGGCGGTAGTTGTATGTACAAATGACATCGGCGCAGCCCAGTTACTGGTATCAGAAATTGAACGGGTATTTCCGGGTATCCGTATTTCTTCCATTATTTCTGTTATGGATATGGATATTGCCCAGTTAACGCAAAAGCATATCGATCTCATTATTACCACGGTAGAATTGCAGATTACAAAACTTCCTTTTATCCTGGTAAATCCTATCCTGAATGAGACTGACAAGAGACATATACGGGACGTATTGGATAACTTTTTGCCGGTAAATGCGAATTACGGCAGGATAAAAACGGCCCAGTTTAAAGATAAGTTAAATGAATTGAAACGATACAGTAGTTATATTTTGCAGATTATGGATAATTTCCTGTTTATCGAACAGGTGGCTTCAGAAAATGAGAAGGTGTTAAATCATTTCGTCAGCCGCTCCTTGGTGAAATCAGACCCGGACAGGTTTCAACTGGAAAAGGACATGGAAAATAAGGAGCAGAAGGGTGCTGCGATACTAAGCAGGAAAGGAATGGTCTTATATCACCTCCGGTCGGGGGTGGTCAGGGAACCCGGTATGGCTGTCCTGAGGTTTAAAAGTTCCATTGGAAGTACAGATACCTTTATTGTTCTGTCAATGCCTGTGGATGCCGAAGGCTGTGTGCTGGAATTAATAAACGAAATTACCAGAAAAATCATCAGCAGTGACTTTGCCATAACCTTAAAACAATGCGGCAGAGAAGAAATAATCATTGAAATGAATGCAATTTTAGATAATTTTATTCAAAGCAAAGTGCTGGATACCAATGTTAAATGAGTTTTGTCATATACGAACCGGACATAACTCATTTTCTTTTGCTTTACAGTAACTTTTATTCTATTTATACTTATTTTACAGGAACTTAATAGTAGTTTAAATATTGCTGCACACAGAAAAGGAGAGACTTATATGGAAAAAGTAACTGTAACCGTAACAAATCCGGTAGGATTACATGCCAGACCGGCAAGTTTACTTACAAAACTGGTAAAAGGTTATGATTGTGATATTAATTTTTATAAAAATGGTGATGCTATCAATAAACACCAGCCAAAAAGCATTTTATCTGTAATGGCTTTAGGAGCGGTAAAGGGGGATGAACTGACTTTTGAAGCTAACGGAAAAGATGAAAAAGAGGCAATTAAAGCAATCGAGGAATTTGTAAAGAGTGGTTGTGGGGAATAGGAGAGCAGGTATGAATACCATAAAGGGAGCACCCATTTCACCTGGGATAGCAATTGGTAAAGTTTATTTAAGAAAGACAGCTTCAGAGGAAATAACCTTTAAAAAGACAGATAACAAAGACGATGAAATGAGAAAATTCCGGGCTTCCAGAGAGCTTGCCGTAAAGCAAGTGGAAGAAATTTATCAGGAAATGCTTCATTCAAAGGGCGAAAAGGAAGCTTCCATATTCTTAGCCCATATAGAAATGTTAAATGATACGGAATTTGTTAACAACGTAGAAAGGGTTCTGGAGGAGTCGGGCTGTACTTCGGAATGGGCGGTTAAAACGGTAAGGGATAATTTTGTTGGAATTTTTGAAGCTATGGATGATGAATACATGCAGGAAAGAGCAATGGATATCAAGGATATCAGCGGCAGGGTAATCAGAATACTGAAAGGGGAGGTAAACGATGGTTCACTTAAGCTTACGGAACCCTCCATAATAATATCCGATGATTTGGCACCCTCCGACACGGCGCAGATGAAACCCGAGCTTGTTTTAGGAATCATTAATGAAACCGGAGGCCCGACTTCCCATGCGGCTATTATAGCCAGAATGCTTGGTATTCCTTTCTGTATCTGCCCCCAGATTACTTCCCTTGTAAAAAACGGACAGCTATTGGCTTTCGATGGGGAAGAAGGGAGCATAGAGCTGGAAGTAACGGAGGAAATCCTTGAGGATTACCGCAGGAAACAGGAAGCTTTCCGCCAAAAAAAGCTTCGGCTGGAGAAACTAAAGGGGATGAAATCCGTTACGAAGGATGGTTATGAGATGATATTGGCAGGAAATATAGGGGCGCCGGAGGATGCGGATAAAGTATTGCAGCAGGACGGACAAAGTATCGGCCTGTTCCGGACAGAGTTCCTCTATATGAACAGGAAGGATTCTCCGACAGAAGAGGAGCAGTTTGCCGCATATAAAGAAGTTGCGGAAAAGCTGCAGGGTAAGCCGGTTGTTATCCGGACCTTGGATATCGGAGGAGATAAGGAAGTTGATTATCTTAAGATGCCAAAGGAAGATAATCCGTTTCTGGGTTATCGGGCCATCCGCCTCTGCCTGGACCGTGTGCCTTTCTGGAAAGTCCAGCTAAGAGCTTTGCTTAGGGCAAGTGAATTTGGCAATATCCATATTATGTTTCCTATGATTGTATCCGTAGAGGAATTGATCCAGGCGAAGCAGATACTGGAGGAAGTAAAAGCGGAATTAAGAAGAGAAGGTGTTCCTTTCAATGAAAGCGTACCGGTCGGAATGATGATGGAAACACCTGCCGCAGCCCTGATGGCGGATGTTTTTGCAAAAGAGGTTGATTTTTTTAGTATCGGAACCAATGATCTGATTCAGTACACCATGGCGGTTGACCGTATGAACGGGAAGGTTGCCCATCTATATTCCCAGTATGATCCGGCGGTACTGCGTCTGGTTAAAAAAATCGTGGATAGTGCCCACGAAAATGGAATATGGGCAGGTATCTGCGGGGAAGCTGCAGCAGATAAGGCACTGCTCCCGTTTTGGGTAGGTTTGGGTCTGGATGAACTCAGTATGTCGCCGGTTTCTATACTATCGGTAAGAGAGCAGATCCAAGGGCTTTCAAAAGCGGATTGTGAGAAGTTAGTGAAAAAAATATTTTTATTACGTACCGGAAACGAAGTAAAAGAAGCTTTAAAACACTACAGATAAATTGATGAAATAATGGGGAGGATAACCTTATGAATCAAGAATATCCTGAAAATAATATACTTGTATCAGATGTGATGGGAACAGATGAAGCAGAGGCAACGGAACTGGATTCGAATCAGAATACACGGCAAAATGAATTTGCATATTCTTTAATAAAAGAAGTTGATACGAATTTACAGGAAGTGGTGGAATCTTTTGTTGAAGCTTCCTCAAAAGCAGAAGAAGGTAATCAGGTCATTAATAAAGGAATTAATCAGATGACAGCAATACGGGAAAATTTCACGTCTGTGATACAGGCCATTCAAGTCCTGGAAGTAAAATCGAAGGGTATCATGAATATCGTTGAAATGATTACCAAGATTGCAAAGCAAACGAATCTCTTAGCACTTAATGCAGCCATAGAAGCCGCACGGGCGGGCGAACAGGGAAGAGGCTTTACAGTTGTTGCCGGTGAAGTTAGAAAATTGGCAGAGCAATCCTCCAATGCTGCAAAAGAAATTGGGGAATTGATATATTCTATACAGGCAGAAATAGACCATACGGGAGAAATTATAAAGGTAGTAAACAATGATGTGGAATTAGGGCAGTCACAGATTGCAATAGCAGGAGAAGCTTTTAACAGTATAGTTAGTAATATTGAGGATGTCTCAAATCAGGTAATGAATTTATCTGCTTCTATGGAAAAAGTTTTCTCTGTAATAAAAAAGGAAGGGGTAATTATTTGATTCGAATGACTTAGATGAATTAAATGAATTTACGAAAACAAAAGGTCTATCGTCGGAAGATGTGGCAGAGCCAGTTTATTCTATTGGTTCTGTCTTTTTTTGTACTATAACATTTAAGATGACTGCCTTACTCTTTTTAATTATTTATGGAAGTAATTTGTAGAAACGTGTATAATGGAAGAAAATAAAAGAAACGGAAGAGTTCACAAGCTTTTCAATTGCGGGAAGCAGAATATTTTTCATTATGTTTAATATAAGAGGAAGCGATAATGAATAAATCAAAAATAATCATTCTCAGAGGCAATTCGGGAAGTGGTAAATCAACGGCAGCAAAATCTCTGCAGAATAAATTCGGACAGGGTACATTACTTATATCACAGGACGTGATCAGAAGAGAAATGCTATGGGTAAAAGATGGAATAGGAACAAAAGCACTTCCTTTACTTTTAGAACTCGTAAAGTATGGCAGGGAAAATTGTGATGTTGTTATACTGGAAGGGATTTTAAAGGCGGCCTGGTATAAAGAACTGTTTGAGCAAATCAAAATAGATTTTGCTCTCCGGATTTATGCTTACTATTATGAAATACCTTTTGAAGAAACTCTGATACGCCATCAAACTAAGCCAAATTGCCATGAGTTTGGAGAAGAAGAAATGAAAAATTGGTGGAATGAAAAAGATTATATCGGCATAATTCCTGAAAAAATAATAACTGCCGATTCTAGTTTGAACAGCACCGTGGAAATGATTTACCAGGCTGTAATGAGTGATTAAAAAAATGACATATCAATAAAATGAGACAATAACAAAAAGGATGTTGAGGGGAAATTAGAATGAACTCTAAATTTATGGCACCTTTATGGTTAAAGTATCCACATATTCCAAATGGCAGTATTGGCTGGAGAATGGGATATGGGGAATCATATGGAGAAGTATTTTTTAGTTGGTTTTACTCATTAAGCGAAGAGGAGAAAACGGAATTTAATAAAAAGTTTCCCACACCTGTTTGCTGGAGCCTGTCAGAGTATAACTTAAAGCGCTGCAATGATTTTTGGATATATAAGTGGCATAGCAACGATTCGATGGTATATTCGGCTGTGGGGATACAGGAGGAAAGAGAAGCCGGCATAGAACGAAAAAATATTTTCTTCTGGGGACATCATCCCAATAAAAAGGGTATCATAGGCAAGGAATGTCTGAGCCAGTGGTATATGGCAGAATTTTATGTGGGACATATTGCGTATTGTTGTATGGAACAGTATATGATGTCTAAGAAGGCACTGTTGTTTGGCGATAATGAAACATCTCAGAGAATAATGGAAGCGAAAGAACAGAGCGTGATTAAACAGTTGGGAAGAGAGGTTAAAGGATTTGAGGAAGAGATATGGAACAGATTCAGGATTCCTATCGTTCTAACTGGAAATTATTATAAGTTTTCACAATTGGAAGAGTTAAGAAAATATCTGCTTGGCACAGGTGACAGTTTACTGGTTGAAGCCAGTCCATATGATTCCATATGGGGCATAGGAATGAATGCCGAAGAAGCTTTGGCATGTGATATCAATCATTGGAGAGGCACGAATTTTTTAGGGTTCGCTTTAATGGAAGTGAGAGACGAAATAGAGCGATTGAGGAAATATGAAAATGAGATAGATGGTAAGCTGACTTAACTGCAGAAAGCCAGTGTTTGAATCTATTTTTTTGAAATATAAATGGAAATATTTTGAATAAGCATGTATAATAAAAGCAGATAAGTTAATTAGAACAATCGAATAGGAAATACTATAATAGCGAGAAAGGCATGGTAATTAATATGAGACTTGAAAAAGCTACTCCGGAATCTCAGGGAATCCCTTCTTCTGCGATTCTGAATTTTTTGAACAAGGTAAACGAGCAGGGGTTTGAGGTTCATTCGTTTATGCTGCTCAAGAACGGTAAAAATATCGCCGATTGTTGGTGGAAGCCGTATGCAGCTCAGTACAGGCATCAATTGTTTTCCCTCAGCAAAAGCTTTACTTCCATGGCAATTGGTTTGGCTATCGAGGAAGGTTTGCTGACCACAGGTACGCTGATTGCTGACATCTTCACAGATGAAATGAAAGAACTGGGTGAAAAGGTTGACGAAAAGATGAGGAAAATGACCGTAAAAAACCTCCTCACAATGGGAACCGGAATGACCTATGAAAATTGGGTATGGGATGATGATAAGTCTAACAACATTCTCGGATTTTTAAGCTCCCATGTGAAAAATGAGCCAGGGAGCGCCTTTTTTTACAACACACTCGCTACATATATGTGCTCTGCAATAATTACCAGGCTGACCGGGCAAAAGCTTGTGGATTACCTCACGCCGAGGTTGTTTGAGCCTCTGGGAATCGACCCTGTCTGGGAAGAGGACAAATTAGGAATCAGCTTTGGCGGTTTTGGACTAAATATCAAAACAGAGGACATTGCTGTTTTTGGACAAATGCTTCTGCAAAAAGGGAAATTCAATGGCCGTCAGCTCGTACCTGAAAGCTGGGTGGAAGAAGCGACCTCCAAGCAAATCAACAACGGAGACGAAGCAGATAGCGATTGGGCCCAGGGCTACGGCTACCAGTTCTGGAGGTGTGTACCCGAAGGAGTGTACCGTGGGGACGGCATGTATGGACAATACTGTATTGTCATTCCTGATCAGAATAGTGTTATTGCCGTAACCAGTAACGTTGATATGGGCAAATTTATGAAGCTTATTTGGAGCGACCTCCTTCCATGCCTTGGCGGAGGAGCTGCTTTGCCTCAAAGTGATGATTACAACAAATTAGTTGAGTTTGGGACCAGACAGACACACCTGCATGTGAACGAAAATGCCGAACCCTATCCGGCCTTTCGGGCGGCTTACAAGCTTTCTTCCGATACGAAGGCTCCGGATGATATCAAGATAAACAGAATCGATTTTAATTTTGAAAATGGGGAGTGCCTTCTTGCGCTTTATGCCGATGAAAGCCATCAGCCACTATATGTGGTTCATTTTATACAGAAACAATGGGTGGAAACTACAAAGCCGTACTGGGACTTCGGCCCCTATTACAGGGCTGTCTGCTATGGTGAGTGGAACCATGAAGAATTTGCAGCCAGTATTTGGCACTATGAGACTCCTGTTAATACAAAGTTCAGGTTCACGTTCAGTGAGGAGAGAAAAAACCTGACTTTCCATCTTAAAGCACAGGAAGCAGAGGAAGAACTGTCGCTTAAATTTGTGAAAATATAAAAACTAGATGCAGTCTACAGGTAAGGAAAGTTACTATAGGCAAATAGAGTTAATAAATAAAGTCTTTCGCAAATGCAGAGTAAATGTAAATTGTAACTGAAGCTTCCAAAAAAAGGAGTTCATAAAAATTTAACAAATCTGACGGGAAATTAATAAAAAATATAAAAAATGGCACAATATAATATTGTGCTATTTTTTTATTGTAAAACAGACATGCTATCTGTGAAAAAGGCCATTCTGTCTGATGGATTTCTTAAATAAGGAGGAGCTTCAATTGCTGATCTTGTTGGAAGGAATAAATTTTTATATAAATTCACCGTTTCTGCTGGTTGTATTATTGATACTGCTTGCATTGATCTGTTTTGTTCTATTGATGCTGTATTATCGGTTTTATCACTTTGGTAAAAAAGTAAAGTTTCCGATTTATTCCCTGGGAGACGGAGATAAACCGGGTCCGGGGGAATGGGAGAAACAGATGCTTGATCTGGCGGAAAGCCACAGTCAGGCAAGACTTATCGGATACAGTTTTGTTCTTAACGACTATAATCAGGCGGCCTATAAAAAACTGAATAAAATCAGGAAAAGCATCTCTGCCCTGTCCACCGATATCATTTCCATGATTCCGGCAGCCCGGTGGCTCTTTGACAATTTCCAGATGATGTACCGTGAAATTAAAAAAGTGCGGACCTCGGGAACGAGCTATGCCGTACTGCCGATTCTGAAGGCAAAGGAATACCGCAACTTTCCCCGTATATATATTGTGGCTAAGAAGATGGTGGCACTTTCCGGCGGACATCTGAATGAAGAAAGTATTTCCGTGATGCTATCGGCTTACCAGCAGAAGATTCCGCTTACGGACAAGGAAATCTGGGTCTTGCCGGAAGTGCTGGGCTTTTGCCTCCTTGAAGAAATCATTGTAATTGCGGATGAAATTCTTCAGATGATTGATGTGAAGTCAAAGGCGGAGAAATTTCTGCGGGATAAACTTAATAACAAACAGGGGCTGGACGATATATCAGCACTGCTTTGCGAAACAGAGGATAACCAGAGGCTGAACTATTCGTTCCATGCCCATGTAATATATCTGCTGAAAAATATGTCCTTTGACGAAGCTTCCATTCAAAAATACCTGGAATATCATTTTAATTCCCTGGGCAGACAGGTAAAGACCTCCGACATATTCATGGAGGAAGGAAAGCTGGAAGCCTTTCTTGAGACAAATATCAGGACCTTAATTGTCAGTCTGAGGGATATCAATGAACTGGATGAGGAAAAATTCTTTGAGGAATATTCCTGTCTGGAGCATATTTTGTCACAGGATCCGGATGGCGTCTATTCAAAGATGGATTTGGAAGCCAGGGGAATGTACCGGGAGGTTATCGTTAAATTATCCCTTCGATACCGGCTGCAGGAAGAAAAGATAGCAAAGGACTGCCTGGAGCTGGCAATTCAGGGAAGGGAAGACCTGCATTGTTCCCATCATGTGGGAGCCTATCTTTTGGGCAAGGGTTTTCCGATTCTGAAAGCAAAGACATTAGGGAAAACGGCCCCCCAAAGCATTAAGGAAAAAAGGAACGTAAAGGGCTTTCTATATTTCCTTTCCCTTTTCCTTCTTATTCTGGGACTGAGTGCCTGCCTGCTTTATGCCTTCCGAACCCTTGGAGGCATGGAGAATACCAGCCGGTATGTAATTACCCTTCTGGCGGTGATGCCGCTGCTGCTCGGTATATCCATAGAGGTTACAAATTTTATATTTACCAGAAGAATTAAGGTAAAGAAGATTCCTTCCCTGGACTATTTGAAGGAAATACCGGAGGAAGCAAGAACCTTTGTGGTAATGCCGGTTATCGTCTCCTCGAAGAAACAGGGACTGGAATATATGGACCGCCTTCAAAAGCATTATCTGGCAAACCGGCAGCCGAATCTATACTTTGCATTGCTTTTTGATTTTGAGGATTCCGCGGAGCAGTCTATGCCGAAGGACCAGGTGATTGAAAGTGCCCTGGCTGCACGTATGAAGGAACTGAATGAGCTCTATCCGTCGGAGCACCAGCGCTTTTCCCTGTTCTTCCGCTGCCGTAAATGGAATAAGGCGGAGAACTGCTATATGGGCTGGGAGCGCAAGAGAGGAAAACTGGAAGAGTTCAACAATCTTTTGAATGGAGCAAAAAAAGAGGATACCACCTTTTCCTCCATTTATTGTGACGAAGAGCTTCTTACCACCTTCCGGTATGCCATAACACTGGATGCGGATACGAATCTCATACGTGACAATGCTGCGAAGCTGGTCGGGCTCCTTGATCATCCTTTGAATAAACCTATTCTGGATTCCGCAGGTCAAAAGGTAAAGGAGGGCTATATCATTATCCAGCCCTCGGTAAGAAATCATATCGTCGGTAAAAACGGCAGCAGGTTTACAAAAATCTTCGAAGGAGAATCGGGCCTTTCCCACTATGGAGCCGTTATATCGGATATCTACCAGGATATTTTCAACGAAGGTATCTATACAGGAAAGGGCATCTATGATATAAAGGCCTTCCATAAGGTGCTTCATAATAAGGTACCGGAAAACCGGATTCTGAGTCATGACCTTTTTGAAAGCTGCTATGCGCGAACGGCTTTTTCCAGCAGCGCCAAGATTATGGACAGTTTTCCCAACAGCGTTTTATCCTTTACCAAAAGGGAGCACCGGTGGCTGCGCGGGGACTGGCAGCTGCTGCCCTGGCTGTTTATGAAGAAGACCCTGGACGGGAAAAGCCTGGGTGCCCTGGCAAAGTGGAAAATCTTTGACAATCTGAGACGGAGCCTGGTTCCTCTGAGTAAGACTTTGTTCATCCTGCTGAATCTGGCATGGATGCCAAAAGCATATTTCCTTTGGCTGCCCCTGGTCTTTTTTACCGATATCTTTAACCTGGTTATTTTATTGTTTGCAGTGATTACCCAGAAGCTGGTCCGGCCGCAGCTTGCCCTTGTTTATAAAAGCTTTTTAAAGGATATTGTTACAATTTTCGAAAGAGCATTCCTGGAGTTTACAATCACTCCCTACCGGGCATATGTCGCTTCGGATGCCATTGTCAGAACTATGTACCGGCTCTTTATCAGCAAAAAAAATCTGCTTCGCTGGAATACGGCAGAAGCAGTGGATGCCTCCATTATCAATTCCAGAAAAGGATATTTTCTTACCATGTGGAGCTCCCTTCTTCCGGCTGCTGTCCTTGCGGCAATTTTATTTTGGGGATATTTGACTCCGGCAGGAATGATACTGGCAGCAATCCTGATTGCCGACTGGGGCCTTGCCTTTGAAATTGCATACCGGATCAGCCAGCCGAAAAAGGAGCTTCATACCACGGATAAAGCAGAGGACAGTGAGCTGCTTTTGGATACTGCCCGCAGAACCTGGCAGTTTTTTAAGGAGCTTTCGATAAAGGAAAATAACTGGCTCTGCCCGGATAATTACCAGATTTCAATGGTTGAAAAGGTCAGCGATAAAACATCCCCGACCAATATCGGACTTCAGTTTCTTGCAATCCTGTCAGCCAGGGATTTGGGGTTTGAAACTCTGAGCTCTACGGTAGAGGCGGCGGAAAAACTGCTGGAAACGATTCGGATAATGCCGAAATGGAAGGGGCATCTCTATAACTGGTATCAAATCAGAACCCTGGAGGTGCTGGAGCCTGCCTATATATCCACCGTAGACAGCGGTAATTTCCTGGGACACCTGGTCACCCTGAAAAACGGCCTTCTGGAGCAGATCGACAAGCCGGTTTATCCTAACAGTTTTCTGTCCGAACTTAAGGCGGCAGTAAAGAACAGCAATAAGGAAATTGAACAAAAAACAGGCAGTCCTGCCGGAAATAAGCTTAAGACCGGGTACAGGGCGATAGGTGAACTGATGGAGGACGTTGCGGACATCTGGGAGAACTTAAACGGCAGGGAGCTGAGTCCTGCCGAAGATTACCGCCACACCAGGTACCTGATAAACCTCATTGACAATATAGTAAACGAAGTTTCTGCCTTAAAGCTGAAGGAAGAAAGCTTTTCTTCTTATCCTACCCTCCGCCATATTGCTGCGCAGGACAATAAGGGTGCCAATAGTATGATCAGC
The DNA here is from genome assembly GCA_023410275.1 of Bacillota bacterium. Classification (GTDB taxonomy): domain Bacteria; phylum Bacillota; class Clostridia; order Lachnospirales; family Lachnospiraceae; genus Anaerocolumna. The sequence goes on from JAEYPZ010000041.1 coordinate 110,176, forward strand.
CGAATCAGGGCACTCAGCAGTAAAATTGACGGTATTTTAACAAGTGTAGATTTCCGTGCTTTATTTAACGAAAAGAGAATGCTGTTCCACATCGGATATCATGTTTCCTCCCACACGCTGGATGACGGCTGTTATGACCTGATGGCATCGGAATCGGCCCTTACAAGCCTTCTTGCCATAGCCATGGGGGAAGTGCCGCTAAAGCATTGGGATAAGCTGGGAAGGCCATTGACCATCGTTAAGGGCATTCCATGCTTCGTGTCCTGGAGCGGTACAATGTTCGAATATCTGATGCCGAATCTAGTATTCAAGGAATATGAGGGCTCCGTATACGCTCAGACCTCCAGGGCAGCGGTAATCCAGCATATGAAGTATGCAAAGGAGGCGGAGATACCCTGGGGCATATCGGAATCCCAGTATTACCGGTTTGACTTAAACTCAAATTACCAGTACAAAGCCTTCGGCGTTCCAAAGATAAGGCTTCAGCCGGTCCGCAAGAACTCCCTGGTGGTTGCTCCCTATGCAACGCTGCTGGCATTGGATGTCGCAGAAGAGGAATGCAGGAAGAACCTCACGAGGCTGAAGGAATTAGGGGCCTTCGGCGATTACGGGTTCTATGAATCCGTTGATTTTAACGTGCCGAATTCCGTGGAACTGACTCCTTATTGCATTGTAAAATCCTATATGGCGCATCATCAGGGGATGAATCTGGCTGCGATTAATAATTACCTGAATGAAGGAATTCTTCGGGAGAGATTTCATGAGGAGATGATGATTAAGGCAGCAGAAGTCCTGCTGGAAGAAAAACGCCAGTCCCATTTGATTTCCATTGCCAAACAGGGATATACAATAAAGATCGGAAAGCCCCTCTTTAAAGAAGATATTTACAGTGACCGGTATGTCATAAGTACGGCTGTGAATTCGCCGGTCGTAGATTATCTGTCAAACGGTAAGTATTCACTGCTGATAACTTCCGATGGGGACGGCTTCAGTAAATATGAGGACCGGATGCTTTACCGCTGGCGGCCGGATACCTATGCCAATACGGGTAATTATATCTATATCAAGGATATGAAGCAGGGCAAGCTGTGGAGCACCACCTATCATCCTACAAGAATAGAACCGGAGGATTACCAGGTCGTATTCTGTCCCCACAAGGCGGAATTTAAACGCAGGGACGGGGATATTACCTCCCACATGATTGTCAGCCTGGATGCGGACCATAATTTTGAAATCCGAAAGGTCACCCTGACCAATCACGGAAATGAAGAAAAACAGCTGGAAGTGACCAGCTATCTGGAGGTGGTGGATGATGCCCAGCTGGCCGAGTTAAGCCATCCTGCCTTCAATAAGCTCTTTCTGGAAAGCGAGTATCTGGAGGAGCAGGAAATCTTCCTTGCAAAAAGACGGCGGAAGCAGGAGGAGGACAATCCTTATCTTATGCATATGGTAAGAACAGGAGCAAAGCTATGCAAAAAAGTGGAATACGAAAATGACAGAAAGCGGTTTATCGGAAGAAACAATACCCTGGAGAATCCGGATTCTGTGGTTAACAGTATTACCTTTTTCAATAATTCGGGCTTTTGCAATGATCCGATTATGAGCCTTCGGGCGCAGTTTTGCATAGAGCCGGGCGGAACAGCCTGTATTTCTTTTATTACCGGAGTATGCGGCAGCAAGGAGGAAGCAATAAAAATCGCAGGGGATTTCAATGTAAGCTACCGGATTGACGATATCCTTGAGAAATTCCGGCTTCAAAAGAACCTGGAGTTAAAGTATCTGGAGATTACCAGAACCCAGTTGAACGCTTTTCAGGATCTGATCAGCCCGATCTTCTATTCCGAAGGCGTTTACCGTGGGCCGGATGAAAATATAAGACGGAACTTTAAGAACCAGAGCTTTTTATGGAAATTCGGCGTATCCGGAGATAACCCCATCCTGCTCTTAAAGGTCCGGTCCATTGGAGAGGAAAGAATCGTGAAGGATGTTTTAAAGGCCTACGAATATCTGAGAATCAACCATGTTATGGTGGATCTGGTTATCCTGATTGATTCCAAATACGGTTATATGCAGGAGGTAGATGAATTAGTCAAGGATATGACAAGCTCTCTTCGGATTTATGATTCCGGAAGTGAGAAGCCTAGCTTCTTTATGCTGCATACGTATCAGATGATACCGGCAGAAATTGATTTGCTGTATACGGTGGCACGGGTCGTTTTTTCAGAGAAGACAGGGATTTATTTTAACAATTTAAAAGATAATCAGTATGAATTACTTGAGGATTAGTTGAAAATGCGATGCATTTATCAATTTCTATTTATCAGGTTTCTATTGAGGCAGCAGCGCAGACTGGTCTGCGATATGCAATGGAAGCGATTAGGTTTTAAGGAGGTATAGGCTTTGAGCACAGCATCTGCACCAACGACACAGGAAAAAGAAACAGAGAAATATGAATTTTTTAACGGCTTCGGGGCATTTGCCTGTGAGGGCAGAGAATATGAAATTCTGCTGGAGGGTAATAACAGACCGCCGGCACCCTGGATCAATGTGGTCTCAAACAAGAGCTTTGGCTTCCAGATATCGGAGTCGGGCGGGGGCTTTACCTGGAGTAATAACAGCAGGGAGAATAAGCTTACGCCCTGGTCAAATGACCCCGTAAGTGACAGAGCCTCCGAGGCAATCTATATTCTGGATGAAATAACTGGTGAGGTAATGACGCCCATGTCCCTGGGAAGAGCTGACAGGGGCATTTACCGGGCAAGGCATGGCTTTGGATACAGCAGATTCCTTCATGAGGAAGATTTCCTTGACCAGGAATTGACGGTTTTTACGCCTCTGGATGAGTCCTTAAAGCTATGGAGCCTTAAGCTGACAAACCATTCGGATAAAGTAAAATATTTGAGCCTGACCTATTATGTGGAATGGGTTCTGGGCACCCAGAGGGAGAATACCAACCCCTATATTTTAACCGCCTACGACAATGAGCATGAATATTTATATGCAAAGAACATCTATACCCTGAACTTTCAAAACAGTTATTCCTATCTGTTCTCCAGCGAAATGATCGTCGGTTATACCGGTGACAGGCAGGAATTCCTGGGACAGAAGGGCAGCATCCGGGAGCCCCGGGGAGCGGAAGTCAAGCTATCCTGCAATACGGGGGTATGCTATGATTCCTGCGGAGCAATTCAGGTATCCGTAGCAATACAGCCCCAGGAAAGCAAGACGGTGTTATTTGGGCTTGGGCAGAGCAATAACCTTAATGAGATATATCAAATCAGATATAAGTACAAGGATGTCTCCGCTGCCGAAAAGGAGCTGGACAGGGTGAAAGACTACTGGGACCGGTTGCTGGGGACAGTTCAGGTGAAAACGAAGGACAGGGCACTTGATATTCTGGTTAACGGCTGGCTGCTCTATCAGACCGTATCCTGCCGCATTAATGCGAGGGCAGGCTTTTATCAATGCGGAGGAGCTTATGGCTACCGGGACCAGCTTCAGGATACCCTTTCCCTTCTCTTTACAGACTCCGGTATCCTGCGCAGGCAGATTCTGATTGCCTGCAGCAGGCAGTTTGAGGAAGGGGATGTCCAGCATTGGTGGCATCCTCCCATGGGTATCGGAGTAAGAACGAGAATATCCGATGATTTGCTGTGGCTTCCCTACTGCACTGCTGCGTATGTCAAAAGCACCGGAGATGCTGCAATCTTAAAGGAGCAGGTGCCTTACATCAAAGGTCCGGTGCTTCAGGAGAATCAGCAGGATATCATGTTTACCCCGGAAATATCCGAGCGTTTAGAAAGTGTTTATGAGCATTGCAAAAAAACCATCGACAGGACCTGCTTCGGAGAGCATGGGCTTCCTCTTATGGGGGGAGGCGACTGGAATGATGGAATGAATGAGGTTGGAATGCTGGGGAAGGGAGAGAGCGTCTGGCTGGGCTGGTTCCTGTATACCGTATTGGGCGATTTCATTCCTTTGTGCTATCAGGAAAGCGACGGGGCTTATGGACAGGAACTGGAGCAGAAACGGGAAGCCCTGCTTCAGAGCCTTGAAGAATATGCCTGGGATGGGGAGTGGTATCTTCGGGCCTTTTATGACGATGGCTCCAAGCTTGGCTCGAAGGAAAATGACGAGTGCAAGATAGATTCCATCAGCCAGTCCTGGAGCGTGATATCCAAAGGAGCAAAGACGGAGCGGGCGAAAACGGCAATGCAGTCGGCATGGCGTTATCTGGTAAGGGAGGAGGATGCCCTTTCCCTGCTTTTGGCACCTCCTTTTAATAAGACAAGCAAAAATCCGGGTTATATCAAAAATTATATCCCCGGCATCCGGGAAAACGGAGGCCAGTATACCCATGCGGCGGTCTGGCTGGCAATTGCCGCGTCGATGCTTCAGGATTATAATATGGCCCAGACCCTGTTCACCATACTTAATCCGATTTACATTACGCAAAACAGGAAGGATGCCCTCCGATACGAGAAGGAGCCCTATGTAATGACGGCGGATATCTCTCTCAGTCCGCCCTATACCGGAAGAGGCGGCTGGAGTTGGTACACCGGTTCCGCAGGCTGGATGTATCAGGGGCTTTTAAGCTGGTTTTTGGGCATTCGGAAAGAGGGGAACGAGCTTGTCATTGATCCGGCAACACCGGCAGGCTTTGGTGATTTTTCCGTTGAATATAAGTATGGAAGCTCCTTCTATGAAATCCGGGTCGAGAGCAGAAGCAAAGGAACGCTGACAACGGATATAATCACTGTGGATGGCCTGTTAATTCAGGGAAACAGGGTTTTACTGACAGATGACGGAGAAAAGCACCTGATAATTGTATAGTTTCCTGCTTTTTTCTTCCTGGATCTCGTTGATAGGATGCAGGTATTTGAGCTGGAGGAACTGAATTTCTACTCTTGTAGACTCGATTTTGTGAAAGTTGATTACATCAGACAGGTTAAGTTAATATAGGCCGGTACTTAGGCTTATGAACTTAACCTCTTTTTTTAAAATATCAATGGAAATATTTTGATATAACATTTATAATAAAATGAGGATATGATACAGCCTCTAGCGGCAGGGCTTATAGAAGAGGATTGAATTAACAAGGAGGATTTTAATGATCAAGGGAATATGCCTGGGAAATATCATGGTGGATTGCAATGATGAACAAGGTCTGTGCGAGTTTTACCACAAACTGCTGGGATGGGAAAAAAGCATAATGTTTGGACGTCCTGCACTGAGTAAAGATGGAATTGTATTTTTATTTATGGAAGAAGAGGATTATGTCCCGCCTGCATGGCCGGAAGAAGAGGGGAAACAGCAAAAACAAATGCATTTTGATTTCCAGGTTGCAAATGTTGCGGAGGCAGTTGAATATGCCCAATCCCTGGGCGCGAAGAAGGCGGCATTACAATCCGGAGGGAAGGAATGGGTCACTATGCTAGACCCTGCCGGGCATCCATTCTGCCTTTGCGCCCAGGATAATAAGGCATAACTGTAACTAACAGGAATTTATATTTTATGAAGGAAAGGAAAAATGGATGAATCTATTGAATGCAGAGAATTTGCCGGAAGGGTTTGTATGGAGTGACTCCGTGGGCCTGATTACAAAATCATTGGGTGCTGCGGCAGGGAGCCAGAAGATTTATGTAAACATTGATTATGTTCCGCCGAAAGCATATAGCACCAAATATCATAGCCACTCCCAGCAAGAAGAATTTTTTATGATTATTTCCGGAAATGGAACTTTGCGCTTGAACGGTGAAGAGCAGACTGTGAAACAGGGTGACTTCATTGCGAAGCCGGCAGGGCGGGAAATAGCCCATACATTTTATAACTCCGGCGATGAGAGCCTGGTTATTTTAGATGTGGGGACCAATGAAAAGGAGGATACCTGTTACTATCCGGATGAGGATATATACCTTCAGAAATCCAATGGAGAGCGCCGGATATTTAAGGGCAAAGATTTAGATACGTCGTGGACGTCAGAACCAAATTGCCTAGACCGCTCAGAATAAAGAAACTGATTTGCACTGGAGCAGGACGATGTACGATTGACCCCTTATTTTTTTAACATATTATTTAATTTTATAATTGGCAAGAAAGTCATAATCATGCCGTATAAGCAAATAGCTTCAGTGAAAGAAGTTTGTAAAGCAAATATCATAAAAGTCCTGTAACTCCTTGCAATTTAAGGAGATTGCAGGACTTTTTTTAATACCTTTTGATTATTGAAGTCTTATTTATTGAAGCTAATTAATAAGGTAATGAATGCAAATTTCCAGTTAACATAGTCCGGGAAGAAGCGATTCAAAAACACTCTTTCGTACTTAATCGTTATTTTCAGCGGTTGGAAAATCAGTGTAAAGACCTTTTTTTAAATGAAGTAGTATTTTATCAGACATATGTGCTATGGTAAAAAATCAGCCTTTAAATACTATAATAATAACGCAATTTTAAAACATAGAAAACGTTTAAGAAAAAAATGATATTTTTTAAAAAATACTTGCAATATTTAGAAAAAAGAGATATAGTTTATATAGTAAATTTAAACAAAAAAGTTAGATATATCCATACATACTTATACCAGTTTTGAAATTGCGACATAATATACAAATATATCAATTATGTCATAAACAATATATACAATATTATTTATTTAAATTATAGAAAACGATTAAGGAAATTGAACACTATAGGGTAAGGAGAAATTACATTGGTTTCTTTAAAAGACATATCAACAAGATGCGGAGTATCAGTAGCTACTGTAAGCAAGGCTTTAAATAACCATAAGGATATTGCGGAGGCTACAAAAGAGAATATAAGAAGAGTTGCAAAAGAAATGGATTACTTTCCTAATTCTTCGGCCAGAGCTTTAAAAACCAACAGGACCTATAACCTGGGAGTCTTATTTGTGGATGAAGCGCAAAGCGGTTTGACCCATGAATATTTTGCTAATGTTTTGGACAGTTTCAAACAGGAAGCGGAGAGAAATGGCTATGATATAACCTTTATCAGTAAACACACCGGCAGTATGAATATGTCCTACTATGAGCATAGCAAATACCGCGGTGTCGACGGGGTGGTAATTGCCTGTATCCGCTTTAATGATCCTCAGGTCGTGGAGCTGATTAATGGGGAGCTGCCGGTGGTCACCATCGATCATGTATTTGATAACCGGACAGCAATCATTTCAGATAATGTAAAAGGGATAAAAGAATTAATTACCTATGTCTATGAAATGGGACATAGAAAGATAGCTTACATACACGGAGCGAATTCTTCGGTTACCCAGAATCGTGTGGGGAGTTTTTACAAGACCCTTGGCGAATTTGGAATAACGGTACCCGATGAATATGTAAAAAGCGGAATTTACCATGACCCTGACACTACGGCAATTCTGACAAGGGAACTGCTGGAGTTAAAGGATAGACCAACATGCATTTTATTTTCGGATGACTTTTCCTGTCTCGGAGGTATTAATGCTATTAAGGAACAGGGACTTCGAATACCGGAGGATATCTCAATTGCCGGTTACGATGGAATTACCCTTTCCCAGGTATTGGTTCCTAAATTAACGACTTTACAACAGGATACCAAAACCATGGGAAGAAGTGCGGCAGAGAAACTGATTGCACTCATTGATAATCCCAAGGCTACTATTATTGAACGAGTGGTAATACCCGGAGTGGTATTACCGGGGCAGTCAGTATATAACCTGAAGGGAAGAAATAAATAAGAAAGGAAGGAATAAGCAACACAGAAAGTACAACTTTACTGCTTGTTACAGTGTTGTACGAAAAAAAGAACTCAGACTATATAAGATTACACTAGGGGGAAAAAGATGAAGGATTTTTTGCATAATACATGGAAACACAGAGCACATCTTGTTATGTGTATTCCCGCAGTTCTTGTGATATTTTTGTTCAGTTATATGCCAATGGCAGGTTTGGTTATGGCATTTAAGAAATTTAATTATAGTTTAGGCATATGGAAAAGTCCATGGGCTGGTTTGGAAAATTTTAAGTTCCTGCTTGTTTCCAGCGATACATTCATGAGAATAACAAAAAATACATTGCTCTATTATTTGATATTTACCATCATTGGTACAATTCTTAATATTGTTATTGCAATTGGTATTGACCAGCTTGTATTTAAAAAAGTGGGCAAATTATTTCAGAGTATTATGATTGTTCCGGTTTTTATTTCCTATGCGGCTGTTCAATTTATCGTATATGCATTTTTAAGCAATAACGGAATGATCAATGGCATGATTCAGAACTTCGGTGGAGAGGGCGTTCGCTGGTACACCACAGCAGGCTACTGGACAATAATCTTAACGATAGTGAAGATATGGAATAGCGTGGGTTACGGATCGGTTCTTTATATGTCAGTTCTGGCAGGTATTGATCAGGAGATGTATGAAGCGGCTCAGATTGATGGCGCTAATAAGTGGAAGCAAATCTTGAACATAACATTGCCTTCACTTGTACCGATGATTACGATCATGATTTTACTTAGCGTCGGCGGTATCATGCGTTCGGAAACAGGTTTGTTCTATCAGGTGACCAGAAACAGCGGTATATTGTATTCGACGACCCAGGTTATTGATTCTTATATTTTAAATGCTATCCTGACAACACCAGATTATGGATACACGGCTGCAACAACATTCTACCAGTCGATTGTAGGATTACTATTAATTTTGGGAGCCAATGGAATTGTCCGTAAAGCAGCACCGGAAAATGCATTGTTTTAAAACTGGAGGAATGAAAATGAGTACATTAGCAGCAAAATCAAATATTAATAACAGGGCAAAAATTAAGATCAAGAAGAAAAAAAAGGGAGTCGGACAGTATATCTTAGCAGCGCTTCTTGGACTATATACTTTGTTTTGTCTGTTGCCCATCATACTGGTTTTTGTAGTTGCATTTTCGGATGACAAAAGTATTGTTTCAAACGGTTTCAGCTATTTTCCGGAAAAATATTCGCTGGAAGGCTTCAAATACGTATTTAAGTATGGGAAGCAGCTTGCCGTGTCCTATGGTGTGACTATCTTCATTACCGTAGCAGGAACATTAATGGGCCTTATGTTTATGAGTTTATTAGCTTATGCAATGAGCAGAAAAGATTTTCGTTTAAGAAGGTTTTTATCTATATTCGTAATGGTACCAATGCTGTTTTCAGGAGGTCAGCTTGCAAGTTATATCGTATATACCTCTATGTACCACTTAAAAGACAGCATCTGGCTGCTTATCTTACCGCTGACTATCTCTACCATGAATATTATCATTCTTCGAACGTACATACAAACAAGTATTCCGGATGAATTAATGGAATCTGCCCGAATTGATGGTGCCAGTGAATACAGGACATTTTTTCAAATTGTTCTGCCGTTAATGAAACCTGCGCTTGCATCCGTTGGTTTCATGCTGGCAACGGCATACTGGAATGACTGGCAGAATGCATTGCTTTACATCAGCAGTGAAAACAAGATGCCCTTGCAATTGCTTTTGGTCCGTATACAAAGAAGTATTGAATTCCTGCTCAATAATAAGAATATAACAGGATCGGCTTTGGCAGTGCTGCAGCAGGGAATACCGGAATATTCCTGTACAATGGCGACAGTTATTACGGTTGTTGGTCCTATTATGGTGGTTTATCCGTTTTTTCAGAAGTATTTTATTAAAGGTCTTACCGTTGGATCTGTAAAAGGTTGATATTCATGATGCTATGCATCTTGAAATATAATAATCATTAAGGGAGGATTATATGTTTAAAGTTAAGGTATTTGGGAAAAAAGTTCTTGCAGTAACATTAGCAACAGTAATGCTGACTGCAACAGGTTGTGGAGCAAATAATACAAAAACCACATCTGATGGCGGTAACAAGGACGCGGGGGCAAAAACAACAGAAGCGGCAACACCGGACAGCGGCAAGAAAGATACCGCTGCCATGACAACCATTTCTGTATACAGGGATTGCTTTAACGTCGGAGTGCCTGATACAAAAGAGGTACAGGCAGTTCAAGATGCAATCAATGCTTATATTGGGGATAAGATTAATGTTCAGATTAAGCTGAATGACATTAGTAACAGTGAGTACAAAGACAAAGCAAACCTTGCGCTTGCCAATGGTGAGATTAATCTTCTTTGGACTGCAAACTGGATTGAGACAATCAGAACAGATGATCTTGTAAAGCAAAACGCAGTTTATGACCTAACACAGAAACTTCCTAACTATGATATTTACAAAGCTATGCCTGATTGGGTATGGAAATCCTCAGCATTTAACGGAAAGAATTATTTTATTCCCTGCTACAAGGAATCAGCGGAAGGATATAACATCATGTTCCGTAAAGCTTTAGTAGATAAGTATAAATGGGATTTATCCACTGTTAAATCGCTGAAAGATATTGAGCCTATGCTGAAAGATTGTAAAACAGAAGGTCTGAAATATCCTTATTTAACTCAGAAGACAGCTATGTTCTTCCGTTATTACCTGAATAAATTTGATTTCTTCAGCCAGGATAGCTTTATAGCTGTTGACAAAGATCAGGATGCAGTTGTTGATACCCTTTCTACCCCTGAGTACAAGGAATTCAGCAGCTTAATGGGTGACTGGGCATCTAAGGGTTATATCAGTGAAGATGACCTTACGAAGACAACAACAGATACTACCACTCAGACAAAGGATTGGGGAATTTCCTGGTGGACCGATGTACCTAACAACGATGAAGCAACTACACGTTATAAACAGGACGTTGAAATGGTTAAGATTACAGATAACTGGAAGCAGTCCAATACTACTTTAGGTTCCTGCTATACCATCGCTTCTACCTGTACGGACGAACAGGTTGATGCCTGCCTGAAATTCTTAGGTCTTTTATACACAGATAAAACTTTAGCAGATCTGTATACCTTTGGTATTGAAGGAACAGATTACACAAGAGAAGACGGAAAGGTTAAGAAATCAGATGCCGGTCTGTATGACCACAGTGCATGGGAGTCAACATCTATAACAAATCTTTCTCTGGTAGTTGGCGAACCGGATAATAAGGTTAAGTTATATAATACTTTCAATGACAATTCAAAGGATTCAATTGCCAATGGCTTCAGATTTGATAAGTCCAAAGTTGATGCAAAATATGCAGCCTGCCAGCAGGTATTTAATGAGTACGGATTTGCTCTTGAAAATGGTGGATATAAGCCCGGTGATGTAGACAAAGCTATCACAGACTATCAGAAAGCTCTTGATAATGCCGGTTACCAGGATGTTTTAAAAGAAGCTCAGCAGCAGTATGAAACCTGGAAGGGTGTCAGATAATAAGAATATCAGTTAATGTATTTCAGTAATTAAAACATTGTACTGCAGGATATAGTTTATTTATAAGAAATGAGGGAATCCCTTAAACCATTTAATGGCTGAAGGGATTCTTTCGTTTCGTTTTTAATCTAAAGCCATGCCTTCCCAGCGCGCCGCAAGATTGGGCCGAGGATTTCGCAGGCGCAATCTCGTGTGTGAAAATTGCTTTCTAAATTTTCACACTAACCATCATGCCTTTCCAGTGCGCCGCAAGATTGAGCCGAGGATTTCGCAGGCGCAATCTTGTGTGTGAAAATTGCTTTCTAAATTTTCACACTAGCTTCCTTTGTTCTGCTGTCTGAATTCCGTTGGAGAAACTCCCCAGACCTTTTTAAAAAGCCTGCTGAAATAAAGGGGATTCTCATATCCCGTGAGCTCTGCTACTTCGGATACCTGGAAGAGTGGGTTAGTCAGGAGCTCTCTGGCTGTAGTCATCCGTATATTGATAATATACTGCCTTGGTGAGGTTCCCACCTGTTTTGTAAAGGTATCAATGAAACGGTAATAATTCAATCCCCGGCTTTGGGTAAATTTTTTGATGGTAAAATCTTTTTCAGGGGAATTATGGAAGATTCGCAGTGCTTCTTCAACTTCTTTATTGTAATTTTCAAAAATCTTATTTTCCCTGATACGGTTTCTGCCCATTTTCAGCAGAAGCTCCTGCATCATCAATTTAAGCTGCTCTTCGCAAAGGGGCTGCTTTAATTGCAGCTCCTGGATGATTCCGTCAAACAGATGGAGATAGCTGCTATGGGCTCCTACATAATAGATATTTTCTTCACCCCATCCTGTTTGGCTTAGTAATATATTGTCTTTCTTACAGGAGAAATGAACCCAGTAAATATCCGGATGCTCCTCCAGATAATAATAGTAGAATTGAGGGTCTCCGGGATGGAAAAGTACACAATTGCCCTTCTCTAATATCTGGATTTTACCGTTTATTTTAAAACGGGCCTTTCCCTCGGCTATATAAATAAGCTGATAATTAGCAGCGCCCATAGGCCTTTCTGTCTGAAATTCTTCTTTATGGATCAAGCGGTACCTGCCGCTGCAATGCACAAAAAAATCCTGGTCCGATACGGATTTCTCATCGGACTGCCAATCATAATATCCTACTACTGTCAGCATAAGGCCTCTTTTCCCGGAAGTAATGCCATTTACTTTCTTTCCCCATCCTGATTTGCGGCAATACCGTATCTGCAAGCAGCTGCGGTATGCAATGGGAGCCAGGATGTAAAATCCTGCAAATATATTTTATATTTATTTTCCTTTCCTGTCAAAGCAAAAATGAAAACTTTGTGCATATAGAAATCAATTTTATGTATGGTAATATTGATGCTGTTTTGATATATTCTAAAAAGAAAATAAATTTTATGCTGATGAAAGGAATAATCATGTTAAAGTCAGAATTAAAATTACCTTTATATCATGAAGATACTTCTATTCTTCATGCAGGCTGTGAAGAAAACCGCAGCTACTATATTCCCTTTGCTCCCGGTGAAAGGGAGAACAGCTCCCGGGTGGAACTTCTGAACGGGGACTGGGATTTTCGTTTTTATAATAATCCCTTTGAGCTGGAGGATTTTACAGAGGCCGGATATCTTTATAAGGATTACAATACCATACCGGTTCCGGGATGTATTCAGATGTATGGCTATGACCGCCATCAATATACCAATATAAATTTTCCTTTTCCCTATGATCCTCCGCATGTTCCGCTGGATAATCCGACCTGCGTTTACCACCGCAGCCTGGCTGTGGAACAGATGCCCGAAAATCAGAAATACTATCTGAACTTTGAAGGAGTGGATTCCTGCTTTTATGTTTATATCAACGGCACCCTGGCAGGCTACAGCCAGGTATCACATTCTACCAGCGAATTTGATATAACGGCCTATATAGAACCAGGACAGAATGATATTACCGTTGTGGTATTAAAATGGTGTGACGGAAGCTACCTGGAGGATCAGGATAAATTCCGCATGACGGGTATATTCCGTGACGTTTATCTGATCAGCCGCCCGGAAAACCATATCCGTGACTTTTTCGTTAAAACCCTGTTAAAGGATAACTATACCAGGGCGGAAATCAAGGTGGAGTTTGAATTTGACGGAGAAGCAGTACCGGTAGTCTGCACCTTGACAGATGCCTCCGGTAAGGTGGTCGCAGAGGATACCGTAAAGGATTCACAGCTTTTCATCCCGGTGGAAGAGCCTGTTCTTTGGAGTGCGGAGACCCCTTATCTGTATACCCTGGCCATAGCTGCCCCTGATGAGGTTATTTATCAGAAGGTGGGTATCCGCTCTGTTGAAGTTATCAAGGATGTTATTCATATTAATGGTGTTAAGGTAAAATTTAAGGGAGTCAACCGCCATGACAGTGACCCGGTAACCGGTTATACCATCAGCAGGGAGCAGGCATTAAAGGATTTAAAATTAATGAAGGAAGCTAACATTAATGCAATCCGTACAAGCCATTACCCCAATGCACCCTGGTTCAGCGGCCTTTGCAGTGAATATGGCTTTTATGTAGTGGCAGAAAGTGATTTGGAAGCTCATGGTGCTACCTGCTATTACGGCGGGGGCTGGGAAACCTATGGCGACCTGGTGCAGCGGGAAATGTTCGCGAAAGCGATTTTAGACCGAAATCAGAGAAATGTTATCAGGGATAAGAATAATGCCAGCGTCATTATCTGGTCTATGGGAAATGAAGCCGGCTACAGTAAGGCTTTTGAGGATACGGGCCGCTGGATAAAGGAATATGACAGCACAAGGCTCCTGCATTATGAAGGAAGTACAAGCCAGTCCGGCGGACACACCAATGATACCTCCATGCTGGATATTTACAGTACCATGTATGCGTCTATTCCAAGCATAGAAGAATACCTGGCAGCTAATCCGAAGCCCTATATGATGTGCGAGTTCGTACATGCCATGGGCAACGGGCCTGGAGACATGGAGGATTACTTTGAATGCATCTATTCCCATGAACGTTTTGCAGGCGGTTTTGTATGGGAATGGTGTGACCATGCCATATACCGGGGGATAACTGTTGACGGGCGTAAGGTCTTTCATTACGGCGGAGATTCCGGGGAATATCCCCATGACGGCAACTTCTGTGTGGATGGTATGGTATCCCCCGACCGTATCCCCCACCCTGCCCTGGCAGAATATAAAAATGTTATCCGCCCCGTACGTGCGGCCATTGCTAAGAAGGAAGAGTTTACGGTTGAACTGGTAAATAAGCTGGATTTTACAAACCTTAAGGATTTCCTTACAATTGAGGCCGAGCTTTTATGCAATGGAGAGAGGGTGGCAGCTTATGCTTTAGGGGCAGTCGATTTGCCGCCTCATGGAAAAACTATAATTCAACTGCCTGTTGAGAAAAGCATTCTGGAAGCGCAGAGCAAAAATGCAGGAATAACCATCAAGCTTAATTATATTCAGTCCATCGAGCTTCCTTTTACATCAAAAGGCCATAAGTTAGGCTTTGACCAGCTGTTTATCAAAGAAAGCACAATTCCTTTTGTGAAAGCCGGAGGGAACGGGCAGGAGGGTACAGTGGTTACGGTAGAAGAAAATGCCTCTAAGATACTGGTTACCGGAGTTGGTTTTAAGTATTGCTTTGATAAATTACATGGAAGCTTTGAAAGCTTAGTGATAAAGAACCATAACATAATAGAGAGACCACTGGAATTTAATATCTGGCGTGCTCCTATGGATAATGACCGCAATATCCGCAGCTCCTGGGAAATGGCCCGCTATGACAGGGCATTTCCCCGCGTATATGAAACCAGGGTATCCCAGGAGAAGGGTGTAACCGCCATTCATTGCCGCCTGGCAGTCACAGCTATTCAGATTCAGCACATACTGGATTTGAATGTAACCTGGTTCATCGGGGAGGATGGCACCATTACAGTGGAAATGGAGGGAAAACGGAACAAGGAGCTTCCTTTCCTGCCGCGCTTTGGCCTGCGTTTCTTCCTTCCCGGGGAATATGACAGTGTTCAATATCTTGGCTACGGTCCGGGAGAGAGCTACATTGACAAGCACCGCTCTGCCTGGTTTGGAAGGTTTGACCAGAAGATTTCCGATATGTATGTGGATTATATCAAACCCCAGGAAAATTCCAGCCATTACGGCTGTGAGGAACTGAAGCTAAGCTCACTCACCGGCAAGGGAATTTATATTACGGCCCAGGCACCTTTCTCCTTCCAGGCAGGTAAATACACACAGGAAGAGTTGGCTTCAAAAGCCCATAATTATGAACTGGAAAAGGCAGATGGCACAATTTTTTGCCTGGATTATAAAATGAGCGGAACAGGTTCCAATTCATGCGGGCCTGCACTTGCTGAAAAATATCAGTTGAATGAGGAAGACATATCCTTTAAAGTGACCCTGCAATTTAGCTGATAGAACAGGATATTGACAAAACAGTCTGAAAATACGGTTTTTTGCATTAATAATATAAGCGTGTTTTATAGTTATATAGTATAACATTTTACGTTTATTTTCATATGATAGATGTAAGAATGAATATACGAGGAGACTCTAAGTTGGATGATAATAACTTATTCCAAATGCAGGGTTATGGAGAGGATAAAACTGTAGAACACGATTATGTTGTATCAGATGAAGAATTTGTATTTCCCCCTGATTCCGACCAAAGGCGTTATCTGAGTCAAGGGCCAGGACCGGGAGGACCTGGAGGACCCGGCCAACAACCGCCGCAGCCAGGCCCGGGAGGACCCGGCCAACAACCGCCGCAGCCAGGCCCGGGAGGACCCGGCCAGCGACCGCCGCAGCCAGGCCCAGGAGGACCTGGAGGACCCGGCCAGCGACCGCCGCAGCCAGGCCCAG
>JAEYPZ010000080.1:0-12053 GCA_023410275.1 Bacillota bacterium
TTCCTCCAACTCCGACTCTATTACCTGAATGGTCTTCCTTGTCTCATAAATATTCCTGTCTGAATAGATAAATGTTTTCCTGTCTATTGTTTCGATGTAACAAACCTGATCCAAAGGAATCTGATAAGCCTTATCTTCTTTAAGACCTTCCAGCATAAAATCATATTGCCTGATGTGCTGAATCAGTCTTGTAATCCGTTCCGTCATGTTTGGATATCTGATTTCTATTTCTGTTTCCAATATCTCTTTTCTATGCTGCAGCAATAATCTCAATGGAACACCTCCTGACACGATAAATATAATCCTTTCGAACTGTTTACTCAAGTAAATCTGTTTTAAATACCCTGTAGAAGGTATATAATACCTGTAACGTGTTTCATTACTTATTTCATTGAAAGGATTGCTTTTTATGAAACGGTTGTTTAAAAAAGCTGCAGTAGTGTTGCTGACAATCATGATCTTCTTTATTACTGCATTTTTTATTTATACCTCTATCTACTATAAAGCAGAAGACGTTGCTGTAAACGCACTAAATCAGGATATAAAAAACGGACGTGCAAAAGAGGAAAAGCAGTATATCCTTTTATCTTCCAAAACCCAGACCGATACGGCTCTTATTTTTTATCCGGGAGGGAAAGTGGAAGCAACCGCCTACTATCCGCTTCTGTCAAAAATATCCAACCAGGGAATCACCTGTATCCTTGTTAAAATGCCATTTCATCTTGCTGTATTTAACCCCGCCGCCGCTGAGAAAATCATGCAGGAGTTTCCGGAAATAAAAAACTGGTATATTGGCGGACATTCTCTGGGCGGAGCCATGGCTAGCAGTTACATGGCATCTCACCCCGACTCCTTAAATGGACTAATTCTTCTTGGCGCCTATCCTTATGGGGATATTGACACACAAAAGGCGCTTGTTCTATATGGAACCATGGATGGCGTGTTGAGCCGGGAAAAAATAAAAGGAGCTGCAAATGTGATTCCCATAGAGGGAGGAAATCACGCCGGCTTTGGAAATTATGGAAGTCAGAAAGGGGATGGTGTTGCTTTGATTTCGGGAGAAGATCAACAGGAGATATCTGTAGACGTAATTTATAAATTCATTACTTCAAAAGAAAAGTACTCATCAAAGCTTATTAAAGTATACCAAAAATCAGGGTAGGAATCCAAACAAGAGGATTCCTACCCTGATTTTTAATATAAATCTCCTTCTTTATACACCACAATAAATACAGCAGGATGATTTCTACTTTAATTCCACTATCACCTCTATCTCACAAGCTATTCCACCAGGCAATGCATTTACTCCAATTGCAGAACGGGCGGGAAATCCTGCCTCTTCTCCAAATATGCCGGCAATCAACGCGGAGCCTCCGTTAATAACCAAGGGCTGCTTGTCAAAGTCATCTGTGCAATTAACAAAAGCCAGTACCTTTACAAAACGTTTAATTTTGTTCAGATCACCAGTCTTATCCTGTAAATTGGCCAATATGTTAAGCATACAGTTGTAAGCAGCTTTTTGTCCCTGCTCTATACTTATGTCTTTTCCAAGTTTACCGATAAAAGTATTTCCGTCTATATCTGGTCCACAACCAGAGCAATATAAAAAATTACTGCCAAATTCCTGGACTGGAGTATAAATCCCCCCTTTTGGCGGGGGTTGGGGAAGAATAATTTTCTTTTCTTTTAAAATTTCATAAACATCTTTCATAATAATCTCCATCTGTTCTTTATTAAATTATTATTTCGAAGTTAATTTATCAATAATTTTTTCATATAAATCAACGGCTGACAAGAGCTGCTCCTGAGTTATATATTCATCAACGATATGTGCCTGTTTTAGATCTCCTGGTCCGCATATCAGGGCCTGCGTACCATGTTGCTCAAAGTAGCACTGCTCACAGGAGGCATCAAAGGCCAACGGTATGCTGTCTGTTCCCAGAAGGCAGTTCCTCTCATTTAAGCAGAATTGAACAAATGGACTTTCAGACGGTACTTCTCCACCTGGCATATAGAAATGAGGCAAAACCGTGTAACCTGAGATACCCGATTTTTCAAGGCCGTCTTTCAGGATTTTTTCTGCCTGTTCCTGACTCATGCCTGGATGAATCCTGAAATCCAGGAGCATACGTATTGTTCCTGGAACCACATTGTCCTTTTCATATCCCTGTATCATGGTTACAGATATCCCCGGGGGCGGTAACACCTCGTGCTTTATGGCTTTTAACTCTTCATTCATTCTTTCAATCATTGCAATGACAGACGGAACCTTTTTTACTGAATCCAACTCGGAAGAAGGGAGTGCGGCATGTCTGGCAGAACCATTTATATCAATATAATTTCTTAAAACTCCCCGATGGGCAACTGCAATATTAAGACCTGTTGGTTCACCAATAATAGCGTATTGAGGAGCGGGGAAGGATTTTAAATAATTTATAATCCCCAGATTAGAGCATTCTTCATCTGCTACAAATAAAAGCTTTAATTTTCCTTTTAAAGGACCTCCTTTTTGAGCTGTCCGAATTGCGGCTGCACACATAGCTGCAATCCCCCCCTTCATATCGGAGGTTCCTCTTCCATAAAGTCTTTGACCCTTATGAGTCACTTTAAAAGGATCTGTATTCCATTGCCCAAGTGCCGGAACAACATCCAAATGACCATTAAGCATAAGTTCTGGACCCTCTCCCATATAGGCAATGAAATTCGCACGGTTATTTCCAAGATCCTGCACCTCGCATTGAAATCCATGAGGCTTCAGTATTTCAGCCAGAAACAGGGCCGCCGGTTGCTCATTGCCTGGAGGAGATGTTGTATTATAACTTACCAGCTGGCTTAGCAGCTCTATTACGTCCATATCTAACCTCTCATATTCTGAATGCTAAATTGAATTAATTTAGTAAGTTATTTTTCGGTTTCTCGCTGTTACTTCCCACGTGCCAACGATTTCACCTTTCTTTGCAACCAAAACACCTGGATATAATGCACTGGTCGGACAAATATGAGTTGGTATCACATACAGGCAGGTACCAATTGCAGGAATCTTTGACTCATCGTCCACTTGAAATACCCAATGCTCCTCGCTGTGAAGAACAACCAAAGCTTCTTCCAATCCTACAATATATCCTCTCTGCCCCTGCGGATCAGAAGCTATCCCCTTATAGCCCAGATCGATAGTAAACATACCTGGCGCCGGATGACTTATAACTCTTGTCATTACAGCTGCTCCCGGAACAAAATTTAAGTCAGGAAGGTTTCTTAGATACCCCCCATCTGTGATAAATGCAGTTCCAGGAGAAAGATACCATTCTGTGTTCTCTGCATGACAGGGAAATGACGGAGTTCCGCCTGCTACCACCACATCACATTCTAAACCAGCTTCCATCAGATGCTGCATGATTGCGCCCACCTGTTCATCTGTTTTGACGACTTCACGGCTGCGGATTTTATAATCTTTATTGTTATGATTCCCATCGTAACAGTGTAAACCCATCATATGTATTCCTGGAAGCGTACACGCAAACCGGTATAGCTCCTCCATCTGATCAATCGGCACTCCCGTCCGGTTCATACCCATATTGATATCCAAAAGAACTGCCATACAGATATTTTTTGCCATGCATTGTTGGGAGAGATGCCTCAATTGTTCCCTGTCATCTCCAATTGCAAAAAAGAAGGTATTTTTATATGCCTTAGCCAGTTCTATGTACCGGTCAATATTTGGTCCAATTAAGGGATAGGCTAAAATCACTTTTTTTGCTCCTGCCTGCGCTGCCATTTCTGCCTCAGCAATTGTTGCCGCTTTAAATTTTGTAATTCCATATTTTATCTGAAGTTTTACCATATCTGCAGATTTATGACTTTTCACATGAGGCCATAATCGTTCTGAACCGCCTGCCTCCTCAATAGCCGTCTGAATATTTTTTCGAATTATGTCCAGATAGTAAATAAGGCTCGGTGTAATTATCTGATCTGTATTGACTATGTCATAGCTACTCATTTTTATTGATCCTTTCTAAAAAGATTAACTTTGAAAAACTATCCCTTAACAGCTCCTGCCGTCATTCCCTGTATAATATACTTTTGAAGAATCATGGTAAGTATAATGGTAGGGACTATTACTACTATTGTAGCTGCAAGCATTCTCCCCCATCGGATATCTGCTCCTGATACAAAATACTGCAGTGATACAGGCAAAGTTCTCGTTTTCTCGCCACTCAGTATTAATGCAAACTGAAAATTATTCCATGAGCCTAAAAATGACAATGTTGAGCAGGTGACAAGACCTGGCGCACTGATTGGAATGAGAATATCCAAAAAGCATTTTTGTCTGGTACAACCGTCAACAATAGCCGCTTCCTCCAACTCCAAAGGCAATTCTTCAAAAAAACCGGTCATAATCCAGACGATTAAGGGCAGTGAAAGAATCATATGGCTTAGAATCAGGACCAGGAATGTATCAATTAAGTGAAGTTTTGAAAAAATAAAATAATATGGCAGCAAAATGGATATATTAGGAAGCAGCCTTGCCGTAAGTATGGCTGTATTTGTTTTTCTCATTTTATATCTGGCAATTGCATAAGCGGCCGGCACACCTGCCGCAAGGGATAAAGCAGTGGATACAACTGCCACTATTGTAGAATTAAACATATAAGTTCCATAGTGCTGTGTACGAAATATATAGATATAATTATCCAAAATTGGCTTAAATCCAAAAAATTTAGGCGGCATGGTATATACCTGGGCCATGTTTTTAAAGGAAGAAATGAACACAAAATAAATCGGAAACAGAACTGGGATTACTATGATTAAAACCAACAGTGCAAACAGTATATTCTTTATCACTTTCCCTGTTTTAAGTTTATCAGCCGTCATAATACTCCACCAACTTTCTCTGAATCTTAATCACGATCAGGCTTAACATAAGAACAATAATAAACAGAATCATAAGCATTGACGAGGATAGACCAAATTTATAATAAGAAAACGCAGTTTCATAAGCAAAAAGATTTAAAGTCCGAGAAGCATTGGCTGGTCCTCCCTTTGTCAAAGCATAAATAAGATCAAAGGATTTAAAAACATCTATAAAGCGAAGAAGTCCAATGGAAAATAGAGTCTGGGTCAGCAAAGGTAAAATCACAAGAAAGAAGGACTGAACGGAATTTGCTCCGTCCACCCTGGCTGCCTCTACGGGGTCCTGGGGCAGAGATGATAGGCCTGCCAGACAAACAATTACGACCATGGGAGTCATCTGCCACGTCTCTACAGCTGCAATAGCAGGTATAACCGTCTGTTTTGCAGAAACAAAAGAGGATTGTGGAATCCCCATCAGCGAAAAGATATAATTCATTAAACCGGAGGATGGCTCATAAAACAGCATCCACATGAGTCCTACCGCAACCGGAGCCATCATATAGGGAAGAAGAACAATGGCTTTTACAATGTTTTTTCCTCTGAACTTCCGGTTGAGAATAAGTGCCACCGAAAGCCCAAGAAGTATTTCAGCAACAGTTGCAAGAGTTGTATAGTAAAATGTAATCCCAAGTGACTGCCAGAACTCTTTTCCAGCCAACACAGTTAAATAATTTTTTCCATAGTTAAAATTCATTCCGGTTCCCATCAGCAGATTCCAATCATGGAGACTGAATATGAATGTCATGGTAATTGGAGCTGCAATCATGACCAACATGAATATTAAAGCAGGAAGTGAAAACACCCATTTAATATGCTTATTAATAAAGTCATTCATCTCAAACCTCATCTCTGATTTTAAATGGGGCACAAAGGCCCCATTTAAAATAACTAATCCTCGTAATGGTAATCATCACCAAACTCATTTGCATCCTTCAAAAGCTGGTCTACTTTATCGGCTGCCGTCTGAAGTTTATTTTCAAGTTCTGCCCCTTCTCCCTTTGTTTCAATTGAATATACAACAGCCTCTCCCATAGTATCTCTTGCTTCTGAAACTGCTGTCATTCTGGGAAGCCCGTATTGGTTGGTTGTTTCTGCCTCAATTTCTTCTGTATATGCTTTGATAAAATCTTCCGGCATAGCAGATTTAATTCTTTCATCTTCCCACACAGAGGCACGGAAGGATGGCATTCCTACAGGCGTAATATAAGCTGCAACATCTTTACCAGCAACAAATTTCAAGAACTCCCAGGCTGCTTCCTTATTTTTTGATCCCGAATAGATGGAAGATCCCCATACTACCTGTTTGTAGGACTGACGGCCTGCAGGACCTTCTGGTATTGGAGCAACACCTACTTTATCATAATAGGCAGACTCGTTTGCATCAATTAATGTCTGATATAGTGCAATAGCATCAATACACATGGCTACCTGTCCCGCATTAAACAGCTGGGTCATCTGAGAATATCCCGCGGTAAGAATACCTTGCGGTGCATAGGTTCCTAACAGTTTGCCATAAAATTTTACTGCTTCCGTTGCCTCAGGTGTATTGAATGCACTTGCTCCATCCTTAAAATAAGAGCCTCCAAAACCATACAGGAATGGTGAGAACTGGGAAGTGAGAGCAACTTTCTCACCTCTGCATGCAATGGCATAGAAGTTATCGGAAGGATTATTTACCTTTTCACAGACAGCAATAAGTTCATCATAAGTCTTGGGAGGAGTTATCCCCTTTTCTTCAAAAACATCCTTCCGATAAAACATTAACTGTACAGAGGAGTATAACGGAAGCGCTCCGATTTCTCCAGTGGATTTAATCTTTATCTGATTCATAGGTGCAGAAGAAAAATCTTTCCAGTCAAAAGAGGGATCTTCCAGATATTTATCCAGTGGTTCAACCCAGCCGTTGTTACTATATGCAGTCATGTCCTGAAGAGGGCTCATCAGAAATGCATCGATTGTTGATGATCCAGCCAGAAACTCAGTAGTACACTTTTCTCTGAGCTGCCCTTCTCCATAAAGTTCAAGATTAACTTTAATTCCGGTTTCTTTTTCAAAATCTGCCAGATATGCTATAATAGCATCTGATATCTGACCTGTCATGCTTAACACCCGTATAGTCGTCCCCGCATAAGGCTTCTCTTTTTCTTTAGAGCTCTCACTTTGCGTTGTACCTACACTGGAGCTCTCACTTTCCTGAGGTTTGGGTGTTTCCTGTGGGTTATCATCTTTTCCTGCTGAACAGCCAGACAGCAGACCTGCAAACATTGCCAGACTAAGTAACATACAAATCTTTTTTTTCATAAAATCCTCCCAAAAAATAGTCCTCTAAGTTTCTTTTGTAATATTAATAATATAGCTGATTTCTACAGTATTTTGAATTAAAAAAAATAGGGTTTGTTCGTATTATCTTCCGATAATACTTTCCCCTATTTTTTCACTGGACATATTTTCCGCTATTTTGTTAATTTCATGCGATTTATTATGCTTTTTTCACATCACTAGGACTGACATTATAATATTTTTTAAAAAGTCTGCTGAAATAAGATATATCTCTGATTCCAATCAGATCCGCTGCCTGCTGTACCTGAATATCCTGTGTACTTAAAAGGACATAAGCTTTCTTCATTTTAAGCCGGTTAAAATAATTGACAAAGGTATTTCCTGTTGCTTTTTTAAAGAGTATGCAAAATTGACTTTTCCCCAGAGCACAATAGCGGGCCGCTTCCTCCAAACTCATACCCTCACTTATATGAGTTTCCAAATAATGAAGCAGTTTTGTAATTTCATTGCTTACTGCACGACGCTCCTGCAGATAATCCAATATTCTGTGGACAGATATCTGGAAACACTGCTTCAGAGCTCCAATCGTATCAGCACTCCAAAAATCTGACGTGGAGATACATTCGTGATAATTCGCTGTTTCATCGATGTCAAAGACAGCAGTCCCCGACAGAGATATGCACATTTCCACTACAAGCCGGCGTATTTCATCAATTCGTTCAAATTGCCTGCATTCAGACAACTGAGCAAACCATATATCTGCCAATCTATCCGTTTCCTTCCTGTCTTGTTTAAATATCGCCTCTTGAAGCATTTTTTGAATCTTTCTTTTTGGTAAAGGATAGGTATCATCTGGTATTAAACCGGCATGAAAAGTCCCTGGTCCATCAAAAAACCTGAGACTTGACATTTTTTTTGCCAGAACATAACCTTCCGGTACTTTTGCAGGCTCTTCAAATGGCTCTCCCAGCCCCATTGATACGGTAAAATTAAAATGTGTTTTCAGGGATTTATTCAATATGTTTAAGATATCCGGAAGCTGTTTTTTTAATGATACTCTTTCCTTACATGTAAATAATGCAAATATCTCCTTTTCATTAACGAACACCAATTCACAAAGGGGTAACTTTTTAAAATACTCCCTGATTAAATTTAAAAGCCCATATCTTCTGGTATATGTAATTACTTCTTCAACCTTCAGGGTTATGCTGGCTGCATCAATCAGTATGCAACCTATGTTATAGTAAGTTCCCGGTTTATATATATACCCTAACTCATCCAAAATATATTTACACTCAGATTTATTCGTGCTTTCAGATAGAAGAAGCAAAAGCTGTTCATCTCTCTTTGGAGATTCTTTGAGCACAGGATCTTCTCCCTTTTTTATTCTCTCAGTTTCGATCAGTGTTTTCAGCCTGGTAACCAGTTCAGCCATAGAGTCGCGGGTAATGGAAAGCTTTAAAATATAGTCTTCTGCACCAAGCTTTATAGCTTTCTTCACATACTCTATTTCGTTAATGCAGCTTAAGATTACCACTTTCGTTTTGGGATGGTGAGAACAGATGTATTCCACCAGGTCAATTCCATTCATCTCTGGCATCATAATATCCGTGAAAACAATATCAGGTACCTGTTTTTCAAAAAAATCAATGGCTTCTTTACCTGACTCACACGTGGATACCACGCTACAGCCATATTCTTCCCAGTTTATTACTGACCGGAAACCGGTCCTGACAATTATTTCATCATCTACAATCATTACCTTCAGCATACTGCCCCCCCTTTTCTGCTGGAAACCTTGCGCGCACAACTGTGCCCTTTCCCTTCTCTGAATTAATAGAAAGACCAAAATCTGAACCATACTTTAATTTCATTAATTCATGAATGCTGGCCAGTCCGATTCCAGTCATATGGCGTTTTGTCTGATCACCGTCCAACTTCTGCAATATCTTCTTTAATTCATCAGGACTAATTCCATCTCCATTATCCGTAATTGTAACATATACATCTTCTTCTATATATTCTGCCTTAATTACTATGCGGCCATCCTCTATATTTCCAATACCATGAAGAACAGAATTCTCTACTAATGGTTGCAGAAAAAAACGAATCACAGCGAAATCCTTAAGTGTTTCAGGAATTTCATCGCATATCTGAATTTTATTCTTAAATGCCCAGTTTTTAATTTCTACCCAAGCCGCGGCAACCTGCATTTCTTCCCTGAGAGTGCTGTCTTCTCCGTTGCGGTTCATTGTGCTCTCAAGCAGCGTTCCTAAGGCAGTAATCATATCCGAAATATTCTCAGCTCCTGAAATCATTGCGGACCATTTAATGACATTCAGCGTATTGAACAGAAAGTGGGGATTCAACTGAGCCCGTAACATCTCATACCGAAGATTCTGTTCTATTTCTTTTTGCTTTATTGTCTGAATTGATAATGCCTCAATGTAATCCACCATATGGCCGATTTCTTTTTCCGCTTCTGTAATTCCATATACAGGCTTTAATAATCTCCTCTCCTTTTCTATATCCGAGATTCGAATTCCACCAATGCGTATGCTGCTCACTTTATGAATTAAACGGTTTAAAGGAGCATTTATATAAATATACATGGCAAAACAAATTAAACCAGCACATAGAGCCACCAAAAACATTACGATTGCAACCAGATTGTAAAGCCTGTCAACGGATTCAGTGATAAAGTTTAGCGGAACCATGTTAATCATTCGCCAATTAAGACTATCCACTGTAACATAATTAAGCAAATAACTGGTTCCATTTTTGCTGTAGTTATAATACCCTTCTTTTCCCCTGAAAGAATCCTTGCTGCCTTCATATATGTCCTCAAACAAACTTAGATCTCCGTTTGTATAAATAAGCTGATTTTTTTCATTAAATAATGCTAATGATGCACCTTTATAAGGAATTAAAATATTAGATAAATTTTCAACTGGAAAAGAAACAAAAGAAACACCTAAAAATTTCTGTGAATTGTAATCAATTATTCTTCTTGCAAATAAAATAAAGTCTTCATCCTTGGATGACCTTTTACTTTCTTTGAATGTACCTTTATTACTATATATGCAAGGAGCCACCCATAATGAAATCGCCTGACCGCTGATAAAATCTTTATACCAATTCTGCTCCCTGACATTTGAAGAAAATTGCTGTCCAAATAACGCGCTGTTGTCAATTCCATCCGTCATGCTGTAAACAGTTCCATCTACCCCTGAAATAAGATAGTGAAGGCGATAATCAAAAAATGTATTTCTATAAAAGCTAAGGATTTCTTCCACTGACCGAATTCTGCCGACATTTTCGGAGGAATAAATATTACCCTCATTGGATTGATTCAATAAAACTGATACCTGCTTATTCGTACTGGAAGCTGCAGATAATTTACGAATAGAATCAATAAGTTCTGTGAAAGCAAGCTCATTGCGATTCATATATTGGGATATTACTCCCGCCTCTTGTCTGATTAAAAGTTCTCGGCTGCGTTTAAACGCATAATTCAAAATCAGAAAAAGACTGACAAAAATAAATACTGTACAAAGATATATAATTTTAATTCTAAAATTTATACGATATCTGCTTTTCATATTTTTCCCCATAGTGCCTGCATCTTCTGCTTCCCTTTGACAAGTCAAATAATATCTGTAAGAACAAGAAGGCAATAAGCAGACAACATCTCGCTGTCTGCTTATTGCCTTCTTGTAAAATTGTAACATATTTTTATTTATTTTCCAATTAATTTTTTAAATATCACCAAACATTATTTCGTTTTACCACCCTCCAGATTTTTTCCGGAGTTGCCGGAATGCTTAATTCATCCGGATAGCTTCCCAGAGAACAGAGAGCATCTGTAATAGCAAAAAATACGGATTCTCCATAGATAAATGGCGGTTCTCCAATGGCCTTTGACCGCTTAATACCAAGCTCATTCATGCAGCCTTCCATCAGTTCAATATGAAATTCCTCCGGAATATCGCCAATGGTTGGAATCTTATAGGTTGCCGGTGAACCGCTTAAAAGTCTTCCTTTATCCTGGTACACCAGCTCTTCCGTTGTAACCCAGCCCAAGCCCTGGATAAAAGCACCCTGAATCTGTCCGATATCCACCATTGGGTTAATACTGCTTGCACAGTCGTGAAGGATATGGGCTGAATCAAGGGTTGTGCGGCCGGTAAGCAAATCAACGGTTACTTCTGTGACTGCCGCTCCAAACACATAATATAAAAATGGATGCCCTTCTCCTTTGTCCCTGTCAAAATAGATACCGGGAGTAGCGTAATACCCATGATCACATAAATCAATCCGCTCAAAATATGCTTTTTGTACCAGCTCATTAAACGAAATAAGAGGATTCTCATAATCTGTTTTCCCCTCACTCTCCCCATAGACATAGCCGTTTTCAAACACTCCATCTTCTCCGGGATATAACTTTGATACCAGCTCTTTCAGCCTTTCAAGAATTTTAAGTGCGGCATTCTCCACCGCGTGCCCGTTTAAATCACATCCCGAAGATGCTGCAGTTGCCGAGGTGTTAGCAACCCGTTTTGTGTTATTACTTTCTATTCTGATTGTTCCAATGGGGACCCCCAGGGTAGTTGCCGCAATCTGGGCAATCTTCGTGTTAACTTCCTGGCCCATCTCAATGGCTCCGTGAGTGACGGAAACAGATCCATCTGTATATACCTGAATCAGGGCACTTCCCTGATTAAGATGAGCTGCCGTAAAGGAAATGCCAAACTTCACCGGAGTGATCCCAAGTCCTTTTTTCGCAAACCGGTTTTTCTGATTGAACGCAGCAATCTCTTTTTTCCGTTCATCCCACCGGCTGTCAGTTCTCAGTTTTTCTA
>JAEYPZ010000127.1:0-2744 GCA_023410275.1 Bacillota bacterium
CTGCACAGTTTATATTTACTCTTTCATACATACATGATATCTTTATAACTCCTTCTGACAGCAGTAGAAGGAGATTTTATGAGTAAATATATTCCTGGTAACCAGAAGCACCTCACTCTGAAGGATCGTATTTTTATTGAGAACTCTTTAAATCAGAATCATACATTTAAAGATATCGCAAAATCCCTGTGCAAAGATCCAACCACCATCTCTAAGGAGGTCAAGGCCAGGCGTTTCTCTGACTGGTATCATAAAGGCACCTTTTACAATGCCAAGAACTTCTGCATTCACAGGTTTAGTTGTCGAAAAGTAAATGTCTGCAAAAAGATTCTTGTATGCGGGGTCAAATGTGCTTCCTGTCCAACCTGTAATCAAACCTGCCGGGATTTTGTGAAGGAACGCTGTTCACGACTGGATAAAGCTCCCTACGTTTGCAATGGCTGTGACAAGAAAATCTCTCACTGTACCATTGCTCACAAATACACATACAATGCACGGTTTGCCGACCGCAAATATCGTGAGCTACTCACCAATTCCAGAAATGGTATCTGCATGACAAAGCACGAACTACATCAAAAAGATATGATTGTTACTCCTCTAATTGAGCAGGGGCAGTCTCCCTATCAGATCTCCGTAAATCATCCGGAACTGGATATGTCTGTCCGCACAATCTATACCTACATTGACAAGGGTCTGTTCTCCGCCAGAAATGTAGATTTAAAGCGTAAACCTAAGTTCAAACCACGTAAATGCCACAAGACACAGATCACAGATCGCTCTGTTTTTGTGAACAGAACCTATCCTGATTTTCAGTCTTTGAACCTTGAATACTTTGCAGAAATGGACACGGTTCATTCTTCCCGTGAATCTAAAAAGACTCTGCTGACGTTCTACTTTACCAAGGAAAAACTTTTTCTTGCATTCCTTATGAACCGATGCACCAAAGGCGCCGTAAGGCTTGTATTTGACCATCTTGAGAAACGACTGGGATCCTATGAATTCATTTCCTTATTCGAATACGTATTAACTGACCGTGGCTCCGAATTTGGTGATCCTGTAAGTCTGGAGACTGGGATCAATGAAATTCAGCGCTGTAACCTCTACTACTGTGATCCAATGCGTAGCGGTCAGAAGGGGGGCGTAGAAAATGTCCATACCATGCTTCGCATGGTGCTTCCAAAAGCAACCAGCTTTGAGTTTCTAACTCAATGGGACGTGAATCTGATTGTTAATCATATCAATTCCACACCACGGGAAAGTCTGGGTGGTAAAACGCCATATACTCTGGCTCTAGAATCATTTGGCGAAGACACCTTAAAAGCGAATCAGCTTAGGCGCATTGTCCCTGATGAGGTCAATCTGACACCTAAGCTGATTCGCTACAACCGTTAACTAACTTACTTAAATCTGCTGTCGGACCGGAAGTGAACTTTTCACATTTTTTGAATGTGGCCGGTGGAATTTAGTCTAGCACACGAAACTCCAGTGGCCTGTTTTCTCTGCCCTAAAACATGGATTTTTGTAAGAAGTTAGCTTAATTATAGCAGAAATCTTAGAATAGTGCGAAAAAATCTCTACCATTTATGACAACTTTTAAAGGGTGGTGGAATTTAGTCCTGCACTGGAATTTACTTTTTCAAGTCAGCATTCAAGAACGTTATATTTTTCTACTCTATTATTTCCTTTGCTCTGTATTTCGATTTAAAACAAAAATTGCCCTTATATTAAGTCACAGTTTTCTTCTTAGTGGCTTAATATAAGAGCATTAAAGTTTCAAACGAATTAAAATTGTTTAATCAACCTGATGACTGCAATAAATGCGTACAGAAAGAAAAAGAAATAAGGGTATTTCAATTAATGTTGCTGACATTATAATATAAGGTGACCAGATGCTTATAGAACCAATGTGCAGATAATTAAAGTCTGACAACTGATATAGCAAGCTATTCTGCATACCGATTCCTCCTGAAGGTAAAATAAAGCCAAGCCAGGCAAATCCAGCTGAATACGTAAATATTGGGATAAGACACATAGCAATTGCAATCAAAATAACAGAAGTAGAATCCTTGAACTTTGCTGACAAAAATAATGTAAAGCTAATCATTGCCAGCAGGGAGCCAAGTCCTCCTATTGCTAAAACAGTTTGAAGCTGCCCCAAATTAAGCGCAGGCAGACTAATGACAGAAAATAACATCTGCATAGAGGTTTTCATACATTCTGGTCCAAATGCCAGATCGGAGATTAATAAATGCAGTAAAATACAAATAAAAAATGTGGTTGAAAAAACGGTCAATGCAGCAAATACCTTTACCATAGCCAGCCTGCTGCGTCCATGCCTGGTACAGCGCAAAATACTGTCTGATCCCGTTTGATATTCATTGGAAAAAGTAGGAGTAACCGCAGCTGTGCATAGAATGACTAACAGTAAAATATAAAGCATGATATAATCAAAGGCATCTCTTGAATACCCCGCGTAAAACTGAAAAGGTGTTTTTACCTCAGCATATTTTTTTAAAGATTGCTTCTGTGCAATTGGATTATTCTTATGCTCCATCTGCATGACATCTTTCAAGTGCTGCTCTACTTGTTTATAATAATTGTTTGTCTTGTCCGGGTCGATATCCATCAGACTTGCTGCCTGACCCGTTCTCGGATTAGAAAACGCCTCAGGCAGTCTTCCTAAAAGCGATTCGACCGGAAAAACCTTTTCAATATAAAGATCTTTTGGAAAATCTCCGCTGTAA
>JAEYPZ010000182.1:0-6790 GCA_023410275.1 Bacillota bacterium
ATTTTAGTGGAATTCGGAACCCCGAACGAGAAAATTACGAAAGGTAAGCCAAAATCATCGTCCGTTCCCAATCCCCCCCTTTTCCCCCCCTTACTACAATCCTCACAAGATAAACGCATGAATAAATAAATTCTGAACAAAATTTCTGCTTCTCAACAATTCATACAAAATAATAAGAAAAATTATCAAAAGTAAAAATAATACTTGCCTATACCTACAAGGTGTGGTATCTTCTAATATATAAATGAAAATGAATATCAATTGCATAATATACGGAAGAATTACATAATAATATTTAAAGCCGAAAGGTTAACCGGAGACGAAACAGTAAAAGAGGTGATTATATGAGTATTGTTATTGTAGGAGGCCATGACAGAATGGCCTGTACCTATAAAGAAATATGCAAGCAGCATAACTGCAAGGCAAAGGTATTTACCCAGATGCCCGCTAATTTCAGAACCCAGGTTGGAAGTCCTGATTTGTTGATCCTTTTTACCAATACCGTGTCCCATAAGATGGTGGTATCGGCATTAAAGGCAGTGGACGGGGACGATACCATCGTGGAAAGGTGTCATAGCAGCAGTGCCTGCGCACTAAAGGATATCTTATGTGAATACTGTAAATAACAATAAAATGGGAGGATTGCTATATGAGCAAAATTAATGTTGTATACTGGAGCGGTACGGGAAATACAAAAGCAATGGCAGAAAAATTAGGAGAGGGTATTAAAGAAGGCGGAAAAGACCCGGAAGTAACGGAAGTTTACAAAGTGAAGGCAGAAAGCTTAAAAGACGAGCCGGTATTTGCACTTGGCTGCCCCTCCATGGGAGCGGAAGTACTGGAGGAGGAAAATATGGAGCCCTTTGTTGCAGAACTGGAACAATACGTACAGGGTAAACAAATAGCCTTGTTTGGTTCCTATGGCTGGGGTGATTGTGAATGGATGCGTGATTGGGAAGAACGTTTAAAAAATGCCGGGGCACAAATTGTAAATGGTGAAGGCATTACCTGTTTAAATGAGCCTGAGGAAGATACGCTTTCCGCATTGTTTGATTTAGGAAAGAAACTGGCAGAATTATAGTACAAAGAGATTAGCCTATCAGTCTGGCAGCTGCCAGGAAACTGATAGGTCCTTTTTTTACCCGGTAAAACAGTCATATTCTTAGGCTGGACTCCCTTGTAGAAAAAGGAACAACATGATAACATAAAGAAAACAGTCAGGAATACTGCGACAAAGGAGGTACACACTATGAGTGGGAATTTAAAGGAAAAGGCAATTAGGACCTTCACCCATGAAGGAAAATCCTATGCTTATTACAGTATATATTCATTGAAAGAATTAGGCTTTCCCATTGAAAAACTGCCCATAACAATCAGAATTCTGCTGGAAGGAGCACTGCGGCAGCTTGACAATAACAGGATAACAGAGGAGCATATATATAATCTTGCAGGCTGGAAGAAAGAGCAGAAAGAGGCAGCAGAGGTCCCTTTCAAGCCCTCCAGAGTGCTTCTTCAGGACTTTACAGGTGTTCCTGTTTTGGTGGATTTGGCTTCTATGGGACTTGCTCTTAAGGAAGAAGGCAAAAAAAGCGGTAAAGTAAGTGACATCCATCCGGAGATTCCCGTAGAGCTTGTTATTGACCATTCTGTCCAGGTGGATTCTTATGGAAAAGCCTCCTCCCTTTCTGAAAATATGGAGCTGGAATATGAACGCAATAAAGAACGGTATGAATTCTTGAAATGGGCACAGAAGTCTTTTAAAAATCTTCGGGTAGTGCCGCCGGGAATGGGAATTATCCATCAGGTGAATCTGGAATACCTGGCTTCTGTGGTTACAGAAAAAGCAGAGGGTGGAAACATCCTGCTGTTTCCTGATACCCTGGTAGGAACCGATTCCCATACTACCATGATTAACGGCCTTGGCGTTTTGGGCTGGGGAGTAGGAGGAATTGAGGCAGAAGCAATTATGCTTGGAGAGCCCTCTTACATGATGCTGCCGGAGGTGGTTGGAGTCAAGCTTATGGGAGAGCTGAAGGAAGGCGCTACGGCAACGGATCTGGCGTTAACTGTAACTGCCACGCTAAGAAAGCTGGGCGTAGTAGGGCAGTTTGTAGAATTCTTTGGAGACGGGCTTGACAGCCTGACTTTGGCAGACAGGGCAACCATAGCCAATATGGCGCCGGAGTATGGTGCCACCTGTGGTTATTTCCCCTTTGATGAGGAAACCTACCGTTATCTTTTGCTGACTGGCAGGCCAAGAGAGGAAGCAGACCGGATAAAGGCGTATTTAACAGAAAATGGGCTGGTAAGAAGAGCAGAAGAAGAGCCCGAGTATACAAAGATGGTAACTCTTGATATAGGTACCGTGACAGCTTCCTTATCGGGGCCTAAACGGCCTCAGGATATCGTCCCCCTGCAGGAGGTAAAAGAATATTTTAAGGAGTGTGTAACCAGAGAGACAGGGAATAATGGCTATGGACTCTCCGGTGAGGAATTTGATAAAAAGGCAAAGCTTTCTTTAAAAGAGAGAGAAGTTGATTTAAAAACCGGAGATATTGTGCTGGCGGCCATAACCTCCTGTACCAATACTTCCAATCCTTCTGTAATGCTTGGAGCAGGCTTGATGGCAAAAAAGGCGGTTGAACTGGGACTCAGGGTTCCGCCCTATGTGAAGACTTCTCTGGCACCGGGCTCAAAGATTGTCAGTGACTATCTGGATAAAGCAGGACTTACCCCTTATCTGGAACAGCTTGGATTTCATACCGTGGGCTACGGCTGTACTACCTGTATCGGTAATTCCGGTAAATTACTGCCGGAAATTGAAAAGGCGATAGGGGAGGAAAATCTTCTCACCGTATCCGTACTGTCCGGCAACCGAAATTTTGAAGGAAGAATCCACCCTTTGATTAAGGCAAATTTTCTGGCATCTCCCATGCTGGTTATAGCTTATGCTCTGGCAGGTACCATTCTGATTGACTTTGAGAAGGAGTGGATAGCAAAAGACCGTGATGGAAAGAAGATATTTCTTAAAAATATATGGCCTTCTTCCAAGGAAATCCAGCTGCTGATTAAGACAGCACTAAAAGAAGAGATGTTTCGGAAAAGGTATGAAGAGGTATGGCTGGGCAATGATAAGTGGCAGGAGCTTGAAACAGAAAAAGCAGATACCTTTGCCTTTCATGAGGAATCCACCTATATCCGTAATCCGCCATATTTTGATTCCCTGATTTCCAAAGAAAATCCTGAAAACAGCCTGAAGGAGCTCAGGGCACTGGCAAAGTTCGGAGACTCTGTCACAACGGACCACATTTCACCGGCTGGAAACATTGGAAGAAATACACCTGCCGCCGGATATCTGCTGGAAAAAGGGATTGCGGTAAAGGATTTTAACACCTACGGCTCCAGAAGAGGAAACCATGAGGTCATGATGAGGGGAACCTTCGCCAACATCCGCATTAAGAACCAATTAGCAGAGGGCAGGGAAGGAGGCTTTACCAGGTATTTTAAGACCGGTGAAATCCTATCCATTTACGACGCCGCCCTTTTATATAGGAAAGAAGAGACAGGCCTTCTTGTTATTGCAGGAAAGGATTACGGGATGGGCTCCTCCAGAGACTGGGCTGCTAAAGGAACCGCTCTTTTAGGAGTGAAGGCTGTTCTGGCAGAAAGCTATGAGAGAATACACCGCTCCAATCTTGTTATGATGGGAGTGCTGCCCTTTGAATTTATGGAAGGGGATTCGGCAGACAGCCTTGGACTTACGGGAGAAGAGATATTTACCTTCCAATTTGAAGAGGGAAAGAATGTTCCGGCTGTTGTTACTGCGGTTAAATGTGAAAGCAAAAAAATTTCGCACTCCATTATTTATAGCAACACTGCAGACAGGTCTGCAGTCTGCAGTGAGAGCAAGGGTGAAACAGATACACTTTCACACTCCAATACTTCTTCCGGCATCTCAGACCAGCCCGGGAATAGCATCACCTTCCAGGTGAAATTAAGAATTGATTCCCTGGCTGAGTGGGACTATTACCGCAATGGAGGGATTCTACCGATGATTGCAAGAAATCGAATGGGAGAAGGCCGGAAGCCATTGGCATAATTTATTTGATACTGTACTGGGAATATTTCTTCGGAGATATTCCCACTGCTTTTGTAAAGGATTTTAAGAAGTTGCTGTAATCGTGAAAACCACTGTCCTCACAGACCTCGTTTACAGTCCTTCCCTGGGCTAGAAGTGCCTTTGCAATGGTAATCCGCCTTGCGGTTATAAATTTATTAATGGTAGTTCCCGTTGCGGCCTTGAAAATACGGCAGATATAGGACTCACTTAAGAAAAATTGCTTTGACAGGTGCTCTATGGTAATGGAATCACTGATATTCTGGTTGATGTATTCCAGAATCTGGTCCACCTGTCTGTTATATTTAAAATCCTCCTCCCCCGCCTCCAGACGGCAATGGGCATAGAAGGCTTTATTTAAGAATAGGAGAAGCTCCGTAAAGGCGCTGCGCTCTAAAACATCTGTGCCAAAGCCTGTGGGGCTTGTTATTTTATAGATGTAATAAAGAAATCGCTGCTGTTGTTCCTTATCCAGGGAAATCCGGTGGGAGAAGCCCGCTTCCCGGTAGGAAAAGCAATGGTTTAAATCCGTTGAAGGGGTGGATAAGGATTTTATCAAATCAGGATGTATGGATAAGACAATCCGCTCATGTATGGTACTGTCAATTTGGGATAGGTAATGACTTTCATAGTTGTTTATAAGGAATACATCACCGGGCTGGATGGTGTAAAAACGGTTGTCAATCAGGAACTGCCGGCCTCCTGATATGGAGTAATAGACCTCGTAGCAGTCATGGATATGCATATTCATGGGCTTTTCCTCTTGATAAAGATGCGCCACGGCAAAATATTTCTGGTTAATGCAGGCTTCTGCTGCTTCCTTGCAGGAGGTATATTCTTTCATGAGAGAACCTTCCTTTCTTCTGAGTGCTATGAGAACGAAATTCTTTAAATTCTACTATCCCTAACCTACTAAAACTAAATATAATTATAACAGTGCTGTTCATAATAAGCAAGTTTTAGAGTAATAAATGACAGGAATAAGTAAAAATAGTATGATATACTTTTATAAAGATAAAAATCAAATCAAATTTTATAATGAAAATCAAACGACAGGCATAAAGGGAGGATAAAGCCATGGAGCTCAGAACAGCAGCATCACCCAAGGATGTAAAGTATTATACAACAGAGAGGCTAAGAGAAGAATTCCTAGTAGATAATCTTTTTAAACCAGGAGAAATAACAAGTGTTTACAGCCATATTGACAGAATCATACTGGGGGCTGCGGTACCGTTAAAACCCTTAATGCTTACACCCGGAGAAGAAATCCGGGCGGAATACTTCCTGCAACGCAGGGAGATGGGCATTATCAATGTAGGCGGAGACGGGAAAATAAAAGTAGATGGTACCGAATATGCTCTTAAGAGCAGGGACGGAATGTACATCGGCATGGGAGCAAGAGAGGTTATCTTTAGCAGTGAAGATGGAAATAATCCTGCGAAGTTCTATTATAACAGCGCACCTGCCCATAAAGCATATCCAACCGTATATATAAAGCCGGAGGATTGCATACGTGTGGAGCTTGGTTCCCTGGAACAGTCAAATCACAGAACCATTACGAAATATATACTTCCCGGGCAGGTGGAAAGCTGTCAGCTGGTAATGGGACTTACCAGTTTAAAGCCCGGCAGTGTATGGAATACCATGCCGTGCCATACCCACGACAGAAGAATGGAAGCCTATCTCTATCTTGATCTTCCGGAGGATGCCCTGGTCTTTCACTATATGGGAGAACCCAGCGAAACAAGGCATATTGTAGTCCGGAAGGAACAGGTGGTGATTTCACCAAGCTGGTCCATCCATTCCGGCTGCGGTACCCAGGCCTACTCCTTTATCTGGGGAATGCTGGGTGAAAACCAGGATTTTGATGACATGGACGGCGTGGCTATGAGTACTTTACAGTAAAAAGCGAATATTTGCGGAGAAGGAGGATTTCTATGAATATTTTGGATACATTTTCTTTAAAGGGAAAGATAGCACTGATTACGGGTGCTTCCTACGGTATCGGCTTTGCTATTGCAAAGAGCTATGCGGAGGCTGGAGCTGTCATTTGTTTTAACGATATAAAGCAGGAGCTTGTGGACAAGGGAATTGCAGCTTACAGAGAGGAAGGTATTAAAGCCTACGGCTATGTCTGTGATGTTACCAAAGAAGAAGACGTAAAGAAAATGGCAGCCCAGATTGAAACCGAAGTCGGTGTAATTGATATTCTGGTCAACAATGCCGGAATTATTAAGAGAACTCCTATGCTGGAAATGTCCCCCGAGGATTTCAGGGCGGTAATCGATGTGGACCTAAATGCTCCCTTTATTGTTTCCAAGGCAGTTATACCGGGGATGATTAAGAAAGGTCATGGGAAAATCATCAACATCTGCTCCATGATGAGCGAGCTGGGAAGAGAAACAGTTTCCGCCTATGCGGCTGCCAAGGGCGGACTTAAGATGCTGACAAAGAATATTGCGTCAGAATACGGAGAATTTAACATTCAGTGCAATGGTATCGGACCGGGTTACATTGAAACTCCCCAGACAGCACCCTTAAGGGTAAAAGGAAATCCCTTTAATGATTTTATTATTTCCAAAACACCTGCAGCAAGATGGGGCAGGACAGAGGATTTAATGGGGCCTGCCGTATTTTTGGCTTCGGAGGCTTCCGACTTTGTAAACGGACATA
>JAEYPZ010000003.1:0-2635 GCA_023410275.1 Bacillota bacterium
CAATATTATATTTCCCCCAGCATCTTGTTCTGTAAAACGTGGACAATTATATCGTTCAAAGAAACAGGCTCTGTTTTCATTATCACGTTTAAAGTTTCCCATGCCTTCTTCCTGGAATTTAGATATACAATCCCCATGCATATCGTAAATCCCATCATTTTCCTTACCGCTTATCCAGCAAACGGCAACATCACTTTCCGGAAGATCTATGAAAGCGAATCCATGTGGAGCTTCTGTGTTTTCCGGAAGGAACATACCAATCCAGTATTCAAAGGTATTTTCAATACTGGAAAAGTTGCAGCGCATGAAACCAATATAACCATTTTCAATTTCTTTAAGTTCTCCCAGTTTTTCAAGGGATGTAAACCAGCCATTTTCAAACCACTCACCCCATTTGTGTCCGAATCCACCGATTCTGTCCGCATTGGTATATCGTTTCCCGATAAAGCGAAGGGATGGTAAGTGCTCTTTTGTAACCTTTGTAATTTTTGCTGACATATTTTGTTCCTCCTCCATATTCTCTTTTATTAATCGCTTCTAAGTTGATATCTGTTTAACCGCATGTTTATCTAATATAAAAATATCACCCAAAAATTCAACATCTCCATCTTTACATATTATTGCCGCATCATCGCATAATCCATAAATACAATAGTCATTAGATAGTACCAGTAATTCATCAGTTACATGAATACAATCAAAATGAGGCTCTACTGAAATATCCACAAGACCTAGTCCTCTATATATTTTCTGCTCGTGATGATCACAGGTAGCGGTACAAATAGCAATCTTAGCCATGTTAATTGCACCTGCGCTCATACCTATAATTACCCCATTGTGATCAGTAAGGACCTTGTCCAACCCGTATTCTTTAAGATATTCGAACTGAGTCGGTGTGTCTCCACCGGAAATCCAAATAACATCCCCATCTTTAACCGCTCGCTGTGCTTCCTCTTTTGTCATCCTGTCATCAACAATACAGCAGTCAGAAAACCTTATACCGGCATTCTGAAACTTACTTAAAAACAGCTTCAAATATCTATCATTAATCTCCTGAAAATCATGAAATTCTGATGCGATAAATACAAAATTATTCTGATTTATAATAATTTCATTCAACCGTTCTGCAAACTTTATGGGAAAATCATTATGGAACATACTTGTCAAAATACTGACTGCCATAGATATACCTCTTACCTCTCATCTATTATGAAAGAGCTCTGTAATAATCTGGGGGAAAAGCTCACTACGTACCTTTTTCCGATATTCCATCTCTTCTGATGTGCGACCACTTACTAAAGATTTATTGACCACCGTATTGTCTGAAACACTAAAGAGCGCTGCCATTGGTATGCCAGTAAATGCAGCTGCCCGAAAAGCCGCTGCGGTCTCCATCTCAATAACATTACAGCCCATGCCAATAATTTCGTCTATATGCACAAACTGTGCAAATACTGTATCAGTGCTAAAATTATTTCCAACATGCCATTTTACGCGGTTTTCTTCACATATATGGCTGGTTGCTTCTATTAGACGATCAAACATGATTTTATCTGGATATTGTTTTTCTCCAAATACATCCCCATCTGCAAGTTT
Organism: Bacillota bacterium; assembly: GCA_023410275.1. GTDB lineage: Bacteria > Bacillota > Clostridia > Lachnospirales > Lachnospiraceae > Anaerocolumna. Next base: position 1,597 of record JAEYPZ010000003.1, read on the forward strand.
CTCCGAAGCTAAGTACCGGCTTGCGCCGTCACCACACACTGAATAATTAGGAATCACAATATCTCCAATACCCATTTTATTATCCAAAGCTCCTACGGACCCTATAAAAATAATTTGTTTGCATAAAGTGACGCCTAATGCCAAAATAACATCCATTAATACAGGTGCACCTATTCCTGTTTTTATATAACTAATCTTCAAGTCTTCAACCATAAGATTCCATACTTTTATTGAAGAATAATTTGATTCACTTAAATATTCAAAATTTCCAAAATTGGGGAAAGTAGATGGTTCCCACCATGGTGCGATAATTACATTTTCATGTATTTGGTCTGGATTTACTCCTATGCTGTGAATACAGATATCACTCTTCGTTGACCCAAACCGTTCCATACTTCCTATTAAATCCTGATAATTCATAAGTAACCCCTTCTTTCTATAGATTGCCATCATAACCTTCCAGATAAGCAATATTTTTACCTTGACTTTTTGCATATTCTATTTCAGATTCTGTGCTTTTACCAATATATCCATCTTTATTAATAACAAAAATAGTATCTGCCATATCAATTTTTCTTTTATGCATATCATCAAGCAATTCCTTTGTTTCCTTCGTCATAACCTCATCTTTTTCACTGAATTCAAAGAATCCAACAGAAATCACGATACACCCTTTTAAGGTAAGTTCTTTCTGTATTTTTAGAAATTCATCTTTAAACTTTGTACTTCCACAAAGAGTAACTACTTTGTATTTTCCTACCATATTTCCCCCCTAAATTTATTTTTTCTTTCGCCTTATGCCCTGTTCTGATTTTCTAAAAGAATAAATTTCCTATCCAGTATAAAGCCACAATATGGATTGGATAAAATAAATAAAACAGATATTTATAACCTTTACCTTTTTTACCATTATACAAGTACATGAAGGGTAGAGTTCCAATCATCATCCATTGATAATTTTCGTAAAATAGTCCTTCAATACTAAAGTTATTTAATGATGCCAATAAAAAAAAGATTATACAGAATATTGTGTAAGCAG
>JAEYPZ010000081.1:0-56883 GCA_023410275.1 Bacillota bacterium
ATGCAATGGTATAAGCCAGGGCATATTCCTTTTTTATCTGCTGCAGCATGGGATTTTTTAAAGGTATACCATATTGCATACGGATATCAAAGGGTACCATGTGCTGGTTTAAATTCATCCTCAGCTCCAGATTGTTTCGAAAATCAAATTTAAAGCTTTCATATACGGCATTGAGCATTTGCAGGACCAATTCATCAATTTTTCCTGAAATAACAACATTCGATCCATATTTTCCATTGGAATCCGAGGACACCTTTGCACAAAGGTGTATGGCAAGATAGGTTATTTCGTTCTTATCATAACGGATTCCGAATTGTTCCTGGATTTGATTTGCGATTTCCTCCGCCACCTTCAGAATCTCATCGCCAATCACGATATCCCGGTGACTTGCGTCAAAGGTGATGCTGCAGCCGTGCTTCATCCGCCTAATTGCAATATAAATGTGTATTACCAGATTGTCAAAGGATATTTCGGGGAGCTTTAGCTTATATTTATTGATTACATTTAATAGAATGCCTCCTATAATATGCAGCTCCACCTGCTTTTTGCTGTCCTCAATAATGAAATCATTCCACTTAATCAGGCTGTTGGCCATGCATACCCTTTTATTGAATTCACTGCCGTTGATGATTATTCCATAATTTGGCCTGCGTTCCAGACTCAGGCCGTACATATTTAATATATATTCCACTCTTTTTAAGTCAGCTATTAACGTATTTCTTGAAACATACAAAAATTCACAGATGTCCTCAATCTTGATATAATCAGCCCGGTTCAACAAGAAAGCCAGAATATAAGGAACCCTTTCCGAGGAGGTGGTCGGAAGCTGCTTTGTTTTTTTCCGGGTAAGGTTATCGAATTTTTTTTCCTCCAGTATTTCCAGTTTATAGCCCAGGCCCTTTTTGGATACAATAAGAGCGCCGTGGTTTTTTAAGAAATCGTTCAACTCCTTAATACGAATGCGAACCGTCTTTTCACTTACCTTCAGCTTATCGGCAAGGGCCTCTGCCGTCCGGTATTCCACTTTTGATAGTTCCTGTAAAAGCATATCCATTTTCGCATCCATCCTATTATTCCTTTCCGTTGGTATTTAGAAACACCCAATAATAATTCCTGTTTATATAATATAAAATACCATAAGATTTCAAAAACTCCACCCAAAAAACACCGTTGATATAAGCGGTAAAAATTGATACTGCAGCAGCCGAATTTTTATCAGTATTTCTGCCGGTATAACCGGATTAAGCCGGTGATGCCTGAATAACCTGACAGCTCTCCCACGTGCTTTATTCCCTCAGCTCCATTCATATATGCCGTCTCCCGCTCCAAGGTAGTCGCTGCTTCAATGGCAATCTCATTCTTTCCTTCCTGTACAAAGGCAGTAATATCATATACATAGGGGGCTGTAATTTGTATCCCTGCACTTTTGTTATTAACAAATACCTCTACTCCTTCCGCTGCATCGGTAATTTCAAGCACCACCCTTTCTCTTCCAAGGACCTGAAAGGAATTTTCATATCTGGCAAAGCCTGAAAATTCCGGCTTCTCTTCCGCCAGCCTGTCCGGTAAGTCCACCTCTTTTTGCTCCATGAAGTTTGGGTAATCAATGCTCCGGCAGATACTTCGTATCCAGTTCCTGTTAAACTGCACTTCCTGTCCCATAACTTCAACCGGTTCCTTTAATCTTTCCTCCGCAACTTCATCAAAAAGAATGAGCAGACTTTTACGAGGATATAGCTTTATATCAATTCGGTTTCCGTTGCCGGCAGCATTTAATTTTTCCAAACCGTTATCCCATGCATTATAAGCATAGCAGGTCCCTTGCATTTTAAGAGACAGCATTCCCTTATAAACCTCTTCTGCTTCATTTACCAGATAAAATATATTACTTCCATTGTAGTAATGGTAACAGCGAATGCGGTTATTTGCCGGAAGCAGCCTTATTTCCGGTATATTCAGCTGCTCCAAAACCGCTATCAGTTCCTCCAGTCCAACCACCGGGCAATCCTTAATCCCCTTAAGAAGGCTGTTGCTGCCATCATATATGCCTGACGGCAGGGACTCCAGAAAGATAACCGGAAAGCCCTGGCTATGCAATACCGCGGCGCTTTCAGCCAGAGAAGCAGATATAAATTCCGCAGCCGGAATAATCAATGCCCCATACCTCTGAGTGTTAACGGTTAACCCTCCCTTCAGACCGGTTTTATATCTGTCTTTTTCCGAAAATACATCAGAGGGAATAAAATCAAAATCAATCTGTCTGTCAGTCAGCCTGCGTGCCGGCTTTTGCATAAGCATATATTTACCCGTCCATTCAGCCTCGGCATGATATAAAATTGCCACAGAGGCGATATGATGCCCATCGCTTAATAATTCGCATACCCTGTTTACATACCTCATAAGATATCCGAAATGCCGGTATTGGGGATCGTTTCCTCCGGCATAGAAGTGGGGCGGACAATCCGGGTCGGGATAATTTTTCAGACTGAAGGCATGGGGAACAAAATGGTTTATGCCGCGTACCATAAAGTGGTCAACCAGATATTTCTCCAACTGGACCCCTTCTGCCCAGCCATAATTTCCAAAAATTTCACATAAAGTGCGGCCCTTCTTTTTCGGGTCAACCGCTCCAAGGGAGGAACCAAGCTTTCCAAGGGCATAATGATAGAATTCACCGTCTTTCACATTTCCTAATGCACTTTTTTTGTTAAAATCTTCTCCCTGTGGGTATACCTGTCCCCCAATATCATCAATTCCAGCCATATCCTGTCCTGCAAGCCCCCGGAAATAATGCCCGAGTGAGGAACCTGTTCTGGCATGCTGATTGTCATCCTCGATTAAGTGGCCGATATACTCTACCTTATGTGCCCTGCACCATTCCCCCAGCTGCATGGAAAAATTCTTCTCCACCAGCCTGGTTACGGCATCCATGTAAGTAAAACGGATTGCTGCCTTTAATTCCGGAGCTGCATCCTCTTCCCATAATAATGCCAGCTTCACTGAATAATCCATCCCAAGTGCATTCCTGAGCTCTTCTTCCAGCTCACCGCTCCAGGGATAATCCACAGCTGCCCCAAATAGGATTCCCTTGTCATACATATGGCCATTTCCCAGCTCCGGCTCATCGGAGAAGAAGCCGGCAATCGTCCTGCCAAAATCCGCTTTATAATGCTTATAATGAGGCTCATAAACCGAATCCAGCAGCACCTTGCAGGAGTCCCTGTCCAGCATATTAATATAGCTGCGGTGATATCCCATATTTCGGGATAAATGCAGGACATAAACCTTCCATTTTCCTTCCGGCACCTTCCATCGCAGCTCACCATTTTTGAGCATGTCCCTTAAGTCAATCCGAAGGCTCTCCTCCCTAAACCCAAGGCCCTCTCCATCCCTGGGGACAGCAAACAGCCCCAGCAGTCTGTCATCCGTAAATTTTCGCGGTTCCTTTTCACCGATATACTCTTCGATCCGGGTTGGTTTAAATTCCTCCGGATGAAGGATATCCCCTCTCCCAATATGCAATTCCTCCACGCCGGTACAATCATAAGTACGGCAGCAGATGCTCTGCCGGCATCTTTCATCCGGCTGGTCTTTCATGGCTCCGTTGGCAAAACCCGTCGGAAAATGACTGTCATCCAGAATCCAGACCTTCATCCCCCTGTTTCTTGCCTCATCCAATATGACATCCATATCCTCCCACCACTTAGGTCCGCAATAATCCGGATGGGGCCTGCTTTCAACACAAACGGCCTTTATACCGCACTCATCAACAGCTCTCATATAATCGCGTATGACTGCTTCCTGCTCTCCATGCAGCCAAAGAAACGGGAAGATGTAGTTTCCTCCCTGGCCTTTTAGTAACCTCTCTACTTTATGATTCATATGATGCCTCCTACTTTATATAAACTCAATATTATATTGCCCTTGTAATTTCATCTTAATGCTTTATAATAAACTTGTAATCATTTGATTTTGCGATTTTATCATATAATATTGCCTTGACCATGGAGGACTCACATGTTTGAAAATATCCGTTTTCATTCTTATCAGGTTACAAAGCCCGTCACATCTGAAATTATAAAAAGTAAGCTGTCCGGACAGAGCTATTCGGATAACATAAAGAAGGCCGACTTCTCTATATCCGGCAGTATTGATATCTTCCCAAAACCTCCTGTTAAAGATTTTGCTTTACAGAATCTCTATTATATGGAAGGTTTTAGTATTTTTACCTGTGAAAAGAATTTCTTTACACAAAGAAGGGATTATCACTCTTATCTTATTTTGTATACCTATAAAGGGAAAGGACAATTGGAATACGACGGAAAGATTTACAGATTATCAGAAGGGGACGGTTTTTTTATCGATTGTAGATTACCGCAGCTATACAGAGTGGAAGGTGATTTTTGGAAACACAGTGTTCTTCATTTAAACGGCCCGCTGATACCCGCTCTTTTTAAGCAGTTCTGTTCAAGCGGTTCCGTAGTATTCTCCCAGCCCATAAGCGGTGGCTATCAGACCGGTCTGGAAAAACTGCTCTCCCTGTATGATACCCCGCATCCCTATCGTGACTGGCTGGTCTCTGACTGCATCAGCAATATCCTGACCGGACTGCTGGCTGATTCTTCTGCCGGAAGTATCCCTGCTATACCAGACTATCTTCGGAATGTGATTGCTTATATGGAGAATCATTTTTCCTCTGCCATTACTCTGGATTATCTGTCACGTTTTTCCGGTATCAGTAAATATTATCTCTCCAGAGAATTCAAAAAATACACCGGTTTTTCACCAAATGATTACTTAATCAGCCTCAGAGTGGAGTATGCCAAAAACCTGCTGCTTTCTACCAGTCTGCCGGCTAATAAGGTTGCCCATATTGCAGGCATCCATGATATGAATAACTTTACGAATCTTTTTAAGAAGAAAACCGGAATGACTCCGGGCCAATTCAGAAAGCAGCATATATAGCCACATAAAGAAAAAAACTTATATTTGGAAGTTTTGATAAATTAAGCCAGCAAAAAATTGCCTGTTCGTTTCAACAATATCATATTCTCCATTTGATAAGCACCAGTCTATCACAGCACCGTTTATCACCTTCGATAAACAGGAAACCATGTAGTCAACGGACAGCTCTTCTTTGGTTTCCTTTTTATCTTTGCACTCAATAACAAGCTTCTTCAGATATCCCAAATCAAATCCGTTCCCATACCAGCTGCACCGGGTTTCCATAACCGCATTGATATGCGTCACATAAGAAAGGGAAGTCAGTTCAACACTGTTTTCCTTGCAGAACTGTAAAGAAGAAATGCAATAAAAGTACAATTTATCCAGATTGCTGCTTTTAGGATTATCCTCCTTGTACTTCTTCATTGCCTTCTGCAGATGTGCCAGCACCATTTCCCTGTATATGGACTTTATAATATCCTCCTTTGTCCTGAAATGGACATAGAAGGTTCCTTTTGCAATGCCTACGGTTTTACAAATGGTATCGACTGTTACATTTTTATACCCTTGTGCCGAGAACAGGGAAATTGCCGTATTATAAATTTTTTCCTTTGTTTGTTCGCCTTGCAGCTTTCTCTGGGACTTCATAAAATAACCTCTCTTTAATCATTTATTGATGCTATTCTACCACAACTCTGCCCCTAAGGGTATACCTAATCATCCGCCAAAGGATTTTGTGAAATAAATAACTATTGTGTATTGCTAAAAAACACAGGCCGTGTTATACTGACCGTAGTCACCATAAATACAGAGCCACTAACCAATGTGAGATAAAACAGGAGGTCATATTATGAGTTTAAAATATCCGGAATTATTTAAGCCTTACAAAATTGGAAAAACAGAAATAAAAAACAGAATAGCAATGTGCCCGATGTTAACAACAGGGTATTTTGACGAATACGGTGTCATAAAGGATGAAGTCATCGACTTTTATGAGGAACGGGCAAAAGGAGGCGTAGGACTGGTTTTCACTTTCGGTGTTATACCGAATTCCGGTCTGGAGAAAAGCTCAGCCGTGCTTTCACCCTTTGCTACCCCCGCCATCTTTATACCCCAGATGCAAAAGCTGGCTGAGAGGCTGCACCAGTACGGAACCAAATTATTTGTTCAAGTCTGGTTTGGTGTTGGACGGGCCATGTATCCAGCATCTCTTCTGGAAGGACCGCCAATCGCGCCCTCCGTATGTCGTAACCGCTGGGATCCCAGTGTAGAATGCCGGGAAATAACGAAAGAGGAAATTGAAACATTAATCCAGTCCACCGTAGAGGCAGCCGTCATCTGCAAGCAGGCCGGCTGTGACGGTATCGACATAAACGGTGCTTATGGCGGTTATATCGGTGACCAGTTTACCTTTGATGCCTATAATCACCGGACGGATGAGTATGGAGGCAGCATTGACGGAAAAATAAAGCTTCATACGGAAGTAATAAAAAGAATTAAGGCAGCATGCGGAGAAGATTTCCCGGTTACCATAAGGTTTGGAATCAAACATTATGCAAAAGGGGAAGGCCAGGGAGCAATCTCCGGAGAAACCTACAAAGAGTTCGGCCGTGACAGAGAAGAAAGTATTGAGATGGCTAAAAAGCTGGAGGAGGCCGGCTATGATGGCTTTTTAGTCGGTAATGGCTGTTTTGACTCTGTTTACTGGCAATATCCTCCTATGTATCAAAAAGACGGCTTATGGCTGGAAGATTCTAAAATACTGAAAGCAGCGGTAAATGTTCCGGTTATCTGCCCCGGCAAAATCACTCAGCCTGAGATGGCGGAGGAAGCTATTGAAAATAATATGGCTGATGCCATTGGCTTAGGACGCGCTCTGCTGGCGGATACGGAATGGGTCAATAAAGCAAGAACCGGGCTGGATGAAGATATCCGTCCCTGTATCTCCTGCAACAATGGTTGTGTGGGCAAAGCAAATCTCGGACGTCCAATCCAATGTGCCGTAAATGCCGACATGTTTTCTTCTAAGCTTATACCGGCACCAGTTAAAAAGAAGGTCTGTGTCATCGGCGGCGGCGTTGCCGGTATGGAAACCGCAAGGATAGCCGCACTCAGAGGCCATGATGTCACGATATATGAAAAAGGCTCCCGTTTAGGCGGAGCACTAATAGCTGCTGCTGTGCCGGACTATAAGGAGGCCGACCGCCGGCTGTTGGATTGGTATACGCTTCAATTAAACAAGGCCGGTGTTAAAATTTCTTTAAATTCCGAAATGACGGCCGAACTGCTCCAGACCATAGATGCAAACGAGATTGTTGCCGGAACCGGTACTTCCGAAAGAATCCTTCCTATTCCGGGAGCAGACCAGGAGCATGTAACTCCTGCCATTGATGTTCTTTTAGGTAATAAGACAACGGGACAGCGTGTGGTAATCATCGGCGGAGGTCAGGTTGGCTGCGAGGTTGCTCTGTGGTTGAAAGAACAAGGCAGGGAGGTGACTGTAATAGAAGTCCAAGACAGCCTCCTGGCAGGCGGTGCGGAGCCGGTGCCAACTGCAAATAAATTAATGCTGCAGGATTTACTGGTCTATCATCAGGTTAAGACTTATTTAAACTCAAAGGTCATGTCCATTGAGAGTGAAAGTGTCCTGTTAGAAACACCGGAGGGCAAGGAAATAATACCGGCTGATTCGGTAATCATGTCCGTTGGCTATAACGCTAATGATGCTTTGTATAGAAAAATAGCAGCCACTATTCCTAAAAATGTGTGGTTGGTCGGTGATGCTAAGCAGCCAAGCAATATTTTATATGCCGTCAAAGATGGAAATGCAATAGGAAAGATATTATAATCAGAGTATTTTTTTTCCTATGAATAGCGATAGGCTATTATTTAAATTACATTAATATCTATACTTATAAAAAGCACCTTCCTTGTAATTTAGGCCTGAACAAACCTTCTTTACAAAGAGGTGCTTTTCTTTTTCATTTCTGTATTATTTCCAAAGAATGTTATAACTTAACTTTTCTTACCTTAACCTACTGAGCAGTAACGCTAATATTGTCAATATTGGGCCCTTCCGTTCCCGTTGTGACCACTTTTACGGTATTGGTCCCACTGTTCATGGCAGCCTGAATCGATTTTTCTCCCCAGGACGTCCAACTGCCTGTTGCAGAAAAAGCATCCTTGCTGATTACCTTCTCCCCATTCACATAAATATCCAGGTTTCTTGTTCCAGACTCCAGTGCATAGCGAAACTTAATATTTTTTGCTCCCGAAGCCGCACAGTAGATATTGCTCCACTGAATGGAAGCATCACTGCCAGCCGTAAAATTCACATAACCGGAACCGGTATACCCGGAATTTACGGTTTCTGCAACAGCGTTAGTCAGTGCAGTACCCGTCTCCGCCTCGTAGGTAGTACCGGCACTGCCGCTGTTTAAATCAACGACAAAGGTTGTAACACTTTGAGCCGGAAGCTGGGCAGTAAAGGAACCGCCTGACATATCATAGCCTGAGCCGGCTGAAAGATTTCTGCTTCCGTCTGTTATCCAGGAAGATACTTTGGTGGCAGCTCCGTTCTGCAGTGTAAATTTTTGATTTACGGAAGAAGTACTTTTGTTAATAGCAACTATAACAGCTTTATTGTTACCTTTATATGCCGATACATAAACATTGGTATTAGGGTTCTTGGTTGCATCCACCCTTACATATCCGGGCCTTACAAATTTTGAAAAATGAGCCATGTTATAGCCGCGTTTACTTATTGTACCGTCTTCTTTCATCGGGCCGTATTGTCTGCGGATATACCACCAAACATAAGTCTGGAAATCTCCTTCTACCATGGCATTGTGAATATGATAGGAGACCTCCAATGCTTCGGGCCAGGAATCCGCCGAATTATCATTGCTGTTCGGATAATATACTTCTGTCATCCAAAGCTCCTTTCCGGCCCCCTTTTGTTTAAACAGAGGATAGGCAAAATTACTTACCTGTGTACCATACAGATGGGCCCCAAGTATGTCCATATTGGCAAGTGCCTGTGAATCGTTTAAAATACCGTCCGACATGTTTTTCAGGTAAGAAAATGACTCCGGTGCTATTACTCTGCAATTGATTGCTCCGGCATAATTTTTCATAAAGTTAAGCATTTCCTCCGGCGTCCACCAGGTCCAGGTATGTGCATAATCAGGCTCATTTTGAACGGATATGGCATACAAATCCACACCATTATTCTTCATATAAGTAACAAAGTCATTCAGATGCTGTGCGTATGCGGCATACTTATCATATCGAAGCCGTTTTTGCCCGGCAACACCATTTCGGGTGAAGGTCTCTACCATATCACTTGGAGGATTCCAGGGTGAAGCAAATACGATTGCTCCTTTTTCAATTGCTTTTTTAGCAGTTTCCAATTCTCTGTACCAATTATTCTTATTTTCATCCACATAGATTCTTAAAACAGTAAAACCCAGCTGATTATCTCCGTTACCAAAGGCTGTTTCTCTTTGAGAAGCTGTTAAATCTCCAGCCCAGGCAGGATGGTTGATTCCGCCAAAGCCCCGAATCAGTTGCTTTTCTGCTGCCAAATTAATTGTTACATCACTTGCTGCTAATACCTGCGTCGGTTCCGGCACCGTCATAACGAATGACAGCATCATTATGCTGATTAAAATTGTACTTAATATCCTTTTAATATGTAGTTTCATTTTCCCATCTCCTTATTAATTTTTTAATCTCCCTGTTTCAGGCTTGGAAAGGCCCATTACATTTTACATTAGTAAGCTCCTCTACTCCCTGAAGGCAACCTACTGAGCGGTAATGGCTATATTGTCTATATTTGGCCCTTCCGTACCCGTAGTTACTACTTTTATTATATTGGTTCCGCTGTTCATGGTAACCTGTATGGTTTTTTCTACCCAGGCTGTCCAGCTTCCCGTTGCGTTAAAGACAGTATTGCTGATTATTTTTACGCCATTCACATAGATATCCAGATTTCTAGTTCCCGACTCTAAGGCATACCGGAATTTAATATTTTTTGTCCCGGCCGCAGCACAGTAAATGTTACTCCACTGAACGGATGCATCGCTGTTAGCTGTAAAATTCACATAACCGGAACCGGTGTAGCCGTTATTGGCAGTCTCTGCAACTGCATTCACTAAGGTAGTACCGGTCTCTGCTTCATAGGTGGAACCGGTACCATTTCCAGAACCAGCTTGTGAAAACTGCCAGTAGTCAAAGTTAAATAAGTTCTCCGTACCGCTTCCGGTAAATACAAAGAAAACCTTGTGAACACCGGTTGCACCGCTTACCGCGGTTTCTACCTCCCGCCAGGTCTGTAAGCCCCCTGTGGAAGGCACGCTAAGAGTTCCGGCAAGAGGTCCGGTTACACTGTCCAGGCGTACTTCAATTTGTCCTCCTGCGTTAGAAGCTATATTTGCCTTAAAGCTCTTTGCACCACTTGTTCCAAAGTCTGCATTTCCTACTGCAAGCCAGTCTCCGTTATGTATACCCGTCACATTCTGATTGCTTACCGGCCCGCCTGCTGCCAGGCATTTCTCCGTTAAAATACCTCCATTCCAGCCAATGGTTTCTGCCTCTACCCGGTTATAGGGATTCAAATCAGAAAGCTGGGCTACTCCTGCATAATTTGCTGCTATCTCCTGAATGCTTCCGTTCCCGTTATGTACAAGCTTATTAATATGAGGAGAGCGGTAACCTTTGCCGGAACCGTATAAGGCTAAACTAACCGTCTGTGCATGGTACGCCACATACCACTGGTTGTTCAAGTTAAAAACGGAATGATGGTTGTTTCCACCCGCTCCAAAAAATGCACCCGGATTTTTCAAGAAATGACCTGCATAGGTAAATGGACCCATAGGACTTGAGCTGGTCATATATCCGATTTCACCTGCCGGCTTATCTGCCGGATGGGTTCCTCCAAAATTAATGCAATAGGAATAGTAATAAGTTCCGTTATACTTGTGGATCCCTGAGTCTTCAAGTATGAACGGTGCATCAATAGTAGAGGCGCTTCCCACTATACTGATCATATCAGGACCTAATTTAAGTACTCTGGCAGTTTTGGGATTTGCCCTCTGCTCCTGAGTCGGACTGGAACCTCCGGGAATGCCGCCGCCGCAATACAGATAACCTGTCCCATCCGTGTCTACAAATACCGCCGGATCAAATAGCCAGACAACACCTGACATGCCGGGTGTAGCGGTCGTTACAAGTGCTTTTCCCAGAGGATCGCTCCATGGTCCTATTGGGCTGTCCGCTGTTAGAACACCTATACCTCCTGTACCATTTGCAAAGTAAAGGAAAAATTTATCCTTCCCATTAATATTTTTAACTGCTGCAGCAGGCGCCCAGGAAGAACCTGCCCATTTCGCAATACCCTGTCCGCCGTTGGCACCATTGGCACCTGCTACCGGTACGGCTCCATGATCCGTCCAATTCACCATATCCTCAGAGGATATTACAAATACACTCTTTAAATTTGCAAAGGAATTTTCTCTGATGGTACCATCGCTGTTATATTCATAATTATCACTGGACATATAGAGATAGACTCTGCCATTATAGGTCAGCGCAAAAGGATCTGCCCCTAAATGATGATCTATCAGCGGATTTGAATTCCCGACGGTTTTGGCAATGGCAGAACTGGCCGCAAACACAGACATACCAGGCAAAAAGCTGATAATTAATGCACATACTAAAACAGTAACCCCAAATTTCTTACTCATAATACACAACCTCCTTACATTATTTTTCCCTTCTCATCATTTTAACGGCTTTATTAATAAGCTTAATCCCCTCTTCATCACCTTCTTTCCCTTTCATAAACCAGTCGTCCGGATACTTTCTGCCGTTAACTTTCGGCTCCAATGTATTTTGGTACAAATTATCGTACTAAGCTGCAAAAATCGATGCATTTTTAACATGTTAACCGCCTATTATTCAATCAACTTGAGCATATAATGTAATTTTTGCAACTTTATACACCTAAATTTTACTAATATTAGTTAATTGTGTCAATCATAATTGAATAGTCAATATGAATCAGTAACCGCGGCAGCATCCGGATTATCGGGAATTGTGAAGGTCTATGCAACATAATAACAAATGCATAGACCTATTCTTATGTACCAGAATCAGGGAGCAACAATCTGCCACTGCTGGTTATAACCTCCGTTATTACTCCATTGCAAGACATTTCCGCCATCTGCCATGGAGCCTTTATCAACATCCAGAAGCTTACCGCTGTTTACATTTATCACATTATAGTATCCATTTCCTATATCTTGCAGATTCCATCTCTGGTTGTTCTGTCCATTATCCGTCCATTGTATGACATCCGCTCCGTCTGCCGTGGAATTATTATCAACATCCAGTGCTTTTTGGCTGTTTACATTTATGATCTTATAGCCGTTACCCATATTCGTTATAACCCACTTCTGATTATTTCCGCTTCCGGCACTCCATTGGATAACATCTGCTCCGTTAGCTGTGGAGCTTTCCTGTACATCCAGAGCCTTGCCGCTGTTACGGTTAATCAGTTTATAGGTTCCTCCCGGGAGAATACCCCCGCTTCCCGGAGTGATATATATCCGGTATCCCGAACTGCTGTTACAACCTGATAAGTTCACCGATATCTGTCCGTTCACCACAGAATAATTGGAATTCGATATGGTAGTGGTACCGTTTGATACGGTATCCTTACTTACCCAGTCAATCTTTTCAATCTTTACGGAAGCCGTAGAGCCTATAAAGGAAGGGATATTCTTGATAGTGGTATTAATGGTGCCGTCATTGGGACCGCCAAAGATAAAGCTGATATACCTGGCATTGGAATCCACGCAGGCTGCTCCGTCGACCAGATTGCTGTCGTCGTTAGGCGGGGTAACAGATACCATATTTCCGCTCATATCGCCATACCATTTATAGAAATACCATCCGGCTCCCTTCTGGGTATTTGTTGCAAGAAGGCTGCCAAGCCTGCCGGGAGAAGGTACGAACCACCAGGAAATACAAGCGCTCTCTACCTTATAACGTTCGAATTTGGCTATATAACGCGCCGAGGAGCCGGGCTGTCCTTCCAGGCTGTGGTCCGGGTCACAGTATTCATTGATACTGATGGGCAGAGCACTGATTCCAAGAGATGACTCCAAAGCCCTGTAATCTCTTAGATGAGGGGAGACTACTTCCGCTCCGCCTCCACCACCGAGCTCATGCCAGCTCATAATATCTGGCATACAGTTATTGCTCTTGCAAAAACTTAAAAAATTACTTATTCTGGTACGGCTGTAGAAGCTGTCACAAGGACCTATTATCTTGGCTCCGGGATCATTTGCCCGGATAACCTCATAAGTCTGCTTCCACATGTCATTAAAGGTACCGTTGGCAGAATTCCAAGTACCATCCGGCTCGTTCCAGATCTCATAGCCATAGAAATTATCACGTCCGGATGCTTTCTTATCAGCAATAAAGGACTTCACCTGATTCAGCCAGCTTGTCATACCGGGCCATTTGTAAGGCCATCCCGGCAGCATATCCGCCAGGTCAATGGAGATCTTCGCACTTGGTACGGATGCCAATTTGGCAGAAACTAGTATAGCATCCCCAAAAGCGTGCTGATTTCCGGTACTTCCCCTGGCAGGGTTTCTCAGTACATAAGGGGCTAGCGGTGCTATAAGTCCGTTAACGTCTGCCGGAATACTCTCTGTAACCCCGTATAGAGAACCATTTGCACAGTGTGTTACACCCCTTAGTACATTTGCACAATCTACTGTCATTGAATTGGCCGCCAATACCGGTATCTCCGGAATCATGGTCAATAACAGTAGAAGGCTAAGCGTAAAAGCCATTACCCTTTTTACCTTATTCATAAATTTACCTCCTCAATATTTTTAACCTTCTGAAATTCCTATTTATACTCTTGCTCCCATTGCATACCGCAGACTTGTCTGCGGTACTGCCATAGATAATGGAGTGTGAAAGCGCTTTTCTTTCACACTTGCTCCCATCGCATACCGCAGACCTGTCTGCGGTCGCACGTTTATCCCTCAATTAATCCCTGCCTCCTTTCATACAATATTTTCTATAAAAAGAGTATAAACTCATTTCATTCTTTTTATTGAAAGACTGTCTCGCTTCACTGCCTGGAAATATTTAACTGATGTAAGCATACCATCAAACTTACTTTTCGGGTATGGTTTATTGTGATATTTATATGTTTAAATGTCTTGATACTAATTTTTATATACATATTGCACAAAAATTTAATAAAAAATTTGTATAGACAATTTATTTCATATTTGCTACCATATAACATATCACGCCAAACACCTCTTATTTAAAAGAAAGGTTATAGGAATGCCAACAAATGTTAAATATACAGATTCAGCCCGTTATAAATGTCTGGAATATCTGAAAAAGGCATCCGTGGATTTGTATCTGTGCTATTGCGGTTCACAGATATGCTGTGCCGGACATGCATATGGCCCTGAAATAAGAACGGAATATTTAATCCACATTGTAGTAAAAGGTAAAGGCTATTATACCGTCGGCAGCAAAACCTATGAAATCGGCCCTGACACCGCATTTCTAATCCTTCCCGGTGTCACTACCTATTACGAAGCCAGTAAAGACGAGCCCTGGACTTATGTATGGGTAGGATTTAACGGAATAAAGGCAGAGACAGCCTTAAAGCATGCCCATATGTCAAAAGATAATCTGGTGGTCCCCATTCATAATACCGAGCCTTTCGTTACCTGCGTTAATGGTATGCTTGCTTCCAGCCAGCTGACCTTTGCCAATGATTTTGCAAGAGAGGGTTATCTATACCAATTTATTTCTTCCCTGATTCAGGATCAGCAGAGCCTTGAGAACTCTGAGGAGGTTCATGATTACTCCTATCAGGTGTATGTGGAACATACTCTGGAATATATAGAGCACAACTATTCCAGTAATATAAAAGTACAGGGTATTGCAGATTATATCGGTATCAACCGCTCCTATCTGACTAATTGTTTTAAGAATGTTCTGAATATGTCACCACAGGAATATATTCTGAATTACCGGATGAATCAGGCAAGCATTCTCCTCAAAAATACGATGCTGCCGGTCGGGGAGATTGCAAATAAGGTTGGTTATGACGATGCTTTGAATTTCTCCAAAGCCTTTAAAAAGATTTATGGAATCAATCCGACGAAATTTCGGAGTACTACGGAAAGTCTTGATATTTCGGATAAGGATACGCAGAATAAATTATAGGAGCTTCCAAGCACATTGCCGATTTAGTGTGTAATAATCGTACAAAAACTGTACGCTTACTGCACACCAAATCGGCAATATCTTTTTAAAGCTAGTTTTTAATTACTTCCTTAATTTCATATTGGAAAGACTGATAGTCCCCCCAGGGACTTGGCAGTTCCAGACCGGCATTCATGAGGGCAGCACCGCTGTACAATTTATCTTTACCGCTTATCTGGTAAAGTGTCTTTTCTTTAAGCCCGCGCAGCAGAACCGTGTGGAAATTAGAATTTCCATGGCTTTGATGGAAAACAACACTAAGAAGACTCCTGGTTTTATCTTCGGAAACGAATTGCCAGGAAGTAAACTCACTGTTCTCATAAGGACTTGTCAGGCGGTAATATACACCCTTTTGTATTAAATCATAGTTCTGTTTATAAATTTCTACCTGCTTCCTGATTTCTTCCTTCTCTTCAACTGACAATACATTTACATCCAGCTCATAGCCGAAAGTGCCTGCCATTGCCACAATACCTCTGGTATGAAAGGGAGTGACTCTGCCTGTCTGATGATTGGGCACGGCTGATACGTGGCTTCCTACTGTGCTGATCGGATATCCAAAGGAGGTGCCGTATTGAATCTTAAGTCTGTCATATGCGTCGGTATTATCCGAACACCAAATCTGGGGCATATAGTAAAGCATGCCTGCATCAAAGCGTCCCCCGCCGCCGGAGCATCCTTCAAATAAAACCTCTGTATAAGTGCCTGTCAGACGCTCTAATACTTCGTATAGTCCCAGTATATAATCGTGGAATACCTGTCCCTGATGCTCTTTGTCCTTCAGGGCAGACCAGGCTTCCGCGATACTTCTGTTAAAATCCCACTTGATATATTCAACCCTCGCACTGTCTAAAACAGCAGCGATGGAATCATAAATATAATCCCTGACATCCTGTCTGGTTAAATCAAGCACCAACTGGTATCTGCACCTTGTTCTTGGCCTTCCCGGAATCTGCAGGCACCAGTCCGGATGCAGTCTGAATAAATCACTGTCCTCATTTACCATCTCCGGCTCAAACCAGATTCCAAACTTTAAACCGGCAGCATTAACCCGGTCCGTAAGTTCCTTTAAGGTAGTTCCAAGCTTCTCCGTATTTACCTTCCAGTCTCCCAGTCCCGAATAATCATCCCTGCGCTTGCCAAACCAACCGTCATCCATAACTAACATCTCAATCCCAAGTTCTGCTGCTTCCTTCGCAATAGAGACCAGCTTCTCGGTATTAAAATCAAAATAGGTAGCCTCCCAGTTATTAATCAGTACCGGTCTTCTTCTATTCTTAAAGCTGCCCCTGCAGATATTGTTTCTAATGAGTTTATGATAATTATGGGACAGCTTTTGCAGTCCCTCAAAGGAATAGCTCATAGCTGCCTCCGGCGTAACAAATTCTTCCCCCGGCCTTATCTCATACCGGAAAAACACAGGGTGGATTCCCATTGCAATTCGGGTCTGCCCAATCTGGTCAACCTCTACCTGTGCCTGGAAATTCCCGCTGTATAGAAAAGATATGCCATAGCATTCTCCGCTTGTCTCCGTTGTCCACCTGTCCGCCAGTATGACAAAAGGATTATGCTGGTGACTGCTTAACCCACGCATACTCTCCACCGACAGCTTGGCATGACCTACCGGCGTCCGTTCAAATTCCCTTTCCTGGGAGTGTTTTCCATAAAAGTGTATCAAATCAAAATGGTTATCCGGAAAATCTAAACAGGTAGATAATGCTTTTGTAAGCATAATGCTGTCACTGCCGTTATTTCGGATCTTTGCCGCACGGGTAATGACATCATACTCCTCAATTACCCCGTAATAGAGCTCAACCTCCAGCTTTGAAGCCGCATCTTCGCAGGTTATGACAAGAGTCTGCACGGTAATGTCCTCCGTCCCATAAACCGCCGGAAGTCCCGGAAGGTTATATTTCCCTTTTCTTATACTGTGGGCTTTATACCGAAGGTCTGCGGCACAGCTTCCATTCTCGTTTATAACCTCCAGACAGGAAATCCGGTAATCTCCCATTCCAAAAGAAGAATATTCCTGCAGCTGCGTATCCAGGGAAAAGGTTCTGTCCCTTTCGGCTTCATTGGGATTGCCGCAATGGCTTCTGTCCATCCTGCGTATCAGATAATCCAGATTCCCTTCTGTTCTTTTTCCGTAATACAGGTGCAATAAAGTATCATAGGGGCCGACTTTCATGTGATAGGAGGTGTTCTCTGTGTATAATGTAAATTGCTTATCCTGTTCGTTATATGTTATTGCCAAATTATTTTCCTCCCGATTGGGTTGTTATAGTGTCTCTCCTTACAATTTACCGCCGCTGGTTGCAATGCCTTCAATAAACTGCTTCTGGAATATGATATAGAGCAGCAGCATCGGCCATATAGCCAGCACGGAGGCTGCCATTAATTCCGGATATTTAACCGAATACGCACTCTGAATCTTTGAAAGAGCGGAGGATAAGGTGGCAGAATCTGCCTGATTATTAACGATTAAAGGCCACATTAAATCCTTAAAGGCAAAAAGGGCCGTGAAGATTGCCAGGGCAACCAGACCTGATTTGGTTAAAGGAAGCATAATCTTCCAGAAAGTCTTCCAGATATTACAGCCGTCAAGCCTTGCCGACTCTTCCAGTTCCTTTGGTAAGCCCATAAAAAACTGCCGCAGAAGAAAGGTTCCAAAGGCACTTACTAGTCCCGGAAATACAAGGGCAAATACCGTATTACGAAGCTTTAAGAAGTCCACCATTAAATACTGGGGAATTACAAATATCTGTACCGGTACCATCATTTGAAAGAGTACAATTCCAAAAAGGAAATTCTTACCCGGAAAGTTAAGTCTGGCAAAAGCATAAGCTGCCATAGCGGAAAAAAGAACCGCACACAGGACGCGCAGCAGCATCATTGCAAAGGTGTTAAAATACAGGCGGATAAAATTATTATTCATCCATACGGTCTTATAGTTCTCCCATTGAAGCACCTTGGGAAAATACACGTAGGGATTCATGGAAGTAGACTCCGTTACGGTCTTTAAGGAGGTCAGAACCATCCATAGAAAGGGGAACAGCATGATAACTGCGCCTGCTATCAATAATACATGTATAATAATATCTATTTGAGTTTTCTTATTTTTCATAGCCACTCCATTCCGTCACCAAAAGACTGATATCTTACATATAGCTGACCCACTTCTTCTGTGCTTTCATCTGCAAAACGGTAATAACCATGATGATTGCCAGCAGCAGGACAACAATTGCCGAGCCGTAGCCCTTATTACTGTATTTAAAAGAATTATTATAGAATAAATAAACCAGCGAAACGGTACGGTTATAAGCAGGATTTGAAACATCTATCATCATAAAGATTACATCAAACACCTGCATTGCGGTTATTACACTGGTAACCGCCACGAAAAATAACGTTGGAGATACTAAGGGAAGTGTAATATTTAAGAATTGATTGAAGGCCGATGCGCCGTCAATCTCACTAGCTTCATAGAAATCTCTCGGTATCTCCTGAAGTCCTGCCAGCAGGATGACCATGCAATAACCAATGGTACTCCAAATGCCGATGACTGCGATTGAAAACAATGCTGTATCCGGCCCTTCCGTCCATTTTATCTTCCCGAAACCCATGTTATTTAGTATATGATTGAGAAATCCGAACTGGTAATTATATAACCATCTCCAGACCATTGTAACTGCGGCCGGCGCTGCTACCATGGGTACAAAGTATATGGTTCTGTAAATACCCTTTCCTCTTATTTTCATATTCAGAACTACGGCTATAATCAATGCGATTGCTATTGTAAATGGTACCACCATACAAGTATAGACCAGGGTATTACGTACTGCATACCAGGTCTGTACATCAGAAAACATGGTTTTATAATTCTCAAACCCTATAAATATATTGCCTTTTCCAAAGGCTCCGCTTTTAAAAAAGCTTAAATAAACAGTCTGTATGATTGGAATGATATTTAGAATAATTAAACCAATTATTGTGGGAGCAATCATGATATATGCCCACTTCCATTCATTTAGGACATTTCGGGGTATTTTCCTTTTTCCGGCGGTGCTTTTTATTTCTGCCATTATTATCAGCCTCCTTAGATGAATGCACAGGCTTTTCTCCTGCCTGCCGCCTTAATGTAAGTACTGGCAGCCGGTCGGGCCGCCAGTCTTTCAGCTTATATTTTATTTCTGTTCATTCTTAATAGCATTGTTCATCATAGCGGCTGTATCCTTACAGGCAGCCTCTACATCTCCGCCATTGGCATAAACATCCGTTAAAAGTTCGTATGCCTTATCCTCCCATATACTGGTTTGATTGGTATAAGGCCTGATCTGGGCATAGCTTACCATGTCTAAATATGCCTTAACATTAAATTTAGGGTATGCCTTTGTCCAGGCATCTGCCGTTCCGTTATAGGCAGAGATTGCAATACCCAGTTCAGCCTGTTTCTTCTGACCGGCTTCGTTGCTTAAATACTCAATCCATTTCCAGGCTTCCTCCGGATGCTTTGTGCTTGCTGCAATACAGTTGCCAAGCCCGTTAAAGATGGAGGCCTGACCGCCGCTATTGGATTTTGGAAGTACGGCAACATCACAGTTCTTTGCTATGTACTCATTTGCAGCAAAGCCGGATAAATTCCAGGAACCGAAGAAAGCCATTGCAACTAAGCCGTTCTGGAAGGCTTCCGCCCTTTCGGCATCACCGGTAACGACAGGTGAGAGGCCGTCTCTTACAAAGCTAAAGTAATATTTGATAGCATCAATTGTCTTGGGATCGTCATAGCCGGACTTCTTATCCGCTGTTACAATGGTCCCGCCATTCTGGTATACGAAGTTATAGTATCCCTCCTGATTGTGAAGAGGTGCAAGGATACCATACTGGGAGCCATCCTTCTTGGTCAGCTTCTTAGCAGCTGCCTTAAGATCATCCCAGGTCCAGTCGGCATTGGGATAAGCCACACCGGCTGCATCGAACATGGTCTTGTTGTACCAGAGTCCGATGGTATCATAATCCTTGGGGATGGCATACTGCTTTCCTTCCAAATTATAAATCTGATTCAATCCTTCCGGATAATTTTCCAATTTGATATCGCTGCTGTTGTTGATATCATTTGTCAGATCCAGCAGCTGATCATTGGATGCATAGTAGTAGATATTATTTGAATGCATCCAGAAGGTATCCGGTAAGGAGCCGCCTGTTGCTGCCGCTTCCAATGCTGTCCAGTAATCGGACCAGCCATTAACCTGGATATCTACATGAATTCCTGTTTCTTTTTCAAAGGCATCGGCCATCTGCTGAATTAATTTAGCCTGGTTGGAATCCCATACCGCATAACTGATGGTTACCCCTTCGGCAGTTTTCGTGGCAGCGGGTGTTTCCGATACTTTCGCATCTTTTGTTGGATTTGTATTGCCGGTTTCTTTTGAGTCCGTGTTTTTGCTGCATCCCGACATAAGTGTTGTTACCATTAAGATGCTTAAGAAAATACTTAAAATTTTCTTTTTCATTGATAATTTCCCTCCTCTGGTTCGTTCTCCTGGAACTGTTTATATCTTATCATGTATGCAGTACATGATAAATGGAAATTTGTAATATCCATATGTTTAAATGTGCAATATATGGTGTTCTTTGTCTATATTCGCCAAAGCATTACCAGACAGTGTAATCATTTCTACAATAAAATGCACCCATTAAAAATGAGTGCATTTTTTAATACTTTGTTGTGCTAATAGAATAATAATTCAAATCATAACTAAATCTAACTTTCACCTGTAACTGAATTTACATTATCCCGCATATTTCTTTTATATTCACTGATCGTCATACCTGTCCACAGGCAAAATGCCCTTAAAAATGAATTTAAATCCTGATATCCAAGCAAATAAGCGATGTCATCACTTGTCATATCCGTATTTTTGATATAGTGCTTTGCTAAAAGCTCCCTGGTATGATTCAGCTGCTTTTGAAAGGTGGTATTTTCTTCATTTAATTTTCTCTGAAGGGTTCTTTTGCCGCAGCCTAGTTTTTCCGCTACGTTTTCAATACCACTTTGGCCTCCGGGTAAAAGCTCTATTAATGCGCTTCTGACTCTTGCAGCAAAGGAGTCGTCTACTTCCAACTCACTGAGCCTTCTTTTCAGCTCCGGTTCAAAATAATCCCACATAGCATCATTCTGGCTGATGAACGGTTTTTCTGCATCTGCTTTCGATAGGATAAGCAGATTTTTCGTATCCCTTTTTATGTCGGTTCCTAAAAATTCTTTATAGGCAGGATTGTCAACCTTATGCCTTAGCATGACAGCTTTGGGGACGATATACTCCTTTGTGGCATTCCGGATGAGATTTACAAGAAATACAATCTCTGTTCCCACCAAAAACTCCGGCAGTTCAAGCTTTTCATTTTCAGCAGCAATCTCCACAGTAACAGAGTTTTCTGTCTGATCCACAAGAAAAACCATAGGACCAATCAGCTTCTTATATCTTGCCAGCCTTTGAATACAGGTCAGCGCATTCTTACTGCAATAGGCCGCGAAAATTGGCGGTGAAAATGTTTCGATATTTTCCATTGTTCCTATTTTTATCGGAACAGAATTATCAGCTGATAATTCTCCGATTACCTCCATAAAGCGGAAATATTCAGGCACACTCATACTGGGCATCCTATGACTGAACAAATCCTCCGGCAGCTGTGCCTTCTTTAATACCTCCTCTGCAGATATGCCGACATAAGCCAGCAGATCTGCATATTTTCTATCCAATATAAACCGGTCCATTGCTTACCCCTCCAAACTTTACGTATAGCTTACTTTTCCTTATTCTACTGCCATTCCTTTTGTCTTAGATTGTCATTATGAAAATAGTATACAACTATTTTTCAGGAACAGGAACAT
The DNA here is from genome assembly GCA_023410275.1 of Bacillota bacterium. Taxonomy (GTDB): domain Bacteria; phylum Bacillota; class Clostridia; order Lachnospirales; family Lachnospiraceae; genus Anaerocolumna. The sequence goes on from JAEYPZ010000081.1 coordinate 22,151, forward strand.
TTTTATGCACCACAGATAATTTCCTATTCCATTGCCATTTTCTTAGCCCAGGTAATGGCTTTTTTCCGGCTGTCCTCCTGCTCATGGCTTACCGGTTCCATAAAATCATTTTCTCCCAGAATAATATTTCCATTCAGTAATTCCTTCATATTTTCCAGGGTCTTTCCCTTTTGTCCTCCATGGCAGCAAAAGAGCGCAATTTTCTTTCCTGACATCGCATTTTGTTTTAAAAATGTCCTCACCGGCGGTGCTAAGGTATAGGTCCATACCGGCGTACCCAGGATAATCAAATCGTAATCCGCAGGATTTTTTTCCAACGGAAGCAGCTTGGGTTCGCTCTGACTTACAAGCTGCCTCACACCCCATGCAATCATCATCATGCCTGACGCGTTCAATGTTCTTTTTGGCTTTAATGCAGCCATATCTGCATTGATCGCACCTGCTATTGTTTCCGCAATAAACCTTGTGTTCCCATCATGGGAGTAATATACTACAAGTGTTTTCATTTTCCCTTCTCCTTTTGCTCGGACAATTCCTTTGACAGGCTTAGCAGCTGTTCAAGTATCGCACTCGAATTCCGCATTGATTCGCCCTGTGCCCTGATGGAATCCGCAATCCGTTCCGTCTCGGCAAATGCCTGCATGGACGCCTTTTCCGTCTCTTCTGTCATTTTTACAATTTTCTCTTTAAACAAAGTGATTGCATGAATCTCATTATCAACGGAAGCAATTTCTTCCACGATTGTTCCGATTCTTTCGTTAATCTGTTCAAAATTCATTTTTGTCTCATCCGTCAATTTCTTCTGTGTTTTGATTATCGTGTCAACATCGTTCATGTTACGGTGAGCCTTATTGATCCCGTCATTTATATTGTTAATGACAGCTTCAATTTCATTTGTCGAACCGGCGGTTTCCTCCGCAAGCTTTCTTATCTCGTCTGCCACTACCGAAAAACCTCTTCCGTATTCTCCCGCACGGGCAGCCTCAATGGATGCATTCAGCGCTAACAGATTTATTTGGGAAGAAATTGCCTTTATTGTTCCTGAGATGGATTTGATCTCCTCCACCCTGTTTTCCAGATAAGAAACTGCTTCGCCTAAATTGGACGTACTCCTTATACTGACGTCCATCTGCGAATCAATCATAGCTATCTTATCTCCGCCGCTTTGATTCGCCAGTCCGGCTTCATTCGAATTCCTGACCAACTGGGCGGTTGACTGCTTTAAGCGCTCCAGCATATCGGAAAAATCCTGGATATTCATATAAATCTGTTTATTTGTCGTAACGTTATCCTGACTGCAGGCTGCCACCTCGTTTGACGCAGCTACCATAACATTCTGATTTTCCATATCTCTGGTAAAATTTCCTGCAAACTGTTCGCCTATGGTATGAACCTGCCCGGAAAGCTCTGTATTCTTCGCCAGTATTTTTTCTATCTCTTTTAACAGCTTATTTGATTTTTCCGATTCCAGGGAAAGCCCGATTCTCTGGCTGTCAAAGTAATAATAAATCATTCCGACACCGGATATGGTACTTACCAGGTTTATACAGTAAATGATCATTGCTGTTCCGGCATCTTTCGATATCGCCAGAACCGGCGCGCGAAATTTTAAAACACCCAGAATAACAGTAATGATGACGGTTATGATTACTTTCGGCCTTAATTCCAGCGCATTTGAAAAAAAAGCCAATGCAACGACTGCAAGCAAATATAAATAAAAGCCCAGATTCCATCCTCCCGTTACCGTAGACAGGGCTGAGAAAGCCGTAAGTTCCGCCAGAGCAAGAATAATGGCAATGCTGCCTTTTCCTCTATGATTCAGGTAAATGCATACAGGAAACAGAATTAGCGGAAGAATGTTATAAACGGCAACAATATTCATTCCCAGATAGATTACCACAAATTCCATCATTATATGAGTAAGAAAGTTACCCAGATAAAAATATCCGCTAATGGTGTAATTTAAATTATCGGGATCTGTTTGGTTTTTAAAAATATTTATTATACGACCCAATCATATCACCTCTCCAATCTATTATTTTATAATTAGAATTATATAATTTTTCTTATTTTCATGAAACATCAATCCGCGCCAATATAAATGCAATTTATGCAATTGCTTTTCTTATGACAGGTAGCGTTCCACAATAAAATCTGATATGCCCGTCTTTGGAAAAGTGCAATGTAACAGTTTACAATATAGTGAAATGTATATGGAAAGAGGCTAAGTCCATCTATCATAGCTGATATCAAAACTTCGCCTCCTAACTTTTAAATATTTGAACAATTCACCTGACTGTCATCCGGTTTTGCTCAGGTTATTCTGTTTTATTACCTCTGTTCATAATCCTTCTTGCAATACTAGCTGTTGCTTTTATACCTGCTCCTTCCAGATCCCTTTGCACATGCTTAAATTCTTCCCGTACTTTAATGCCCTGGGGACATTTCTTTTCACATTGCCCGCATTTGAGACAGGTACTTGTCCAGTGGGGCTTTCCATCTTCTGTCTGCACCCCGGCATATCCCATATGATATATTCTTGCTTCAAATTTAGAGTACATATGGTAGTTATTTAAATTTTTAAAAGCACCGGGTATATTGATTCCTGCCGGACAGGGCATGCAATAGCCACATCCTGTACACCCCACCTGCATGATATCCTGATACGTCTTCCTGACATCTTCAACAATGCTGATTTCGGTATTGCTAAGACTATCCGGAAATGCTTCGGAAGCTATTTTGATATTTTCTTTAATATTTTCTTCGTTGTTCATTCCCGATAAAACCAAGGTGATCTCAGGGTGATTCCAAATCCATCTCAGTGCCCAATCCGCCGGGCTTTTTTTGACCGGTGCGCTGTTATAAAGCTTTTGCACTTCATTCGGTATCTTTCCTACCAGAGAACCGCCTCTGAGGGGCTCCATTACAATTATACCCAGCCCTTTATCGTGGGCATATTGAATTCCTTCTATGCCTGCCTGAAAGTGTTCATCCAGAATATTAAACTGAACCTGTGCAAATTCCCAGTCATAGCCGTCTACAATTTTTTTAAAATCGTCTCTGGTACCATGGAAGGAAAATCCCATATGCCGGACTTTACCCTGCTTTCTTATGTTATTCATAAAATCAATGACATCCAGGGACAGCATTTTATTCCATGTCTTTCCATTCAGGGCATGGAGCAGATAATAATCTATGTAATCCACCTGAAGCTTTTCCAGCTGCTTGTTAAATATCTCTTCCATGCTCTCCTTTTTGTTGATACTAAAGCACGGAAGCTTGGTAGCTATGTTTACCTTTTCCCGGTAGCCGTCTTTCAGCACATATTCGCCCAGAAAACTTTCAGAGGCACCCAGATGATAGGGATATGCCGTGTCTAAATAGTTAACCCCCTGGTCAATTGCATATCTTATTTGCTTGACCGTCCTTTCCCTGTCGATTAAATTGGAAGCCTGTCCGCCAACACGGGTGGGAAGCCTCATGCATCCAAATCCCAAAGCGGACAGTTTTTCACTGGAATTGGGCATTGTCCTGTATTGCATCATCCTTTTACTCCTTTCGATTTTATAATCTTTGCAATAAATTCACATAATGAATAATTCATTTTATTCCTCTTTTTATGATTTTGACTTTAAATCAATTATAATTGACTTTAAGTCAAATGTCAACATATAGCAAATAGCGCAGTAATATTTTGGTTCCGCTGGTAATACAAAGTTCATCGTATAATGCCATAGTCCCTTATCAGGGAACATGCAGGAACATACGCAGGTTACCTGTGAATGAGAAAAAGCCCCCTGCACTATTTTTATAGTGACAGGAGCTTTTTCACGACGGTAAAAACATATTAACTAAAGGCTATAGGCCGGAGCAGATTTATCTTTTAAATTGATCTTGCAACTTCGTAAGCATCCCAGATAGCACCCCGAATATTACGGACAGCCCGGGAATCACCGATGTTGTAGATTTCATCAACATCATACCGTAACTCGTTATAAATTTTATCCTCTTTTTTGAAGCCAACAGCAATAATGATACTTTCTGCCGGTATCGTTTCCGACGCTTCCCCACAAGCAACTACAGCACCTGTTTCATTGACTTGTATGAGCCGCGCAGAGGATTTAATGTTTACATGATGCTGATTCAGTAAATCACGCAGCATCATTTCATTCATGATTGCCAGAGGCGCTCCGGCTTTGAGAATATCCTGCAGAGCTTCAACAATGGTCACCTTTTTATTCTGCTGGGCAAGATACAGTGCAAGCTCACATCCGACCAGACCACCTCCGATGACAACACAGTGATCTCCGACTGTCTTTTCGCCCAGCAGCACAGCAGATGCATCCGTTACATTTTCCCTATCAATGCCTGGCAGCCTTGGAATTATTTTTTTTGAACCGGTTGCAGTAAAAACAACATCCGGTTTTTCATTCAAAATCATTTCTCTGGTTGCATGGGTATTCATTTTTACGTTGATATTCAGCTTCTCTAACTGATTGACATACCATTTGATTAAAGCTTTGTCATCCTCTTTGAAGGAAGGCACGCTTCCGGCTATAACGTTTCCGCCCAGCGCATCGCCAGCTTCAAATAGTGTCACCTTGTGTCCGCGGAGAGCACTCACTCTGGCAGCTTCCATACCTCCAAGACCACCGCCGATGACAAAGACATTTTTCTTTTCGGCTGCCGGAACAATCCCGGTAATAAGCTCTCTTGCTGCTTCGGGGTTGACCGCACAGGAAGCCCTTACCCCTGACATGTTACGTGTGGCACATCCGTCATGACAGGAAAGACAGGGCCGGATATCACGGAGTCTGCCGCTTCTTAGTTTGTTCACATAATCAGGATCCGCCAGCAACGGCCGGCCTAAGCCAATTCCATCCGCTCTGTCACGCTCCAAGGCATCCAGTGCAATATCCGGGTCATCCATCCTGCCGGCAACCAGCACAGGAACATGAACTACTTTTTTAAGCTGCTCCGTCAGATGAAGGTACATACCCTTCTCATGATAGTTCGCCGGGTGCGGCCAATAGAACGAATCATAGGTTCCTGCATCTGCATTAAAGGCGTCATAACCTGCTTCTTCTAAGATTTTTGCAGCTTCCAGTCCTTCCTCCGTGTCACGTCCCAGCTCCTCAAACTCCTCGCCGGGCAGTGCTCCCTGGCGAATACCTTTGATATAGCTTTTGACACTGTAACGAAGGGTAACATACAAAAAAGTTGATTTGCAATAAAAATTAGGACAAAAATGGCCATTTGTACAATAACATCGTACAAACAGCTATTTTTGTCCTAACTTTTAATTCGCTTTCGTATACAAAGATAAGGGAGAAACAACTCAAAGCAATGACAGATTTTATGAAATCACTTTATTTCACCAGCCCCATTAAAATAAATGATGATCTCTCACGAACTCCAAAGAATTTGTCAGCATAATTGCCAAATCCTTCGCAACCTCTTCAATGGGCATTTTCATATCATTCTCAATCCAGAAAAGGACGACAGCGGCGATTCCACAGTTACTGTAACGGCAAAAGATCCTAAAGTCTACCTTATGGTAGGGACCTGCCTCTATGCAGCCATATTCTCTGATGCTTTCTTTTGTAACACCTCTGCTATAAGCCTGTTCAAGACAATGCCGCAGCAACCGCCCGTTGTCTGACCGGTAAACTGCCTTATAAAAATTTCTATTTTCTTTAATATAAAGAAAAAAAGATTTTACAGATATATTGTCTGCCTGGATTTTAAAATAGGGGAAGCAATATTTCATAAAGTCTCTGCAGCAAATCCATTCAACCAGTTTTTCTTTGCTGTCGTAATAGTAATAAAAAGTGTTTCGGCTGGTAGGTGTACTATTGCAGATCATTTGAATGGTAATATTGTCATAGGTATTTGTCTGCAGTAAAGAGATAAAACTGTCTGCAATGTGGTCAGGAGTATCAGCCATCAAAAACACACCTCCTCTGATATACAGCTTATTAACCAACATAATCATTAAGGCTTGGTTTGTTATAGATCTGATTTATTTTTTAAAGGTTCTTCCTTATGATTACTGCGATATCCGTCCAAATAGCAGGTTATTGTATCAAGGACGTCTTTTTTAAAATCCCGCCTGAGTCCCTCCAGCCCGTTTTTCTCAATAATATCTATGACTTCTGCCGGCAGGGTTGCGGATAATTTACACCCGGTTATAATAGAGGCTTCTGCCTGGAGGATATCCATTACTTCAAATTGGGTTAATACATTATTTTCACAAATGATTGACACAAGCTCTGTCAGCAGCATATACAGATTTATTTTCTGCTTCAACATGGTTTCGGCATCGACATTCTTCTCAAATATTGCTGTACGCATGGATTCCAGCCGGATATACAGTGGATTATCATCCACGAGTTCTGTAAGCTCTTTTATCACAAGTTTCTTAAAATCATCATAGTCCTTGATCCGCATTTCTTTCGTCATTTCCGTCAGACGCGCAAGCCTCTTTTCGTACTCCCTGCAAAGCAGGCTGAAAAAAAGTGCCTCTTTTGTTTTGAAATATACGAACAGAATACCGTTGGACATATTCATCTCTTTTGCTATATCAGACATTTTTATTTTTTCATATTCCGAACCAGAAAACATTTCTGCCGCTTTATCCAGAATTGCATTAGCTTTCAAAGCCTTTGCCTCAGCGGTCATTGCACGTTTTGCCATATCTTATCACTCCAATCCAATTAATTTTAACACCATATTGATTCGGAGTCAAAACAAAACATTATACCTCGACCATTGTTACCCTTCGTATGCTTAATATAATAAATACCGTTGTTCTTCCAATAGGTTGCTGTCGAAATTACTAACCGAACATTTTTATAATCCTGTCATAAGCACGGTCACCGAAAACATTCTTCATGAACACTATCGGCTTTGCCATAAAACCTACGAGATAACGTGTTTTCGGTCTTCTTGCGGTTACCGCTTTACCAATGGTGCGTGCAATCAGTTCCGGCTTCGACAGCTGGTTTCCTGTATAGTTCTTAATCATACCCTCGGCGGTTTTACTGGCAGCCTGGGCATACGCGCCCTTCGCAGAGGCAGTTTTAAGATTTTGGGCAGCAATTATCCCCCAATCCGTTTTAATTCCGCCCGGTTCCACAACAATAACATCAATGCCAAAGGGGGCCACTTCCAGCCGCAGACAATCTGAAAATCCTTCTACTGCAAACTTAGTCGCATGGTACCAGCTGCCAAAATTGGTCCAGATTTTTCCTCCCATAGAAGAAATATTTACAATCTTGCCGAATTTATTTTTTCTCATGCCAGGCAGCACAAGCTGTACCATTCGGGCAAGCCCAAATACATTGACTTCAATCTGACGGCGTGCTTCCTCCATCGGCACATCTTCTACTGCTCCATAGGAACCGTATCCTGCATTGTTTACAAGTACGTCAATTCTCCCTTCCTTTTTAAGAATCTCATTGACACATTTAATCATAGACTCATCATTTGTTACATCCAATGACACAGGATGAATCCCCTTTGCTGTTAGCTCCTGCATTTTATCCGTTCTTCTGGCCGCTGCGTAAACCGTAAAACCTTTTTGGGAGAGCTCGATGGCTGTTTCTTTTCCGATACCGGAAGATGCTCCTGTAACAAGTGCGACTTTATTGCTCATATCCTTACCTCCAATATTTATTTGACTATGAGTCAATTATAAGTGACTCATAGTCAATTGTCAATGGTATATTTTTTAAATAAAACAACAAATGGGAAACAACTTTGTTTTTTATTTCAATCAGCAATTAATGCTTTAATACTGCTCAAATACCTTATCCATGTCAATTCCCGCACTGTTAATATACTTCTGATTCGTAAATTCACGGATACCTTCTGCGCCAAGTTCTCTTCCAAATCCGGAGGTCTTGATTCCACCAAATGGAATTCCCGGCGATGCCATTGTTGGCTGATTAATGGATACTGCTCCTGACTCCATAGCTGCTGACATTCTGGCAGCATTTGCAGGGGCTTCACTGTAAACAGAGCTTCCAAGCCCAAAATCTGTTCCATTTGCAAGAGCGATAACTTCCTCCTCTGTTTTCCATGAGATAAGTATCATCACTGGTCCGAAGATTTCCTCTTTAAAGATTGGATTCTCTGGTGTTACACCAGTCAAAATCGTAGGCTGTACAAATGGACTGTTTTCCGGTACCCTGGGTCCTACTTCAGTTGCTGTTGCTCCACCAGCTACTGCCTTTTCTATCTGTGCTCTTACTTGATCAGCAGCTTTCTTTGAGCACACCGGAGCAAGTGTGGTTTCCGGATTTAATGGATCCCCTGCGATGAGCTGATTAATCGCACCAGAGACAGCTCCCTTGAATGCTTCAAAAAGGGATTCATGGATAAACATTCTCTTATCGCCTGCACATACCTGACCGGAAATTGTCATACGGCCCATAAGTGCTCCCTGCACAGCCTTCTGCATATCTGCATCCGGCATAACAACCATGGCATCGGAACCGCCAAGTTCCATAACACATTTCTTGAGATTCTGACCAGCTTTTGCAGCAACGCCACGCCCTACCGGCGTACTTCCTGTAAGAGTAATTCCACAGATGCGTGGATCTGCAATCAGGTTATCCGACTGCTCGTAATCGATAAAAAGATTTGTAAAACAGCCCTCCGGAAGTCCAGCATCCTTAAATAGCTTCTCCATTGCAAGTGCGCATTGCGGACAATTCGAAGCATGCTTTAGAACAACAACATTTCCTGCCATCAGCTGTGCCGCTGCCGGCCTTGTCATCTGAAAGAAAGGTACATTCCAGGGTTCGATCATGTAAATAATACCAAGTGGCTGATAGATACCCACTGCATTTCCGGACATCGGGTCTGTTGTTTTTACAAAATGAGGCTTTAACTGTTCCTTTGCGTTATCTGCATAATAGTTCATAATATCTGCACAGAGATTCATCTCCCAGGCTGCAATCGTAACTAATTTGCCCGTCTCAATTGTATTGATTGCCGCAAGTTCCTCTCTCCTCTCTACTGCAAGCTCTGCCGCTTTGTGCAGAATTGCTGCTCTTTCTTCAAAGGTTGTCTTAGACCAGGATTTGTATGCCTCCTGTGCCTTAGCAAGCTTTGCCTCAAGTTCCTCATTGGTTAAATTGTTAAACTCTGCTATTACCTCACCAGTGTAAGGATTTATTGTTTTATAAGCCATAGTTTTGTCCTCACTTTCTTTTGCTTTCAATGGTGTTATTTCTTTGCACTTCCCCTAAGCTGCATATTATAAACATTGTCCATCAGCATTCCCTTAGGTAGGATTGGTGTCAGCTTCATGAAAATCTTCTGAATTCCTACAAGCCCTGCTGTCATATTCATTTTTCCCTTCATCATTGCATCATATCCTGCCTTGGCAACAGGAGTTGGAGCTGTTGCATTTGCAAAAAGTGCTGTATCGGAAAGTCCGCCAGCATTCGCAAATCCAGTGCTCATAGCTCCCGGCATAAGGCATGTCATCGTTACTCCAGTGTCTTTCAATTCTCTCGATACTGCATTTGACCAGCTGGTCACATAGGCTTTTGTTGCGTAATAACATGCCTGAAGTGGTCCTGGCATGGTAGCTGCTGTTGAGCTGACATTCAGAACTTTACCGCTTCCTCTCTTTATCATATCCGGAAGGAAGAGTTTGCAAAGCCTTGTAGGGGTTTCCACATTCACCGCAATCATAGAAAGATCCTGCTCCATGGTACGCTCGCGGGCAAAATCACCCTGTCCGCCAAAGCCTGCGTTATTGATCAGATAATCTACATTCCATCCATTATCTTTACATGTGTCATAAATCTGCTGTGCTGCCTCTGGAATTGAAAGATCTGCTGCAATCGTGTATACTGTTATACGGTATTTTTTCTCTATTTCCTTTGCCTGTGCATCAAGCTTCGCCTGACTTCTGCCTACCAGAATCAGATCTCCACCGGATGCCGCATGTATATCTGCAAAGCATGTTCCGAGTCCGCCGTAAGCTCCTGTGATTAGTGCTGTCTTATTTGATTTACTCATTTTTTATTCCTCTTCTTTCTAAAATGTGTGTTTGATTGTTACTGCTTTGGGTTGTTCTATTTGATGATTGAATTATAGCAATAAAAGTTGCCTCAATGAACATCATAAGATGCCATTATTTAATCAATTTGCGCCATCTAATATTCTTTAAGTAACATCTTTTCTATCTGCCTCTGCCTCTTTTTAATCATATTAATTGAACATTTTAATAACTCAATTATTTTCATTTGTTTATAATTAGTCATTTTCAATTGGAATATGTGAGCAACAGAATTTACGGATAAAAATATCCGCTGATTGTATCGTTTAGAGAAAGTATTAACACAAATTAAGCCACAAGGTATTTATTAGGAACGCAAGCTTACTAATAAAACATCTTGTCATTAAGACAAAACAGCGCATAAAACTATTGAAAAACAGGTACTCCTCAATAGTTTTTATGCGCTGTTTTTTTGTTTTTATTTACTCTCAGCCAGAAGAGCTTCTATCTCTTCCGGGTGGGGCATAACACACATTGCTCCTCTTCTTGCAGTTATGAGGGACGCACCTGCGTTAGCATGCCGGAGCATTTGGCTGATCCCCTCTCTTGTCATATTTTCCAGGCCGTTATCCAGTATATAGTTTATGGCAATTGCAAAAAAAGTGTCTCCTGCTCCCGTGGTCTCGAAGGCAGCCTTCTGGAGAAAAGCAGGCTCCGTAATACACAGATTCTTATAGCAGGCAAAGCTCCCCTTACTCCCCATGGTAGCCAATACCAGTTTTATTCCGGCATATTTCCTTCTAATTTGCTCTATCCCCCAATAGACATCTCCCTCCCCTGTGTAAAAGCTAATCTCATCATCCGAAATTTTCAACACATCACACTGTGAAAAACCATATTCCATGGCCTTTCTGATATCCTCCCCGTCCTTCCAGAGCGGCAGTCTTACATTAGGGTCAAAGGTTATTATGCATTTGTTTTCTTTTGCTATATTTACCGCTTTTTTTGTTGCCTTTTCAACTCCTATATCCGTCATAGAAAGAGTACCAAAATGGAACAGCCTGGAGGTGGATATCATTTCCTCCTTTATCTCTTCTTCCTGAAGCATCATGTCTGCACCGGGATTCCGGTAAAAAGAAAATGCTCTGTCTCCTTCAGGGGTCGTACTGACAAAAGCCAGGGTTGTGGGTATGTTTTCATCTGTTAAAAGGTGATCGGTATTGATTTCCAGTCTATTAAGTACTTCCCTTAACTGTTTTCCAAAAAGGTCTTCCCCTACCTTTCCGATAAAGGCCGCTCTCTTCCCATAGTTTCGCAGCATTGAGAGAACATTGCAGGGGGCGCCTCCCGGGTTGGCTTCCAGCAGTGGATTCCCTTGCCTGGTAATACCATTATTTGTGAAATCTATCAGCAGCTCGCCTAAGGCAACTGCATCAAACTGTTTTTTCAGCATTCCTTTTATCCTCCTTCCTCCTGTCGGCCCGCTCAACCAGCTCAATCTCAATTCCGTTAGGATCCAGTATCAGCATGTTATAAAAACCAAGCTTTTCACAATATTCCAGCGTCTTCTTTACAGTTACCCCTGAATGAGTCAAAAAAAGGCTGAACTCTTCAAGGTTTTTCACAGAGAGTGCCAAATGCCGGTAGGTTCCTTTCGCATTTGCCGGAATCTCTGCGGTTTCCGTATCATACCTGTACCAGATCAGCTCTAGCCGGAATAATCCATTCAGCTGAAAATACTGCAAGACATGGTCTCCCATATCGATAGTTTCTTCTTTTTTAATCCCCAGCAGCTTCTCATAAAACAGAATACTCTCCTCCATGGAGATAACATTTACCGCAATGTGGTCTGTACCTGTAACCATTCTCTGATATCCTCCTTTGTGGCAGACAGGTATGCCTGTCTCTTGCTCTGCCTCAAAAACCGGAAAAGTCCCATGTCCTCCCCAAAGGTGCTACAGGCTTATACTGCCTTTAACAACCTTGTCAGGAAGGTCATAAGACTTCTTACATGCCGGTCATTAACCGCCAGCCGGCCGAAGCGGCTTTATCCGGCTTAATCGTATAGTAAAACTGCTATATCCTCATTGTCGATATTGTCCTTATTATACCATTTGGAACCGGTGTCCACATCTCCGACAGCTTTTCCGTTTATCGCATCTACCGCAAGCTTAATTGCCTGGTATCCCATCTGGTAGGGATCCTGGGTAACGGAGCCAAAAAACTGTCCGTTTCTTACGGCATCCTTTTGAGTCTTGCCCGCATCAAATCCCACTACATAGATATTCTTGTATTTGCCCTTTGCCTTGTCTAAATCCGTTGCGTCATTGGTCGCACTGATAATCCCGTTTACTCCGTCCTGATTAGCCCCGAAAACAGCTACCAGATTGTCCGTCATAAAAATGGAATTGGCTGCTGACTGGATATCTGCCTGGCTTGTTGTAGGGGGAACGGTCACTACAATTTTCACCTTCGGCTTATTGGCTGAGGGTTTCGTCCATTTTTCCTGTCCCGAAACATCCACGCAGCCTTTTAATGCCTCTGAGGTTTCCAGCTTTAAAACCATCTCATTTACGAAACCGTCAACCCGCTGCTTAATGGATCCGGAGGTGGCATCCTGTGCCAGAACTCCTATTACCACAGGTTTTTCCTCGGTTCCCTTAAGGACCGCCTGTTGAAATCCATCATCTCCCACCAGATTGTCCGCAACATTGGCACCTGCATTTTCATTGTTGGTAGCCGCAGTGGCCACCACTGCTCCGGTGGTGTCTCCCGGAACCCCCGAATCAAAACCGATTACCGGTATATTGGCTGCTTTCGCCTTGGTCAGCACCTCTTCCAGGGCACTCGGGTCACAGGCCGCAAGCACGATGGCGTCAGGCTTTTGGTTAATGGCAGCTGCTACCTGCTCTACCTGCTGGGATACATTGCTTTCGGCATCCGGGCCATTTGTGGTTACGGTCATACCGAGATCCACCGCCGCATCCTGTGCTCCCTTAAAAGCAGCCTGGTAAAACTGGTTCTGATAGCTTTTGGAAATTACGATAATCTTCTTATTTTCCTTACCGGCAGAGGAATCGCTTTTACCGGAATCTGCAACCGCCTGGTTTGTGTTGGCATCATTGCTTCCCTTGTCCTTTGAGCAGCCGGTCATAGCGGCCAGCACAAGGACTGCACACATAAGTACACTGAAAAACCTTCTCTTCATTGATTAATCCTCCTGTTTTTAACTTTTATTTCAATCCTCTCCCATAAGAGATTCATAGAAATTATTTATCAGGCCTTTTTCGCCTTCCTGCTGCGAATAACATCCATTAAAACTGCCAGCAATACTACAACCCCAATAAGAACCTGCTGCCATTGAACCGGGAGGCTCATGGAAAGCAGTCCTGTCTTTAATACACTGATAACAAATACGCCTAATATGGTTCCGGATAAGGAGCCAATTCCCCCTGCCAGTGAGGTTCCTCCTATGACACAGGCTGCAATTGCATACATCTCCTGCCCGTTCCCGGTCTGGGGGGTTATGCTGCTGTAGGTGGCGGCATAGATAATCCCCGCAAAGCCGCAGAACAAGCCGTTCACTATATAAACGAGAACCTTCCAGTTGGATGATTTGATACCGGAAAGCTCTACCGCTTCCTCATTACTTCCTATGGCATAGGTGTACCTTCCCAGCACCGTCTTGTTTAACAAAACCCAAGCCAGGAGAAAAGATAGTGCCAGCCAGACAGCTCCCATAGGAAATCCATTGTTTTTATAAACTAACTGTTTAAACCATCCGTCAGGAGAGTTCAGGCTGGGATAGGTTTGGGTCTGAACCCTTGCAATAACGGAGCAATAGCCCAGTGATATGAACTGTGTTCCAAGGGTAGCTATAAAGGGAGGTAACCCAAGCTTTCCGACCAGTATCCCATTAAAAACACCGAACAGGACAGCTGAAAACATAACTATCACCAGACACAGGGCAATGGGGAATTTCCATACGTTATAGGCAACTCCTCCAATCAGGGCAGAGCCTACCATGACCGTTCCGGCTGAAAGATCGATTCCGCCGGTTATTATAACAAAGGTTATGCCGATTGCCATAAATCCAATATAATAAGAGGAATCCAGAATACTTACAAAAGTATCCATGGTAAAAAAATGATTCCCGAAGAAACTAAAAAATATATATAATACGATTAATGCACCGACTGCTATGACCTTTTGCAGCCCCGGTCCTGCTATGTATGCCTTTATAATCTTAATACTGTCTTTCACCTGTCACTGCGCCTCACTTTCCTGTTTGGTTGCCATCTCCATGATGACCTTCTGGTTCGCCTCTTCAATATCCAGTTCCCCGGTTATTCTGCCTTCGCACATTACAACAACCCGGTCGCTCATCCGGAGCAGCTCCGTCAGATCCGAGGAAATCATAATGATGGATTTACCTTCCTCGATCAGTTTCTCCATGAGACCGTAGATTTCCGCTTTTGCTCCTACATCGATGCCTCTGGTAGGCTCATCAAAAATTAATATGTCTATATCCCTTAAAAGCCATTTCGCAATAACCACCTTCTGCTGGTTACCGCCGGACAGATTTTTTACCAGCTGGCCGGGTCCGGGGGTTTTTATCTTAAGTTTCCTTATAAAGCTCAGGGTTTCACTGTTACAGCATTTTTCCCGGACAAATCCCATTACGGAGAGCTTATCATAAGAGGATAATACGGTATTTTCTGCTACGGACAGGCCAAGCACAAGACCGTACCGTTTTCTGTCCTCCGATAAATATCCGATACCGCTGTCAATGGCATCTTTTGTATGCCTTATACTGCAGTTTGTTCCGCCTATGGTAATTTCACCGGAGCTTCTGTGGTCGGCTCCGCAGATAAGCCTCATCACTTCTGTTCTGCCCGCGCCTACCAGTCCTGCAAACCCCAGTATCTCTCCTTTTCTTAAGCGGAAGGAAACATCCTTTACCTTATCGGACTTAAGATGCTTTACCTCCAGGACAATCGGAGCGCCTTCCTTGACATTGCTTTTTTGTTTCGGTGCTTCCAGAATTTTACGCCCTACCATCAGACGGATAATATCATCGGTAGTACAGGCATTGATGTTCAGGGTATCTATATAGGCTCCGTCACGCATTACCGTCACCCGGTCTGCAATCCGCATGATCTCTCCCAGCCGGTGGGATATGAAAACAATTGCAATTCCCTTTTTCTTGAGCGCCAGTACCTTTTGGAACAATTCCTCCGCTTCTCCTTCGGATAAGGCTGCCGTAGGTTCATCCAGTATCAGTACCCTTGTCGCATCAAAGGACATTGCCCTGGCTATCTCCACCATCTGGGCTTTCCCTACAGAAAGGCTCCGTAAAGTATCTGTGGGCTTTACCTGTATATCAAAATCCCTGATAAGGGCTTCCGCCTTCTTGTTGATTACCTTATCGCTGCAGAAGAAACCTTCCGATTCCCTGCCGATAAAAATATTCTGTGCCACAGTCAAATCATTCATCATGTTTAACTCCTGATGAACAATGGAAATTCCTGCCTGCTGCGCCTCTTTTATGGTTTGAAAGCGTACTTTTTCACCTAAAAAGAAGTATTCTCCGTTATACTCATGATAAATTCCGGTCATGATTTTCACAAGAGTTGACTTACCTGCACCGTTTTCCCCAATAAGTGCATGGACCTCTCCTTTTCTCAGTGAAAAGCTGCAATTCTTCAGGGCATGAACCCCCGGAAACTTTTTATCGATCTCTTTCATATCCAATATGGCTTCTTCCATGCTTTCCTTCAAGCTTCCCCCAACCTTTCTCTCTGTTATGGTTCCATGATATCTCATCGGAAGGATTTTTACATGTGTAAAGTATCACTGTTTCGGACCTTAAATTTGTCATATCCGGATATGACATTTATCATATTTTATACCCAATACAGACGGCTTTATTCATCTGTTCCTTCTGCAGCCGCCCCAGATCTGCCAGGATGCTAAAACAGCCTGGCTTTCAAACGGTCAATTACCGGAAAACCAGGCTGCATTATTGTCTTACTATTCTTTTAACGAATTATTTTTTAGAAATTCATTTATTTTCCTTTGAAGGGATATTAGAACCACCCGTATATTCTTCTCACTTTCCATGGCATTCTGGATTTCCTCGTCCAATATGCCCACAGCTGTTTCGTATCCCTTAAACCGAACGGCGGCAGCCGCTTTTTCCATTACCCGGTCCAGCAGACGGGTATCTATGGCTTCGGTGTATCTGTCCGCCTCCGGAAGCTTCCCGGCGGTCTGCAGCACATCCTTTAACGGGGAAATACCCTCCGAATATTCCAATAGCTCAGTCTGTATTTCTTCGTCATAGGTCAGTGTCTTCAGCAGTTCCCAGGAAAGCTCCCTCTCCCTGGTATGCCTGCTGATTGCCATAAGCAGGGAGTCCAGAACCGATATGTTGTCTCCGTCAGGACCGGCAGGCATAGTCGTTACCTCCCAATCAAAACCCGTATATTTTTCCAGCTTCCAGGGGTAGGCCTTATAGGTTTTGTATTCGGAAAAGGGCATGGGGCAAAAGGCCGCCCGGCCTGCCTCAAAATCCTTTTGCGTGACTTTATAGCCATGGTTTAAAGTAGAAAGCGTATATACAAAATTTACGGCATTGACCACCTTCCGTCCACCGACATAATTTACCCTTCCCTGCTCGTCAAAGAGACATGCTCCATTGGAATAAGCCGCATCCTGCCATGTATATCCGCAGACTCCATAGCTGTCTGGTACTCCATCCTGGTTCTTATCCCTTGTGACCTTCCGGCATATTTCATGAAATTTTGCCCAGTTCCAGCCGGCAGGCGGATATTCGATACCGGCCTCTTTCAGCAATGTCTTGTTAACCGCCATTAATACGGGCATGCATTCATAGGGCAAGGCATACTGTACCTGCCCATAGCTGCCAAACCTTAAGGCTCCTTCATAATACTCCTGTTTCTTAAAATTTCCGTCCTCTTCTATCAGGCTGTCGAGGTTTAACAAGGCTTTCTTGGAAGCAAAGAAATTAAAGTCATCCGGAGTAAGAAGAATTACATCCGGCTCCCTGCCTGTTAAAAAACCTTCGGATAGCCATTCCGTATAATCCTTCTTTTGTATGCCTCCGGTATACTCTACCCTGACTCCCGGATGCCGCCTTTCGAATTTCCGGATGCCCGCCTCTAATATTCTTATGGTTTTATTCTCAGGCGCAC
This sequence comes from Bacillota bacterium, assembly GCA_023410275.1. Classification (GTDB taxonomy): domain Bacteria; phylum Bacillota; class Clostridia; order Lachnospirales; family Lachnospiraceae; genus Anaerocolumna. Next base: position 39,386 of record JAEYPZ010000081.1, read on the forward strand.
CCCAATTGCTTCCGGAAAAGAATCCAATATGAATAACGGTTTCCCTGTGCCTCTGCCATGAGACGGCAATAAGGAGAAGAAGCCCCCCAAGTAAAACCCCTGCCATAATATTCCGCTTTCTTTTCATGCCTCTCCATTCTGTCCCCGCTCCTGCACTGCCCAGATTGCCAACTGGGTTCGGTCTCTTAAGTTAAGCTTATTTAGTATGGAACTGATATAATTCCGAACCGTTCCTTCCGATAAGGAGAGCTCAGCCGCAATCTCTTTATTGGACAGTCCGCAGCTGATCTTTTTTATAACCTTCCACTCATTATTCACAATACTATCCACTCCTTCTCTGCTGACCTGAACTGTTATGTTACTCTTTGCAATCCGGGAAAAAAGCTGTACGACCTTTGTGGCGATATCAGGATTTATCATGGCACTTCCGCTGTTGACCTTATGTATGGCATCCACCAGCTCATCCATGTGTATCCCTTTCAGTAGATATCCGCTGGCTCCGTCACGTAAGGCACTAAAAACATATTCATCATCATCAAAGGTAGTCAATATGATGATTTTAATTTCAGGATAATTTTCCTTGATGATCTTCGTGCACTTGACTCCATCCATTTCCGGCATACGGATATCCATCAGTATGATGTCCGGTTTATTCTCCCTGACTTCTCTTATAACCTGTATGCCGTTTTCCGCCGAACCGGTAACTTCCATATCCTTCTGGTTACCCAAAATAATCTGCAGGCTGTGGCGAATCAACTCCTGGTCATCTGCTATCAATACTTTAATCATGGTTATTTCCCCCATCTGATAGGTATTACAGCCTTGAGGATAAAGCCGTTGTCTCCGTTGTACTCTATCTTTCCATTCAACAATTCCAGGCGCTCTGCCATATGCCGCAGCCCAAATCCCTTTTTGATATTCCGGCAGCCTGTTCCGTTATCCTGTATTGTAACCGTAATGATATTATGCAGCTTGCTGATATCAATCTCTATCCTGTCTGCCTTTCCATGCCGGATGGCATTTGTAAGTCCTTCCTGGATAATACGGTATATGACCTCCTCTTCATCCTCATCCAGATTGGTCATAACTGCATTCATACGGTATAAAATGTCAGCCTTTGAAATTGTCTTCATTTCTACAATAATCTTTTCTACCGCCTCCGGCAGGCTCAGACGTTCAAGGGCATCGGGCCTGAGAGCACTGACCGAACGTCTTACATCGCTCATTCCCTGCCTGGCAGTCTTTCCTATGACCTCCAGCTGCTGCTTGACCTCATCCGGAGCAATATCAACCAGCATCAGGCTGGCATCAATCCCCGCTATAATACCGGTCAGCGTATGTCCCAAGGTATCATGTATCTCCCTTGCCAACCGGTTCCGCTCTCTGCTCTGGACCATTTTTTCTGTGGTCCTGGCATACTCCTCCAGCTGTATATTTGCCTCTTTCAGCTTTTCGTTGGTTTCATCCAGGCAGTTATTTAATGCCAATATCCTGCGGTTTTCCATCAACTGGACCCGGATAAGTATTACCAGATAGAGCATAAACAAAAGGATGTTGACGGATACCAGCAGGCTCTTTATCACAAGCAGAATGCTTCTGACATCCGTGTTATAATACAGCAGGTATGCCTGAAGGACACTGAAACGGCCCTCCGCCGCCGAAATGACCCCCAGCCCGGTGGCCCCATACAGTAACACCAGTAAGCTGATGAACACTACCTTTGTCCCTGTATTCCTCCAACTGATAAGCAGGTCTATAATCAACAGCAGAAGGATGCCATTGTAACTGAAACTAAGGCTTTTCATTATAAAAAAGGAAAGCAGCAGCTGAATTGCTCCATAGCCCACAAACACCCAATTGCTCCAAAAATCCTTTTTCCCAAGTCCCATCAGCAGAAGCAGCATAAGAAAAGCCATACAGGCCGTAAGTGCTCCTCTGCCCGGAATAACCGGAAGGACCTCCAGTTTATCCAGAAACTTATATGCCCCCATGGTATCCGTGATTCTTCGGGCCGTAAAATACATCAACGCTGAAAACAGCATAATGATGATAAAGTTTACGTTCTTCATAGCAAATCTTATCCAAAATAATGTCTGGTTATTATTCATAAACTGCTTCCTTTACTGCCACTTATCCGTATCATAGCTCTCAATGGTATATTTCGTAATAAGCTTTACCGGTATATAGATTTCTTTGGGACAGTCCTTCCCGCCAAGGAGGGCATACATGCTTTCCGCTGCTTTCTCACCCATATCTATGGGAAACTGGGCTGCCGTTACCATCATCTGTTTCTTTTTTATCATAGTCTTTCCCACCGGGCTTCCGTTTACCCCCATAATATTCACCCTTCGGAAAGGCAGCTGCTTCTCCAGGGCTCCGCAGCTTCCCAAGGCTCCAGCATCATTAATTGCAAAAACGGCATTAAAGCCAATGCCGGAACCAAGCAGTCCCTGAACTGCCTTAAATGCGGTTTCTTCGTCTCCCCCATATTCCAGTTCAGCCGCAATGGTATACCTTCCGCTTGCTTTCAAAGCATTTTTAAAACCATTTATCCGATCCATTGAGGATTTGACCTCCGGCTGCTTTAACAGTACGATTTTTGCGGATTCCACCTGCGTCATTAAATATTTAGCAATCTGAGTCCCCGCATCAAAATTATCCGAGGTTACCGTACAATCCGCCAAATCTTTGTCATATACCTGAGAGTCAACCACAATGATTCTGACTCCTTCATGCCTGGCCTTTTTCAGGGCAGGCCCAACTCCCCGCCAATCCACCGGAGTCACGAAAATTGCCTTGACACCTTCCTCCACCAGTTCCTCTATCTGTTCATTCTGTCTCTCCTGGCTTCCTCCCGGATCCCTGGATATGAGCACATCCCCGTGTTCTTCTATTACCGAACCGATTTCATTGTTCAGCATCTCAAAATAAGTACTGTCCATCGTCATAAAGCATGCACCGATCTTTATCCTCTTTTCCTTTAACCCGGCCGAAAAATCAGTAGTCGAAGCAAAAAACCAGAAAACAGCAGAAAGTACGGCCAGATTTGCAAGTACCGCTGCCATCCGGATTTTTTTCCTGTCCATACGCAATTTCATCCTGTCCTCCTTCCAATCCTATAACACGGCAGTATTAACCCAAAAGGCAGGTTTTCCCGGTGTTTGCTGTTCTGAATTTACCCCATTATATAACTTCTCTTCTTTTATTACAATATCCGGTATTTTTTTCGATAGCTTGAGGGGGATTCTTGAAATTTATTTTTAAACATACGGTTAAAATAGGAAAGATTATTAAAACCAGCATTGACCGCTATCTCTAAAATGGAACAGGAAGTTGTCAGAAGTTGTTCTTGTGCTATATTCAAGCGATAGTCATTTAAATAATGTATGAAAGAAGAACCCGTTGTATTTTTGAAAAAACGCATGAAATTAGAGGGGCTGCTTCCGTAAACTGCCGCAGCATCCTGTATGGATATGGATTCTTCATAATGTCCGCTAATGTAAGTCAGAATCTTTTTTAATTTACTGACAGAAGATTTTAAATAATATTTATCTGTAAGCATCAGGTTATTTGATGTAAGCAGGTATATCATAAGCATGATCTGGGCCTTTATTGCCAGCTCATATCCCGGAAGCCTGGTATCATGGATTTGCTGCATCGTATTGATGTATACCGTAAGAAGAGTATTCAGGGGATTCTGCTTATCAATAATTACCGGGAAATATAGTTTATTTGCGATAATAGGAAGCAGGGTATTTAGAGTGCTTTCATCGGAGATATATGAAAGTACCATTTTTAAATCAAATATGATATTCCTGTATACAAAGGGTTGTCCTTGAAATTGTTCCATGGAATGCAGGATTCCCGGGGATATGAAAGCTATGGTTCCCGCTGTAACGACATATGGTTTTAGATTGATGGTAATAACCCCTTTGCCTTCACTTACATGAATCAGTTCTACCTCCCCATGGTAATGCAGTGGAAACTGAGAAAAGGTTTCCGGCATCCGTACCTTGTAGATAGAGAAAGGATACGTGCTGTTGCCATGGCTTTTTTTCTCTTCGTAAAAAGCATAATTATTAATATCCATAAGGTGCCCCCATCTATGCAGCACAGTAAGTACGGACCTGAAGCTTTGCAGCTGCTTATATTCTTCCAAATGATAGTATTGTACAAATAAATCTCAGGATATTGCAAGAAGTTTCAGTATAAAATGATATAATTATATTAATCTATAAAATAAAATCAGTCAATATAAACAAAAATAATAACAGGACAATCTTTTGAATTTTTATTCTATTGGTTGTATGGCCTGTGGGGTATAGTCGGTAAAATTAAAAGCATCAGCCAGGCTGTCAATAAATGAAAGGGCTGTTTCAGAAGGCATACAGTTAGGACAGGGTTTATCTATGCCATTTGGGTGCAGACCCTCAAAAAAGGCAGGAGGTATAAAAAAGAATGAAGAAAGGTTTCTGGAGAAAACTGACTGTATATGTGCTGCTGATTGCAATCATGGTAACCGGACTGATAATACCCGGCACATTACAAAAGACGCAGGCAGAAACAGTATCCTCGGTTACGGTGCATTATAAAGGTACCTATACTGCACCAAATATCTATTATTGGAATTTGAACGGGGAAAGCAATAAGCCGGTTACATGGCCGGGAGTACAAATGAAGGCTGAAAGTGATAATTGGTTTGGTTACACCTTCAGCAATACTCAAAGCGTTAATCTGATTATTAACCAGAATGGCTCACAGACAGCAGACTTATACAGGACTTCGGGGGAATGGTGGTATAAGAACAACCAGTGGTACCGGTACAATCCGGAAATTACTGCGGATTCCATCACGGTACATTTTAAAAGTCCCTGGGACGGAGCGAAGATATATTATTGGAATTTACAGCCCTCCGGCAGTACGGTAACCTGGCCGGGAACAGATATGACACCGGAGGGAAACAGGTGGTACAAATATACTTTTTCCGATGCCACACTGGTTAATCTGATATTTAATTATAACGGAAAGCAGACAGCCGACTTATCCCGGACAGCCGGTGAATGGTGGTATAAGGATAATCAATGGTATGAGAAGGACCCGGAAGCATCCGTTACGCCAACACCAACTAATACACCAACACCGACTAATACACCAACACCGACTAATACGCCAACACCGACTAATACGCCGACACCGACTAATACGCCAACACCGACTAATACGCCAACGCCGACCGGAACACCAACAGTTACGCCGACAATATCACCAACCATTACGCCGACGCCGGAAAAAGGGATTGATTTCAGGGATGAAACTATCTATTTTGTTATGGTAACCCGGTTTTATGATGGAGATCCCAGTAATAATGTGCATTGCTGGGATGAAGTGGCAGCCATGAAGAACAGTAACGACCCGGCATGGAGAGGTGATTTTAAAGGCCTTATTGAAAAACTGGACTACATAAAGGCCCTGGGATTTTCCGCAATCTGGATTACTCCGGTAGTGAAAAATATGAGCGGCTATGATTATCACGGTTACCATGCCGTTAATTTCAGTGAGATAGACCCAAGATATGAATCGGATGATGTAACCTACCAGGATTTAATTAATGCGGCCCATGAGAAGGGGTTAAAAATCATACAGGATATCGTATTGAATCATTCAGGAAATTTTGGGGAGGAAAATCTATATCCTTTGTTTACAAAGGATAAAACAAAGGAAGATACTGCTGATGCGATTATCAGAATTGATAAAGGAAAACTTCCCGCTAATTATGATACCTTAACTCCGGCACAACAATATCAGGCCAGAATAAACGCCATGAAAGAAGATTCCCAGGATACGGAAAATATTTATCACCATGAAAAAAGCTTAAGCTGGGAAGGATATACTGTCCAAACCGGTCAGATAGCTGGGGATTGTGTGGATTTAAACACAGAGAATCCGGCCGTATCGGATTATTTAATAAATGCCTACAGCCGTTATATTAATATGGGAGTTGATGCCTTCCGGGTTGATACGGTAAAACACATATCCAGACTGACTTTCAATAAAGAATTTATCCCGGCCTTTAAGGCGGCAGGAGGAGAAAATTTCTTTGTGTTCGGGGAAGTAGCTACCAGGTACCGGCAGGTATGGAACAGTAATATTCCTGCCATTTCCACACCATTTTACACCTGGGCAGAGACCTCAGCCTACCCTTGGGGCGATACAGCTACTAATATGAAAAGCGTTTTCCAGCATTGGAATGATAACCAGAATGTCAGTAACCAGCCTGTCAGCAGAAATCATTTGTTGTCCGGCAATACCTATCACACACCGGATAAAAGTATATCTTCCGGACTAGGTGTAATTGATTTTCCCATGCATTGGAATTTTAATAATGCCAGGGATGCATTCCGTGTGGGAGTGGATGGGGATCAATATTACAGTGATGCTACCTGGAATGTAACTTATGTGGATTCCCATGATTATGCACCGGATTGTGCGCCGGAAAATCAGAGGTTTGCCGGCTCCCAGGATACCTGGGCGGAAAATTTGAACCTGATGTATACCTTCCGGGGAATTCCATGTATTTATTACGGAAGTGAAATAGAATTCATGAAGGGCGCAGTGATTGATGCCGGTCCGACAAAACCCTTAAGCGAGACAGGCAGGGCCTATTTCGGGGACAAAATCGAAGGTTCCGTAACTGTGACGGATTACGGTGAATATACAAATGCGACAGGAACGATGGCAGCAGCCTTAAATCATCCCCTTTCCCTGCATATCCAGAGATTGAATAAAATCAGGAGAAAAATCCCGGCACTTAGGAAGGGGCAGTATTCGACGGAAGGTGTTTCGGGAGAAATGGCTTTTAAGAGACGTTATACGGATACGAAAACCGGGGTGGATAGTTTTGTACTGGTATCCATTACAGATGGTGCAGCCTTCTCGGGAATCCCAAATGGTACCTATAAGGATGCAATTACGGGAGATGTAAAGGTTGTAACAGATAGCAAATTAACCATACCCAGTACAGGAAAAGGCAATATGAGAATTTATGTCTTGGATTTGCCGGGTAATCCGGCACCGGGAAAAATCGGTAATAGCGGAACATATTTGAAATAATTTAACAGTAAATGAGTAATAAAGGTTTAAAAATCAGGGACTGCCTTAATTTAGAGGCAATCCCTGATTTTTTTTAACCCCTTATTGCTGAACTCTTCCAAATTGATAATTTATTTTTCAGATATTTATATATGCTATCAATGGTCATATCTTTTTCCTCAATATTATCGTTTACTTCATCTATTAAATCTTTTGCCAGATGAAATTCCTTTTTATCTGCCAGAAAGATTCTGGCTCTGGGACGGGGCACCATACCTTGAGGGCCGGCACCTGTAATGTAGTTAATAATGACGATCACATCCTTTAAATTGTCATTATTCACATCACGAAAGCCTACGGACGCCACACTGTCAAAAAGGCCCGCATAATTATCAGTTCTGTTATTTTTACAATAGTAAGGGAAGGAATATTTGACCTTATTATCTTTCATCAGGTAAAATGAAACATCTTCAAAATCAGCACCAGCTTCCGGGCCATAGGAAACAAACCTTACACTTCCCCAGTCATTTAGTTTCACTTTAAAGGAATGATCTTTTATTATTCTTTTTTTGTCCAGGGATATTTTTGATTTGGAAACAACAGCATTAGCAGCAGAAGAATTTATTTTGCTGGCTTTTGCTTTACTGACTTTTGTTTCACTTCCTTTTTCCTCCTTATATTCGTTGAATGCTTCAACCTTTATCTGATTCACTTTTGAAGTTCCAATCTCCCGATTCAAGCTGTCATCCTTTGATTTCTGGCAGCCTGCTAATAAGCATGCGCTCAGCATTGCAGTTACAAATATAATCACCTTTTTTTTCATACTATAACCCTTTTAATTTTTTATATTTTTCACTTTGTCACTGCCGGTATCAATTTAATGGTCAAATTTCCATCTATAGAAAGCTCAGCGCCTTCGGGTAAATATACATTCTTAATTTCGTGTACATCTTCCTCGTCGAGTCCAAATACTTCATTCACTTCAATATCACCTGTACAGATATTACCCGTACCCGAAACTGCTTCAAGGTTGTAAGTACCAGCTTTGAAATCTGTACCGGCTGCATAATTTCCGGCTGATATATCCATTGCACCGGCTATATTATATGTACGTCCTGAAAAACCGTCATCTATCGATTTATAAACAAGCTTAATCGTTAGCCTTCCTGATATTGCCACCGAAACATCTCTTGGTAATTTCAGCCCTTTAAAAGAAGATACATCTCCGCGTTCAGTACCGAACACTTCATTTATCCCATAATCTGAACTAGTAATATTACCGCTTCCTGAAACAGCAGAAACATTGCACTTACCTACAGGAATATCAATACCTGCAGTATAAAAGCCGGTTGTTAATATATACCCATTAACCTCAGACAAGTCCGAATCCTGTTTCGAAGTAACATCAGAGGGAACCGTCTTACCGTCTGCATTATAAAAAATGGGCGATCCGCAATACTCACAAACAGAATTATTGCTTATTAAATTTTTAGCCCCACAACCGGAACATACAATTACTATTGGTTCATACGCTGCACTTTGTTGGGTATGATCTTGATATTCATTTCTTCCTCTAAAAAATCCCATAATTCCTTTTCCCATAATCAAAATTTCCCTTTCTTAATTTCTTATTAAAGCGTTATATGTAATTCGTAATAACTGCATCATCAGCCAGATGGTCAACCTTACTATATTTCATGAATTATTTGCTTTAAACCAGCTGCTTCTTAGGCATTTGTGCCGATGTTCATATTTCCAACTAACGCTGTAAAAGTCTGCTGTTCGATTGCTCCCTGTGACGCTGAGTGATATCCCGTCATAGAGAAAAGCAAGGAATGCATTATAATATACATAAATGATAATACCTCACTAACTCTTATAGTTCAAGCTTTTATCAAAAGCACTTTGAGTGGATTATAGAAGTTGTACCAAAAGAATCCTAAGAATCGAACATATTCTTATTTAAGAAACATAGAATTGAAAAGCATTTAAAATTATCATTTATCCTGTATGGTCATGGTGGATGATGATTGATTTTTCATTATACGTTATAGGAGGATCTTATGAATACTGCAGTAATCAAAACTACATTTATAATGGATAATATGGAGTATCTCTGCCGTACCGCAGGATTGGAGCAAAACGGTGAACTGGTTATTTTCCTGCACGGATTTCCAGAAAGCTCCATCATCTGGAAAAAAACAATGGCCAGATTGGCCCCGCTGGGCTATCGTTGTTTGGCTCCGGATCAGAGAGGTTATTCGGATGGTGCCCGGCCAGATGGTTTTGAGAATTATTCGTTCAAAAAACTTGCGGCTGATGTCATTGGATTTGCAGATTTGGCTGGCTGTTCCGGCAAATTCCATCTTGTCGGACATGACATAGGCGCAGCTCTCGGCTGGAATGTTGTCACCTTATATCCTTTTATTATTGATATATGTATTGACAATACGCAACCTATTGCCTATAATGCAAATATGCAACAGGTTGCATAAGGAGGTTTATAATATGGATAGAACTGATAAAGAAGAATTTATCTTTGGTAGTATCTTGCTATTTGCAAATAAATTGCAGATTATGGGCGATCGAATTTTACCCGATTTAACTCTAAAGCAATGGTTTTTACTATTAATGATTTCTAAAATGGATGCAAATGAAAAAAGTGTAAATACAATATCATCATTTATTGGAAGCTCAAGACAAAATGTTAAAAAAATGCTAATTCATTTAGAATCTAAAGGCTTTATTTCAATTCATAAATCTCAAAAAGATTCAAGAGCTTTGAATGTAGAATTAACAAAAAAATCTTATCAATACTTTATAGATAATGCAAATAATGCTGCTCAAAAAGTTAATTCTTTGTTTTCCGATTTCAGTGATGAGGAAATAGACACAGTTAAAGATTTTTTGGAAAAATTTCATGACTGTGTTGAGACATATAATGGGGAGGATATTTCTGATGAATAATCAATCACATAAAATTACGGCAATATCTATTTGGAGTATTCTTATAATATTGCTTTTACTAATAGTAACGTTGAATGGAGTTTTATCGTTTCCTACATATCAAGATTATGAGATTAGTAATCAATATGGTGAAAAAATACGTATTTATGGGACAGGAGTGTATGCTCACGACTCTTTCTTTAAAGCTCCAATTTTTATTGGAACAGATTTTACGATGTTGTTTTTAGTTGTTCCTTTGCTAATTATTACTCTTTTAAAGAATAAAAGGAAAAGCGAAGTTGAAGCCAAAATTAACCTTTTGGCTATGTTAGGAGTTATTCTCTATTATGCCATGAGCATCTCATTTGGAGTAACCTATAATTACTTGCACTTGATTTACATTATGTTAATGGGTGTATCCTTCTACCTGTTTTTCGGGCTACTTCTTAATTTACATACTCAATCTACAGTTACACCTCCCCTATATACATATACAATAACTAGAGGTATGCAGACATTCCTTATATGCTCAGGGCTTTCTCTTTTTATTGCATGGTTGCCAGATATCATTTCTTCTTTAACGGCAAATCGTTCTTTAGAACTTATTGAGGTATACACAACAGAAATAACGTATGTTATAGATATGGGGATTATTAGTCCCCTCATGTTCATTACCTTGTATCTATTGCGTAAAAAACGCTTTATTGGTTTAGTTTTATTCCGTATGTTACTTAGGACTTGTGAAATTATAGGTATAATGCTTCCTATTCAATCCGTATTTCAATTAATATCGGGGATTAAGATTCCTTTGCCAGTGCTTCTTACAAAAGTAGCAATTTTTGTAGCACTTGCTGGGTTTGCTTTATATACTGATTTTTCAGTGCAAAGAAAAACCGTAGTTTAAGGATGAACTGATTCCTCTCGCTTCAAAGGGGGCAAGGAGGGCGATATTGTTTCCACCTTTTTCCGCTTGCTTCAATATGATGCCGATAAAAGGGTATTTTTTTATTCCAAATTGATTGAAGGAAAAGTGGAAGACAAATCCCCGTCCTCAGTCATCCCTGTTTTGAACTTGGTAAAGAACTCTTCCCGAATTTATTTTTCTTTAAATGTAATCGGTAAGCTTTCTGCACATATAGGAAATTTCATATTTAACGGATTTTCCCGCTGATGCTGTATATGAAGATGAGGTTCGGATGTAGTTCCTGAGTTTCCAACCTTCCCGAGGATAACTCCTTCCTTTACATGCTCACCAACTGATACAACAATGCTATCTTTCATGAAATGTGCCATAATAATATAAGTGTTAGAATTATCAACCTTAATAAAAATATAATTCCCTAATGAACTGGTAAATTCTTTCGAATTTGGAACAATATCCGGTTCGTCATTTTCTAACCCTATTATAGTTCCATTAACCGGACATCTTACATCATTTCCATAAATCCCATAATCACACAGGTTACTGCTTCCTACATCATATGGTTTCTTAATAATATCGTAAGCATAACATTCAGAAGGCCAGTATGCATGTGTCCTATATTCCTTACCGCCAAAGTACACTGCATTTTCAACCGGTGCCAAAGCCTCAATCGTATCCGCTTCTTTTGCAAGTGTTGGATATGTAATTGGTGAAATCCCTAATAAGACCAAAATAGGTGCCGCGTATACAATAGAAACAAAAATAAATATTATGTTCCAAAAGATTGTCTTCTTTTTTAATATTGGAGTTCAATAATACTAAAAGGCTTTTTAATATAATCATCCGCTCCGATACTAAGTCCTTTTATCAAGTCCTGGTCGCTATTTTTTGAAGTAATAAATAAGATGGGACAATCTACTTTGCTTCGAATTTTTCGGCAATACTCGTATCCGTCAATCTTTGGCATCATGATGTCCAGTAGAATTATACTATAATTTGTAAGCTCAGAATCCTTCACTAACTCTACGTCGTCATATACTGTAACATCGTGCCCATGATTGCTTAGTGCATGATCAATAATACGCAGCAATTCTTTGTCATCATCAATTACTAAAATATTCGCCAAATGATCTCTCCTCATTCAATTACAATTATATACTTATATGATAATAACTCACAAATCCTTAGAGTTCAAGTTTTTATTGAAAGCACTCAGAGTAGATAAAGCAAAGCAAAAAGCCTGCGGTAAGAAGAATCCTTCTTGCCATCTTCTCCCACTTTGATATAATAAAATTATTATGAAGCGATTAAACACCGAAAAGAGAATGGCACGGAGCTTATGTGTAATTGCTGCAGCAAATGTGCACCTCGAAAATCCCTCTTTTTATGCCCCTCACCCTAGAAGAACAGAAAGAACTTGTATTAAAGGCCCGGCATCTGGATTACAAAAGAGGAGAAACGGTTTTTCGCGAGTATGACCCGGCAGATAAAATACTGATAATTCGTTACGGAAAAGTCAAAATCAACCGCTATTCTCTGGAAGGAAAGGAATATGTTCTTGATATATTGACAGAAGGCAATATATACGGAGAGCAAAACATATTCGGTGGAAAGACCTTTAATGCAAATGCCATTGCCCTGGGAGAATGCGGCGTATGTTTTATTTCACTGACAGACATTCAGGAACTGATATTAAGAAAGCCTGAAATTGGGGTTAAAATATAAAATGTGGTGGGACAAAAGCTGTCGGCGGCAAATGAACTGGTGCAATTGTTATCCGTAAATGATGCCAAGGCCCGGGTAGCCGGATTTCTTTTATTCAGAAGCAGCCGAATCAAGGGAGAAACCATTGAATTGACCAGAGACGACATATCCGCTTATATCAATATCAGAAAGAGAGACCATCAGCAGAAAGCTGGGTGAGCTTCGTAAAGAAGGTGCTGTTGAACTGGAAGGAAACCGCAAGGTCCACATCTTGAATAAGGATATTTTAAGGGATATCTTTGAAAACGAAATCTGAAAAATAAGATAAATAATGATTCAAATCACATTTTTCATACTCTTTACCAATTATACTAACCTTACAAACAAAGTAACCGTTACTGAATAATAAAGTATTCAGGTAAGAGGAGGAAGATTATGATTACAGGTAAAATGAAAGTAACCGATGTGGTTAAGACCTATCCGGAAGCAGTTGAAATCTTCAACGATTTCCATATTGACTATTGCTGCGGCGGAAAGGCTGCCCTGGAGGATGCCATACGGGAGCTGGGAATCGAATCAAAGAGCTTTATTGAGCTGCTGAATAAAAAACTTGTGAATGAAACTCATAAATCAAATAAGGGACAAGATAACCTGGAAAAAGAGATTGATTTAAAGAAAATTGATTTTATTATTGCCAATCACGGAGAAGTAGATCACAGCGGCTCTCTTCCTAAATTGATGTAAACTTTGGGAAGAGGCCATCAAATACTACGCCAATATTTTAGCTCCCTTTTCTCCTCTTGTAAAAAAGAAAATTGAGGAAATACAGGGGCTGAACCTGCCCATCGATATTATTGCTACCAGCCACGGTTCCATTTGGAGGGAGAATCCGCTACAGATCGTGGAAAGATATTATGAATGGTCCCAGAACTATCAGGAGGATCAGATCACCATTAGGTCTTCTTTTTCTGCTACTATATAAATAACCATTTAAAGTTCTCCGGGTACACTTATCGGCTATTGAACACATGCACATTATACTTACTTATAACTTTAGCTTCAATCGGCAATCACAGTGTGTTTCGGGCGTTCTTGGTGTCTTCATATATTGCAGTGATAAATCAACAAATGAAATTCATTAAACAATTCTCGGTTAATACATGTAAAGTATTTAACAGTATTATCTCCTGCATTATGATAAAATTATATTTAAAACTATCTCTCAAAGGAAGAATGCTATGGAAAAAACAAGATATCTATGCTTACACGATACCCCCCTGTTTTCTGGAATTGACAACGCGTCTTTTAATCTGTTTTGCACAGCAGCAAGGAAACAGCGCATAAAAAAGGGTGAGTTCCTGTTTAATCAGGGCAGCCCCGCCGACACAATCTATCTTATACAAAAAGGAAGCATAAAGCTTGTCAGTAACACAGAAAATGGCGATGAGATTATCACACAGATTATCGGCACTGGTGAAATTTTAGGAGAAACAGCGTTATTTAGAGAAGGTATATTTTTATCAACATCGGCGATTGTACTTGAAGAGTCAACTGTCTGCTTCCTTAATCGCCAAACGTTTGAAAGCATTGTGATTAACAACCCTGAGATTGCCTTGAAGATTATAAAATGTCTTGGCAGACGCTTGGATGATATCTCGAAACATACTACTGAATTGAAAACACAATCTATTCCCGAAAAAGTGATTAGTCTGTTTATCCAGCTTGCAGAACAATATGGAGAACCTCTTCAGAACGGAACATTAATTAAAATTCATTTGACACAACAGGAGATCGCTTCTGCAATAGGTGCCTCAAGGGTAATGGTTTCTCAGGTGTTACAGCAGCTTACGAAAACCAACAAGATTTGCAAGAAGAACGGATACTACGTATTAATAAAAAAATGTATTTACTAAGTGTAAAGTATTTAACAGAAAATTTTCTCCAAAGTAGTATAATGGAATCAAACTTAAATGGAGGGAACTAAATGAAAGTACTAACAATTATGGGAAGTCCAAAGAAAAATGGAAAAACAGCAACAGCCTTAGATCTTTTTGAAGAGAAGATCAAATCAGAGGGACATGAAGTGAACCGAATTAATATTACAGATTACAAGATTATCAACTGCGTAGGCTGTAATGGTTGTATGTTGAAAACACATAAGCCTGGCTGCGTTCAAAAGGATGATCTATTATCAATCTTTGAAATAATGTTATCATCAGATATAATTGTTTATGCCACTCCGTTATACTCTTATTCATACTCTTCCCAGCTCAAACCTTTCATGGACAGACATTACTGTCTGGTGAACACACGGCTGCTGGAGGGAAAACGTACGGTACTCCTTGTGACAAGTGCAGGCAAAGTCGAGGATAACGCTGATCTTCTAAAAAAACCATTTGAAAAAGCATTCCATGATTTGCTTCATACAGATGTGATCGGAGAGTATTTTATTCCATTCAGCAATGCACCGGATTTCCTTGAAAGAGCTCAGTGCACAGCTGCATTGTTGGCAAATAACATATTGTTTTAATACTGGAATAAATTTCAACAGTGGGTGGTGACCTGTACCATAGAATGCCCCTAAAAGCATAAAAAGAGCGTACATGCAGATATAACTGTTAGTACGCTCTTATAATTTCATTCATCTCGTCCAGCCATTAATCCCAACTCTGCAATTCCAATATGTTTCCTTCAATATCAGTGGCATACACAAATGTTGCTTTCCTTCCATCTTCATAGTCCGCATGAACCAATTCTCCAACCATCCTACCGCCTTTTTCTAGTATCTTATTAAGTATTTCAGCCACATTATCTACTTCAAAAGCAAGGTGAGCGAGGCCATACGAATTTATTCCGCGAATAGAATCACCTGTCATTTGATCATAAGAGAAGATTTCAAGCGTTGGGTGCGTTTCCTCATATCCTGGCAGGGCCAAGTGCTCTCCTACGATATGGGCATCGGAAATCCCTGTCATCCTATCTAACCATTTGCCTCGCAGATCCCGTTTTTCACCAATGCTTCTGCATCCGAATACTTCCTTGTAAAATTTAATTAATTTTTCACAATCCTTCGCTATAATATTAGTATGTACATAACGTGTCATACTATTTCCTTCTTTCCGTTTAATTTGCTTTATTATAACATATATACTCAAGACTTATATATCCGAGTCATTTTTTCAGCAAAATTCGTTATTTCCCCATAACAAAATCTAGTCAGGAAACGACCAAATCCCCCCTGTGCCGCACGATAAGCTTTAATATATTAACAATATTACAGACCTGGAATAACTTGAAAATTTCTTGACATCCCCACATATTCATGGTATTTTATTGATAGCAAATTATAGAAAGGAAGGTGACGTCATGCTTTGTATTAACCAAAACCAATACAATAATAAATTTTACCCGTACTGTCTGAACTGGCATGGCGTTATTTAGCGCCTTTTTATTTAAGCCGTCTTGATGCCCGGGTAATTCACCCGGGCTTTTTTTGCACCCATTTTGAAAGGAAAATTATGATAGAGTTAAAAGGAAAACACAACATTGCCAAAGTGTTCACCGATAATATCGAGCAGGCAGCAATCTCACAGATTCTCAATCTGCTCAATCAGGAATTTGTATGCGGCAGCCAAATCCGCATCATGCCGGATACTCATGCCGGTGCGGGCTGCACCATTGGTACCACTATGACTCTCAAGGATAAAGCGGTTCCAAATCTAGTAGGTGTGGATATCGGCTGCGGTATGGAAACCGTACTCCTCAAAGATTCCCATGTGGAATTACAAAAACTTGACACAATCATCCACAAATATATTCCAGCAGGCTTTGACGTCCGTGATAATCCTCACTCCTATATGAATGAGATAGATTTGACCCAAATGCGCTGCGCCGGCCATGTTAACTTAAATCGTGCGGAGCTGAGCATGGGTACCTTGGGCGGTGGTAATCATTTTATTGAACTTGACAGGGATGATAATGGCCGATTTTACCTCGTAGTACATTCCGGCAGCCGAAACCTTGGCAAACAGGTAGCGGAGTATTATCAAAAAGCAGCTGCGAAAGATTTGGAAAAGCGCCGTAATGACAGCTCCAGACTGATTGCTGAATTAAAAGCACAAGGACGGGAGACCGAAATTGAAACCGAACTGCGAAAACTGAAATTTATGAAGTTAGACAAGAATTTAGCTTTTGTTGAAGGGCAGATGTTCGATGATTATATACACGATATGAAGATTACCCAGCAATATGCTATGCTGAATCGCAAAGCGATAGTAAAGGAAATCGTTAAACAGATGAAGTTTAAGGTTGAAGACTCTTTTACTACAATTCATAACTTTATAGAAACGGACAGCATGATCCTGCGAAAAGGCGCAATCTCGGCCAAGGCAGGCGAACAAGTGCTGATTCCAATGAATATGCGGGACGGCAGCTTGATTTGTATTGGAAAGGGCAACCCGGACTGGAATCAGTCCGCTCCCCACGGGGCTGGACGTTTGATGAGCCGCAGCGCCGCTAAGGAAAGCATAACCCTGTCCCAGTTCAAGGAATCGATGGAAGGTATTTATTCTTCAACCATCAACAAGTCAACCATTGACGAATCCCCGTTTGCTTACAAACCTATGGATGAAATCATTGCTAACATTGCCGATACCGTCGAGATTGTTAAGATAATCAAGCCTGTTTATAACTTTAAAGCTGCTGAATAAGGAGAAGGTGTGAAAGAAAAACACTTTCACACCCCATTATTTATAGCAGTACCGCAGACCTGTCTGCGGTATGCAATGGGAGCAAGGTGTGAAAGAAAAACACTTTCACACCCCATTATTTATAGCAG
>JAEYPZ010000098.1:0-25979 GCA_023410275.1 Bacillota bacterium
AGGTAAAGCAATGCCACTGTTTGAGCTCGATAACTAACACAGCCATAGTTGTCACAGCGAGTTTGGCATTGATTTGCCTAGTCACGTTTCCTGCCGCTTAAGTGTCATAAGGAACCTCTTGAGACAAAATTTCAAACCAACCCCCTTGGTCATCGTCCGGTTCCATAAACTTCCTTCCTTCGTTTATCGTGTACCTGGACTGTTATGTCTTGCCATTTTTATAATATGATGATATGCTTGAAACTATGAGTTAACCGTAAAAAACAGTTTGATATCTTTAATTGTTCAAGGCAGCAAAGGCAGCAATGCTTTACGCTGTCGGTTAATCATTTAAAAGTATCAAACAGGAGGAGAGAGTATGTATCAGAAGATAGATTTTAGTTATAAACCTGTTCTTGAAGGAGAAAAGGTCATTTTAAGGCCTTTTGAAGAAAATGACTGGGAAAGAATGGTGGAAATAATAGCAGAACCTGAATTAAGGCGTTTAACCGGCTCCGTTACCAATGATAAGGAGGCAGAGGAACCGGAAGAAGCAGAGCCAATAAAGCAATGGTACCAGAGCCGCAATGATAAGGATGACCGTCTGGACCTGGCTATTGTTGATAAGAAAAGCAGGGAACTGGTGGGAGAAGTTGTTTTCAATGAATATGAGGAATCCACCGGAAATATTAACTTTCGCATTTTAATGGGCCAGAGTGGGTGCAATAAGGGATTTGGGACAGAAGCGATTTCCATGTTTATAAAGTACGGTATGACAGAGCTTAAAGTACATAAAATCGGGCTGGAGGTATATAGCTTTAATCCAAGAGCCGAAAGGGTGTACCAGAAAGCCGGATTTGTTCTGGAGGGTGTAAAGCGTGAGGATTTTAGCTATAACGGTGAATACTTTGACACCAGAATATATGGAATGTTAAAAGAAGATTATTTCAAAGGATAAGCGTTAAATAGAGGAAACAATGAGAATTATAATATCACCTGCCAAAAAAATGAAAACAGACACGGATACCCTTGAATATCAAGGGCTTCCCAGATTTATGGAGGATACCGGTATTCTGCTGTCCCGTTTAAGGGAATTAAGCTATGAGGAAGCCAAAAAGCTGTGGAACTGTAATGATAAAATTGCAGCCTGCAATTATGAAAGGCTTCAAAAGATGGATTTATGCCGTAATCTGACACCGGCCGTCCTTTCCTATGAAGGAATCCAGTACCAGTATATGGCACCCCATGTTTTTGGGTCAAAGGAGCTTGCCTATATTAACGAGCATCTTAGGACTCTGTCAGGATTTTACGGCTTATTAAACCCTTTTGACGGAGTTGTCCCATACAGGCTGGAAATGCAGGCAGGATTAACCGTCAGCGGCTGCCGTTCCCTGTATGAATTCTGGAATAAGCGGTTAGCCGAGCAGCTTTTTTCTGAGAGCAGCTGTATTATTAACCTGGCTTCCGCAGAATACAGCAAATGCATTTCCTCTTATTTGCCGGAGAAAGCAGACTATATCACCTGTATCTTCGGCGAATTAATAGGCGGAAAGGTCGTGGAAAAGGGAACCCTTGTAAAGATGGCAAGGGGAGAGATGGTACGTTTTATGGCTGAAAACCGGATAGAAGACAGGAAGAAGTTAAGAGAATTTGACAGGCTTCAATTTACATATTCAAAGGAACGGTCGGACAGAAATACCTATGTTTTTCTAAAGGGTAAGAAATAAAATCATCGGAAACAAAGGCTGCCGTGGCTTGCTTGTTCAAAAAGCAGGCCACGGCAGCCTTTTTGTCAGGAAGAAAAATCTTTGTTAACCGGTGCAGGTAAAAGCTTTTTTAACTGGTTTTCATAAATCCATTTGGGACTATATTTTTTACGTATATTCATCTTTGCAGTGACAATATTATTATGTTCCATTGCCGTCAGGATTCTTCTTCCGTTATCTTCATAATAAGCTTCTTCGCTGGGAAAATAGGTTTCTTCGGTGGTAAATCCAAAGTTTCTGGCATCCCACCGTAAGAAGCAGGCTCCTAAATCTTTTCCCAGCTCTTCTAATGCCGGAACTGCTTCATTCAGTACCAGATAATTGCCCCTGCTGGCAGCCTCCAATACTGTCAGACCAAAGGATTCGGAATAGGAAGGACAGATATAGAGATTGGAAAGTGTAAACAAATCCAGAACCGCATACCGTGGCAAGCCGTTAGGAAAGCCGAAATCACTGGTAAAAATCATATCATCTGCCTTAAGGCCGAAGGACATACCCTTTTCTTTAATTTGTTTTTTATATTGGGCTACAGGAATATCCATGGACGGAAACTCACAAAAAATAACTTTTATCTCATAAGTACTGACATTTTTTAAAGCACCGGCCAGCATAGCCACCTTTTCAAACTTTTTGCCCGTTGTGAACCTGCCGGGATAAACAATCAGGATATCGGGGCTAAGAAGGTCTACCTGTCTGCCCAGTGCTTTTACTTCCCCGCACATATTTTCCAGGATATCCAGGGAATTGTTCAGTACATGGCACCTGTCCATGGGAACCCGGTATTGTCTGGATAAAGCTTCCAGTCCGCAGCTGGTAGGATAGACGTAATCGGTATTGGGAAGAGGTGAATATCTGGCGGAATGGGGCCATGCCACCTGGTTTCCCACCTGGCTTTCGTCAGGGAGGGAATGGGTCATGGCAATAAAGCGGAGCTCTGGCAGGCGCTCTGCGGCGTATCGTACAGCCACATTGTGAAGCAGGTGCCAGCCCTGAAAAAGGATATCATGAAGCATGCACACATCCAGCCCCTGTAATTTATCTGTCAGATCCCTTCCGATTGCCTCTGCTTCTTCCAAAAAAGTATCATGGATTACTGCCTTAGGCGAGCTGTAATCGTGCCAGATAATCTGTTTATCCTGATAATGGTTGCATACCTTTACCCATTCAATTCTGGGGTCCAGATAGATGCCCCGGCGTTCTTCCTCCTTTAAGTCCTCACTTACCAGCAGCCTGACCTCAATTCCCTGCTCCAGCAGCATTTTTAAATGGTCGGCTACTACATTTACCAGGGAATATATGGTGGCGAGACCGTTGAACATTGTCAAAATCCCTATTTTCATTGTACTTACCTGCCTTTTTACTTATTATAGGATATGCAGGAGGCCAGGCTTATTAGAAAGGAAAATGATGGCGGCAGAGTGAAAGGGGAAAGAGGCATCAAAGACAGATTGGCACGTTTTGTAAAATGCTGTCATAAAATGATATGGCAGCAAAGAAGCTGCTTTGATATCATAGAATCTTTTAACCCGGGAAAGGGGTCATTATGAGAGTATTTAGAAAAACAAGAGTATTACAGCAGTGTGCGGATTTGGCCCAGGCTTCAGAGTATAATCTGTTTACCCTTTCAAATGCAGTGCAAAATAACAGTGATATCGAAGGAAGGGCAGCTATTGGAGGAAATGCGGTATTTTCTTCCTTTGGTGTAGGCTCAGCATTATGCAATCCACCTGCTACTCCCTGTCCGGCTTACGGGACGGACCCTACACTGGTGGTCGGCGGTGACTTAGTATGGACAAACGGAGAAAATATCAGCGGTAATACGGTTATGTCATTCATAGGAAGCTATAATGTAACAGGTGTTTCCTACAATAATGCCGAAGCTGGTCTGCAGCCCGTAATAACAGGAGATTTGCCGGTTGACTTTCAGAAAGCCTTTCAATATTTTAAATGTGCAGCAGGCAGTTGGGCAGAAGAATTCAGTCCGGAAGGTACCACAATTGTGATTAATTGTTTTGGAAATGTATTTCTTGTAGGCTTGAACAGTGACATCAATATTTTTCATATAAGTACGGACAGTGTGGCACCTCCCGCCAATGTAGCCGGCTCGGGAAATAACACCTTTGAGACCATCTCAAGCCTTACGATTATTGCACCGGGAGCATCTACTATTTTGATTAATGTAGAGGGTGAAACAGTTAGCTTCGGGGATTACGGGATTCTAAGAAGCACAAAAGTACCGGCAGCTTTACCGGTACCTTCGACAGATACCTGTAATCAACTGCAGCAGGGAGTTGTACCGACAATTGCTCAAAAGAGGCTTATATTCTGGAACTTCTTTCATGCTGAAACCATACTGACAGCAAATGGAAGTTTTCAGGGAACCGTATTCGCACCCTATGCTACGGTCTATACGACCGGTGGAAATATAGAGGGAAATGTGGTAGTTGATGGATATCTGCCGAATGGAGATGCCGCCAATCATACGGAAGTGCATAACTATCTCTTTGACGGATGCCTTCCGTTGGTGGATTGCAGTGCAAGTACAACTACAAGCAGTACAACTACAAGCACTACAACAAGCAGCAGTACAACAAGCAGCAGTACGACGAGCAGTACCACATCAACGAGCAGTACCACATCAACGAGCAGCAGTACATCAACGAGCAGCAGTACTTCAACGAGCAGCAGCAGTTCAACAAGTAGCAGTACATCAACGAGCAGCAGCAGTTCAACGAGCAGCAGTACTTCAACAAGCAGTAGCACAACAAGCAGTACGTCGACAACATATCCGTACTATTGTATGACCTTCTGCCCATGCTGCGCCCATGAGTTGGTTGTATGGAATTATGCCTGTTCCAGGTATTATTACTGCCCTCATTGTGATTACAGTTTTATAGAAAACTTTGGCTGCTAACCGGCCGGCTCTTATAAAATACTGTTAACCAGCGGCAGTATTTCAATATTTATGCTTCTTCCATTAGTATGCTGGCAGATAACGTAACTGGAAGGAGCATTTTTATATGCAAATCAGAGAAATCGGACTTAAGAATGACCTGGCCGGTAATTGCAAAGCAGTCGAACATCCATTAAGGCAGTAGTGTGAAATAAAAGACATTTCACACCCTGATTTAAGGCAATGCCACATCTGCAAGCAGATGCGGCATGCAATGGGGGCTAGTGACAAAATACTTGTAATATGGATAATAAATAGGTAAAATGAAATACATATTATAATGTGAATGGAGATAACGGAATGGAAAAGACCTATGAATTTCTTAAAAAAAGCGGAACCTACTTTCTGGCAACCATGGAAGGGGAGAAACCAAGAGTAAGACCTTTTGGAACAGTTCATATCTTTGAAGGAAAGCTTTACATTCAAACCGGTAAGATAAAAAAGGTATCCAAGCAGATGCATGCAAACCCTAATATTGAAATCAGTGCTTTTACAGGGGATAAGTGGATTCGCCTGGAAGCGACTGCTGTGGAAGATGAACGGCTTGAGGCACAGCAGAGCATGTTAAATGAATATCCTTCTTTGCAGAATATGTACAAGGCCGGAGATGGCAACACCGAAGTATGGTATTTAAAGGATGCCACTGCCAGAATTATTTCCCTGGGAGGAGAGGTAGTAGCCGAGAATTTTTAAAATACCGGAAAGTGCAGAAACAGAAAAAGGGAGGGGAAAAGCAAAGTCTATGAGGTTCTATTTTGCCCCGTTAGAGGGAATTACAGGCTATATTTACAGGAGTGCACACCATGCTTTTTTTGGTAAGGTAGATAAATACTTTTCCCCTTTTATCACCACCAACCAGGACGGAGCCTTTAAAAACAGAGATATTAACGATATATTGCCGGAGAACAACAAAGGGCAGGTATTGATTCCACAGCTGCTTACCAATAATGCGGGAGATTTTATCCGTGCCGCACAAAAGATAAAGCAGCTGGGTTATGAGGAAATCAATTTGAATTTGGGATGTCCTTCCGGGACAGTGGCAGCAAAGTATAAGGGTTCGGGGTTTCTGGCCCGTAAGGAAGAACTGGACAGGTTTCTGGAAGAAATATTTACAAATCCCGTAATGAAGATATCCATAAAGACTCGGATTGGAATAGAATTTCCGGAGGAATTCTATGAGCTCCTTCAGATATACAACAAATACCCTCTGGAAGAGCTTATCATTCATCCAAGAGTGCAGAAGGATTATTATAAGAATAAGCCCAATAAGGATGTGTTCCGGGATGCCCTGAGTACCAGCAGAAATCCTGTCTGCTATAACGGGGACCTCTTTACACTGAGAGATTATCTGGAATTCATACAGGAATTCCCGGAGGTCGGGACCATAATGCTGGGAAGAGGGCTGATTACCAATCCGGGTCTGATAGAGCTGATAGAGGAAAAGAAACAGCCCGGCATAGGGAGAGTAAGGGAATTTCATGACAGGATATATGAAGGGTATCAGGAAATCCTTTTTGGCGACAGGAATGTCCTATTTAAAATGAAGGAAATATGGATTTACATGGCAGCGTTATTTACGGATTATGAAAAATATTTGAAAAAGATAAAAAAGGCCGAGAGGCTAAGGGACTATGAGGAAGCTGTAAACAGGCTGTTTGGGGAGCAGGAAATAGAGAGTTCTTTATTTTCAGGAAAAAAATTTGATAGTATCTTTGTTTAGGCCTGCACTGACAATACCGATAGAAATGGTTAAATGTGAAGGCGGATTAAAAGGTTGAAAATAGCAGCCCTGTCACTGGCAGGGCTGCTATTTTTCAACATAGGGTGTTTTATTTATATTTCCTTCGTTTTTAAGAATACTATAATTAAATATAATAATTCCATCAAAATAACGACCTTGAAAATGCAATATCAAGATATTTTGGTGATATTTAATAATAAAAGTCTGTAATTTGCTAATTTGTGGTCTAAATTGTAATAGAAGATACTCTTTTTATTATGCTATACTGTCGATGTTATATAAAACATAACAAATTGCAAGGAGGATATTATGAAAAAACCAAGATATTTATCAATTCTGCTTACCTTATGTTTAATGGCATCCATGCTGTCTGCCTGTGGGAACAATGATAATGACGGTAATACCACCGGAGGCAAAACGCAGGAGCAGTCAAACACATCTGAAAAAGGAGAACCTTATACGGTAGTAATGGGCTATATTGGCGATGCGTATCCGGATGAAGCTAAGATTGAAGATGCGGTCAATGCAATTATTGAACCGAAGCTGAATGCTAAGATTGATTTAAGGCAGTTTTCATGGGGCGGATATCAGCAGGAACTGCAGTTGACCTTATCCGGTTCTGAAAAACTGGATATTGTGCCTATTATTATTACAAATGCAGCCGGTTATGTAACAAATGGACAGGTAATTGATTTAACAAACCTGATTGAGCAGTATGGTACTAATATTAAAGCTAATTTAGATGAAGATTTTATTAAGAGTCCAAGAATCGGTGATTTCACCTATGGCGTTACTTCCATGAGAGAACAGATTACCTGGGAAGGTGTTATGATGAGGGCCGATATTCTTGAAAAGCTGGGATATACCATAAAAGATAATATGGTTACGGATATTACGAACATGGCTCAGTTAGAGGAAGCTTATGCTAAGGTAAAGACAGCAAATCCGGATATGATCATGCTGGGAAGTGCAGCAAATGGAACACCTCTTTTCAGATGGGAAGTATTTGATGCTTTAACCGATGGGTTTGGTGCATTGATGGATTATGGACAGACTACAAGTGTAGTGAACCTATTTGAGACAGATCAATTCAAGAATTTTGCAAATACCATGTATGACTGGAACAAGAAGGGTTATCTGTCAAAGGATGCTGCAACAACTACGGAAACAACAATTAATCAGATGAAAGCAGGTACGACTTTCTCCTATTTTACACCGTTAAAAGCAGGTGCTGTTGAGCAGGATGAATTAAATACCGGATATGATCTGGCAGCAGCCCCTTTATTCGGGGATGCTTATATTACCTCTTACTCCATTGATTTCTTTACATGGGGTATTGCAAGAAACTCTACAAATCCTGAGAAGGCATTTCAGGTACTTGATTACATTTATGGAAGTTCCGATGTTATGAACTTACTCAACTGGGGTATAGAAGGTACCCATTATAAGGTGATTGATAAAGATAACGGTGTTATCTCCTATGCAGACGGTGTTACAAAAGAGAATACCGGTTGGAATTTGAATATCGGATGGGAACTTCCGAACCAGGAAATTGCTTATGTATGGGAAGGTGAGACCAAAGCAAAGTGGGAGAAACAACGCGAATATATTAAAGCGGCACACCGCTCAAAAGCACTCGGTTTCACTTATGATTCAAGCAGTGTGTCAAATCAGCTGACTGCATTAAGTAATGTGAAGAATCAGTGGTATGACGCAATCGGTTCCGGCTCTGTTGACCCGGCAGAGGCAATTCCTGCTTTTAATAAGGCTTTATATAATGCAGGCCTACAGGATGTAATGGATGCGAAACAGAAACAGTTAGATGCATGGTTAGCATCACAGAAGTAAGAACAGTTACAGGCTGATGTTAAATAGACACAAGTATAGCGGCATGCTCATAATTGACTGAAAATCCAAAAATGAACCTGAGGCTGTACTGGACGTAATCGTGAGGATGTTATGATTTACTATTTCGAGAAAACATAATATTCTCACGATTACGATTAATGGAATTAATTTTACAGTGGTCTTTATGAAAGAGGAGGAAGCTAAATGCGTGGTAATAGTGAAGCTGTGCAGAAAAAAACGGTAAAAGGCAAAAGAACAAGGTTTCGGGAATGGCTTCCTGTCTATCTCATGATGTTACCGGGGCTTGTTTATTTATTCATAAATAATTACATGCCTATGGCTGGTTTAGCGATTGCTTTTAAAAAAGTTAATTTTACAACAGGTATATTCAAGAGTCCCTGGGTTGGATTTGAAAATTTCAAGTTCTTATTCAAAACAAAGGATGCATTGATTATAACAAGAAATACATTACTATATAATTTTGCATTTATCATAGTAAATACAATAATGGCTATTATTATAGCCATATTAATCAGCGAAATCAGGCAAAAAAAGGCAAAGACAATTTACCAAAGCTCGGTACTTCTTCCGTTCCTGATGTCATATATTATCGTTTCCTACATCGTATTTGCATTTTTAAGCGGTGATAATGGTATGATAAATAACTCCATACTGCCGGTACTTGGAATGGAACCGGTAAATTGGTATTCGGAAGCAAAATACTGGCCATTTATTCTGGTTTTAGTTAATCTCTGGAAGGGTGTTGGCTATGGGGTACTGATTTACATTGCGGGAATTGCCGGAATAGACAGTTCCTTTTATGAAGCAGCTTCCTTAGACGGAGCGACTATGCTGAAACAAGTATGGCACGTTACACTGCCGGCATTAGTGCCATCCATCATTACACTAACCTTACTTAGTATCGGTAGAATATTCTATTCCGATTTCAGTTTGTTTTATCAGGTTCCTATGAATTCAGGTCTGCTGTACCAGACAACGCAAACCATAGATACCTATGTATACAGAGGTTTATTGACCCTGGGAAATATCAGTATGTCATCAGCAGCAGGTTTTTATCAGTCATGTGTAGGATTCATATTAGTTATGTTATCGAATCTGATTGTTAAAAAAGCCAGCCCTGAAAATGCATTATTTTAGCGGTGGGAGGATTTCAAAATGGTAATAAGTAAGAAACAAAAAATAGCAAATATATTTATTCATATATTTCTTATCTTAATGACAGTTGTTATGATAATGCCATTTATACTGTTGTTCCTGTCATCCGTTACGGAAGAATTGACACTGATTCAGAATGGCTATTCTTTTTTTCCTAAGAAGTTCAGTTTGGAGGCTTATCAGTATTTGATAAAAAGCGGTTCCAAGATTATGAAAGCCTATGGTATGACGTTTGCTATAACGATTGCGGGTACCGTTATGAACATGACGTTAGCCTCCCTGTTAGCTTATGGATTATCCTTGGAAGGCCTTCCGGGTAAAAAATTCCTGTCATTTTTTGTGTTTTTTACAATGCTGTTTAATGGTGGATTAGTCCCTACATATCTGATGTATACAAGTATTTTTCATATTAAAAATACCTTTTTGGGATTAATTATACCTCAATTTATGTTAAGTGCCATGAATGTAATTATGATCCGCACTTTTTTTCAAAACAGTATTCCAACGGCACTTTATGAGGCATGTAAAATTGACGGAGGCGGTCACCTTACTATTTTCAGGCATATCGTTCTGCCTCTTGGTAAACCAATTCTGGTATCCATGGGTTTATTTGCGGCACTTGCCTATTGGAATGATTGGACAAATGCATTGTACTACGTAAATAAGAAGGAACTATGGGGAATTCAGAGTTTATTAAATGAGATGATCAGCAATATTCAATATCTTAGTTCCAATAGTAATGTGAGCTCAAATGTAGATGTCAGTAAATTGCCAAGTACCTCTGTCCGTATGGCAATAGCTTTTATTGGAGTACTGCCGGTGTTATGCATTTTTCCGTTTCTTCAGAAATATTTTGCCAAAGGAATCGCTGTAGGAGCGGTAAAAGGTTGAATTATTACTGCCTATATTGTAAGCTTAATAAAGAGAAACTAAACAAGCTTTAAATAACAGCGGAAATTAGGATAATATAATGCGAGGATATAACTTTTCCAATATCATAAAGTGGATAGAGACAACGTTAGCAGTTGTAGTGATTTTAAATTTTGCCATCTCTTTTTATGCTATTAACCAGCTGAATAAGAATTCACTTTCCACAGTATCAGGTAAACTTTCGACCGATGTGGATAACCTGTCAGGAACTTTATCCGGTATTCATACAATGATGCTGTCTGAAATCGGATATGATAAGGACCTTGACCGGCTGCTTATAATGGATAATATTAAGACAAGCATTGATGAGATAACGATTGTAAGCCGGGTTAAAAGAATGATATCAAACTGGTCGAGGGAGCTTCCCTTTGCAGTACATTATGTGATTTATTTTCCGGGAAATGGTATATTAATTGAAGACAGTGACAGCGGTGAGGATTATATTTTATGGAGAGCCGTGAAAAATGAAGTGCTTTCATTGGTTGATACCAGGAATTTCAAAAGCGGCTGGAATATATTAAATCTTGCCGGAAATTACTATTTTGTTAATATCATAACGAATAATGGACGATTTATGATTTCTTTTATTAGCATTCCTGAAATGATAAAATCGATGGAATCAGAATACTACGGTTCAGATTATTATATTGCCTTGTCGGATAATGAAGGGAATGTTTATTATCATCAGGAAGAAATCCTTCGGGATAAAATTATTACTTCAGGTAATAAAAGCGGTACGATTAGTAAGAATTGGCTGAAACAAGTTCTTTTCATTAAGAAAGGCATTAACGGGGAAATTAATTTAATCATGGTAATCCATAATTACAACAGTGTATTGAAAGTCTTTAAATTGCAGATGGTACTGGGGTTGTTTATGGTTGCCTTTGTAACTTTAATACTCTTTTTTTTAAGATTTGTAAATAAAACAGTTTTATATCCTATACAGGTCTTTAATGAAAATATTGAAACATTAAAAAACAATGAAATTTATGATGTTGCGACACACTATCAGATAAATGAGCTTGGAAACGCCAGTAAATTAATGTCTGATATGGTAGGAAGAATTAAGGGTCTAAAAATTGATATTTATGAAAAGACTCTGGAGCAGCAGAAAACAAAGATGGATTTTTTGTCCCTGCAAATAGAACCTCATTTTTACCTGAATTGTTTGAATATAATCTATAACATGGCGCAGATGGAGCAATACAAAGAAATTCAGATATTATCCAACTGTGTATCCGAATATTTAAGATATATATTTAAAAGCAGAGATAACTTTGCAACAGTAGAAGAAGAGTTAGGGCATATCAATAAATATTTGGAAATACAGAAAATAAGGTATGGAAATTGCTTTGAAGCGTATATATCCATGGATGAGAAGATTATGAAAGCAGAATTACCGCCGTTAATCCTCCAGACCTTTGTGGAGAATTCAGTAAAGTATACGATTAACTGGGAAGATGATATTGAATTATATATTACAGGAAGAGCAGAGAATGAAGT
Source organism: Bacillota bacterium (assembly GCA_023410275.1). GTDB lineage: Bacteria > Bacillota > Clostridia > Lachnospirales > Lachnospiraceae > Anaerocolumna. The sequence goes on from JAEYPZ010000098.1 coordinate 11,897, forward strand.
TACTATTGTAATAGAAGATAACGGTGACGGATATGACAGTGAAATACTTTATAAGCTGCAAAATGGAATGGATATCAGTGATGGCCAGAACAGGATTGGAATTATGAATGCAGTCTCCCGTATGAAACTTGCATTCGGTAACGAAGCAAATATCCGGTTTTATAACCGGGACAAGGGCGGTGCCGGTGTCGAAATCAGATTTCCATTCAGAAGGCCGGATAAACTGGAGTAGGTAGTGTGAATTATTGAGAAGAATAATTCACACAAGAAGTGCCTGCGAAATCCTCGGCCCAATCTTGCGGCGCGTTGGGAGGGCATAGTTAGTGTAAAAATTAATAAGCAATTTTCACTTTCTATTTAGGCAGTTTCGCAAGTCAGCTTGAGAGGTGCAAAGGAGTTTATATGAATATTTTACTTGTGGATGATGATTCCTATGTATTGGAGGCTTTACAAAAAAGTCTGGATTGGGACAGCATGGGTATTGAAAATGTATACTCTGCGCAAAGTGTTAATAAAGCAAAAAAGATTATTTGTGACATTCCGATTCACATACTTGTCTGCGATATCGAGATGCCAAAAGAAAATGGTTTCGAACTTTTAAAATGGATGAAGCAGAAAGAATATATTATAAAAGACATATTACTGACCAGCTATGCCGAATTTAAATATGCGACAGAAGCCATTCGGTATAGTTGCTATGCCTATGCATTAAAACCCATTGATTATGAAGAACTGGAGAAGATGATTACAGGTGCCATAGCAGAGGAAAAAAAAGCATTAAGTCTGGTTAATCATGATAAATACCTGGAATATTGGACGGTATCAGAAAAGATCAGAAAGGAACAGTTCTTTTCTGATCTTTTGTTAAATAATCAACAGGTAAATTTCCGGGGATATGGTGTGGATTATAAGGAAAATCAGCTGTTCCTGCCATTAATAATCAATTATTATGTTGAGGGAGAAGATATAAACAACGGATATGGGCGAGGCATGTTTGAATGGACACTGAAAAATTTAATTGCTGAAATATTTACAGCAAATAATTATTCTATGGAGGCTGCACTGCATATGAAAAATAATTCTTACCTTGCGATTATCCGGTTGAACTCACTGGAGGACAGGCAGGAGATTGCAGAAAATGCAGCGGTGTCTTTGCTAAGAAAAGTTGCAAGGAAGCTTGAAATTGTATGCAGTATCATCATAGGTAAAGCCAATGAATTTAAACACTTAAAATCTGACGTGAATGCTTTTAATTGTTTTTTAAAAAAGGCTCTGATAGAACCAGATACAATAATGTCTCTTAATGATTATATGATTTTAGAAACCCGGTACAAGGTGCCGGATTTTAACCTATGGGAGAGTTTTTTGAAAAACAGGCAGGTTGATGCAATGAAGAGGGAAATAGATAAGTATTTAGACAAGCAGCTTGCTTTTCATAATCTGGATAAAGAAGTTCTCAAAAATCTTGTAATGAATTTTATTCAACTTCTGGTTACCATATTAAAGGAAAGCGGTACTATAACCTATCTGATGGGTAATTTTTTGTTTGATACCGGGCTGATTGATTTTTCCACTCAGAATGTAACCAATGCAAAAAAAGGATTGCATCAGATGATTGATACCGTGATGAATATCTTAAACGGAGATGCGGGAGATAAGTCGACGGTAAAGATTGTAAAAGATTATATCGACAATAACCTGGATAACGAAATTACAAGAGAATCCCTGGCAGATATGGTTTATCTGAATCAGGATTATCTGGCACGCATTTTTAAGAAAGAGACAGGGGAATCCATCGGTAATTATATTACAAGAAAAAGAGTGGATCGGGCCAAAGAATACCTGGTAAAAACCAAAGAATCGGTTAACACCATAGCTCTTAGGGTTGGCTATGATAATTTTTCCTATTTCACTAAGGTTTTTAAAAACAGTGCAGGCGTTACCCCAAAAGAGTTCAGGCGGGATTACCAAAAGGAAGATTGATGGAAAAGTGATAATATAAAATAGCCTGATAAGAGATGGAAAGAATTGAATGTATATTCTAAGCCGGGGCGCAAAAATAAGATAGAAAGGTATAAAATCGTGTAAATATGAACAAATATCTATATCAGGTTCCTGAAAATAAAAAAATCCGTGTTATTGTGGATACGGACTGTAAGAATGAAGCCGATGACCAGTTTGCACTGGTACATCATCTTTTAACTCCGAAATTCCTTGTAAAAGGAATTATATCAACTCATTTTGAAGCAAATCACACTTTTTACGGGGAAGGCAAAACAATGGAAGCCAGTTATGAGGAAGTAGTAAAAGTACTGAATCTAATGGGACTTATGGAGGAATACTCGGATAAGGTGTTTAAGGGCGGAATAACTGCTATGGAGGATGAAAAGACTCCGGTAGCTTCTGAGGGTACAGAGTTTATCATAAATGAAGCAATGAGGGAGGACGACAGGCCATTATTTGCCATATTCCAGGGTGGTCTTACTAATCTGGCCTCAGCCATTTTAAAAAACCCCGAGATTTGCGATAGAATGACGGCTGTATGGATCGGAGGGGGACCTTACCCATCCGGAGGGTTTGAATTTAACCTTTTTCAGGATATTGCTGCGGCCAATGTAGTCTTTGCATCAAGTATGCCGCTCTGGCAGATACCGGAAAATGTGTATAAACAATTGGAGGTATCTTTAACGGAACTTCAGTATAAGGTACAGCCCTGCGGAGAAGTAGGAAATTATTTATTTAACCAGATGGTGGATTTCAATAATAGAATGCACTTTTTTAATGCCTGGCCTCACGGAGAAAGCTGGGGACTAGGGGATCAGGGGACAATTACTGTATTATTGGAGGAGAATAACAGGGGAAATTATGACTGGATACCTGCACCTTTATTTTCAAAGGAAATGTACTATATCCATAAGCAGGGAAATCGTCCGATCAGGGTATATCATTCCCTGGATTCCAGATTTACGCTGGAGGACTTTTATGCAAAACTTGCAATTAATTACAAAGAATAAATTTGGAATATTGCCCAATTTAATAGAATGGAGTGATAGGAATGAAAATAAAACATATTATGAGCGGGGAAAATAATTACTGGCAGGAAGGAGGGACAGGGACAGAAACCTGCGAAGACACCTTAAGGCTTACCGGGGTAAAAAAGCAGGAGGTGAAAGGATTTGGAGGCTGCTTTAATGAGATTGGCTGGGAGGTTCTGCAAAAGATTAAGGATAAGCATAGAAATGATTTTCTGGATGAATTGTTCCAGGAAGAGAACTGCGGTTTTCGTATGGGACGGGTACCGATAGGAGCAAATGATTTCAGCCTTTCCTGGTATAGCTGTGATGAAGCGGACGATGATTATGAACTTGAGCATTTTAACATAGAGAGAGATAAAAAATTTACAATACCTTTTGTGAAAGAAGCCATAAAAAGGCAGCCCGGCTTTTCGTTGTTTGCATCACCCTGGAGCCCGCCTACCTGGATGAAAACTAAGAAAGTATATAATTATGGAACAATTCGGATGGAAGACAAAGTTCTTGATGCTTATGCAAAATATCTGGTGAAATTTATACAGGAATATAAAAAAGAAGGGATTACGGTTAATCAGATTCATGTGCAGAATGAACCGATGGCAGACCAGAAATTTCCTTCCTGCCTTTGGACCGGTGAGCAGATGAGAGACTTTATCAAGAATCATCTTGGTCCGGTAACTGAGAAGAACAGTGCTGATACAGAAATCTGGGTTGGTACCATAAATGGGCCTTTTGTTGATTTTATGATGGGACCCACGAGTGCACCATTTAGCGAATATTATGATCAATTTGAAAATACGATTTTATCGGATAAAGAGGCCAGAAAATATATTACCGGACTTGGTTTTCAATGGGGCGGCAAGCATGTAATTGAACAAACGGTACTAAGCTACCCGGAGCTTCGATATATGCAGACAGAAAGTGAATGCGGCGACGGAAGAAATACCTGGGAACAGGCGGAATATATATACCGTCAAATGTGGCATTATTTTTATCATGGTGTTGAAAGTTATATATACTGGAATCTTGCCCTGCCCGAGGGAGGTGTCAGTACCTGGGGATGGAGTCAGAACTCACTGATAACCATTAATGAAGAAACGAAGAAGATAGCATACCAGCCTGAATTCTATATTATGAAGCATTTTTCCCATTTTGTTAAAAAAGGTGCCAGAGTGTTGGAAACGAGCGGTCGTTTTGCATCCAATGCAGTGGCTTTTGAGAATCCGGACGGAGAGATTGTAATTGTAGTTGGAAGTAATATGAACCAGGCAAGGAAATTTATGTTTGAGGATGGGAAACATTCCTTTTCTTCCGTGATTGAACCACATACAATCCACACATTTATAATAGGATGAATCATTTGAAGAGTGAAGGGAGCAGCTGTTATTCTGATAACGTAAGTCCGTATTGCTCTATCACTGCCTTTAATTCCCGGATGTAGGCTCCCGCCTGCATACTGAGCTGTATCTGATGGTTGGCAATCCAGCCCACCTGAATTTCATCCTCCACTTTCAGCGGAACCGATTTGATATTATCCCCGTTCAGGTCCGCACTGACAATACCGGTGGAAATAGTATAGCCGTTAAGGCCGATTAAGAGATTGAAGAGAGTAGCCCTGTCACTGACATGGATACTCTTTTTCCGGTATACGGTGCTAAGGATTTCCTCGGAATAATAAAAGGAATTATATTCTCCCTGTTCAAAGGAAAGATAAGGATAATCTTGTAAATCCTCAAGGGTCACAAAAGGCCTGTCTGCCAGAGGATTCTGGGAGCTGATAAAGATATGGGGCTTTGCCGTAAACAGGGGATGAAAGTCCAGGCGGTTTTCCCGCAGCAGCTTCTCAATTACCTTCCGGTTAAAGGGATTCTTATACAGGATTCCTATTTCACTTCGCAAATTCTTAACATCCTCTATGATTTCATGGGTTCTGGTTTCCCTTAAGGTAAATTCGTATTCGTCTGACCCGCTTTCCCTGATAAGATTTACAAAGGCATTGACGGCAAAGGCATAGTGCTGGGTAGAGATGGAGCAAAGCTGTCTGGAAGGCTTTTTGCTTAAGTAACGCTGCTCCAAAAGCCCCGCCTGTTCCACGACCTGGCGGGCATAGCCTAAGAATTCCACTCCGTCTACGGAGAGGGTAATCCCCTTGGGAGTGCGCAAAAAGAGGTCAAAGCCGATTTCTGCCTCCAGCTCCTTTACGGCATTGGACAGGCTGGGCTGTGTGATAAACAGCCGCTTTGCGGCTTCGTTAATAGAACCGAAGTTTACGATTTCAATAATATACTTTAATTGCTGTAAGGTCATAAGCCTGCCTCCTGCTATTTTTGAATAGGAATACTGATTCGGGTATCAGAAGCGGATCTCAGCATTCAATAAACATGATAATGAATGTGATTCCTTAATCAATAGTATATCACATAAGCGGATTTTAACAAAGCCTGTACGAAAAACCGCTGAACCTGTACGAAAAACCGCTGAACCTGTAGGAAAAACCGCTGAACCTGTACGAAAAACCGCTGAACACGTTCGAAAAACCGCTGAACACGTTCAAAAAATCATTGAATCTGGAAAAATAAAAGAGACGGAATTTTTATATCTTTCCTGTCTCTTTCTACCTATATAATACCACAAAACCTAGAATTTTTCAAGTCTTGTAATAGATTGGAAGCTGACCTATAATGAGATACTACCTTGGAAGGAGGTTTTTATATGGAGGACAATTTATTTGAATTGATGCAGTTAAAGAAGCAGGAAGAAGAAATCAGGTCATTGGTGGCAGTTAATGAAAGAACGGAAGGCTTCGGCCTAACACTATCCTATGAAGATGCGAAGGAGCTGGTTGTCATGCGGAATGACAGCCTTAAGAGCAGCCAGCGGGTCGAATTCGGAGATGGCATCTTACAGAAACTTATTTTTCAGTTTTGCGACTCCCAGTATATTAACCAGGATAGTTACCTTCAGACACTGACAGACCTTCAGGACATCTTCTATCAGTTTAAGAATGAAGCCGAGGATAATCTGACAGATGATGAATTGATTACTTTTATGAAGGAACAGTTTGAAGAAGTATGTACCGGGGATACGGAATATCTGGCAGGAACGTGCCTTGAAAAATTTGCGGAGGCTGTACGGGCAGGCTATGAAGGCTATAAGGAGACCGGCGGACATGGAGAATACGGCCAGTTCGATGATGTGGTACGGTGGGATAAGGATTTATATTTATCGGTACTGAAAGAACTCTTTTGGGACTAACGGGAGGATAAATGGAGTACGAAATGGAAGAGCTTTTGCCTCTGGTAGAAAAGCTGACATATAAATATACCTCCGGTGACAGCAGCTCAGTCACCTACGAGACAGCCAGAATGCTGATGGAAGCTATTCTTTACTGCATGGAGGAGTATGACAGGGGCAAGGAATTTGGTATCAGGACAAAGGAGAAAATCAATGCGGAAACTGCCTATAAGCTTGGGCTTGACGCGGTGACAGCAAAGGTTTATAAAACAAAGGAATTTTATAATGTCCTGTTGGAGGAGTTTAAGGATTACGGCTGCAGGAATTTAAGGGATACGGTTCTGGAAGGAATGCCTTCCTTTTTCTTGTGGTACGACCCGAAATTCAAGCCCCAGGACCACATTCTTACCCTGGATTATCCTACTTTAAGACCTGTAAACGAGTTATGCGGAGTGGATGCTATCTACTGTTATCTTCAATCTATCAAAATAGAGAATGATTTCTTAAAGGCTTTTGATACTGCACAGGTGGAACAGCTTCTTGAAAGAGTAATGCCTGATTACAGGAACCTGTATTATGATAATATAGCCTATGCCGTATTGCTGATGGTCGTAGGATGTATTGCAGCCAGGAAGCCGGTAGGCAGGCTGTTTCTTTCCGAAGGGGATTTAATGGCTGTTAAGCAGTACTTTAAGGATGACAGCGAAGAAGCAGCAGAAAAAAAGATTGGCAGCCTGCTGTCTGACATATTTCAGAATGTATTTGGCGATGATGGTGAAATGGAAGAGTATTTCAGTTACTTGGGGAAGGAATATGCAATAAGGATAATAAACGGCATCAGGCATGATTCCTTGCCTGCTACCTTTTACCTGCCGGAATTTTAACGGTCTGCAATAGAGCTCTTCCCTGTAGGTATTTGCAGCATAAACAGGCAATGACAAAAAGAAAGGAATGTGACGATATTTATACAGGCCAAAGGCACGGGAATCTCCGTGCCTTTCGTAAATCTATGTATCTAAATTGGAAATGTCGTGCTTCTGCTTGAAAGGTGCAATGAATAAAATGCTTATTTCTTTTGCAAGCATGACAATTCTTGATCAAACCATGTTTCAATGTCATCTCGTATATCTAAAACAGAATCATCCAACGATATGGGAAGTCCGCGGCAGCCGCCATCACAATGACCGATTTCTCTTTTTCTGCCGCCGCCATATCCCTTTGCAATCAGTTCCTGCAAAATGGGAGGAAACCTTTTGATGGTGTCAGGGTATTCGTGCGTCTTAGTCGGTTTCACATTGATATGATAGCCGTTGCCTAGGGAAGCGTTCATTCCCCATATATCTTTCCGTTTATAACAATACTTCATATAGATATGAAACCCTTTTACTTCCACAACGCAGGTAAGTCCTTTATCCAGATAGCGCTGATGCAGCTGCAGAATGAAATCCTGCACATCTGCGGATAACGGCTTTATCGTATCCTGCACGATGGAAAGCACATCGGTTTCATCCTCTTTCAATACCCTGTAATCACAGCGCAGAAAAACATCCTGGTTGACGAGGGTGCCATGGTCTATTTCGGCGATTGCCATGACCTTCAGGCCTGTCAGCATAGCGGGGTTATCCGGATATGTAATCTTTATGGTTTTGATGTCTGACAAGTTTTGCTTTTTATCATTTAAATCTATGCCGTCAATGCAAATACCGCAATCCGTCAGAAACCGCAGACATTCAAGATTTTTGGTAACAGACAATTTTCCACCCAATACGGTATTTCCACAGGCGAGAGATTGCGCGTTTTCAACTGGCATGCCATGATACCCTATGTTCATTAGTAAGGTGCTTACATTGTGCAGGAACGGATAATACACCGAAAGCGTGGTGCGGTTTTCGTATTCATGGGCAACTTTTTTGCTATTATCATAGACATCGCCTTTGGCGTATAAAACATCGTAAAGCCGAACCAAAAAGGCTCTGAATGCCAGAACGCCCTCACGTATGCTCTCTTCAACTGAAACATTTGTATAGGCAGGATTGACCGCATATGCTTCGTGCGTTTCGGGCACCATAATTTCCTTCAAATAGCTTGCCACATCCTGAAGCGTTTTTCTCATGTGTTTCACCTCCTGTAATTTACTTTGCCCTATCTCTCTAAAACTAATTTGCAAATTCGGATTTATTAAAGAATACCATAAGCAGGGATAAAAATATAGTATTGATTATTTATACACATATAGTTATATGCTTCTTTTAATAGTTGGCTTTCTCTGCAGTCTAAGGAATGTGACGAAAGTCATATTACTTTCTTTCTTTTTTCACTACCGGAAGGCAGTATATCATGGTAAGATACCATCAGAAAGCTGAGAGGCAGGGAGGATGGCAGGATGAATGACATTGTTTTAAAAACAGACGGAATTACAAAAAAGTACAATAACAAGGCAGTTGTAGATTGCCTGACCTTAGAAATCGGAAGAGGGGAGATATTTGGCCTGCTTGGTCCTAACGGAGCCGGCAAATCCACTACGATGAATATGATTTGCGGGCTGGTTAAGCCAAATGCTGGAAGTATCTGCCTCTTTGGAAGGGATATGAAGGAGGAGGGTAAGAAGCTCCTTGGTAAAATAGGCTATATCCCTCAGGAGCTTGCCATTCATGAGAATTTAAAGGCATGGGAGAATGTGGAGCTGTTCACCTCCCTTTACGGAATCAAGGGGGCGGAGTTAAAAAAGGCAGTGGAGGAATCACTGGAGTTTGTAGGCTTATCGGATAAAAGGAATGTATTTGCCAAGAACTTTTCGGGAGGAATGAAGAGAAGGCTGAACATAGCCTGTGCGCTGGGGCATAAACCGGAGCTTCTGATTTTTGATGAGCCTACGGTGGGAATTGACCCCCAATCCAGAAATTTTATACTGGAGAAAATCAAAGAGGTCAACAGGGCAGGGACCACCATTATCTATACCAGCCACTATATGGAGGAGGTAGAGGCTGTATGCAGAAGGATTGCCATAATGGACAGCGGCAAGGTCATTGCAACGGGCTCCAGGGAGGAGTTAAAGCAGCTGGTAACGGCGGATACGGAAAAGGAACTTACGCTGGAGGAAGTATTCCTGACATTAACCGGTAAAAAGCTGCGGGATTACACGGAGGGGGTATAAGCGATGCCTTGGGCTTTAATAAAGAATAATTTTAAATTAATGTTTCGCAATAAGTGGGTGATTATACTTATGCTTATAGGACCTGTATTTATAATTGCCTCCTTATCCAGTGCTTTCAAAGCAATGCTGACAAGCTATACCCCGGCAGATACTTTCACGGCAGGTTATAGTTTAGAAAAGGGGAGCAGCTGGGAGGGGGCAATGGCCTCCATCAAGGAGGCGGCAAAAGAGAATAAGATTGAATTGCGTGAATTTTCACTTGATGGCACCTCTTCTTTAAAGTCGGTAGAAGATATTTTTCAGAGAAAGGAAGCAGCCGTCTTCGTAGAATTCGGTAAAGGTTCCTATCACATATATAAGCAGAAGGATATGGAAACCGAGGCAGGCGTAATGGAATATTTCCTCCATCAGGTGGTGCAGTCCTTTAAGCAGGCTGATGCCGGTGTCGGGAACGAAGACAGAAACGAAGACAGAAACGAAGACAGGAACGATGACAAGAACGAAGATAGAAACAAAGACAGAAATGAATACAGAAACGGGAGCAGGAACGAAAATGGAAACGGAGTCAGCATAAGAACGGTTTCCTTAAAGACAGTACCAAAGCCTGATTCAACAGACTATTACGGTATTATTTATATCGTCTATTTCAGCTGGTGCAGTATCATTATTATGTCCCCTGTTTTCAGCAGTGAAAGGAAGAACCGCATTGTGCCAAGACTCAAGGCATCGCCCTTATCCAGCTTTTCCTTATACCTTGGCAAGGTGCTGCCCTGTATTTCACTTACCATGCTGTTGACCTTTTGCAGTGCGGCACTGAATACATTACTCTTTGGAATAAAGTGGGGAAGGCTGCCGGGCACCTTGTTGGTCATGGCCTGCAGTGTTATAGCAGCTGCACTCTTTAGTATCTTTATATACTATCTTTTCGGGAATATGGCGGTGACTGTCGGAGTTATTTTCACACTTGTATGGGTGGCCGGATTTCTTGGAGGAAGCTTTGAAACATATTTTTATTCGGCAGTTTCCGACAGGCTGAAAGAGTTGTCGCCTTTGTATTATATCAACAGAACCCTGGTGGAATATTCTACAATGGGAAGAAGTGATTATGGAACCAGGTGCCTTTTATATCTTGCTGTTATCAGTGTAACTGCCTTTGTGGGAGGACAGCTTCTGGCAGATGGAAGGGGGAGGAAAAATCTATGAATGCTCTTCGTACACTTTTAATAATGAATCTAAAGCTATTGCTTCGGAATAAAGGATTCCTCTTTTTTCTCATTGTGGTTCCGGTGTTTTCCGTAATGCTTTTAAACATCAGGCTGGATGGAATCTCCAGCTCAAAGGAAAAGCTTCAGGATATTATTGAGCTGAAGGATATGAAGGAAAAGGTAGTCTATGAAAGGGATTATACACTAATGCCCGTACTGGTGTATGACAAATCCATGACAGAGCTGTCCGGGTACTTTTTAAAGCAGCTGGCACAGGGAGGAATCTATCAGATCTACCATGTGGATGCAGTTAATATACCGGATGAAAAAATAGCGGATAACATGGAATTTCATATAGACAAGGACGCTGCCTTAAGCTTCTTATGCCTGGAGCAGGATTTTGATAAAAAGCTTCTGGAAGGCCGGGTAGAAGACAGTATTACCTTTTATAAGACAGGACAGGATGAAAGGGAAGAGCTGTTCTATCAATCCTTAGAGCAGACAGCAGCTTCCTTTCAAAAGCCGGAAAAGGCTAAGGATACAGAGAGTTTATTAAAGCAGCTGCAGGCTTTGGAAAATGCTCTGCCTAAAAAAGAAGTAACCTTCCTAAATAATGGGCTGGCATCAGATCTAAATGATACCCAAAAAATAAAATTATATTCTATCAAGTTTTCTGTGGCCATAGTGACAATTGCCTTCCTTTACGCCGGCATCTTCATTGCCCAGACAGCCGTGGAAGAGAAAAACAATCTGGTGTATACAAGGCTTAAACTGACCGGAACCGGTGAGGTTACGTATATGCTGGCAAAAATAATCATAACCCTGATGACAGCCTTTTTACAAACTGTTATAATGGGAATAGGAATTGCCGTATTTGTAAAAACGGATTTTGGAATCAGTACATGGAACTATTTGCTTTTAATAGGGCTTTTGGGGATGATATTCTGCACTATGAGCCTGGTTACGGGAATACTCATAAACAATGTAATGAGTGCCAGCTATCTGGCTTTTATGACCTGGTGCATAAGCTCCATGCTGGCCGGCTTGTATTTTCCACTGGACGATGCGAGCAGGATGCTTAAGAATACTTCCAGGCTGATGCCTCAGAGGTGGACTGTCATAGCCGCGGAAGGCATGATGGTAAAGGACTCTTCCGTATACTTAATGATACTTTGTATTACGGCAGCTTACCTTGTAATAATAATGAGTACGGGTGCCGTTGGTTTAAAATATGGCAGGAATGAATGAGAATGCAGGAACATTTGGAATTGCGCTATTTTGTATTTATCAAGCTGATTATGGTTATGGCTGTTACGGTTTATGCGGCAGTATTTACTGGGAATAGGGAAGGTGGAATTTCCTACCAGGCGCTGCTGGTGGCAGCCTTTCTTTTTGTGTCTGTAGTCTGGCTGGAATTTAAGGAAGAGAAAAGAGAGGACCTTAAGAATAATACCGCCAAGGCTCTCCTGGCAATTGGAAATTCGGCGGTGCCTTTGACGGCTGAGGTGATTTCAATCTGTATTCTGGTCTGGGGATTGGAAAAGGCGTATATTTACCTGCTGCCAATGGTGCTTTTGGATATCATAATAATTTTCAGATGGAAGCCTTTCTATTATCCGGCAGCCTACGTCGGCATTTTTCTGACAGATGGGAAAGCGGCCTATTTTGCGGTAGCTTCCTTTATCCTGGCACTGTATTTCCAACATTATATCATTGTGAAAAGGGAGCAGGCAAAGACGGAAGTGAACTCCCAAAAGGAAGAGGTCCTTAAAAGGGACCTGAGGAGGAGTGAAACGGAGTACCGGAAGGAAGTGGACAGAAACCGCCTGTATTTTGAGAATAAGGTACTGGAGGAGAGGGCATGGCTGGCCCAGGCACTTCATGACAAACTGGGACACAGTATAAACGGTTCCGTATACCAGTTAGAGGCAGTCAAGGTAATTATGGAGAAGGACAGGGAAGGAAGCAGGGAGATGCTGCAGGCGGTCATTGACAGCTTAAGGTCCAGTATGGATGAGATTCGGGGGCTTTTGCGGCAGGAACGACCGGGAAAGAAGCAGCTTGCCTCTATCCAGCTCAACAGTCTGTGTGAGGATTGCAGAAAAAAATACGGAATAGAAGCGGATTTCTCCTTAACGGGAGAGGGGGATGATATCAGCGGAAAGTACTGGGAAATCATTCTGGATAATTGCTTTGAAGCCGTCTCCAATGCCTTAAAATACTCCTTCTGCACCAGAATTTCCATTGAGATATTTGTCATGAACCGCATGGTCCGCTGTACGGTGTCGGATAACGGCAGGGGCTGTCCGCAGATCAAGGAGGGCATGGGACTAGACGGAATGAGAAGGCGTATCAGGGAGGCAAAGGGCTTTATCAGCTTTGCTGGGGATAACGGCTTTGTTATAAATATGCTGCTGCCCATAGAAGGCAGCCAAAAGGGAGGGGAACATGGCTGACAGGATACGGGTAATTATAGCGGATGACAGTGATTTTGTGCGGGATGGTATGAGAATAATTTTAAGCGTGGATGAGGAATTTCTGGTAACGGGCTGTGCGGCAGACGGCAGGGAAGCGGTGGAAGCAGCCAGAAGAAATCCTACCGATGTCGTTCTTATGGATATTCAGATGCCGGTTATGGACGGAATTGAAGCAACCGGGATAATTGTAAAGGAGAATCTTGCAAAGGTACTGATTCTCACAACCTTTGATGACTATGACCTGGTAAGGGAGGCAATGAAGAACGGCGCCAAGGGTTACCTGATCAAAAACCATACGCCGGACCAGTTAAAGCAAATGATAAAGTCCATTCATAACGGTGCCGGAGTCATGGAGGAAAGTATTCTTACAAGGCTTACCCAGGCAGATAACAGCATAATGGGAGCAAAAGGCTTTCCCAGAGAATTATATACGGACAGGGAAATGGAAATTATAAGGGCCGTTTCAGAGGGCCTATCCAACAAGGAAATCGCAGAAAAGCTGTTCCTGTCCGAAGGCACTGTAAAAAACTATATCAGCAATATCCTGGAGAAGGAAGGAATATCCCACAGAACCCAGCTGGCAGTATACTATCTGACGGGAAAACGCGGATAAAGACTTTATAAATATTGCCTGCCGTATAAAGCCACAGAACCCATTATCAAAAACTGGAATAGTAGCAACACTCAAATATTTTCATAAGACAGCCATGAATGGCAGCTGTTTCGTATGGCAGCCCTTCATGGCTGTCTTATTTGTTTAATTCGGTTATCATAAGCTAATATTTATTCAAGCAACAAAATCCTCGTTCCTATGTATACAGGCAATTTGTACAAAGCAGAAAGAACGAATGCGCCTATGGAAAGGTATTAGAAGTCCTTTTCTCTGAAGATTTTGTGCTATATTATCAAACAGATTGTTTGAGCGAAGCGAGTTATCTGTTTGATAATATGTCCAGCACAAAATCTTCAGAGAATTAGGAC
>JAEYPZ010000069.1:0-99115 GCA_023410275.1 Bacillota bacterium
TGTTTCGATGTGGAGCTGTGAGCTCAGACAGTGGTATAATTTTACCTAGGAACAGCTGCTGCCATTTAAGTGTCATTAGGGAACTCCTCAATAGAAAATTACGAAAGGTAAGCCAAAATCATCTGGGAATTGGCAATAAAACCTTGGATAGTTGCTGTATTGTACTGGTCTTATAGGATTTTGAGCACGGCAAAGCATAAGACAAAATAATGGATATGCACAGATGACCAAGGGGGTTGTTTTGACATTTTGTCTCAAGAGGTTCCTTATGACACTTAAGCGGCAGGAAACGTGACTAGGTAAAGCAATGCCACTGTTTGAGCTCGATAACTAACACAGCCATAGTTGTCACAGCGAGTTTGGCATTGATTTGCCTGCCAGTCACGTTTTCTGGCGCTTTAGTGGAATAAGGGTTCTCGCGTAACAAAAGGTCAAAACAACCCCCTTGGTCATCGTCCGTTTCCATAGACTTCCTTTATGCGTTTATCGTTAAGCTTTCCTCCTATTTAAACAAAAGGCGCCTTTGAATTTCATTGGAAATCAAAGGCGATAGTTATAAATTCATTTCGTAGGCAAATCTTTCAATACACTGTTTAATTACTATTTATCAAATCCGGTAATCGTCCTTGATTGAATCCATCAGTCCATATTCCAGCAGGATCTGCTCTAATCGTTCCTGGGTCATGGGCTTTGGAATTGTAAAGTATTTGTTTTCATCAATGGCCTTTGCCAGGTTACGGTATTCCTGTGCCTGATGATCCTCCGGTGCATATTCGATTACCGTTTTGCGGTTAATTTCAGCCCGCTGGACAACATTGTTACGCGGTACAAAATAAATAAGCTGTGTGTTAAGCTCCGCAGCGAAGGCACTCAGTAAATCAATTTCTCGGTCTACATTACGGCTGTTGCAGATAATGCCCCCAAGCCTCACGCCGCCCTTTTGTGCGTATTTTGCAATTCCTTTTGAGATGTTGTTTGCCGCATAAAGGCTCATCATCTCACCGCTTGCCACAATATAAATCTCCTTTGCCTTCCCTTCCCGAATCGGCATGGCAAAGCCGCCGCAAACAACATCACCAAGTACGTCGTAAAAGACGTAATCCAGCTCCTCCGTGTAGGCTCCCAGCTGTTCAAGCAATCCGATGGATGTGATAATTCCCCGGCCGGCACAGCCTACCCCCGGTTCCGGGCCTCCCGATTCCACACACTTTATCCCGCCAAAGCCCTTGCGCAGAATGCTGTCCAGTTCAATGTCGTCGCCGGTTTCCCGCAGCGTATCCAGTACCGTACGCTGGGCAAGGGTGCCAAGCAAGAGCCGTGTGGAATCAGCCTTAGGGTCACAGCCGACAACCATGATTTTTTTACCGCTTTCGGCAAGTCCTGCCGTGAGATTCTGGGTCGTGGTGGACTTTCCGATTCCTCCCTTACCGTAAATTGCTATTTGTCTGATTTTACTCATGAAAACCTCTCCTATATTGTATATTCTAACTCCGGCCGTGCACTTGCCAGATGTAATTTTTCCAGTATATCTCCCCGTATAGAAAGAAATTCTGCCCCTCCGCGGTCTCTGGGATGGGACATTTTAATCGATAAAATTTCGCTGATTTTACCCGGCCGGGGCGTCATGATAACAATACGGTCACTAAGATATATGGCCTCATCAACATCATGGGTTACCAGTACCATTGTTGCGTCATTTTCTTTCCGAAGCTCAAGGAGCTTATCCTGGATATCCGCACGGGTGAAGGAATCAAGTGCACCCATGGGCTCATCAAGGAGCAGGGCTTTCGGTCTGTTAATCAGCCCACGGGCTATTGCCACACGCTGCGCCATACCGCCGCTTATCTGGTGGGGATAGGCTTTCTCAAAACCATTTAACCCGATTAAATTTATATAATGTGCGACCTGTGCCTTATTCTGACGGTAGACATGCCTTGCCTTCAGCCCCGTGGCGATATTTTGTTCCACCGTCAGCCAGGGGAACAGTCCCCCTTGCTGTACAACATAGCCTCTCTGGGGATCTGGAGCGGTGATTTCCTGACCGTCAAGGGTAAGTATCCCTGTTTCCGGCACATCAAGTCCTGCAATCAGGCGCAGCAGAGTCGTCTTGCCGCAGCCTGACGAGCCGATAATGGATACAAATTCCCCCCGCTTAATAGTGAGGTTAATATCCTTAAGTGCTTCAACCGTGTTGTCTTTTTCATCAATATAGGTAC
This sequence comes from Bacillota bacterium, assembly GCA_023410275.1. Classification (GTDB taxonomy): domain Bacteria; phylum Bacillota; class Clostridia; order Lachnospirales; family Lachnospiraceae; genus Anaerocolumna. The sequence goes on from JAEYPZ010000069.1 coordinate 2,217, forward strand.
GGTTGACCTCTTTAATTTCAATAATTGTGTCACTGCTCACTTTTCACCAAGCCTTTCTGCCACCTCAGAACCCGGTTCTGAATCAGGCCAATCCCCTCCATTATTAAGCTGAACAGCACCGCCATTACAATAATCGCGGCAAAAACCTTATAATACGCACTCCAGACCTTTGATGCATTAATATAATAGCCAAGCCCTCCCGGCTGTCCCATCATTTCTGCCATGACGAGGGTAGTAAACGCAAAGCTGTTCGCATTGGATATCCCGGTAAAAATCTGCGGTATCGCATGAGGTATGGCTACATGAAATACCAGAAACGGTGTTCTTGCGCCTAATGTCCGCGCAACTTCAAACTGTGATTTCGGAGTACTTTTAATACCCTGTGCCGTAAGGGAGGCAATGGAAAACCAGGCACAGATAACTATTAGAAATGCCGCCGCCCAAAAGGGTGTGGGAAAAAGCGTCAGTGCAAAGGGCATCCACGCTACTGCCGGAATAACACCCGTTATTTTCAATACCGGATAAAGCCAATAATGTACTTTGGGAAACCACCCAATTAATATACCGGTTCCCACACCAAACACCACACCCAGTAGAAAGCCGACGGCAAACAAACGAAGGGAATACAACGTGTTCTGCCATATATAATCCCCCTCCATCAGGAATGCTTCAATAATTCGTGATGGCCCGGGAAAGAAGGGCTGTGGAAGAAGCATCAGCTTTGTACCAAGGATATCCCATAGGGCAAGGGCACTGCCGATTGCAAAGCGAAAGGGTACACGCTTTGCAAACTTTACCCGCCTGTCGGCATTAAAGAACGAGTAAGCGGAAATTCCAAGATACATAAGTATCAATAATCCAAGTACAAGCCGGTATGCCCCGTTAATATCAATGATCAGAGAACCATAGGCATAAGCCGTTATTTTTACATTGGCTACCTGCCGGAACAAAAGGTTTACAAGGATTGCAAGAGCAAATCCTGCCACCGTATATCCTGTCAGCAGAATAAATTTCAGATTAGATATGTTTTTTTTACCGTTTCTCCCCTGCTTTAGCAAGGGAGGAACGGTTGATTGTTTATTATTCCCCAAGGCAGCTGCCTCCTATTGTCCAAGTGTTAAATCGACCTTTTGATATGCTTTTTTGGCAAATTCATCGGGATTGGTTTTTAAATATCCGATGTTATAAAGCTCCGTTGCAAAATAGAGAACATCTGCGCCTACATCATGCTTGTTCATCTCATGCTCCTGCATGGATGGATATTGATAGTGCTTCACCAGCTCAACGGCAAGCTCTTTGTCTTCAATTGCAGAATATTTGCCGTCAATGATGGTCTGAACCGCTTCCTCGGGATTCTCTGCTATCCAGTTCTGCGCCTTGTGGTAAGCACGGAGCAGTGCAGCAACCTTTTCCGGATTTTCATCCAGTACTTTTTCAGAGGCATATAGGAAGCAGCAGTATTTTCCCGCAAAGGTCGGATCGGTGGAAAGGTCAAAGATTACTTTATAATTGCCGGTCTTTTCCTGAACGGAACCGAAGGGATCCCATAAAGCCGCCACATCAATATCACCTTTGTTAAGAGCCTCCACTTCCAGGTTGCCGTCATCAAAGGGAAGGAACTTTACTTCCCCGTCTTCGGGCTTTGCGGAAATGCCGTTCTTCTCAAGCCATACCGAAGCCACCTGGTGGGGTGTGCCGCCGATTTCATCCACGCCGATTTTAAGGCCCTTAAGGTCCTTTACTCCATTGATGGGAGAATCCTTTTTTACAAGTAATTTGATACAGCCGTTATGAAGACCGTCTACGACCTTTACCTTAACATCATTCTCTATGGACGGGAAGAATTGAAAGTCACCGTTTACAATAGGTATGGTACCGTTGTTCAGGCCGATTTTACGTGCTTCAGCGTTAGCAGAGATAAGATTTACATCAAAGCCTTCTTCCGCAAAGAAGCCTTTTTCATATGCGATATAAATGGGTGCTCCGCAGAGCGCGCCGTCTTTACCGGGAATATCAATTTTACCGTATTTATAATTGACAGGGGCAGCTGTGGGCGTTTCCGCCGGCGTATCTTTGGATGCCTCTGCCGTTGTGGCAGCGGGTGTGCCGCTGCTGCCCTCCCCATTCCCGGCAGTATTTTTACTTACTTCCACCGGTTTACCAGAGCAGGCAGCAAGCAATAGGTTAACTGTTAATATAATCACGAACAGGCCTGCAAGTTTCCTTAATTTCTTCATATCTTATTCTCCTCCTTAAAAGAAATGATGCTTCGTTTCCAAAAGCTGCAAATATATGTATACATATATGTTAAATATGTTATACACTCAAAAAAATTAGCTCTTTCATTAATATCTGGATGAGGCTAAAAGGTTAGCTGACTGCCTTTTGAAACGCCTGCTCCAGGTCAGCAATTAAATCTGCCGAATCCTCCAGTCCTGCCGATATACGGATGAGATTCTCAGGTATATCTGCAATCTTCTTTTCCTCGGCTTCCAGTTCACCGTGGGTCGTCTGGGGTGAATTTACAATGAGAGAACGTGCATCCCCAATGTTAACATGATAGTGGAACAGCTCTATTGAATTGAGAAATGCTTCCCGCTGCTCTTTCGTTCCTTTAAAGCCAAAGGATAATATTCCGCCTGCCCCCTTTGGGAAATCCCGTTTATACAAACCGTAATGGGGACTGTTCTTTAGGGCCGGATAGCGTACCCATTCCACCTGGGGATGATTTAGCAGATACTCTGCCAGAGTCAATGCATTCCGGGACTGTCTGCTCAGCCGTTCCGAAATCGTCTCAAGGCCGACCAGGGCAAGATAGGCATCAAAGGGTGACAAAGCTGCTCCAAAGTAGTTTAAGTAATTGAATCTGATCCGGTTGGTAAAGGGGGCATCCGGGAATACCTCCGGAAAGCTGCGAAGCTTGTTATCAATGTCACGCAAAGTATAATATTTCTCGCTGAACTGAGGAAATTTTTCTGTCTGATAATTGAATTTTCCTCCCTCCAGTACAAGGCCCGCTATTGCATTACCATGGCCGTTCAGCCCCTTTGTTGCCGAATAGACAACGATATCCGCGCCATGAACAAGGGGATTGTATAAATAAGGGGTAGCCACCGTATTATCAACCACAAGAGGGATGCCATGCTCATGTGCGACTTTTGCTATTGCCTTGATATCAAGCAATACCGTGTTGGGATTGGATATACTTTCTATAAAAATCGCCTTGGTATCCGGTTTAATCTCCTCCGCAAGTCTTTCGGGGTTTTCAATATTTTTTGCATAGTCAAATTCAATACCGAATTTGGGATAGATTTTCTTAAAGCTGTCCGTACTTCCGCCATAGAGGTACGGTGATGTCAGAATGCGCCCGCCGCCCTCAGCAAGATTTAAGAGCGTATAGCTGATTGCCGCCATACCCGAGGCAAGGGCAATTATACCTGCCGCTTTGTCAAGGGTCCTGACCCGTTCCTCCAGAACAGCGACCGTCGGATTCCCGACTCGTGTATAGAGAAAGCCCGGTTCCCGAAGGCCGAAAAGCCCCGCTGCATTTTCCACATCGCGGAAATCGTAAGCTGCTGTCTGATAAATAGGCGGTGATACGGCATAATTGTGTTCCCTTGGTTCATAGCCTGCCCTTAGTCTTTGCGTATCGAATTGATACCTATCTGTTGCCATGATGTTTTTCTCCTTTTTAATTTGTGTTTATGCTTAAGTTTATTGTTGCTTATTCCTTCAGCAGATTACCCTTTAAAATTTCAGTGATAATTGCAGAAACCTCTCCGGATGCTTCAAATACCCTTTTATTGTGCTGAATCATATACACAGCCGCACTTTCACCGATCTGGCTTACGAACACCGCCTGGCAGTCCTTTAAAACAGTCAGCACCTGTTGGAATTTACCCTCATGGTGTCCCTGATACTTCACCGGTATCTTCCGGGTTTCGACAAAGGTACTGCCGCTGTCAATATCGTAAATCTGCCAATAACGCGCGTTCCCAAAGTGCTGGTCCACACAGCTGTTATCCATGCTAGCAAATGCTATTCTCATATCCTTACCCTTTGCATACCGCATTTCCTTTCACACTTGCTCCCATTGCATACCGCAGACAGGTCTGCGATACTGCCATAAATAATGGAGTGTGATAGTGCTTTTCTTTCACACATTCACCTGTAAGTTGCAAGAACATTATGGTAAATGTCCTCTATTACTCTTAACCCGCCGGTAAAACCAGCATAGTTCGTTGTCAGCACCAGGCGGTAGGGTGTGGGGACAGCCGCAGACAGGAAGTCATAATCCTTCTCCTTTGCCAGCTCCTTATCCCAGCCGCTGCCGATAATAATACCCCTTCCCTTATGATGAAGTCCCCGGATGATATTCTGTGCCTTGCCTGCATCCGGCTCGAAATAAAGGGGTATCTCCCTCTTGTCGGAGGTACTGTTTAAATCCCTTCGAATCTGCTCCTGAAACTTTTCCGGTGTGTTATCAACGATAAACTGCTCCTTTGGTACAATGCCGACTTCATGAAGCAAAAACTTACTTAAGGCAGCCACGTACCCGGCATCGTGGAGGATATGCACATGACTTGGAAGGCCGTACCGAAACTCAAGGAGAAAGGTTGCCAGGTTATCTATTTCTTCATAATAAGCATCCGACTCATGTTTGATAAATGCCAGGGCTTTCTTTTCCTCTATTTTTGCACCTTGCTCCAGGGCAAATGCAAGCACCTGTTTTAAAAACTTCTCCGTTTCATTTGCACCTATGGGAATATGGGGAAACCAGGTATAATCCTGCTGATATCTGCTCTTTAATTTATCCACGACAGGCTTGCCGTACCATGGGCTGACTAAAATATTAAAATTGGCTCTTGGTATGGACTGCCATTCCAAAACTCCTTCTGACTGCGGCCCGAAGAGTACGTTGGCCTTGAGCCCTATACCGGCCAGCAGGCGCTTATATTCTGCAAGATTTCCTTTCCAGAAGGGGTCCTGATACGGTATCGAGGCAAACAGGTTAACGGTATTGGCTTCGTTTCTGGACTCATTGCTATCCTCAAACAGGCTGACATACTGCTCAATAATCCCGTTCACCACAAGACTGTGGGCTTCAAAATTACTCGCCTTAAAACCCGCTGCTTCAACTGATACAATGGGCTTGCCCGCATCCTGAAACTCTTGTACAAGACTGTCGACATCATCCCCCACAATGCCGGCTGTGCAGCCGGTAAGGACGACCTGCAGGTCCGTATCAAGTACCTTATAGGTATTCGTAATGATCTGGCGCAGCCTGTCTATACCGCCGAATACGACCTCTTTTTCGGTGAAGTTGGTACAGGGCGACGTACTGCCGCCGGCGTAACCGGTACTGCGTTCAAAGAAGCCCTGTATCATATCGCCGCAGCCGGGACCGGAATGGAGTATGGGCACTGCTTTCGGAATGGCCACAACACTTTGCAGTGCGCCGATGGCACAGGTATAACGCTCTTGCTCTATGATTCCGCTCATTTGCCGGTACCTCCTGCCAGGAAATAATGCGGTTCCTGATTCAGCCACCAATCTGTATAGGGGTTCACCGCATGCTTTTCTAAATTTTTCACAAACTCATCATTTTCCAGGGTTTCAAGAATCCGTTCACCGTAGTTGACCAGCCCTTCATAGCCCATTCCGTAATGTTCATCCCCTATGAGGAGGGACGGGATGCCAAGCTTTGCTCCCCATAAGGTCATGCCTCCGTGACGGGCCATGAGAATATCGGGACGGAGTTTATTTAAACTATTTACAAGTTCAAATTCCTGCTTGTTGCATATATTAAAGTTTGGTACATTACCATAGTCATTTACACGCTGTGCAAGCTGGTCATTCTCCTCACGGCCGCTGTCGTAAATGGGGTCGTGATGGAAAATAGCTGCGCCGGACGCCTCTAAGCCAAGTTCGCCCAGGATGTCTAATATCGCGTGTCCATGAGCCGCTCCCGCTGTAACATAGGCTGTCTTTCCTTTCAGCTTTTCCCGTAAGGCCTCTATCTGGGGCAGATATTCCCTTTTCTTATCCGCAATGAGTTCTTCTGCCGTTTCCTCTTTGCCAAGAGTCCTTCCTAAAGCCCTGAACCACCTGTCAGTCTGTGCTATGCCATAAGGCGGGGCCGCCGGAATTTCAGGAACCCCGAATTCCTGTTCAAGAGCTGCCCCCAGGTAACTTCCCAGAGTGGAACATGCCTGAACCGTCGCGGCTGCTTCCGAGGAATATTTCAACGATTCCGTCGTGGAATAGGGAGTAATATAATTTGGCTTTGCTCCAAAGGGTGCGAACCAATCTTTGAATATGTCACTTCCCCAGAAATTAACAACATTTATGATATCACTGCGGTGTTCACGGGGCTTTGCAATCAGTTTCCGGGCAATGCCATGATATGCCGCATCAAAACCCGTTGTCCATACACGGGAACGGAAGCCTTCGCAGAAAATAGCCACAACGGGAATACCAAGCTCCTCTTCGGCCTGTTCACATACACTCTCAACATCGTCACCGATTATCCCTGCGGCACAGGTTGTAAGAACAAAGATGACGTTGGCTTTCGTTCGCTCATATACTTCGTTTATGGCCTTTGCTAGCTTTACATTGCCGCCGTATACGGTATCCTTTTCCTGCAGGTTCGTAGAGTAAATTTTTCGCTGGGTAGGCTTATCAACATTCCGCAGGGGTGAATTTACCCTGTAGGTAAAAGCAAATTCATGGAAGCAGGAAGAACAGCCCACTGGCCCATGGCTGATGACCGCTCCGTCCTGGACCAGTATTGTCATACATGCAGCTTTTGAGGTTGCGCAGCCCAGACACTGGCTAAAGGAACGGTTTTTATCTTTTAAGCCGCATTGTGATTCATTAACCAGTCCTTCGGCGCTGCCCTGGTAACCGGTTATGGAATTAATGCGTATTTCACGTATCTGTACAGCAGGTATTGATAAATTAACTTTTGGCATATTGATTGGTACCTCCTACTTTGCTAATTGATTAAGTTTGTCACCGCCCAGGTGGTATGTACGCCTGTCAAGAAGTGCTCTGGCACCGAGATATCGGTAGAACGCGGCACCTGCCAGGCGCATTTGAAAGCTCATCCAAACACTTCCTTAAATGCCTGCTCCAAATCGGCAATTAAATCCTTTGGGCTTTCCAGCCCCAGGGACAAACGGATGGTGTCCGTGCCAAGACCCACAAGTTCCCGCTGGTCAGGTGTCAACTCAACGTGAGTCGTTTCAGTGGGATTGATGATTAAGCTCCTGGCATCCCCTATATTTGCCTGGTATCCAAATACTTTTGTTGCGGCAAGAAATCTGCGTTTTTCTTCTTCCGTACCTTTGAATCCAAAGGACAATACACCGCCTGCCCCTTTCGGAAAATATTTCACCGCAAGGGATTTATAGGGATTATTTTTCGCCGCCGGGTGACACACCCATTTGACATGGGGACTGTTTTCGAGATATTGAATAACAGCCAAGGCGTTGGCCACCTGCTTACTTACCCGCTCGGACAGTGTTTCAAGTCCTAATAGCACAAGATAGGCATCAAAGGGGCTAAGGGCCGCACCGAGATAATTCAGATGAACGGCACGAAGCCGACCGGTAAAGGGGGTCTTTGGAAATACTTGCAAAATATTGCGTTTTCTATTATCTGCACCACGGAGAAACCATAAGGACTGTTCAAAATGTGGGAAATTGCCGCTGCCATAATCAAACTTTCCGCTTTCGATTACCGCTCCTGCGATTACATTTCCATGGCCCGACAATCCTTTTGTGGCAGAATAGACAACCACATCAGCCCCATATTCAAAGGGATTTAAAAGATAAGGCGTAGCAATGGTATTATCCACAATTAACGGAATTTTGCAGCTGTGTGCTATCCCGGCAATTTTCTCCATATCCGGAATTGTTGCAAAGGGATTTGTAAGACTCTCTATGTATATGGCCCGTGTATTTGGCTTTAATCCCTTTTCAAAGGCAGATACATCATCGGGATTCTCTATTATGTCTATTTCAAGTCCGATATCCGGGAATATGGAGGTAAATGCATCAACCGTACCGCCATAAAGCCTTGCGGTAGTAAGTATCCTTCCTCCCTTTCCGGCTGCATTGAGAAGGGCATAACTAACCGCTGCCATACCGCTTGCCAAAGCAATCGCTCCTGCCGCACCATGGAGTGCCGCCAGACGCTTTTCCAGTATATCAACTGTGGGATTGCTCAGCCGTGTATAAATCGGGTCGTCCTCCGAAAACGAAAACAGCCGGTCTGCCCGGTAGCTGTCCCCAAGGCCAAAAGCAGCCGTCTGATAAATCGGTACGGAAACGGCATTATTATGCAGGGATGCATCGTATCCTCCCTGGACTTTCAGTGTATCAAAATCGTAACTCATCTTTCTCTCTCTTTCCTCTCTCCTTACAGATAATAACCTGGTGTCTCCGGTACAGAAAAATAGGAGCAGCAGTATCATTAAATACCAGTAACCAAAAAAGGAGGTTTAAAAAGCATACTTTCACAAATGATGCTTTTCAAACCTCCAGTTATCTGGTCAGTTAATTCAATATTAATTTTTCGTTTGCTCACATTTTTATTTCAAATTTTAATTACCACAATTCCTATAGGATTATATCTACTTAAGAGAATAAAACAATAAACCTGTTCTGTCAAGTAAATTCATTCAAAAATTACTCTTTTTATTGATACAGCTGAGGAAATACCTGTTTTATAACTTCTGCCTCCAGTTTTCGTCCTTTTCCTTACTGGAAGCCGTTGCTTTTTCTAACTGGTAGACGATTTCACTAAAGTACCTTGCGGGCACCTTATCAAGAGCTATGCCCTTCTCCTCTGTTACTTCATCATATTCATAGCTTCCCCTCTTAACCGTACCCGCTTTATAAAATCTGGCTTCATAGACAGTGACATCCTCTGTTTCATAGCCTACATAGGAGCCGGAAAAGTGGAGCTCTACTCCCAGGGAAAGGGACGTATCCTCTCTGTAAAAGGTATAATAACCTCCCGCATCCTGTACGGAGCCCCGGTACCAACCTATACCAAGAAGCTTTCCTGACAGTGACATGGGATTCAGTATTAACCCTCCGAAGCGCTCCAGGGATTTCTTTCCCTTCTCCTCCTCCGTCAAAGGAAATACCTTTCTAGCCAGCTGTTCCACCGGCTGTACAACTTCATAATCCTTTAGCTGCTCTTCCCATTTCTCAATGCTTTCCTTTGTCAATTCAATGGGGTGCACCAGTCCGATTTTTCCTTCCTCCGGAAGGAAAAATTCTTCCTCATCCTCCGTATTAAAGCTTCCATCCTCCATATAGCGGAAGGTATGGAGCAGCTTATCCTCCTGATAGCATCCCCAGATTAAGCCAATGGCAAATTGGTGCATAATCGGATTCTTTACAAAAAGGCTCTTCCAGGCGGCTGTCTCCCACTTTCTCTCGACAGACAGGGCCAAATCCAGACGGAGCTTCTGGTTTGCAACAGCTGCTTTCATTTGCTTCTTTAAAAGCTTGAATTCTTCCAGGGCAGCCTGTGCCTTTCCCTCATCATCCTTCTTACCGGGAGACGGAAGGTTTTTAAGCTTTTTATCATTTTCATCCACTATTTCAATATCCAATGCCGGTGTAATATATACAAAAAAGCGCCTTTCACCATAATCGAAGATTCTCTGCATCTCTTCATTAAAACCAAGGTCCGGTACTATTTTATCCGCTAATTCCTCCGTTGTAAGGCCAAGCTCTTTGGCAGCAAAATTAAGGGCTTCCATGGCTGCTGCTTTAATCTGCTTAAATTTGAACTTTCTGGATATGCTGTCAACCAGAAGCAGGGCGGAGGGCGTATCATTTAAAGCCAGGGCTTTTACTGCTTCTGCCGCAATGGCACCTCTTGCATTCTGAGGCCATTGGTTAATGCCGGTCTGAAGCTTGTACACAATCTCGGAACCGCCATGAATAGCCGAAGCATAGAGAACCCATTTCTTTTTTGCTTCCGCTCCTGCTTCCATCCACTTATCGAACAGCTCATTCGTATAAAGGGCAAGCTCCTTCTTGTTCAAAGGCTCTGTCAGAAGAAGCACTTCCCTGTTTATTCCCGGAACTGCCATGCTGTAATAGGAAAGCAAAATTGCCTGCATATATTCCTGGGATACTTCTTCCCCGGCTTCCGTATGTACAGCCGTAAAAGGGGTCTCATAGGCCCACTGAATCCCTTTCTTTCTGCCGCCCTTGTGCAGTTCCCTGACATATTCTTCTGGAGTTGCATGGCCCCCAGCCTCTGTATTTTCTTCGATATTCAGAAGATTCTTTATCATATCCTGGAGCTTTTTGCTTTTCTCAATTTCCAAAACTCCTTCCAGGACAGACTTGTAATCCTTTTTCCATCTCGTTAGGACAAGAAGCGAAACCTCCCGCTCCGTGGATTTTTTTGATTTCAGCTTCTCCAGTACCTCCGGCTCCCATTCCTCATGAGCTGCCACAATCTCGACCAGACGCTCTGATACCAGCTTGGAAGTATCGGAAAAAGCCTTGAAAAGGTTATCCTTATAACGGTCTGCATTTGCTCCCAGGGTGTTTATTCCTATAAACCTTCCGGTAGCACCTGCCGTTTCAAAGGCCTTCAGTACTTCATCTTCCTTTTTATCCAAATATTTTGCAAAGATGGAAACCACATGTTCTAAGAAAGTAATCTTTTTCTTATCCGTATAAATTCCATCATAGATAACCTCCGCCGTATTCAGCTGGTAACCATAAGCCAATCCCAGCTCCTCCCACGTCTGAAACAGCTCTGCAATCTCTTTCAGGCGGTATCCCTCTTCCTTATCCGCAACAAAGTTCTGGAAAAAGAAGTAAGCCCCCTCCTGGAAGGACAGATAAGTCATACAGCGCTTATAAAAGCTGTCATCTTTCTTTGCTTTCCTGTAATTCTCCATGGCTTTTCCGCTCCGGTTGTAATAGCTTCTTTGATTCTGAATTTCCTTTGCATAGGGATACAGAATTTCTATGGGCTCATTTTCCAAAAGAAATCCCCTTACTGCAGCTGCCGCATTTCCCTCGGGGAGAATGCTTTCTACAATTTTTTTCTGAAGCACTGCCGCCGTATTGTCAGCCAATTTTTTATACTGTATGGGATTGCTTGCCCTGATGGCTTCCAAAAGCTCTGCCTGAACCGACAGGGACGCCTGCTCCACAGCCTTGCCGTAGGACTCATAATCCTGTTTGATTTCATAATGCAGCGCTGTTTTTAACCCCTTGCCGCCGCACCAGATAATATAAGGGATAGGCTCCAGCATCAAATCGTCCTTCAGCCTGCCATTCCAATAATCCCCATCCTCTTTCTTTATGAATTCATATACCGCGTCCAGTGTATCGTCCATATTTCCCAGGGCACATAATTTTAAGAAGCTCTGAAAGCGATAGGACAAATCGTAATGGATATTAATGCTTCCGGCTAACAATTCCAGCAGGTATTCATCCATGGGATGCTTTTGGAAAAGCCTGGCGGCTTCTTCTCCCATAGAACGTTTTCCATCCTTGTCTGCCTCAATGTACTCCCTTATCTTCCCCTTTTCTGCCTCATTGACAGGCAGCAGATTATCAAGGCTTTCCATAATACTGTTTTCAAAGCTCTTAATATACTTTCCTATCTCTGGATTTTTTACATACCCGGTTTCCTTTTTGCGGAAAACTCCGGCCAGTCCATTCAGAAGGCCCTTCTTCTCCTCCCTTTCCGGCTCTTTTTCCTTCACCAGAGTAAAATAGGCGCTATAAATCAGCAGCTTCCCGTTTATGTACCGGCTCTGCCATTTGTCAAGGGCTTCTGAAAGCACTTCCATCCGGTTTCCTGCCAGGTCCAGTATCGTTTCAATCATCCGTTTGTTTAACATGTATGTATTATAGGCAAAGCCTTCCGCATACAGAGTGACAGCCTGGTATGCCTCAATATTTTTTATAAATTCGCTCTCCTTGATATTGTAACGGATTTCCTGCATGGGAAATACATGGACGCAGGTTGAGCCTCCAATCCGGAACACAATGTCAAATAACCGGTGTGCCTCCTCCAGCCGGTTCTTTCTAAACAGGCCGGAAAACGACTGGATGCAGGCTTGCTGCTCCTCCTGCTTCAGTTCCGATAAATCCTTTTTGGGGAACAGGGACAGCAATTCCTTATCTCCCTCCAAAAGATATTTTTCCGCCGTATCCATCAGGCTGGTGCTTAATCCGAGACTACTTAACGCTTCGAGCATTTTTTCCAACTGCAGTTCATTCTGATTCTTCAAATTCCTTCCTCCTGTCTTTTACTTTTTTCCATCTGATAATTTCTTATCTATATTTTCTGCCATGTTCTTACCTTATCCAGCGTCAGCTTCCTTTCGCACAGGGACAGGTATTGGTCCAGGCTGCAAAACAAATCAACTGCCCGGTTAAAATCACCGGACATCCGGTGCCTGTTTGCTTTTACCTCTTCCGCCAGCTCCTTTAGCTTCTCTCCCGCAAAGGTAAGCCCGCACTGTCTGCAGGTATCGGATATTTTAACCATTTCCTCCAGTGTCCCATCATGGGCGGATACCAGGCCGCTGGTAAACAAATCGGAAAGCAGCCTTTTCGTCTCCCTTAGAATTTCTTCCAGATACTCCATTTCTTCCATGCCAAATTCCTCCATGCCCTTTTCTTACACGCCTTCCCAAAGGGCTGTTCACAATCTTTAGAGCTGTAAATGCCCTTCATAAGAGTGTCCACGACATCCTTAAGGTGTGTCTACACTATCCTTCAGGGCTGTCAACGACATCCTTCAGGGCTGTACACGACATCCTTCAGGGCTGTACATGACATCCTTCAGGGCTGTCCACGACATCCTCCAGGGCTGTACACGGCATTCTTCAGGGCTGTCCACACTATCCTTCAGGGCTGTACATGACATCCTCCAGGGATGCCATGTTATCCTTCAGGTTGACAACGCCATCCTCTATGGATTTCCCACCGTCTTTGATATCTGTTAGAGATTTCTTTCCTACTCCAGGTCATCATAATAATTAATGGGATAAAGCCTCATGGTCCCTTCCTTTACATAAAGGAAGCCAAAGAAGCAGGGTACTTCCGCGTCTCCCTGTCCGATTCTCTTTGCCAGACGCTCCAGATACCGTATGGTATAATGCTCTGTTTTCGAGTAGGACACTTCCAGAAGAATTTTCTGTTCCTCTTTGTCGTACAACTCCATGGAATACTGCTGCTTTATACTGTCAAAGGATGGATTTTTTATATAGGCCGGCTGCAAAAGAACCAGGTTGTTCTCTGCCTCTCCTTCCTGCTGCCAGGAATCAGCCAGCCGTTCGTCAAAAACCTGCTTAAAGTTCTCAAAATACTGACCTTTTAACTTCTCCCTTTCCAGCCTTCGCCGCCCCAGATATTCCGCTCTTGCCTCAGCTGAGGAGGACAGCCTGTGTTCCCGGGAGGCCTTCCCATTCTGTAAAAGGATTCCGGCCTCAGCCAGCTCCTCCAGCTTGCAGGGGAGCTCCCAGGGGGCTTTTCCCTGGTCAACCGGGGCTCTTCTCTTCTCATTTTCATAAAAAACAGGTCTTGCATTGGTATAGGTATACCATTCCAGAGTATCCTCATTCAGAAAATAGAAGGTCTCTCCCTCATAGCCGGACTTGCTGACAAACTCCCTTTGCCCCATACCGCAGAGCTTAAGGGGCGGACAAGGGAAATACCCGGTGCGGAACTCTCCTGCAAGCTCCCTGACTTCTTCATTGGTCTGTGCCTTTTCCAGGGCCTCTGCTTTCCGGTAAAGGCTGCACAGCCGGTGCAGCAGCAGTTTCACCTGAAAGGACGCTGTCCTCTTAAAATACAGCTGGTATTCAGCGCTTAATTCCCTTAAATCCCTTTCAAAATCCGGCAGCTCCCTGTTATGTCCGATGATGGCCAGCCGTTCCAGAGAATCCATTACCGTCTGCGAGCTTCTAGCTAAGCCTGTCACCAGTTGTTCACCCAGAAAATCCTTCAGCAGTCTGGCAAATTCCCTTACCGCCTCCCATTGAAGGGGATTCTTCTCCTCCCATTCCGGCAGCAGCTCCTCCACTGTTAATTTTCCGGCATACAGCTGGTAGGATAGTACGGCTTCCGCCTTATGCTGGCAGAACTCTTTTTTATGGCAGCTGCAGGAGGAATATTCGACGGGCTCCAGCAAGCGGACGGTTATGTCCGTATCCGAAAAATGGACGGTAATAATGGAGCTTACCGTAATATCCGGCTTCATCCCCTGGCTTAGGGCATAGTACAGACTCTGAAACCGCTTTTCTCCCATTGCCTTCTTTAATTTTACCAAGGGATATCCCAAAATTGTAGGGAAGGCCTCCTGCTGCAGGATATTCTCTGCCATTTCCCCGGCCTTTTGCCCGCTCTCCTGTATTCCAGTTACTTCCCTTTCCTTTAAGCCTTTCTCTTCCTTTGTTTCCCTTACTTCTTTTCTGTTTTCATTTCCATATTCTTTTCCGTTTTCTTCTCCCTTTCCCCCTCCTGTTTTTTCTCCGTTTTCCTCCCTCTTTATCTCTCCTGTTTTTTCTCCGCTTTCCTCTCTCTTTACCTCTCCAGTTTTTTCTCCGCTTTCCTCTCTCTTTACCTCTCCTGTTTTTTCTCCGCTTTCCTCTCCCTTTCCCTCTCCTGTTTTTTCTCCGTTTTCCTCTCTCTTTACCTCTCCTGGTTTTTCTCTGTTTTCCTCAACTTTCTCCCTGCTTCCTTCATTACCGGAATTGTACAAATCCCTGGCATAAAGAACAGCCATTACGATATGCTTGCAGATACTTCTGGACGGGCAGCTGCATTTACTCTCTCCCAGGGGATATAACAAGGTACAGGTGGCATCCTCCACTTGTACCGTAAGACAGTTTTCTTCTTCCGTCAGGCTAAGAGCTGCCTGTTCCAAATCCTTGCAGGCCCTTTTCACAATTCCCTTATTTGTCAGACCGGTAAGATATTCTTCATTGACGCTCTGAAGGCGTTGTTTCCATTCACTCATCCGACTATCCTCCCCACCCAGTCTGCCAGCCCCTCCGGTGTCATGGCAGCTACATGGGCTCCCAGGTCTGCCAGGCGGGAGGCTGCATTTCTGTCATAATTGGGGTTTGCCTCCATATCAAGGGCAGTAAGGGCTATGAATTTGGCCCCGGATTCAATAATCTGCCTGCTTATGGAGTATAACCTCTGGTAGCCCCCTCCTTCATAGAGGTCCGATATGAGCACTACCATGGTCCGGCTGGGATTTTCAATGAGCCCTTCACAATAAGACAGGGCACCTGCAATATCGGTTCCGCCGCCCAGCTGGACACTCATAAGGGTTTCCACCGGGTCCTCCACATAGCCGCTTAAATCCACTACATTAGTGTCGAATATAACTAGTCTGGTATCCAGCATGGGAAGCCTGGCAAAAATCCCGGCAGTCACCGCACTGTGTATTACCGAATCCAGCATGGAGCCGCTTTCATCCACGGCTAAGATAATCCGCCAGGTGTTATACTTCTTTATTCTGGCATGGAAATAAACCCGGTTAAGCACCAGCTGCCTGCTGTCCCTATCGTAATACTTTAGATTATTGTATATGGTTTTTTTAATATCCAAATTTCGGATGGAGGGTACATAACTGGCCTTTGTACGGTCCAGCTTTCCAAGCAGGGCTTTTCTCATATCCTGCTCCAGCTTCTTCATCAGCTCCTCCGCCACCTTCTTCACGATTCTTCGGGCGGTTTCAAGAACCTCTCCTTTCATCATGGATTTCAGCTGAAGGATCGTCTTTAACAATTCCTGGTTCGGCTCCAGCTTCTCCAACACTTCCTTATCGGTTAACAGCTCGGACATGCCGTAATTCTCCAATGCATGGCGCTCCATGATTTCCACGGTTTCCTTTGGAAAGAGCACCCGGATTTTATTCAGCCAGCCGGAAACCGTCAAATTGGAATCACCGCTGCCGCCTTCTTTTCGTACTCCCGAATCTTCTCCATATTCTTTTGAATATAAATAATCCAGCACTTCTTCCATCTCCATGTAGTGAAGCCCCGCACCTTCAAAGGATAGATGCTCTTTGGAATACTTGCCCAGAATCAGCCGCCATTTATTCAATTGCTCCATATCGTCTGCCATTGTATCACCTGCCTTTTCCTTATTCACCGGCTGCTACATTCTATTTAATACCTTATCGTTAAGGTCTTTGCCGTATTTATAAATCAGAGGGGAGATTTCCTGTAAGGATAGCAGCTCCTTCCCCTTAATTCCATGATGCTCTGCTGCCTTCCTTGCAATCTCATCAATTTCTCTTGGTGTAAAATAGCCAAAGGCCATGCGAAGCTCCGGCAGGATTCCCATAAAATCTTCTTCCGACAGCTTTTCCAGAAAGGTATCCATCATTTCAATAAAGGAATCTCCCACAAATACCAAATCCCTTGCAGTAAAGAAGAGTCCCCGGAACAGCTTTGCCCCCGACAGTAGCTTGTCATGGGTACCTGCCATATAGCCATAGCAGACCTGTTCAATTTCCGAAATCCCACTCCTTCCGCTGCCATAGAGAATTCCCCGGATACAGCCCTCCAGTCCTGCCTGTATCTGTACCTGCAGCAATTTTTCCAGAGCTTCGTAAAAGATTTCAGCTTTATCCTGGTATTCCTGCCTTAGCATCAATTGATAGAGGCTCTGTAACGCCGTCATGGTGGAAGGCACATCCTCTTCCTTCAGTCCGGCCATAAGGGGAAGGAGGAAGATAATTTTTTCACAGGCAGTGCCGATAAGCTCAGACAGCTCTAAATCTGTCTGATACAGCCGGTTCTGCTCCTCCAGCATAATCAGCCCGGACAGGGCCTCCACCAGGGAAAAGAAATCCCCATCCGTACGAAGAATCGTTTCCATCCGATACATAATTCCAGGGAGCTGCTCTTTCATCCCCATTTCATACATCTGTGTCAGCAGCAGGGTTCCTTCCCTGCTGTTCATTTCCTCCTTCATACGCTTTAAAGCGATGGCTGCACAGGCCTCTGTCATACTGGCTCCGGATACGGATACGTCAATAAGAGCCGCCACCACCTGACTGCTCCATTTATATTTCCATATCTCCCGAATCAGATTCTTATCCTTTTTGGTCCGAAGATTGGGTCCTTTTACTTTGTGCGCAAATGCCGTATTCAAAAATTCTGTCTGATAAAAAAATTTGCTGATGTCACGGTGCCTTTTGGACGAAAATATCTCAAGAGTTACTTCATTGGACAGAGTCGAGCGGATATTCAACCGAAACTGCCTGCACCTTTCTTCAAAATCCTGCACTATGGGCGGAATACTGGCATTTTTACACAGACTGCCTATACCGTTCCCCGTCAGATTCTCCTTCAGGATACGAAGAGGCAATTCGGTAGAAGGGCCATACTCTCCCTTTACAAAGCAGGCCAGAATACTGTCAAATAGCTCATAGACACCCGGAGCCCCTTTTCCCCGAAGGGATGCCAGGCCCGTAAGCATAGAATAGGCACAAATCTCATCATAGGAAGACAAGCCCCCTTCCTTCTTACGCATTGCTCCTCCTGTTGCTACAAGGTATTTTAAGGCCGTATCTTCAAAGGCCCTGGGATTATTCTTCTCTGCTTCCTCGTATATATCCTGGTAATATCCCGGATAGGGCATACCACTGGCATAGCCGTTGAGACTGTCACAGGCTTCCATGGAATAAGACATCAGATAAGTTCCCTCCGCCTCCTTCTCCATGGCATGAAGGGGATATTCTTTTAAGGCCACCCTTTTATCCCTGCAAAGCTTTACCAGGGCCGGGGTATGAAAGCCTCCTGTTACGACCAGGATTTTATGGAAATCCTTTTCCTTCTCCCGGATCTTTTGTGCCATAAAAGCTTCCCTGCTCAAGCACCCTTCCGCTTCCAGGTCTGCCTCGCCTGAATGATGCCTGGATAGAATGCAGTAAGCCAGCATATGCTTTACAAACTGCCCCGTACTCTCCTGCATTCCTTCAATCTCAAAGTATTTCTCCCATAATTCGTCAAAGCTCCTAAGACCTGCTTTTGCTACCAGCTCTTCGATGTACTTATTCTTTGAAAGCAGATAATCATCATTATAGTTGCTTTTTTCTTCTTTTTTTAATAGTCCCCTGCCAATTTCGGAGGCTATTAGTATCTCACTGTAAGGAAGGTCGATAAACTCTGCCTTGATTCCTCTTTTAACCCCTTCTCTGACCGAAACCAGCTCAGGAGAGCAATCCAAAAAAGGATAGTAGCATTTATAATCTTCCTTTTCTTCGCTGATATAGCCCTTTGCATCCCGGTAGGAATAATAAATGGCAATGGGTGCCCTGGTGTCCTCATGGGTCATAACCTCAAGAAGCTCATTTGCGCTTATGGGGCCTTCCACTAAAATGCAGTCCGGCCTGTATTCCTCAATGACCTTTTTTAAATGCCAGGCACAAGCAGGACTGTGGTGTCTCACGGGAAAATACACAGTCGGTTGGTCAAAGGAAAAAGCCTCCGCAAATATTTCCTCTATCTGATCCATTTCCTCGCTTCGTAGTACTTCATCCATAATCCGCCCTCTTTATTTCCTTTGTCCCTGATAACCGTGTTAAAATATCCCTTTATCTTCTCAATATCGTCTCTGTTTTCCTTGGCAACGGCTCCCAGCAGGTTCTGTACCAGACAGTCCGTACTAAGGCTTCCGTCCCCGTAATAATAACCTGTCAGCATGGTCTGATAATAAACGGAAACTGCTTCTGCCGTACTCATAACGGCAGCGGGTCTATCTATCTGGTGCCCCATACTGGAAATCCCCTCCCGCAATTCGTGATAGGTGGAAGCCAGTAATTCCGCAATATCTTCATCGGCTGTTTTCTCTATGCTGTTTTCCCTGGCCAGTTTATTGACTTCATTGATTATGATTTGTTTTTCCAGAGCCGCTTCCCTTATGGGGAATACCGTTTCAAAATTAAACCTGCGCTTAAGGGCGCTGCTCATTTCATTGACCCCTTTATCCCTGGTGTTGGCTGTTCCGATCACATTAAAACCCTGTCTGGCAAATAAGAAGCCCTCTTCCCTGAGCTCCGGCACATTCAGCACCTTGTCGCTAAGGACGCTGATTAAGCTGTCCTGTATTTCCGCCGGTGTTCTTGTGATTTCCTCAAATCTTGTAATAATTCCCTTTTCCATGCCGACATACAGGGGGGAAGGTACCAATGCCTCCCTGACCGGACCTTTTGCTAAAAGCAGAGCATAATTCCAGGAGTATTTAATCATATCCTCTGTTGTTCCTGCGGTTCCCTGAACGGTATTGGTGCTTACCCCGCTGATAGCCGCCGATAAAAGCTCTGACAGCATGGTCTTTGCAGTTCCGGGCTCTCCTACCAGCATCAGTCCGCGGTTTCCGGCCAGCGTCACAATACAGCGCTCCACCAAGGCATCGTTTCCCAAATACTTTTTCTGAATAAGGTATTCCTTACCCTCAAAAACAATGGGGTTCCTGTTTCCTAATATAAAGGTCTTTACTGCCTGAGGCGACATCTGCCAGTTTAAAGGCTTTCTCGCCGTGTCATTTGCCCGTATAGCCCGCAGTTCCTCTTCATATTCCACTTCTACCGGGGGCTTTATCTGCACCTTTGAATTCATCCTGATATCTCCTTTTGTTTTCCATGAAATTCTGTATTCCTTTGGTTGTACATCCTTTTCATGCCAAAGGCATTATTTGTCATATTATATCATAGGAAAGCAGGATATGCTTCAACTTTTTTCAGTAACCGGAATAGTACGATAGACCGATAACAGCTCTTGCTATCAGCATCCCGGGTAACGTTCCTATTCCGGTATGCATATGATGTAGAAAAATGGAGAAATCCGTCTACAGCAATCCCAATAGGAATCCATAATGGAGTAATCCGTGTATAATCAATCCCTATAGGAGTCCATAAAGAAATGAAGGAAAGAAGGTATCTAAATGGAGGAAGATTTTCTTGACGGCTTGACAGGACGTATTGTCATTCCCTCTGACCCTGATTATAACCTGGCCAGACAGGGCTGGAATCATGCGGTACAGAACTATCCTCTTATTATTAATTACTGCCAGTCCCAGCAGGATGTATGCAATGCAGTCCTATGGTCTGTAAACCACAGCATTCCCCTTCGTGTACGGAGCGGAGGCCATAATTATGAAGGATATTCAAACGGCAATCGTGTTCTGGTAATTGATTTAAGTGAAATGAATAGCATCACATTGGAGGAAGAAAAAAATTTACTTCATATTCAAGGAGGAGTCACAAACAGGCTCCTTTACGACTTTGTTTCACAAAAGGGCTACCCTTTTCCAGGCGGTACCTGCCCGACAGTAGGTGTCAGCGGTTATGCCTCCGGCGGAGGCTGGGGACTTTCCTGCCGCTATCTGGGTTTAGGATGTGACAGCCTTGAAGAATTTGAGCTGGTAGATTACCGGGGAACTGTACTAAAAGCAAATAAAGACTGTAATTCAGACCTCTTTTGGGCTTGCCGCGGCGCAGGCGGCGGTAATTATGGGGTTATTACTTCCATGACCTTTCAGCTGCCTAAAAAAACCAGAAATGTTACCTTAATTGAAATTGACTATCTCCATGTAGATTCTCTGATACAGGAGAGATTTCTTAAGGTCTGGCAGAACTGGCTGGCCACTGCCGACAATCGAATGACCTTATTAGCAAGAATCTATCACACGGGGGCAGACGGTCCCGCCATGCTTGTAAGGGGATTTTTCTATGGAAAGCCAGCGGAAGCAAAAGAAATGTTAGAGCCCTTTCTGCTTCTGCTCAATGCAGTAAGTAACATTGAATACGTTACCTTCCTGGAAGCGGTTACAATTATCGGAAGCTTTTATCCCCCTTTTGAGAAATTCCAGGCTGTCAGCGGTTTCGTCTTCCAGGATTTCTTTCCCAGTGAAAGAGCCCAGTTGGTCAGCTTGATTGAGTCACCGGCGCCGGGTTCTGTCTTTACAGGCTTATCCCTGTATGCATTAGGAGGAAAAGTATCAGAAACAGGAACCAATGATACCGCTTTCTTTTACAGAAAAGCCCGTTACATCCTATGGCTCGAAACAATCTGGGAGGATGACCGGTATGCTTGCTACAATAGGAACTGGATAGCCTGCCGTTATCCGGAATTCAATTCTCTGACCACCGGCTCCTATGTAAATTTCCCATATTCCGGACTCTATTGCTATAAAAAGAAATACTTTGGCGGTCACGTAAGACTCCTGGAAGAAATCAAGCTAAAATATGATCCTGACAATGTATTTACCTTCCCGCAGGGATTGCTCTCCAGCGGCAATAACCCCTTCGAACCGGTTAATAACTCTCAAAATCCTCTGAAAGATATCCCTTGGGATTCATTAGTGGATTTACTGGAGGCAGAAAAACAAAAGGAGACAGAGAACCAACAAGGATTAGAGAATCCAAAAGAGGCTGAAAATCAGCAGGGATTAGGAGAACAACAGGGGACTGAAAATAAACTGTGGCCTGGAAATCAACAGGATGCAGAAAATCAACAGGAATTAGGAAGTCAACAGGGAGCGGAAAATAAACTGAAGCCAGGAAATCAGCAGGAATCAGAAAATCAACAAGGGGCTGAAAATCAGCAGGGATTAGGAGAACAACAGGGGACTGAAAATAAACTGACACCTGAAAATCAAGAGGACACAGAGAACCAGCAAGAAATAGAAAAACAATGGGGTGCTGGAACTCAACAGAAGTCAGTACCCCAGCAGGAGGATGAAAATCAGCAAAAATCAGAAGATCAGCAGGGAGCGGAAAATCAACAGCGACAAGAAAATCAACAGGACACAGAAAATCAACAAGGCTCAAAAGGCCCAAGAAATTCAGAAAGCCCCCAGAGCTCTGGAAACTCTGGAATCACAAGAAGCTCAGGAAGCACAAGAAGTTCAAGAAATCCAAGAGGTTTCCGGTATGTTACTCCACGCAGAAAATATTAGAAGTTTTTGATTTTTTATCTATAGTCATAACGAAATTGAATCTGGTGCCATAGGCAAATCACCAGATTCAATTTAATATAAAAAACAGGATATTCCTTTATTCACCGGGTAACTATCTTCCTTTGGATAAAGGTAATCCTGACACTTTCTTTATATTCTTACCACTGCATTATACCTCTCTGCACTGATAATTGTATGCTTCAGCAATTCTATTGTTGTAACCGTTCCTACACCGCCCGGTACCGGCGTTATTGCCTGTACATATTCCGCCACATCATCGTACTTCACATCACCGCAAAGCCTGCCTTCTTCCACATTGATGCCTACATCAATAATAATTTGGGACGGGTTTGTAAATTCTCTGGTTATCATATTGGCACAGCCTGCACAGGCAATAAGAATATCCGCTCTCCGGCATTCTTCCGGCAGGTTTTTTGTTTTACTGTGGCAAATTGTGACAGTGGCGTTCTTTTCAAGCAAAAGCATCCCCAGGGGCTTGCCCACTACCAGGCTTCTTCCTACGATTACTGCTTTCTTTCCTGCTAAATCCACTTTATAATAATCCAGAATTTCCATGACTGCCTGCGCCGTACAAGGCGGATATCCGTTTTTCTCACCGGAAAATAAACGAGCCGTATTGGTCTGGCTCATGCAATCTACATCCTTGTCCGCATTTATAACCGACTTTATTTTTTCATATGACAGATGCTCTGGCAAGGGTCTGAAGAGTAAAATTCCATGGACATTATTATCATTGTTCATTTCCTTTATTACTGCCTCGACCGTTTCCTGTGTTACGTCGTAAGGCAGTCCGGTTACCTCGGCAACCGCATCCAGGGAGGAAAACTTTTTGATTATGCTCCTTTCATAGGAGATGTCCTCCTCCTTATTACCGATTCTGATAACTGAAAGCTTTGGTGTAATTCCTCCCAGCTTTAATTGATTTATACGTAGTTTGAAAGCTTCCGTAAGGGCATTTGCAACAGGCAGACCTCTCAATTCCATCATCAGACACACCTCAATTCATTTAATATTTCCAAATAAACTTTTTCACAGCGGCTGCAAGACTGCTCAAGAAGACTGGTTGTTTCGGCATTAATCCTTGCCGCACATTCCCTGTCTTTCATCAATTTTGTATTAATATAAACATTCATGGCAGCACCTTCCAAAGCAGACCGGCAGGCGGAAGCCGCCACTCCAACATCACTTACAGCCATTTTTGAACCTTTGCTTTGCAATTCTTCGATAATGCCGGCAATGCCGCTTACTTCTCTGATAATATCCAGGGGAACCGAACATGCACCAATGAGTGCTTCCTCCAATATTTTATCTCTGTCAGGCTGGTCTTTGGGAATACGGTAAGCCTCAGCAAGGGGAGCAAATACTTCCGCATCCTTTTCAATCAAATGTAACAGCTTACCTATTGAGATTTTGGTCTTTTCCAGCACCTTATCAATATCATCCTGATATTCCGCATATTTTTTCTTACCTGACGTTAAATTTGCCACCATTGAGCACAGTGCAGCACTGACAGCCCCCATCAATGCACTTGCTCCACCGCCGCCAGGAGTCGGTGACTGGGAGGATAATTCATCCAAAAATCCGTTTATTGTATTTTTCATAGTTACCTCTTGTTATATAAAATTTGCCCATTCTGCCAATTGTCCTCAACTGCAGGAAGTCTGAAAAATTCAGTGCATAGCAATTTCCGCAAGTAAACTTGCAAAATGTATGGGTATTAATTCGTTATAATAATATTATTCTACCACAGACCTTTATGGCATTAAAGAAAGAATATGGATTTTTTAGCTAAGCCTCTGATAACTGAATAAAAGCATCGCTGCTGTCACCTGTCTTTTCTATTGTAACTTTGCTTCATGTTCCATTCTTTCCCATTCCTCATTCAGAAGATTCAGGATTTCTTTGGAAGCATCCAATTCCCCTTCCTCTTCTATCTTCTGAATTATTGCCCTTGCGGCAATACGCCGGATTACTCTTCTGGTAATGTCAGTAGCTTCACTGAATAATATTGTTATCATTACAGAATATAATCCACTGAAGGTTAATGTATCACAGTCTTCCATGGTTTTCAGCGGAGTAATTGAGGATACCCCTCTTTATCTCCAATCCTGTTTATTCCCTCAAAATCCTCTTACCTTCTACCCATCATTCCCAAGTGCCCGAATATTCTATTTGACACTTTATCCATATAATTTATATAATAAAAATATTCTTACCTTAATTACTTTACTTACTTGGGATATATTATATTAATTTGGATGGAGTGAATAAAATTTGAGAAGTTCTAAAGTTTGGAAGGTTGTTTTTCTTACCAGCTGTATTATTTTAATTTTAAGTCTAATAAGCCTATACATAGTTTATAGGAACTTTTTTGATTCTTCCTGGGTCTCTATTTATAGTAAAATAATATATTTAATAGTTTCCTTTTGCCAAGCTCTATTTATTTTTAGTGCCCTCATTTATATCGTTTTAAGAAAACATAATAATACCGAATGACAATGGACTTTATATATTTAATTGTCTCAATCTTCACTCCTGAAAAAGTATCTATGTACCTTCAAGTTCCAATAATACACATAAAAATAGCATGAAACCAATGGTTTTGGCATAATTGAAATTACTGATAACAATTATAAACCATTGGCCCATGCTATGAATTTAAGAACTGTTTTAATACGTTGGATTATACAAGTTTACTACATATTTCCTAATAACCAATCATGGGTATGGATTCCGGCAGTCTGGAATAGGGTTCTGCTTCCCCGTTCTTTACCTTGTAAAGTATTTTTGAGGTCTCATATGCGGCATCCATCAATTCCTTATAGGGCTGCATACAGATATCCACCATACCAATCTGGTAATTTTCCCCGTCATATCTTCCCAGGCAGAACTGGTCGTTGTACTGGAACCAATGGGCACCGACCCCGTAAGGATGTGCGGCAGCTTTTTCCACGAAATGCCTCCACATGACACCCCTTTCCTCCTGATTCTTTACGCCCTTAAGCCCCGTAGCAGGTAATCCCCGGTCCAAAGCTCCGCAGTGGTATTCTCCCAGTAATATAGGCAAATCCACACCGGCATTCTTTACAAAATTCATATCCCTGGAAGGGTCAAAATCGTAGCAGTTAATGGAGAAAACATCAAAGTATTCCCAGCCTGCCATCATATCAGTATTATAGGCCTTTGACCAGCGAAGTCCCAGATTCAGATGGTTTTTATCTGCCGCCCTGCATGCCAGGGACGGAACCTTGATATATTCACGAATCAGGTGTTTTGAAAAATCCCGGATATCCTTCTGTGACTTTGGATATTCCGCAGAGCAGCAGTCTATGGGTTTCCTGAAATCGTCAAAGCTTTCAAAAGCAGAATCCCAAGCTTTATTTAAGGCTTCGATTGAACCGTAGGTCTCCTTCAGATGCTGGATTAAGCCAAGCCGGCAATAGGTCTGTTCAGGATTATGCAATACCTCATCTGCAATAGCAAGCCCCTCAACAAAGTTAAATTCCGGCTCATTTCTCAGAAAATAGCCAATCAGCCATACATCCTCTTTCCATTGTGAAAGATACTCCGCATATTTTTCCGATTTTTCTTGGTATTCCGGAGAAAGTACATCGGGGAAATCCCTGAATATCAGGGTACTTGTTGTGGGAAAGCCCGGCAGCTCACGCACATAAGGCAGCTTACTCCTGCCATTATTCACACACAGTCCCGGAAAATTCCCCTGGGAATTGATTCCGTTTCCCATCAGAATATTGTGGGAAATCTCCTCCCATTTCTCCTTCCAGCTTTCACCATACACTCTTTTTAGGTTAAGTGCCGTAAAGCGAAGCATTTTATAAGTGTCCGGCGGCATATATGCTGCACGGCGCATGGTTCCTGCCATATACAAATCCTTAAATTCAGGGTCATTTATATCCGGAAGCCAGTCACACACCTGCTCAAAGCTGTCAATACGGCAAGGGTCTCCCGGGTCAGTCCCGCAGGGACCCAGGGAAAAGTAATCACAGCCGTCAGGGTCCACAAGATGCCAGCGTCCATCCTTCGATTTGAAGGTTGAAAAATAGCCGGTACCTTCTTTTAATTTTCTGCCGGCATCACCGCCCCACCGGTTCCATTCCGGAAAAGGATATTCCGCTTTTTTCTCATAACCTTTCAGCCTTGTCTTCAATTCCTCCA
This sequence comes from Bacillota bacterium, assembly GCA_023410275.1. Taxonomy (GTDB): domain Bacteria; phylum Bacillota; class Clostridia; order Lachnospirales; family Lachnospiraceae; genus Anaerocolumna. The sequence goes on from JAEYPZ010000069.1 coordinate 28,400, forward strand.
TGGAATGGATTTTTCCGGGCCATTCCTTCTCTTTCCACTGCCCGAACTCATCCACCAGCTTTCTTTGCGGAAGGGGGTATTCCTCCGGCTTTACATCCGTCAGGAAGAAATTCTCAAGCCGTACTTTCACATCATGAAAGGTCTCTTCCATTCCCAATTCAAATCTGTCCACCGAATTAATATCCGTGCGCTTGCCATGGATAACCAGTTTCAGAGTACCCGGAGTGCGATTGGTGAAAATAGTACTGTTATCCAGCAGGTTAAGATCCAGGCATATCCTTGTCTTAAACCCCGGAAGCAGGCCAAAGCGCATAAATATCCTTTCCTTTTCAGCTCCCGGTAAATAGCATCGGAACATCATTGCAGCAGAATGCTCTTCCAGCACCTCAATATCACCTGCAAGGTACCTCATTCCGGAGCCCTTGATTTGAGGCAATGTTAAACCGCCTCCTCCGGCACCGAACGCAATTGTACAGCTATCCGCACCTAATGAACTAAAGGCTGCATTCCGGGTAACAGAATTTTCAAAGTTTACCTTCATTTGCATTCTCCAATCCTCTTATTATTCGAACAAATTGACCCAATATATTATCTGCCTGCCTTTTCCCGGCAGACCTGGCGGTTCCTCAAACGCCATATCTACCAGGGAAAAAGGCAGGCAGTATATTTCTATTTATTTTAAATACATAATTTTAACCTAAGTCCGGTTCATCCCAGAGACTTATGGTTTCCGTATGTTTACCTTCGGTTTCAAAAATTAAAATAGTATTTTTACCTTTCAGTAATAGCGGTGCCGGTATATACAGCCGTTTCTGGGGGCCAATTTCCCAGAATCGCCCGATATGAAAGCCGTTTACCAGTACAATTCCTTTTCCCCAGTCTGAAAAATCCAGAAACGTATCTGCTGTTTCATCCGTTTCAAAAGTAAATTCATAAAACCCGGGAGCTCCCTCTTTCAGTGAAAGATTAAAATCAAGTCCCGTTAGATCTTCCATAGGAAGACAATATTGCTTCCAATAATAATGCAGATGCCCGTTTATCTGTACTCCTCCGTCAATTCCCTTTCTCTGGTGTTCCAAAGCCGGGCCAAAATTGACACGTCCCATGTTCTCCACCAGAATATCCAGTACTTCACCCTTTTCCAGGAAATTTTCAAATTCATGCTCTGACAGGAGTTCCCTGTCATACAGCGTAAGAACCGGCTTCTTATCTACAAAGATATTCGCTCTGTCATTAGCACCCCACAGACGGATTTTTTCAATATCCCCTTCCTTCTCCAGCATACTTTCGTACAGAATATACCCATAGCCCTGGTTCAGACGTTCCATTGACTGGGGTACCAAATTTTCTTTTGGGCGTGCAAGGTTATGCAGATTCTCAAATAATCCGGTCTTCCTGGCCACCTGTAAGGTTCCATAAGCTTTCCGTTTGATTTCCGTTGTCAGTTCTACAGCAGGAATTTCCGCATATTTGCTGATGACTTTTTGAAAAGCCTCATATTTGGGTGTAATTCTTCCATCCTCTGTCAATAAGGCATCATAGTCATAGGAAGTTACGTCCGGTGTCAGTTCATCATAATAATTGGCTCCGCTTGTAAATCCAAAATTAGTTCCTCCCTCAAACATGTAAATATTCACATGGCCTTCCGACAGGATTTCATCCAAATCTTTCACATGTTCCTCCAAATCACCGGTCTGATGACACGCAACCCCCCAGTTATCAAACCAACCGACCCAGAATTCCATACACATCAGCGGCTGATTACCTATCTTTTTCCTCATTATGGCAAACTGTTCTTTCCCCTTAGAGCCAAAATTCCCTGTTTGCAATGCACCGTCCACCTTACCGCATTCAAATGCATCCCCCCAGGGACCGTCCGAGGTAACAAGGGGAACCTCACAGCCATTATCAATCATCAGCTGCCTGATATATTCCATGTATGCCCCATCATCACCATAATAACCATATTCATTTTCCACCTGCATCATTATAACAGGGCCCCCGCGGGTTATCTGCAATGGAGCAATGACTTCAAACAGCTTTTCAAAATATTCCTTTACATGCTTTAAAAAGGGCGGATACATGCAGCGAAGCCTCATACCCTCCTCTTTCATAAGCCAGTATGGAAGTCCTCCAAACTCCCACTCTCCGCAAATATAAGGCGAGGGCCTGAGTATTACCATCAGTCCCAGCTCCTGGGCAATTTTCACATAACGTACAATATCAAGTATTCCTGTAAAACTAAATTGCCCTTTTTCTTTTTCATGGAGGTTCCAGGGGATATAAGTTTCAACCGTATTACATCCCAGTTTCTTCAATTTTTCCAAACGGTCAAGCCAGTATTCCGGTACTATCCGGAAGTAATGCATGCCGCCGGAGATAATTTTTATTTTTTTTCCGTCCAGATAAAACTCATCCCGAATTTCAAATTGATGCATCTTTTCCTCCTGTCCGGGACAATTATAACTGCCCCTATATTTCATTTTGTCATTTTCGGGAAGAATTTTTCCCTTATCATAATCAAAAAACGGGGATACCAGCCCTGCACATTTTGTCATTGCAGACTTTGGCATCCCCTTTTTCCGGTAAACAACCAATTAAAAAATATGCTTAGAGGAAGTTATACTATTTACTCTGAGATTTCTTAAAAGCATCAAGGTCTGCCTGAATCGATGCTTTTACATCGTCATAACCGGCAGCTTTCACCTTTGCCCTCATCTCATCGATTTTTTCTTTCGGATTATCAAACTTGCCCCATGCCAGCTGCGGCCAGTATTCTGAAAGTACACTTGCAATAGCGGCCTGCTCTGTATCAATTTTGTCCTTGTTAATGATCAGGTTTTCATATTCATAATCGTAAGCAATTTTATTAAGGCTTTCGATCATATCCGGCCGGCCGGACCAGGTAAAGCTGTTAACCAGTTCCAGATCGTCGTTACGTCCGCACCAGTAATCAGACCCTAAAGCATCCTTACTTTGGTCATAGCCTTCCGGATAACCCAGTTTTCCATCATCGGTAATAACATAGTCCGTACCTTCAATACCATAATTAATCAAACGGTAGCATTGTTCGTCATTACGAAGCAGGTCATAAACCATTAAAGCACGCTCCGGATGCTTGGAATTGGCACTGATTGCAGCGGCACCGTGAGTTTTTAGATCCTTGGCTATATTGCTGTTTTCCTGTCCGAAGGCATACATTTTAGCATCGGAACCAGCTTGTTTGATGTCCATATTAGGCTTAACCTGTGAATAGAAGGTCTGGCTGTGGTGCTGGTCTGCGCCTGAGGTTCCGGCATAAAATTCTTCTCTGCTGTCTCCGTCGTAGTTCAGAACATCTTCACGCCATACTCCCATGTCATTCCACTGTTTCATTAAATCTGCTGCCGCATAGATTGTATCGTCTTCCATAAATGGAGCCGATACCGTAGCATCGTCCGGCTTTGTAGACCAGATAGCATAATTGCCTGCATTAACACCAATCAAGTTGCGGTAATTTGTATGGGACTGGATATAAAATCCCAATAAATCTCCTGAATTTTTACCTGCATCCCAGGGAATTACACCGTCTTTATTATCTTTTATATATTTAAAATATGTTGTAAGATCTTCGAATTTGCTCACTGTTCCATCGGTTAAGCCTGCCTCTTTCGCCCAATCCCCGCGATAGAACATACCGTGGTTCGTGTATTGGGTATAATGATCCTCGGGAATAAAATAAACTTCTCCGTTATATTTGCAGATGTCCCAGTCTCCGGCAGCGCTGACCTGTTCATAAGTCTTTGGAGCATAGGTCTTTAACATATCCTCAGACAGCGGTAAAAAGGCACCCTTTTGAGTATTCTCCCATGCATAAAGCCAGTCTGTAGCCGTTGTGATAATATCCAGGGAAGTATCTCCGCTCAATAACTGCACATTATACTGTGTCTGCCAGTCAGCCCACTCTACATAAGTTAATTGCAGCTCAGCATTCACTTTTTCCGTAAGTATCTTATTCAGCTCCTTTAACATAGCCTCAAGTCTTCCGTTTGTAGGCTTGTTACCGAGCACCAGAAAATTAATCACTTCATGCTTGGAAGTATCAACTGCAGAGTCCTTACTTCCGGTATCGCTCTTACCCTGATTTGTAGTAGATGCGTTATCACTGTTGTTTTTATTTCCACCCCCGCTACACCCAGCAAGACTCAGCACCATAATTACTGAAAGAATCATTGCCATAATTCGTTTTGTCATGCTTTTCTTTCTCATTAAAAATCCTCCTCTGATAAAATTATTTATATGAATCCATCCTATGGAATCCACATCAGCCTTTCACTGCTCCAACTGTAATACCTGAAATAAAATACTTCTGTACAAAAGGATACAGGAACACAATAGGGCCGGTGGCCACTACAGCCGTAGCCATTTTCAGCGTATTGGACGGCAGGTCCGTTATCGTAACGTTAGCACCTGCCAAAGAGCTTTTTAACGCATTTGCCGTATTGATGATATTGTATAGGTAATATTGCAGCGGCTTATAAGTCACCGCTGACCCAAGATAAAGAGAGGATTGGTACCACTCATTCCAATAGCCCAGAGCCAGAAAAAGTCCGACTGTTGCAAGGGCTGGTTTAAGCATAGGAAAAATGAGTGATATGAAAATCTTAAAATCCCCTGCTCCGTCTATCTTTCCTGATTCTGTTATTTCAAAGGGCACTGATTTGGTAAAATTCTTCATCAGGATAATCAGCCACGGTGTCATTAACAGCTGCAGGAACACAGCCAGATAGCTTCCTTTCAAATGCAGGTATCTGGATACCCAGATAAAGGTCGGTGCCATACCTGCTGAAAACAATGTTGTAAAATAGATAAAAAAGGAAAGCATATTGCGGAAATAAAAATCTTTTCTCTGCAGTGCATAACCGGTCATCGCTATCAGAAACAGACCCACCACCGTACCGCAGACAGCCATAATAATTGTAACGGCATAAGAGCCAATTATCATCTTCGGATAACGGAACACCCACATGTAGGAAGAAAGGGTAAATCCCTTAGGCAAAAGCCCGAAACCTTCTTTGCTAATGACAGACTCCGTACTAAAGGATGCTGAAACAATCAAAATAAAAGGAAGAAGGCATAATACTGTAAACAATACAATAACAATATAAGAAATTAATTTTATAGTAACCGTGCTTTTGCTCTGTTTGATTTTTGTTCTGTTGTTTTCCATTCTATACCTCCTAGAATAATGCGTAATCCGGATCAATGCGCTTTACCAGCCAGTTGCTTAACATTACCAGCGTAAAACCAAAGATAGACTGATACAGACCAACTGCAGATGAGGTAGAAAAATTATTTTGAGACATCATCATACGATATACGGATGTTTCAATAATATCTGTAGTTGCAAATAATTGAGAATTGTTTCCGACAAGATTCCAGAACAATCCAAAATTACCTTTCATAATTCCGCCCAGGGCAAAGAGTAACAGAATAACAAATGTAGGCTTGAGACTCGGAAGAATGATATAGCGGATTCTCTGCCAGCTGCTGGCGCCATCCACCTCGGCAGCCTCCACCATGCTTGAATCAATACCGCAGATAGCGGCAAAATATACTACTGAGCCATAACCCGTTGACTGCCACAACTGGCAGAAAACAATAATGAAAGGCCAAAGACCTGCACTGCTGTAAATTTTAAGAGGATTCCCCCCGAAGGCCTTTATTGCCGTATTTAATGCACCGGTATCATAATTTAGAATATTAAAAGCAATGGCTCCAATCAGAACTGCGGATATAAAGTAAGGCAGAAACATAATTGTCTGAGAAACCTTTTTGAACCATTTATTCCTGATTTCATTCAGCATTACCGCTAAGGTTATCTGAAAAATATTGCCGATAATAATGAAGGCCAAATTATACAAAAGAGTATTTTTTGTCAGATGCCACAATTCTCCTGACTTTACCAGGAACTCAAAATTCTTAAAGCCTACAAAAGGGCTGCCGAAAATCCCGTCTCTGAAGTTATAATTTGTAAATGCAATATATACACCCGGCAATGGTAAATAACTAAAAACGATAAAAAATACAACAGCCGGTAAACACATTAATAGCAAGGTCTTGCTATCTTTCAATATATTCCACATATTTTTCTTAGGGGCCTTTAATGCAGCCGCTCCTGTGCTGTTCTTTTTTGCTCTCACATTTTTCTCCTCCTACTTTTTGAAATCGGTTTCAAATGATTTCTAAAAAATGGATTTCCTTAAAATCATCCAATATTTCTCTAAATACTACCAGTATCACTAAATTTAGCCATATTCCTTAATGATAAAATCAGTATATAGTAAATATTTTTTTGAAACCCATTTCATATAAATTATTATATTCTCCTTTTTGTAGTTTGTCAACAAATAATATAGATTTTTTATAATAAATATGTGCAAACGTTGATACAGCCTAAAAACAAAGAACCGCCCATTGTGCATTTTGCACGTTTAAGCGATTCTTCTTCTGCCGTTATTATCAGGGTGTTACTGCTCTATGCTCCTGCATGATTCCCTGATTACCAATTCAGGTGAAATCAATTGTAATTTAAGTGGTTTTTTCCCCTCAAGGGCTGCAATTGCAGTCTCAACCAAGGTATCACCAAATTTATCATAATTATAACCCATATCAGTTAAGCGAGGTGTGCAGGAATCTGCAATAAAAGTATTATCAAAGCTTGCCACGGAGATATCTTCAGGGATTCGGTAAGAATGCTGGCGTATTGACTGCACTATTCCCAGAGCCGTGAAATCATTTATGGCAATTACGGCACTTGGTAATTCCATATGGCTTGCAAACATCTCATCCATGGCTTTGAGACCGCTTTCAACGCTATACCCCTGGGTCTCTACCATATATTCCTCGCGAAAGGGGATTCCATATTTTCTTAGGCTGCTGCGGTATCGAACACGTTTGGCGTATGTAGAATTAACATCCTTTCTGCCGCCCATTATGCAAATATTCCGGTGCCCGTTACTGATCAGATATTCCATTAAAATATCCATTGCCTGGGCTTCATCAATATTTACCTGATAACAATCGCTGCCGTCCAATTTACCGGTAATTACCACAGGAGTTGTATCAGCAATCTGATTCATCTTTTCAACATAGGCTTCGTCTGAAACAAGCTCATCTACTTTACCGCCCATCAGAATCAGTGCATCAACCCGCTGTTCAAACATTTTCTGCAAATGATACTCTTCCAGATTCATATTATTCATGGAATTACTGAGCAAAAGTATATATCCTCTTTCACTGGCCGCCCGTTCACATTCCACTGCAAGGTTCGCATAAAAGGGATTGCGGATATCCGGTACCAGTAACCCGATAATTTTTGACTGAGTACTGCTTAATCCACGAGCCATTGCATTGGGGCTGAAACCATATTTTTGAATTAATTCTTCGACCTTTATTCTTTTCTCATCGCTCACATTTGCGTTATGTGTCAAAACACGTGATACAGTTGCCGGAGAAACACCTGCTTCCTTGGCAATACGATAGATACTGACTCTTTCTCTTCCCATAGATTCTCCTGTGAATTATTGTTTTCTATCAGAACATAAGTATAATATACGAAACTGATTTTCACAATAGACTTCCCGTATTTTGTGTAAATCAAAGGTGGTTGCTTACAATCTGATGCTGTTGATTTTACCTGAACTTTTTTACCATCTTATCGCAGCTAAGGGTCATTCCATATTCTTCCACTACAAATGTTTCTGTCTTACTGAAACCATGGGAAAGATAAAATTGAACTGCCCGTTCGTTGGAAGATAACACTTCAAGAATGCACTGCAGACAGCCTTGATCAAGCATTTCTTTTTCTATTATTTGATAGAATGAGTGACCGATACCATGTCCAATGTATTGCGGGAGCAAATAAAAAGCATTCCATTCCGCATATTTTTCTTTTTCAGCATTTATAATACTGAAAACGGTGCTTCCTATCATTGTATTATTACATGTTGCAGCCATGCAAATATCTCCATTATGTATGCTGTTTTGCAAAATTGGTGACCAATGATGTTTTGAAAGTGAAGCCAAGTAAGAATCATCCATTAATCCCTTATAAGCCGAAGTATAACTTATTGTTATCTGTTCGCTGGCCTTGTCAATTTCATCCAATGAAAGCCTGTGATATTGTATCTCCATTTCTTCCTCCGTAATGGTGATAGCCCAAGTTTTGTGCTCGAGTATTTTAAAACTCATTATACCACATTTTTTATGAACTTGGAATTTATTACTTTTGTATACTATATTCCAAACAACGGCTTTGTTTTGTTGTTAATAATAAATAACTATATCGCTAGCTCACCGCATAAGAAAGAGCACTGCGGGAGAATCACAAACACTAAGCTTTTGATATTCCTGCCAAACTGTTAACAGCAAACACTAAACTGTTTTACGTCTGTAAGCCCTCATTGCAAATACAAATGAAACAATGAAAAAAATACCATAAAGTAAAACTACACCCTATAGAGTGCAGACCGGAAAAAGGTAACAAAGTACAATTCGAAAACACTGCCTTACAGACAGCTCCTGCATATCCGGCAATATGGATTTAACATAGTACTCTTAATATTTTCCAAGTATCTTAAGAATATCCTCTCCATACTTATTTACCTTTGCTTCCCCGAAGCCGGCTACTGTTGCCAGTTCATCTTTCGATTGTGGCATTTGGTTTATCAAATCTCTTAACTGGTTATCATTACAGATATAATATGGCTTAATCTTTTCTTCACGGCTCTTTGCCAAACGATACGCTTTCAATTCCTGAAAGATTTCTGAATCTTCCAAGCTGCCGGTATCCGTGATTGCAGCTGCGGCTGTCTCATTCACAACTGCCTCGGCTTCAATCAGCTGAACAGCACTGTCCCCCATTCTATATGCGTCATATTTACCGGTATAATCCTTCTCGATTTCCATATGTAATTCCAGATAGGAGTTTGCCCAGGTAAGAAGTCCCTCGTCCGATTCCTCAACTGCATTGGATTGCTTATATACCTCTTTTATATAGCTTATTAACTGGTCTGCACGGATAACCCTGTCTTTTACTTCCTTTTTAGCATATTTGGCATTAAGGACAGTCTTAGGATTTGCTAATACAACTACAGATTTATTAAAGTCCTCAAAGCACCTTTCAAACATAAGTTTTGCAAGGATATTATTCTTTTTATCTATTTTAATTTTCTTAATTAGCTCTAAATGCCGCTGGTTTTGAGTAATAGGAGAATAAATGCCTTCCTTCTTCCTTTTCCCGTCGAATTCCATGGTCCGAATAAAATCTCCTGCATTATTGATTTCAATATTGCCATATAGATTCTTGCATTCGATGATAAAACAGATTTTTCTTGTAAACACAAGATAATCTATCTGCGCACTTAAATCACCGCATTCCAAATAAATGTCATGAAGCACATACATTGGCATATGGCTGTTTTTTAATTCAAAAGCTATGTTCTTCTCTCCGGATATCCCATATTCAAGGTACTTTATATCCTGTTTGATTTTAGCTTGTCCTTCATTATTTAGCAGTGGCTCCAGCTTTTGTAATTTTTCTAATTGTGTTTGGGCATTACTGCTCTCTTTCAAAAAAACTGGTTCTTTCATCCGATTAAATAATCCCATTAAATATTTCCTCTCATCTTTTCTGTAACGTAGTACCATTATACCACATTTTTCCTGTAGTTTAAACCCTTAATTTGTATATATATGGTTGTTTATAGTTAATATAAGACTTAAATTATAGTATTCCAAGATATCAATACCCAGCTAATCCGGCTTTGGCTTCCACATATATAAAAAACCTTCAAACTAAAAATGCAGTCTGAAGGTTGGTTATAATTATATTACATAACTTGTTAATTTCCCGGTATATACATAAAAATTTATCTGACACTCCAATATTTATTCCACTGAGAACATCCAGTTAACACCAAATCTATCCTGCAAGTGCCCATGAAGCTTTGCAAAGAATGTGGGGCTAAGTTCCAAATATATCTTCCCGCCATCTTTTAATGTGTTCCATGCCTGTTGTATCATTTCTGCATTACCCGATGTCAGGGTAATATACATATTGTTTCCGGAGGTGAGCGCTTGTCCGCTGTCTGCACACATGATTTCTGTTCCGTCAATGACCAGCCGTGAATGCAGGACAAGGTTCAAATCCTCTTCTGCTACCGGAAAAGCAGGATTTTGGGGCATATCCTTGTATTTCTGAATTCCGGTTACTTTTGCACCAAAAGCCTTTTCATAAATATTCAAGGCCTCTTCACAGCTTCTGTTAAACATAAGATAATGACCTAACATATTAAATACCGCTTAATTTTATTTTTTATTTTTAATATATGTTGAATTTCTCACTCTCATAGCTGACCAATCATCATCCAAAGAGATAAGAGACACGCCTTCAAAGCCGTAAGGGAGGAGGGCTTCTCTTAAGGTATCCCTGTTGCAATCACATTTCTTATATTTCTTTGAAGTCCCTTTGGGATAGCATATCCACAAAAAACCATCACCCTGGATTGCACTTGTCAGACGCTGTCCTATGTCCGTTATTTCCTTTTGAGAATAAATAAATATCTGAACATAGGAATACTGACCATTGATGTCCTTCTCTACCATACCATCATAGCTGCTTAGAATCTTCAGAAATTCTTCCGGAGGATTCAAAACGGCAGCTGTATTGTACTTCTTTATTTTAAGTTTATCCAGAACGGTTTCATCCATTTTTCCAGCTCCTTTTTATATTGATAACTTTGATAGCTCTAATTTAGCAGAATATAACTGATGCTGCCAGTCATTTTCATAAGAGAATGGTGTAACTCCCATATTCATAGAAATCATCTCCAAAATATTGGCATTCTATGCGTATTAATTTATCTGATTTTGGCTGAAAACCTATTTATGTGCGCCTGCGAGCCAGTCCAAAACCTGCTCCGCAGATTCCTCCTATGATATGTGCTGCATGGGCCACTCCATCCTTTGCTCCGATACTTAATACCTCGCCTCCAAGATAAACGATGATGACCAATATCAGCGTGAGGGGGATTTTCCCATCCTTCATGCCTGACGCAGAGGATAGGACTATCATCATAAATACAATACCACTTGCACCTAATAGGATACTCCCCGGGTACAAAATAACATAAAATAATCCCGATACAAGGGCTGTAATGGCAATCATAAAAAAGAAATCCCTTGATTTATATTTTTCCTCCAGAATAGGTCCCAGAACCAGAAACAGAACCATATTTCCGGAATAATGGCTCCAATTTCCATGGCCAAGTACATGACCGAACAGTCTGAAATAAGTCAATGGGTCCATCCAGGAAGAACGGTAAACGCTAAACAGTAAATTCGTGGACAGTCCTCCAGTTAAATATCCCAGCAGCAGTACTGCCAGGGAAATAAACGTAAAAGTCAGTGTCACCGGTGAATTATATTGGAATTTTTCAAACAATCTCTTCATTTTATCTTTTCTTCATCCTTTAGTTTGCTTCATCCTTTAGTTTTTTTCTTCCTTTAGTTTTTTTCTTCCTTTAGTTTTTTTCGTCCTCCAGCTTCCTTCGTCGTTTCAATCAAAGTGATGAAATTTATTTTAACATAAATTTATTCTTACTTCAATCAGTGTAATGTCCTTATGAATGGTTTTATACAATAGTGATCATGATACCCAGGTGCACATACGTTCCGGATGCCTTCGGCTACATAGAACATAAATAAGCTCCAAGTCATTCCGGCAGTTTCTTACCTGAGACCTTGGAGCTATTTCACAATTTAACTTACTGTGCCAAAAAAGAAAGGATTAAGTTTAAACTAAGCATCCCGTGTTTATATTTATACCATTTCATTTACAGTTTTATATTTGTAAATTTTTTCAGCATGGTTTTGTTCTTCTGTCTGAATGTCATTCAAAAGTTTTCTGACATCGGAATTACCAAACTGGAAAAGATCATAATTATAAGCCGATGCAACATATTTCTCGGTAGTGATAGCATCTGTGCATAAAAACTTATCACTGTCCTTATCTGTCGGATTAAAGCTGCCAGCATAGGACGCTGTCGGATTATAATCCTTACCTGCTGTATCATTGGAATTGACTGAAGGTACTTTTCCATTAAGGAGTTGTTCTAAGGAATCATAATGCTTCTGCTCTTCCTGCATAATAGATTTGAATAGACTTTTTAACTCTGTATCTTTCGCAGAATTCTCATTTTTTGCATATTTTTCAATGCATAATTTTTCCTGATCCTGTAAATCTCTTAGAATAAAGCGCTCTTTTTCTGAAATATTAATCATATTAATTTTATATATTATAAGTGATTTTCTATATGATTGAATTCGCCTATAATACAGTCTCCTTTTATATTTTTCAATCCAACTTTATTATTATTAATTTTAAGGTAATTATTCATAAATAAGGTAATTGATGGATAAATCCGCTCTGAATGGTATTTTTTTCAAAAGTTGAGGTTATATTATAAAAACCGGCTGCCAAAATTACATACCGGTAAATTACATCAAACTCCTTAATATGATAAAAATTTATACATTTACCACAGCATGATAAAACTTTTGCCATACTGCTTTTATTGTCTATAGTTATTTTTTGTGAGTATGGATAAAATAAAAATTGTAAAAAATAAAAAAAAGTGAGGTATTACGCATGTATTATTCCAGTGGAAACTATGAAGCATTTGTACGCCCTGAAAAACCCGAAGGGGTTGACCGTAAATCCGCTTATATTATCGGTTCCGGTCTGGCCGCTCTCTCTGCGGCATGTTTTCTTGTTCGTGATGGGCAAATGGACGGGAAAAGAGTACACATTCTCGAAAAAGATCCTATTCCTGGCGGTGCCTGCGACGGCTACGAGTATGAAAACCTCGGATATGTAATACGTGGCGGCCGGGAGATGGACAATCACTTCGAGTGTATGTGGGATTTGTTCCATTCCATCCCATCCATTGAAACCGAAGGTGTCAGCGTGCTAGACGAATACTATTGGCTTAACAAGCATGATCCCAACTACTCTCTGATGCGTGCTACGGTTAACCGTGGTGAAGATGCCCACACGGACGGCAAATTCGGCTTGTCAGAGAAAGGCTCAATGGAAATTATGAAGCTTTTCTTCACACCGGATGAAGATCTCTACGATAAGCGAATCACTGAGGTTTTTGACAATGAAGTTCTGAATTCAAACTTCTGGCTGTACTGGCGTACCATGTTCGCTTTCGAAAACTGGCACAGTGCACTTGAGATGAAGCTTTACATTAAACGTTTTGTTCATCACATAGGCGGGCTGCCCGACTTCAAAGCTCTTCGCTTCACAAAGTACAACCAGTATGAATCCATGATTCTTCCGATGATTAAGTATCTTGAATCCTTTAATGTCCAGTTCCATTACAATACCAAGGTTGTAAATGTAGAATTTGATATCCAGAAAGATAAGAAAACAGCTAAGCGTATTGTTGTTAACCACGATGATGTTGAGGAATACATTGATTTGACAGAAAATGATTTAATGTTCATAACAAACGGCGGCTGCGTTGAGAATTCCAGCCTTGGAAGCCAGGATAAGCCCGCTTCCTTTAAACCTGAAATTAAAGCAGGCGGCGGATGGGATATGTGGCGTAAGATTGCGGCACAAGATCCTTCCTTCGGTCACCCGGACAAATTTTGCAAAGACCCGGAACAGACCAATTGGATGTCCGCAACCGTAACGACACTGGATGATCGTATTCCTCCCTACATCCGTAAGATCTGCCAGCGTGATCCTTTCAGCGGTAAGGTAGTAACCGGAGGTATCGTCACTGCCAAAGACTCCAACTGGCTGCTCAGCTGGACCTTTAACCGCCAGCCTCATTTCCGTAATCAGCCGAAGGATCAGCTGGTAGGATGGATTTACGGCCTGTTTAGTGATAAGCCCGGCAACTTTGTCAAAAAGACAATGCGCGAATGCACCGGAAAAGAAATCTGTATGGAATGGCTGTATCATATGGGAGTTCCTGAAAATGAAATCGCAGATTTAGCAGAACACAGCGCAAATACAATTCCCTGCATGATGCCTTATATCACCGCTTTCTTCATGCCCCGCAGTGCCGGTGACCGTCCTGCCGTTGTGCCCGAGGGCAGCGTAAATTTCGCATTTCTCGGACAGTTTGCTGAAACAGTTCGTGATACGATCTTTACAACCGAATACTCCGTCCGTACCGGTATGGAGGCTGTCTACACGCTTTTGGATATAGACCGCGGTGTGCCTGAGGTCTGGGGCAGCACCTACGATGTACGTGATTTATTGAACGCTACCGTAAAAATGAACGACGGTAAAGGTCTTTCTGATATGGATCTCGGATTAAAGAGAAAAATTGCTCTGAAAGAGACTCTTAAGAAAGTAGAAGGAACCGATATAGAGAAGTTGTTAAAGGAATATCATATTATCTGATTTTATCAGTGAAACAGGAAGGGGCTGTTGCAAAATGAAGTTCTGTGGAGTATAACTTGATATAATGCACTGTTTGACAGACAGATGATACGACTTGTATGCTATAAGCGAATATTTTATGTACGATTTTAGAATACAAATCATATCAGATGTCGGTCAATCGGTGTGTGAGGCAAGTTATACTCCGCAGAGCTACATTTTGCAACAGCCCCTTCCTTCCATAGTATCCTGATTATCCAGCCTTACCATTTGCATATTAATTGTATTTTACTAATCTCCAAACATCTTTTTAACTACGCCTGCTATCAAATCACCAATCAGGTAATATCCTTCCCTGGAACAATGCAGCTGGTCCCCATTATAAGGATATGGCGTGACAGCTGTGTATTCCTCCAGCACAATTGCCCCATTTCTCTTCTGATAGTAAGACTTTCCCCTTTCATAGGCAATCCTTTCCATCGAAACGGGATTTCCCAAATGGTCCAATAAAAAGGGGGAGTATTTTTCATTTGCTTCTTCCCGGCAGGCACCGTAGATACTCCATGTATACTTATTTATTCCGCTGTTATGCCATAAGTCACAGACAGCAATATTATTTCTCTGCGCAACCTCTTTCATCCTATCGGAAAGAGTCTCCATGGTTCTGCCCGTTCCTGCCGGGAATTCTCCGTAACCATCCGCATCAATATATGGATAACGTCCGGCACAATGGGGTGTCACAATTAAAAGCCGGCAGGAAAGATTTCCTGCCTTCCTAAGTTCCTCGTATATTCTGTTAATACAATACTGCATCATACCTGCAATTGTAATTCCTGTCTTATTATCTGGGGAATAGTATTCTCCCGGAATCCCATCCGGTATGCCTCTATTATTATAACCGGCATAAAAAATAATCAGATCCATAGGACGGACAATCTCTGAGGACAAAGGAGCCAAGGTTCCTTCCGCCCCCACCCCTCCGTCAACTATTTCCAGCATACCAAGGCCTCCTTTGCAGTGCCGGTAAACATTGCACTGCAGTTTTTCGGCAAGTCTGGCTGGCCATATGCCGGCTTCTGTCATACTGTCACCCATGCATAAAATATTCCTTTTTTTCATATTTTCCATGGGTTACACTTCTTTCCCGTCCGCATATTGAATGCCCGCCATCTGATGACCTTCTATCTTTTCTACCTGAAAACGGATATAGCCATTCTCCTGTGTAAAAGCTACCGGTTCTTCCTCCGGCAGTAAATATACTCCTGAAACCTCCCTGTCACCTGTAAATATACGAATTTCCGTATGGTATAAAGGAATTACATCTTCTATCGTTGAAATATCCTCCGAACGTTTTTCCGTTATGTAATGCAATAGATGGAGTATATCCCGATGAAAGTCCTTTTGGGTATTTAACGTACATAAAAGCGTAGAAGGGCCGTTATGGGATACCAGAGGATTGGGAAGCAATATGTCCAGCATGTCTTTTACCATTTGTTTACACCATACCGCCGCATTTTTTCGATATAGTCCAAACAGAGGGTGGGCACAATAAATCACATTCCCCTTTCTGGTAACTTCCGGCATATGGACTCTGCCGGAGGACGGAGCATGCTGGTGGCTGCAGAACTTCTCTCCTCCCCGTTCAAAATAAGGCGCTATCCGGTACATTAATACTTCTGCCTGTACTGCTTCTATATCATTTCCTCTTTCATACATTACAAATTCTTCTTTTGGAAGATTCCTTCCGATGATATCGTTTGGCATTACAAATTCACGGCTGAATACGGACCTGCCCCTGTACTTTATGCCGTAAAGTCCGCTGACACCATCCTCCGGCAGGCAGGCATCATAGGTGCCAAGAAGACAGCCTCCCGTACCTACGTAGCCGGACAATATGGTTTCCAGTCTTTTGCTGTATGGGATATTATCTGGTAAGATTACGACCCGGTAACCGTCAAGCTCCGCATCCGAATCCACAATATCAAACTGACAGGATAATTCCTGCAGCATCCGAACGGCACCAATCAAGGCTTTTGGAAGGACAAGGTCTTTTACGGTATGGTCCAGATATTCTACCGGTGTCAGAATTGCAATTTCTGATTTTGCTGCTGCTCCTATGCAGTACTTTTCTTTTTCAGCAACACTTTTATAAACACTTCCAATCAACTCATAGGTAGCTTTCGAAAGCTTTCCCAAAGGATGCAGCTGGTCCCCCACGGAGCAGCCGGTTCCCATTGCAAGCATTTGGAAGCACTCATATTCCAAGGCCGCTTTATTTTTTAAGGAATGAAAATCCCCCCAATAGGTATGGAATTTACCGGTCATTCCAATAATCTCTTTACCGAGTGTTCTGGCGTAACGGACAACCGCAGGGAAATGGTCATATCCCCAGCTGCCGCTGGGAAGCGATTCCAGCTCCAGATGACTGTAAGCGTCAAAGACTCTTTTGGAATCTGTGTCAAAACGGGAATCATTATAAAATATTGATATACCCGGTGCATTTGCCCGGATAAATTCCGATATTTCCTCCTTGAATTCCTCCAGCATAATTGCCGCATAGCTTTCTCTTTCTTTTTTGCTGTCGGGGTCTATATTGTGCTCCAGCATTTTTTTACGGCAATGGCTGCAGCAGCAATCCACCTGAACAACAATATCCATGAAAATTCCATCCAGATTATCCGTTCCCACCACATCGATAATATCCAGTAAATGCTCCTTCAGGAAATCGCGGTATCCGCTGTTAAGACAGATTGCATTATAAAAGTGGGGCTCGGGAACCTCCTGCATATTAATAAAATCACCCTTCTCATCGATACAAAGCCACTCCGGGTGCTCTCTCATAACTCTGCCATCCCAGCGGATCGTAGTATATACAGGCACTTTAATGCCATTCCTGTGGCAGGCCTCTATCTGTTCCAGCAACAGATTATGATTGGCAAGCTCCGGATGTATCAGCTCAGGGAATTTCTTTGACGGATAATAGAGCCATCCGTGATGGCATCTTGCAAAGCAGGTTATTGAATCTACATAAGCCTCCTTCAAGGTTTGTGCAAACTCCTCCGCCTGAAAATCCTTTCCAATATCCTGAATATATTCACTTGTATGAAAATCAAGGTGAACCTGTCTGTATCTTAATTGTTTCATCTGATATACCTATCCATATCGCAAGAGGGCTTACGATACTGCCGCTATCTATGGGTTGAAAGCCTTTTTCGCGGTATCCTTTCTGTTTTTATTTTTCTTCTAACCTTAAACCTTTTTTCTTGTCAATCCGGTTTCCCTATTCCTTCACTGCTCCGGCGGCTAAGCCTCCTTCCACCTTTTCCTGGAACAACAGGTAAAATACCATGGGAACGGCTACGGTAATTACAATGGCAGCCATTAACAAGCCATATTCCGTTCCTCTTTCCCCGTTGAAATTCAATATTCCCAGAGCTATGGGCTTTAAATTCCTGTTCTTAATAAAGAGAAGGGGAAAGAGCACATTATTCCAGCCATTCAGGAAATTGAAAATGGAGACCGTTGCAATTGCCGGCTTGGTAAGCGGCAGCATGACGCGCATATATACCTGAAAATAGGTGGCCCCGTCCATAAATGCAGCTTCCTCCAGGGATTTATTCACACCTTTCATATAATTCGTAAGGACAATGATGCTAAAGGGCAGATTAAAGGCTACATAGACCAATACCAGAGCGAGTATATTATCCGAAAGCTTAAATACTCCGATTATGTAGGAGATAGGAACCAAAACCGTATGCATGGGAATCATCATCCCAAGCAGAAAGAAAACCGATATGAATCCATTGAATTTAAACGCAAACCTTGACAGGACATAGGATGCCATAGAGGAAGCCACTGCAAGAAGAATAACGGAGGCTCCCGCCTGAACGAGACTGTTCAAAAAATAGCGGCTCATATTGGCACCTTTCCAGGCTCCCATATAATTGCTCCATTGCAGGGATTTTGGAAATGCGAAGGGTGCTGAGAATATCTCAATCTTGGTTTTAAAGGAGGATAACAGGGTAAAAGCCATGGGGGCAGCAAAAACCAAAGCCATCGCTATTAGAAAAAGATACATTACCGTCTTTTTTACTGATAATTTCTTAACCATTTCTTTTCACCTTCCTGTCTTCCCGGCCCTTCATAAGCCCATTGCTCAATAAGGTCCCTATCAGGCAGATGCCGAATATGATAACGCCGATTGCACTGCCCGTACCATAGTGCTTATATTTGAAAGACTCATTGTAGAGTAAGGTCGTAGGTAAATTGGTCAATCCGTTAGGTCCTCCTCCGGTCATTGCAAAAACCAGATCAAATACCTTAACGGAACCTATAATATCCATTAAGATACACATGAAAATCGTAGACTTCAGCATAGGTACCGTAATAGAAAAGAATTTCCCCAGGGAATTGGCTCCGTCAATCGCTGCCGCTTCATAGATATCAGAGGGTATGGTAGTAAGCCCAGCCAGGATAATAACCATATAATATCCGATACCGGCCCATATATTAACAAAAATAATGGCATTCATAGCCGTTTTTGTATTCACCAGCCAGGGTGTCACCAATTGCTCCAGGCCAACCGCACTGAACAGGGAATTCAAGGCTCCGGTGGGCATAAAAACAAAATACCACATAAGGCCTACTGCTGACAGAGGGAATACGTTGGGTACAAAGAACAATACCTTAAATATACGGTATCCTCTGCATTTGGTATTAAGAGCCACTGCCAGAAGCAGGGCAATGGGTGTGTGAAAAACCACACTGAATACGACCATTTTCAGCATATTCTTTAAGGCCAGGATAAAATCCGGATTGGCTGATACCTCAATAAAATTCCGTAAGCCTACAAAATTAATCTTGGAACCGGCTATCCCATTCCAATCCACCAGGGAAAAATACAGGGCTCCAAACAAAGGCGCTATCTGAAAAACAATGTAAATGAGCAAGGCAGGCAGAAGAAATAAAACAACTCCAAACACCCGCTTTTTATTTCTTATTTTAATCATTTTAACCTCTTTCTTAATATCTCGAATATCCAAGTATCAATGCTTCAATTGGT
This sequence comes from Bacillota bacterium, assembly GCA_023410275.1. Classification (GTDB taxonomy): domain Bacteria; phylum Bacillota; class Clostridia; order Lachnospirales; family Lachnospiraceae; genus Anaerocolumna. The sequence continues at coordinate 47,908 of JAEYPZ010000069.1, forward strand.
TATCCGGGATGTCAAAGCCTTTTCAGATATCCGGAATATCTAGGCCTTTTAGGATGTCCGGGATTTCTGGGCTCTTTCAGATATCCGGGATTTCTGAGCTCTTTCAGATATCCGGGATTTCTGAGCTCTATCAGATATCCCTAAGCCGTTTACATAACAGGCAATCCTCTGCCTGCTTTAGACTCGGCTTCAAGCTTCTTACAACAACACCCGTGTAAGGAATACGTAATATCATTAACGCTCCACACGGGTGTAACGTTATCCTTTAAGGACTGGCTGTCTCTTATTTGTTTATATCAATCTCCGACTGAATTTCCGCTGCCGCTGCTTCTGCTGTTGCATCAATGAACATGCTGACAATGGAGTTTCGTGTCCTGTCCTGCATGGAGGGCAGTGGATCAAAGTCAAATACATCCACACCTACTCCTGAGGAATTTTTACCCAAAGCAACATTCTTTACCAAAAGGGGCGGGCATTTTGATTCATCCAAATCCATATCTGTTCTGGGAATAAGTACTCCGGCCTCTTCTGCAAATCTTTTCGCTGCTTCTTTGCTCGTCAGCATTTTTATAAGCTCTACGGTCAGCTCTTTTTCTTTTCCTTCCAGCTCTCCGTTAATCATATAGCAGCCTAAAGTTTGCATATTTTCATTTTTAAATTCCGGTTTATCTTCAAAATACGGAAAATTGGCTACATCAATGTCCTTTGCCACAGGTGTCTTTGCTTCATCCGTAAAATTCGTAATATTCCAGGGACCGGTTATTACCATTGCCGCCTTTCCCTGCTGAAATTGCATCAGAGCGATATCATCTGTCATACCGGCTGCACTTTTATCAAAAGCACCGGCGTCAACCAGGTCTTTTACATATTGAAGCGACTGGACAACATCCTCATCCGTCCATTTCTTTTCTCTGCTTCCTAACAGCTTGGCCCCATTTGTACCAACCCATTTATAGAAAATCTGATCATGGAGGTGTCCTGCCATATAGGTGCTCTGGGCTCCCATTGCTATGGGCGTTACGCCGCTTTCTTTTAATTTCTCAATTACTGTCAGGAATTCTTTCCAGGTCTCAGGAAACTTGTCAATTCCTGCCTTTTGGAACAGGGCTTTGTTATAATAAACACCTATTACTCCTGATTCCATGGGTATCGCATAGGTACCTTCATGCCCCGGCACCTGAAAATAGCTGAGGGAACCCTCTGTAAAGCCTCCTCCCCATTGGGAATCCTGTTCCAGATAGGATGAAACATCCAGCAGTAACCCATTGTCGATATAATCTGCCAGATTGGCAACTCCCTGGATACGGAAAATATTGGCCAGGTTACCGGATGCAATATCGGCAGCCATCATACTGTTAAAAGCACCTTCGTCACTTTGTGAATCATCAACAATCGTTACCTGGGGGTGCTTGCTCTTGAATTCATCTAAAATCTGATTAAAAATTTCCACCTGCTTTGAAGTACCTGCTATTCTGGTCAATATCCGGATTGTTACAGCCTCCTCCTGAGCTGAATCCTCGGTTTTAACACCAGTTTTCGGGGCATCATTATTAGTTCCTCCACTTTTGCCGCAGCCTCCCAGCAAACCGCCTATTACCATAACAGATAACAGGATTGCCATAAGTCTCTTTCGTTTCATTACTTTACCTCCCATAGAGTTGTTTTTTGCTACAATCCCATTCTAAAGTATTCCCTGTTTTTGAAGAATGGTCATTTTATTGTTTTTATGTATATTTTCTAGTTGAGATTTTGCAGCTTTTTAGTTAAGATTGACAAAGCTTTTTTTACTCACTAATATATAAGATAGAATATCTTACAATTTGAAAATAATAAAGGTGGCCAATGAAAAAAACACATACCAATACATTAAAAACAAAATTCTTTCTTTCCATGAGCTTGATGGTCACAATCATTGTGATTATATTGCTGGGCTGTATATTACCCATTTTTTATAACCAATTTCTGAAACTGCGCACGGAATCCTCTCTGAATCAGTTAAGCTATATCAAGAACCAATTGAACTATTATTTGTTTTCTATGGATAATTACTCCAAAATGATTATTACAAATGAGGATGTTCAAAAGGATGCTCTGAAATACAGGGATACTCCGGATAAATTTACAGCAAAGGATAAAAAAAATATGCAGACCGTAACCCGTAAATTCATCCAGTCCATACCCTATATTCATTCAGCTTCCATTTATGCCCCCGACCTGGTCTTAACCGGAACCACGGCAGTAGCCAGCTACCCTTCCTCCCTGGAATCGGTATTACCCTGTGATTCTCCTAAATTTTTAATCAGAACCAAGTATTCCAATATCACCCTTCGTACTCCCATACAGACCCTTTCCCAGATAAGACCTTTTTATGATATTTCCTCCGGTTCCTTATTGGGCTATATTGAAATCAGTATTCCCGAAAAAGAGATTGCCGCCATATACCGTTCCAATTCTTCCTCCACAAGCAGATTTTTTATCGTGGACAGAGCAGGCCGTGTTGTAAGTACCGATGGCTCCTATGCTCTTGAAAGTGAGTTTACTCCTTTTACTGCCCTGAAATCCAAAATCCCCACAAGGTTTCAAATCAGCGGTAATGCCATATGCTTTACTACTTATCTGGAGTCACTGGATTGGTATATCATCAACATGGTGGACCTTGCCGAATTTTACCGTCCCATCTACATGATTTTATTTATTACCGCCGCCATAAGCTTCCTGTGCATGGCCATATCCCTGCTGGTCTCCAGAAAGATTTCAGATACGATTACAAAGCCCTTATACCATCTTATTACACACATTCAGAAGGTAAAGCAGGGCCACTGGATACCTGTGAATGAAAAGCCCGATGATACGGATATCGGCCTTTTGTTCAGTGAGTTCGACAGTATGCTTATTGCCCAGAAACAGCTGACAGACCAATTGCTGGATTCCCAGAAGCTCAAAAATAAAATATCCCTGGAGCTGCTGCAGCAGCAGGTAAATCCTCATTTTCTCTACAATACCCTGGATAATATCTGCTCTCTTGCAGAGCTGGATGAAAAAGAGAACCTCATTCATATTGTAATGAATCTTTCAAAATTTTACCGTGGAAGCTTGAGCAGCGGTAATTTCCTGATTACCATCCGGGATGAACTGGAAATTACCAGGTCCTACATCCGCATTATGCAGGTGCGCTACTATAATAAATTTGAATTTTCAATTGACTGCCCAGAATATCTGTATTCCTTTTCCTGCCTGAAACTGCTGTTACAGCCCATTGTTGAAAACAGTATTTATCACGGAATAAAAGAATTGAGCCATAAGGGAATTATCTCTATCCGGGTGCAGGCTGTGGGAGAAACTATTCTTTTTCAAATACAGGACAACGGTCCGGGAATCCCTCCGGAACTCAAAGAAGAAATCTGGAATTATCCGGAAGGACATTTTGGGATTAAGAACATACACGAAAGAATACGGCTCCATTATGGATTGGAATACGGACTTTCCATGGAAAATGCCCCGGAAGGCGGACTCATCACCACTATTGCTATTCCCAGACAGGGAGGAGGACCAGCATGACAACCAATTTAGTGATTGCAGACGACGAATATTTCATCAGACAGAAAATAAAGAAGCTGATTCCTTTTGAGGAGCTTGACATAGAATTTATCGGAGAATGTGAAAATGGCTCAGAAGTAATCGAATTACTATCGAAATGCAGAATAGATATAATTTTACTGGATATCCGCATGCCCAAGTTATCCGGCATCGAGGTTGCCAAATATGTCTTTGAACATCATTCCGACAGTAAGATAATTATACTTTCCGGCTTTAACGATTTTGAGTATGCCCGTACCACCTTTCGTTACGGTGTTTTTGACTATCTCTTAAAGCCTGTTGAGCCCGATGCATTGACTGCCGCCCTGAAAACCTGTGTTCAAAAGATAACTCTGGAGACGGAGCAGAAGGAGCAGCTGGCCAAATACTATCATTACAGGAAATGTATGAAATTATCCGATGTCCTGCGGGGCAGCCTTGAGCTGAATTCCCTGCAGCACCAGTATCCGGAAATAAGACAGGCCGAATATTCCCTGTTTGAAGGGGTATATACCGTTATGGAGTGCGAAGCTACGGCAAAAGAGCTTTCCGCCCTGTATCAGGAACAGGGCGTGGACTGTGAATATTTTATAGAGTCAGAACACATATTTTATATTCAATTCTTCTTAAAGGATGATACCCTTGAAGCCTTATGCCGTTACCTGTGCAAGAAGTATGCAAAGGATACGAATACCCGCTGCTATTTTGCATTCAGCAGCATGTTTCCCATTGAGGAAAAGTGGGAGCCTCACCAAAAGGAAGCCCTCTTTTTGCTGGGTAACCGCTACTTTGGCAGCGGCCCGGATTTGACAAAACAACTGGCGGCACAGCCTCCTCAGTCAATACCGGAAATATCGGATATCCGCCATTCACTCCTGCTGATTTTAAATACCAATGACATTTCCGGATTTAAAAAGTATTTGGAGCATTTATTTCATATAATCGGAGAAAGGAAGTCCTGCCATTATTTAAATCTGGTGGTGGCGGAAATTCTGCAGACCTTCTCTATCCGCTATCCGGACTCCAAATTAACAGGGTACAGGCTCCACGATTATATTAATGCAATTATAGCGGAAGATTATCTTCTGGAGGAATTAAAAAACACCATTTGCTCCTATGGATTAAAGTATATGGACAATGCCGGTGCCATTCCTTCGGATTTGATGCTCAGTAAGAAAATCACAGCCTATATACAGGAGCACTTTACCGAACCCGATTTATCCGTAACGAAATTAGGCCTTATTTTTCAATTAAATGTCTCCTATATGGGAAGTGTGTTCAAGAAGACAAACGGACAGTCCCTCCTGCAGTATATCACCTTTGTCCGCATGGAGGCCTCCCGGAAGCTTCTTATGAGTAATCAGTATAAGGTTGGAGAGGTTGCGGAAAAGGTTGGCTTCACGGATGTATTTTATTACAGCAAGCGGTTCAAAAAAATGTACGGATATTCTCCCAAGGATTTTATATCCTTGAACAACCAATCTTTATAACCCAGGTTCCACAGGTATCCTGCAAAAGGCTATTCTACCTTTCCAAGCAGGAAGCTTATGATTAAAATTGCAAATACAAGTATCGTGATACCTACGTAAAGATAATCTTTTTCCTTAAGAAATACTATGACGGAAACGCCTACCCGAAATACCGGTGTCAGAATCAGGATAAACAATCCGGTCAGGATGATGGCATAGGGCTTCAGTAAAACAAGCCCTTTAAAAATCTCTGCCAGATCTGTGGGATAGGCGCTGCCTGCATAACCGCTGCGCCCAGTAATCAGAAACATAAGAAAACCAATGAGTATCACAATGGCACTGGCCAAAACACCGATTTTTAGTGATTTACTGATTATGATTTCAACATCTTCTATACCTTTTTTCTCCTCAAGGCTATTTTTCTCCTCAAGGCCCTTTTCCGTATTTCCCTGCTGGCTTTCCCTGTTTGTAAGCTTTGATTTTTCTTTTGCCATTAGAGCTGAACCCCCTTTACGATCATCTGAATGGATACGAATAAAAGCACCGGTATAAATATCCACCGGATGGTTCTGCTCTTAAGCCGCTGCATGGCTCGTGTCCCCACCGTTGCGCCAAAAAGGACACCAAGTGCCACAGGGGCCGCAATCTTAGGGTCAATATCCCCCCTCAGAAAATAGACACCGGCACTTGCTGCGGCAGTAACTCCAATCATAAAATTACTGGTAGCACTGGAAACCTTAAGGGGCAGCTTCATAAAAAAGTCCATTGCCATAACCTTAAAGATGCCGCTGCCAATACCAAGCAGTCCTGAAATCACCCCTGCCACATACATCATGCCAAGGCCGCCCCAGACGCCATCCACGTTATAGGCAACCTGCTGATTAAGTACTTTATCGTAATATTCGCCGTTCAAGGCAAGCTTCACAGCCAATGGGTGGTTTTTCACATCCTGGGGCAGCTCTGCCTTCGTTTTCCGAACCATCATGAACGCTGAGTATAGAAGCAGCAGCCCAAATATAATATATAAGTATTTCGGGTCCAGAATGCCGCTTAAGAAGGCACCGGTAATGGCACCAAGAGTCGTTCCGATTTCCAGGAACATACCAATCCGCACATTGGTAATTTTATCTTTCAGATAGGCCACAGCCGCTCCGCTTGAGGTAGCAATTACCGATATAATACTGGCACCAATAGCATAGCGTATATCAAGACCGAACATTAACGTAAGGGCAGGCGTGATAATAATTCCACCTCCCAGTCCTAATAATGCTCCCAAAAATCCTGCACATATGGCTACTAAAAATATTTTAATGGCAATGACCGTAAACATGCTTCCCGCACTTCCTTTCCATTTGAGCTTCCTTCCATTATTATGCTTTTATCTGCATTTAAAAATTCAGGTTAATCCATGCATAATGTAATCTTGCCTGTTGTACTGCTTAAATGAAATTTAAAAGGCATAAACCTTTTAAGTTATATAAGCACTTTTATAGTTTACTTCCTGTCTTTTTAAAAGTAAAATAGTATAAACTTATAATTTTCATTTGTATTTCATTATGAAAGTGGGAAAAAGCATGACATTAAGACATTTATCTATCTTTATAGCAGTTTGTAAATATAAAAGCGTAACAGCGGCGGCAGATAAGCTGTATCTTGCCCAGCCTACGGTCAGCCTTGCCATTAAAGAGCTGGAGGAGCATTATCATATTAAGCTGTTTGACAGGATTTCCAGAAAGCTTTATCTGACGGAACCCGGACAGCAGTTTCTGGAATATGCAACCCACCTTGTCTCCCTGTTCGATGAAATGGAGAACAATATAAAGGGCTGGGAAGCCTCCAGCCCTGTTAAAATAGGCGCAAGTATTACCATTGGTACCTATCTGCTGCCGGAATATATTACCTTGTTCCGTCAAAAGCGCCCCGATGTGAAAGTGTATGCTGCAATTGAGAATTCAGCTGAAATCGAGAAAAGAATCCTGAACAATGAGATTGATTTTGCTCTTATTGAAGGCACTGTCCATAATGGGAATATTATAAGCTGTCCTTTTATGGAGGATGAGCTGGCATTAATCTGCGGGAACCATCATAAGCTTGCCGGCTGCGAATCCCTGAATGCGGAGCAGATCAGAGAATATGACTTCATTTTAAGAGAAAAAGGCAGCGGAACGAGAGAATTATTCGACAGCACTATGCTTGTCCATGGCATTTCCATTAAGCCCTCCTGGGAAAGCATCAGCACGGAGGCCATTATTAATGCTGTTGCAGCAGGCCACGGCCTTTCCGTATTATCCTGCAAACTGGTGAAGCCTTATCTGGACAGCCATACTATCAAACAGCTCACCTTAAATGGAATCCGGTTCAAGAGGACCTTTTATCTCATTTACCATAAGAATAAATTCCTGACCTCCTCCGCGCTGGAATTGATGGAACTGTGCAAAACCCACGTTTTCTGAGCCTGTTATAGTAATCACTCTCCTTTACTGACGTTCTATCTTTTTCTGTCTTTCGCCCAAATGGCGGCGGGAATACATCCTGAATTCCATACTGGTGGAGTACAACGGCCCTTTTGCCCTGCTGTTTGATTATCTTAACACAATCTTAATACCATAGCAGAAATCATAACGCTATCCTGATTTTCCTTATGCTATACTGTTTTAATAAGCAAGGAAAAGGGGTATATTTCAATGCCGATTCATCAGACAGATTCGAATTCACTGTTAAAGCAGCTTTCCACCCTGCCGGCAGGAAATAAACGGGGCAGGCTGCGGATTTATTTTGGCTATGCGGCCGGTGTAGGTAAGACCTGCGCCATGCTAAGTGACGCTAAGGAAGCCAAAGAGAACGGCACTGATGTGGTTGCCGGATATATCGAGCCCCATGTGCGGCCGGAAACCATGGCTCTCCTGAAGGGTCTGGAAACCTTGCCTCCTCTGGAATTATCCTATAAGGGGGTTCAAATCAGGGAATTTGATCTGGACCATGCCTTGCAGCGCAGGCCGGCTCTTATTCTTGTGGACGAACTGGCTCATACAAATGCCGCTGTCTGCCGCCATAAAAAAAGATACCAGGATGTAGAGGAGCTTCTGCAGGCAGGGATTGACGTATCCACCACCATTAATGTCCAGCACATCGAAAGCCTCAATGACATTGTGGAATCCATTACCGGCATCTTTGTGCGGGAACGAATTCCTGACAGCGTATTCGACAGTGCCGACCAAATTGAGCTGGTGGATATTGAACCCGATGATCTCATAGACCGGCTGAACAAAGGGAAAATCTACCGGGAGGAACAGGCCCAGAGGGCACTTGCCAATTTCTTTACGAAAGAAAAGCTGATAGCACTGAGGGAAATTGCCTTACGCAGTACGGCTGATAAAGTCAACCGGATCGCTGTGCAGAATGAGCCGTCAAAGGCCAATGGTTCTTATGCAAATGAGCATATTTTAGTATGCCTTTCATCCTCTCCTTCCAATGCCAGGATCATCCGTACAGCGGCAAGAATGGCAGATGCTTTTCACGGCACCTTTACGGCCCTGTTTGTAGAGACCTCGGAAACCCGGGAGTTGGAGGATAAGAACAGGGCAGCCCTCCGTGAGAACTTAAGACTGGCCGAGCAGCTTGGCGCACAGATTTCAACGGTGTACAGTGACGATATTCCTGCCCAGATTGCCGAATATGCAAAAGCAAGCCGCGTTTCAAAAATAGTCATCGGGCGGTCCGCCCACTGGAAGAAGTGGCCCGGCAAAGCGAATTTTATCGATAAGCTGACAGCCCTGGCACCGACAATTGATATTTACATTATTCCAGACACCCAGGCATCCTTTCACCATAATACCTTCAAATTTTTAAAACCGCCGCCAAATCTATCCCTGGCTGATACGGGGAAATCAATCGCCCTTTTAGTTATCTGTACCTTAATCGGATTTTTGTTTGACTATCTGCACTTTAGCGTAGCAAATATTATAACAGTCTACATTTTAGGCGTCCAGCTAAATGCCATTGTGACAAAGGGCAGGCTATACAGCGCCGTATCGTCGGTACTAGGCGTTCTCCTGTTCAATTACTTTTTTACAGAGCCGCGCTTTTCCCTGCAGGCATACGACCCAGGCTATCCGATAACCTTCCTGGTAATGTTTGCGGCTTCTTTGATTACCAGTACCCTGACAAAGCGGATAAAGGAGCAGGCACGCCAATCGGCACAGAAAGCCCATCGGACGGAAGTCCTCCTGGAAACAAGCCGTAAATTGCAGCAGGCTAAAGGGAAAGAAGATATTTTAAGTGAAACCGCAAAGCAAATGGTAAAGCTGCTGGACCGGTCTGTGATCTGCTATCCTTCCCACCGGAACAGCCTGGCAGAACCAATGCTCTTCCCAAAGAAGGATGCACCGGCTGACCGGCAGTCTTACTTCGGAAGGGAAGAACGTGCAGTTGCCGAATGGGTATATAAAAACAACAAACGTGCCGGAGCCACGACAAATACTCTGTCCGCAGCCAGGTGCCTGTATCTGGCTGTCCGGGGAAGCGGTATGGTGCTGGCAGTCGTCGGTGTTGCCATGGACAGCGAAGCTCCGCTGGAGGCCTTTGACAAGAGTCTTTTAATTGCAATGCTGGGAGAATGTGCCCTGGCACTGGAAAAAGAAGAAATCAATGAAACCCAAAAGGAGATTTCCATGCAAATGCAGCAGGAACAGCTCCGGGCTAACCTGCTTCGTGCCATATCCCATGATCTGCGTACTCCCCTGACAAGCATTTCCGGGAATGCCGGCATTCTCATGGGCAATTCCAGTGTGCTGAGTGAAGCCCAGAAACAAAGCCTTTACACGGATATCTATGACGATTCCATGTGGCTGATCAATCTGGTGGAGAACCTGCTTTCCATAACCCGGATTGATAACGGAACGCTGAATTTGAATCTTCAGCCTGAGCTGCTTGAGGATGTCATTACGGAAGCACTGCTCCATATTAACCGAAACAGCACGGAGCACGATATAAAAGCAGTCTTGGAAGACGAGCTCCTGATGGCGAAAATGGATTCCCGGCTCATTATCCAGGTGATTATCAACATCGTGGACAATGCCATCAAATACACTCAGAAGGGTTCCCATATAACAATCTCCGTGAAAAAGGAGGCCCAATTCATACTGGTGGAAATCTCCGATGACGGCTCCGGTATATCAGACGACGCGAAGGCCAGGCTCTTTGATATGTTCTATACGGCTGATAATATCCGCGGAGACGGCAGGCGGGGACTCGGACTGGGGCTTTCCCTGTGCAAGTCCATTATCCATGCCCACGGAGGCACTATTTATGTAAAAGATAATATTCCGCAAGGTACGGTATTTGGCTTTACCTTGCAGGCGGAGGAGGTAAATGTACATGAATAAACCATTAATACTGGTCGTGGAGGATGATAAAGCCATCCGCAAGCTGATTACCACGACCCTGGAAACCCAGGGATATCTTTATCACACAGCTGAAACAGGGGAAGCCTCCATCCTGGAAGCCGTCTCCAGGCAGCCGGATATCATTATCCTGGACTTAGGACTGCCGGACATGGATGGGGTGGATATCATAAAGAAGGTACGGACCTGGTCAAACATTCCCATTATTGTTGTCAGTGCCCGCAGTGAGGATAAGGATAAAATAGACGCATTGGATGCCGGTGCGGACGATTATCTGACGAAGCCCTTCAGTGTGGAGGAACTGCTGGCAAGGCTCCGGGTAAGCCTCCGCCGTATCCGTTACGACAATGAAAAGCTCCTCAAGAATTCAACCCTTTTTACAAACGGCAATCTAAAGATTGATTATGCCGCCGGATGTGTCTGGCTGGATGAGGAGGAAATCCACCTTACTCCCATCGAGTATAAGCTTCTCTGCATGCTGGCTAAAAATGTAGGCAAGGTCTTGACCCACAATTTTATCCTTCATGAAATCTGGGGCAATTATTCCAGCGATGTACCGGCGCTGCGGGTCTTTATGGCAACTCTGAGAAAGAAAATCGAAAAGGACCCCTCCAAACCCAAATACATCCAGACCCATATCGGTGTGGGCTACCGGATGCTCCGGGCTCCTGAGGAATAAGCAAAAATATTATTTTAACCCCTTGACATCCATTAAAGACAGATGTAGAATATCAATAAAGACATTTGTAGAAAATGGAGGTATCACAATGAACACGATTAAAAAACTTCCTGATGCGGAATTTGAAATTATGAAAGTGGTATGGGCAAATGAGCCGCCTATTACGACCGGCATCATTATGGAGCAGCTTGGCAAAGAAAAGGAATGGAAAGCGCAGACTATTCTTACTCTGTCAGTACGGTTAGTCGAGCGCGGATTTTTGCGGACGGAGAAGAACGGCAAGGAACGTACCTACTTCCCTCTGATTGGAAAAGAGGACTATTTGAAATTTGAAACAGGTGACTTCATGGAACGCTTTCATGACAATTCCTTTGCCAGCCTGGTTACAACCCTCTATGACGGCAAAAAAATAAAAGACAGCGACCTTGACGAATTGGCAAAGTGGCTTAAGGACAGGAGGGATTAACGTGGAAGCATTTTTAGCTGCCCTGCTGCAATGCACCCTGTCCATGTCAGTTATAACACTTCTTTACGCAGCAGCCTTGCCGATACTGTCAAAACGGTATGCTCCCAAATGGCGTTATATGATTTGGCTGGTAATAACAGTTGGCTGGCTAATTCCTTTCCGGCCTTTGATTGAGCTCCCTTTCTTACCCCCACAGGGCACAAATACACCCTTAATGCCTGTGCCATTCACTCCCGCTTCCCCGGTAACAAACAATACTGCGGAGGTTTTGACCAGCGCTTCTGAAACAGTAACAAGGATGCCGCATTTATCAATATGGACCATTGCCCTTCTCATTTGGCTGGCAGGTGTCCTTTTCACGTTAGCCTGTCACATTCTTCGGCACAGGCGCTTTATAAAAATGGCAAGCCGATGGAGCGATACCGTAACCACCCCCGCAATTTTAAACCTACTGGACATTCTGAAACGGGAACAGGGCCTTAAAGCAGATATCGAGTACAGGATCTGCACAAGTATTTCAAGTCCTATGATGGTCGGTTTTTTTCATCCCGTTATTCTCATGCCGCCGATACAGCTTTCTGAAAAGGAACTGACCCTTATTTTGCGGCACGAGCTGGCTCATTTCAAGCGGCATGACCTATGGTACAAAGCAATGATATTAGCGGCAACTATTCTGCATTGGTTCAATCCGGCAGTCTATTTGATGGCGCGGGCTGCTTCCCTGCAGTGTGAAATCTCTTGTGATGCCCTTGTATTGCAGAATGAGGATATGCAGACACGTAAGCAGTACGGTGAAACAATTATAACGGTTGTAAGAAACGGCAGGACATACCAAACCGCACTGTCCACAAATTTTTATGGAGGAAAACGAGGTATGAAGAACCGCATAATGTCTATGTTAGACAGCAAACGTAAAAAAGCCGGCGCTGCCGTTCTGTGTTTTGTACTGGCGGGAATTATACTCACAGGTGCAACACTGGTCTCTGCCGGAAGTCAGCCGGTATCTATTCCAAACACGGCATTTACAAAAGAAGAATACAAAAAGCTCTTAGCCTTGCGCTTTGATGGTTATAAAGATATGAGCGTACAGGAATTTCAGCAAAAGGTCTGGGAGGCTACGGATACGGAAGGCTATCGGAACCTTTTAGAACGATTTTATCAGAATGACCAGTTGAACGAAATGAAGGATACGAATGATATTGCGGCCTTCCTGTTTTACGAACTCACACCACTTACTGCCGAAAGCTGGAAATCACGCTATTTTGGCAATGGAGGCATGACCGGCTTTGAGAATGCCAGCAATGCGCAGTTTGAATATACCTCTACCCTATCCATTTTAGATGTCAAACGCTTAAAGGTCGGGGAATATACCAAGGCCTGCAAAGCAGTTATGGATGGACTTCTGACCTTTTTCCAAAGTCAGCCGGAAAAAAAGCTACAGGATGAATCCGGTATGAAAAAAGCCATTGATGCCGAAATTGGCCGCCTCACAAAGAAATGGAGCAGCAATGCCTTAACCGTCAGTGTTGAATATTCCTTTATACCGTTGGAATTATTCGAAAGCAAGGAAAGCCCAAAGGAAAGTAAAGATAATCTTACGGAAAAACGAGAATACCCCAATGCCACCAGGAAAGATTACCGTTCCTTGATGAAACTCAAAACAGCGGATTATCAGAACCGGAAGCTGACTGATTTTAATGCTGACCTGCTGGAATGGGGAAATGAAGATTATGACAGAGGCGAAAGAATTGGAATTGATACGGCCTGGAATGATTTTGCCGTAGCCTTGACACCGGAAGAGCTTTCATTCGTAACACTTACAGTCAATTATTCCGGTTCGGAAAATGCAGCTATGATTCAGAGCAGCCGTACCGGAGAATCCCAAAAGGATATTGTGTTCAGCAGCAGCCTCCCGGTAAAGACACTGGAGCAGGATAAAGCAGTGATGGTATTTTGTTCCTTATATTATCAAGGCTCCTATCATATTCTGGACAGCGGTATGACTGTTGGAGAACGCGACCGTTGTGTCGGCGGGGTTATCAGCGGTATTCAAAAGTTTTGGAATAAAACAGGTATCGAGGAACTATTGACTATGAACGAAGGAGATATTCTTGCTAAGCTTCAAAATATTACGGCTCAGTACAGCAACGAACAAATCGACGTCTCCATCATTCCCAGCCAGGTATCCTTTGAAAAATTAGATGAACGGCGTATTAAAAAATAGATTCTTCTGAACGAATGTGGTCTAAAACCGTTGTTTCAGCGGCGGAATAAAAGGCTCTCACAAATAAATTACAAGCAGCGGTTTTGATAGGATGAAAGTCAAAGCCGCTGCTTTTTCTTTGCAAAAAAATCCATCTTAATATCATTTTAATCCTCCCCGGAAAACCCTAACACTAAACTAATGGCAAAAATGCTACACTGTACAGGAAATTAATTGAGATAGGAGGAATAGAATGTGGATTTTTTAATGCTTGGTATTTTAGCCGTCAGCTACTTTCTGATCAAGCTGTTTGCAGACTGGTGCGAGCACCAGGTTGAGAAATCTTAGAGGAGGTAATTATTATGATATTTCTTGGAATTTTGATTGTTGCGCTGGGTGGTTACCTGCTATATGCCCTGGTCAATCCCGAAAAATTTTAGAAAGGCGGAGAAAATACAATGCTTCAAATAATTGTGATATTGGCAGTTTTTGCTGCTCTTATCATCCCAACAGGAAAGTACTTATATCATATTGCGGCCGGTCAGCATACCGTTGCCGATCCGGTATTTGACCGGCTTGACAATGCTGTTTACCGTGTGTGCGGTATTGATAAAAAAGAAATGAACTGGAAGCAGTATGCGGCAGCTATGCTTGCAACCAATGCAATTATGGTATTTATCGGTTATCTAATTTTAAGGATACAGTCTCTTCCGGTTCTGAATCCCAATGGCATCGGCGGAATGGAACCCAGCCTGTCCTTTAACACCATCATCAGCTTTATAACAAATACAAACCTGCAGCACTACTCGGGGGAATCAGGGCTTTCGTATTTTAGCCAGATGATGGTAATCACCTTTATGATGTTTACCTCTGCGGCCACCGGTTTCTCCGCTGCCATGGCCTTTACACGAGGGCTTGCCGGAAAAGCAAGTTCTGTGGGAAACTTTTATGTTGACCTTATCCGTATCACAACAAGGGTTTTGCTGCCCCTTTCCCTGCTGGTCGGACTGATTTTGGTCTCCCAGGGCGTACCGCAGAATTTATCTGCCAATGTGACGGTACAGACTATTGAAGGAAAGATGCAGGATATTGCCATGGGACCCATAGCTGCCCTTGAATCCATCAAGCACCTGGGAACAAACGGCGGAGGATTTCTTGGCGGCAACTCCTGTACCCCCTTTGAAAACCCCAATATCCTTACCAACATGGTAGAAATGCTGTCCATGATGCTGCTTCCCGGTTCCTGTGTAATTGCCTTCGGGCATATGGTCCGGGACAACAGGCCGGAAAAGAAGAACAAAAAGGAAAAGAAGAATCTGATTGGCAGCGAGGCAAAGCCAATTTTTGCAGTAATGTCCATCCTTCTTGTCATTGGTTTCATCGTATGCTTTGCAGCAGAAAGTGCCGGAAATCCCCTTCTTGAAAAGGCAGGCCTGAGCCAGAGCATGGGAAATATGGAAGGCAAGGAGGTTCGGTTCGGGATTGCCCAGTCGTCACTCTTTACAACGGTTACCACCGCCTTTACCACCGGTACGGTAGACAATATGCATGATACTCTCACACCCCTGGGAGGTGCCGTTCCTCTTATGAATATGATGCTGAACGTGGTATTTGGCGGGAAGGGCGTCGGATTAATGAACATGATATTGTACGCCATTCTTGCTGTTTTCATCTGCGGGCTGATGATTGGCCGTACACCGGAATATCTGGGCAAGAAAATTGAAGGAAAAGAAATGAAGCTCACGGCACTGGGTATCATCATTCATCCTCTGCTGATTCTGGCGTTCTCAGCCTTAGCCGTTGCCCTGCAGGCCGGCCTTGCCGGAATCACCAATCCAGGGCACCATGGGCTGACACAGGTCCTATACGAATATGCCTCTTCCGCTGCCAATAACGGTTCCGGCTTTGAGGGTCTGGCTGACAATACTTACTTTTGGAATATCACTACAGGGCTGGTCATGTTCTTTGGCCGTTATCTCTCCATCATTATTCAGCTGGCCATTGCAGGCTCACTGATGGCAAAACAGTCCGTCAGCGAATCCATCGGTACCCTGAAGACCGATACAAGGACCTTTACCATATCCCTGCTCATGGTGGTAATTATTTTTGCCGCACTGACATTTTTCCCGGCGGTGATACTTGGCCCGGTAGCGGAACATTTAACCCTGTGGAATTAAGGAGGACACTTTCGTGAGTAAAGAAACCAAAACAAAATTTGTAACAAAGGATATTTTAAACTCCTCCATAAAAGGAGCCTTTATAAAGCTGAACCCACGTTACATGATGAAAAATCCGGTCATGTTCGTGGTGGAGCTGGGCTTTGCCGTCACTCTGCTGCTCTGCTTTCTGCCCGATATTTTCGGTGATACAGGAAGTAACCTGCGATTGTATAACGGCATCGTAGCTGTCATTCTTCTGATTACCGTACTCTTTGCAAACTTCGCGGAAGCCGTTGCGGAAGGCCGAGGAAAGGCACAGGCCCAAAGCCTGAAAAAGACTCAAAAGGATATGCAGGCCCGTATTCTCAGCGAGGACGGAAGGGAAACCGTCATCAGTGCGGGCATTCTGAAAAAAGGGGATATCGTTCTGGTAAAAGCCGGTGAAGTCATTCCCAATGACGGAGAAGTTATCGAAGGAATTGCCTCGGTGGACGAATCTGCCATTACCGGAGAATCCGCACCTGTATTAAAGGAAAACGGCGGTGATTTTGCCTCTGTTACCGGCGGAACAACCGTAGTAAGCGACTGGCTTAAAATTCAGATTACCTCAAATCCCGGAGAATCCTTTCTCGATAAAATGATTTCCCTGGTAGAGGGTGCTTCCCGTAAGAAGACCCCAAATGAAATAGCTCTGAACACCCTGCTGGTAAGCCTGACCATTATCTTTTTAATTGTTATTGTCACCTTATATCCCATTGCGGTTTACAGCGGTGTCCGGCTGCAGATTTCCACCCTGATCGCCCTGACCGTATGCCTGATTCCAACTACTATCGGCGGTCTGCTCTCTGCCATCGGAATTGCCGGCATGGACCGGGTTACGCGCTTTAATGTTATTGCCATGTCTGGAAAGGCTGTTGAAGCCTGCGGCGACGTGGATACCATGATCCTCGATAAGACCGGAACCATTACCTACGGAAACCGCATGGCTTCCAAATTTATTCCCGTGGGCAAGGAAAGCGAACAGGACCTGATCCGCTATGGAGTAATAAGCTCTCTCAAAGATGATACTCCAGAAGGAAAATCCGTGGTAGAGCTTGGAGAACGGTTGAGCGGAAAGCGCCAGGAACCGGAAATGGGAATGGAATTCCTGGAATTTACCGCTCAGACCCGTATGAGCGGTGTGAATCTTCCCGATGGTACAAGGATACGAAAAGGTGCTTATGATGCCATTCAAAAATACGTCCGGGACCTGGGCGGCCAGATACCAAAGGATCTGGAAACAAGGGTCAATGAAGTATCGAAGCTTGGCGGTACTCCCCTGGTGGTCTGCGCAGGAGACCGTATCTTTGGAGTAATCTATCTAAAGGATACTATCAAGCCGGGACTTGTGGAACGTTTTGCAAGGCTTCGCGCCATCGGGATTAAGACCATTATGTGTACCGGTGATAATCCGCTGACGGCAGCCACCATTGCCCAGGAAGCCGGAGTAGACAGTTTTATTGCGGAATGCAAGCCGGAAGACAAGATTAAGGCTATCAAAACCGAACAGTCGGAGGGTAAAGTCGTAGCCATGACCGGTGACGGTACAAACGACGCACCGGCACTTGCACAGGCAGATGTGGGAATCGCCATGAACAGCGGAACCTCAGCTGCCAAGGAAGCGGCAAACATGGTCGACCTGGACTCCGACCCCACGAAAATACTGGATGTGGTGGAAATCGGCAAACAGCTGCTGATTACCCGGGGTTCCCTGACCACCTTCAGTATTGCCAATGATGTTGCCAAATATTTTGCCATTATTCCCGCTATGTTCATGGCAGTTATTCCTCAAATGAAGGTATTAAACATCATGCAGCTTTCAACACCCTACAGCGCAATCCTCTCCGCTTTGATTTTTAACGCTGTCATCATCCCCTGCCTGATTCCCCTTGCCATGAAGGGTGTCAAATATAAGCCTCAGCGCTCAGAGAAGATGCTGTCCCATAATATGCTGATTTATGGGCTTGGAGGCATCATTGCTCCCTTTGTGGGTATTAAATTAATAGATATCATCATTACCCCGCTGCTGTCCCTATTAGGATTATAGGGCGGGGCATGGAATTAGAAGGAGGTCCTTTTATGGACGGTTTTTATGGAAATATTGGTATCCTGGCAGTCACCCTGGCAATTATTTACGGGTGCAAGAAAATACTGGAGTACTATGATTATAAATATTCCGGTTATTATGAAAACACCAAGGTTTATAAGGCCGCAGATAAATTTGTACATGGCGCAGCTTCCGATGATGTTAAATCGCTGCTAACAAGCTGCTTTGACTTTGACAGGGAAGATGCCGACGAAATCCTGAGGCGCTCTCTTCCCCACAGGACTGACAAAGACGGAGGCTACCGGAGGTTTATAAAGTCTGTTAACCGGGTATTAGGTGCCAGGGTTTATTATTATGATACTGTACATGCCAAATATTGAACACTTTACAGGCTTATCCGGAATTGCCGTATTTGATTCGAATATTGTTTCTGTACTTACTTTTAGAATAAAAATAGAGGAGGTTTTATAATGAGTAAAATTTTAAAGGGAATGAAAAAGCCTTTGCTGGTAACATTGGCTTTGCTCCTGCTATGCGGCCTGGCTTATCCTTTGCTGCTCACAGGTATCAGCCAGGTTATTTTCCCCAAACAGGCCAATGGCAGTATGGTCACTTATGACGGTAAGACGATCGGTTCTGCACTGGCAGGACAGGATTTTACGGATGCACGCTTTATGAAATGCCGTCCATCCGCAGTAAACTACAATACCTATACCGAAGAAGAAATAGAAAAGGGTGATTACACCGGCGTCAGCTCCGGTTCAAAAAACTACGCTCCCACCAATCCGGAGCTTGTCAAACGTGTTGAGGCAGATATCACGGAATTCCTGACAGCAAATCCTTCCGTTAAGAAGGCGGATATTCCCACGGATTTATTAACGGCCTCCGGCTCCGGTCTTGACCCCCATATCAGTCCCAAATCAGCTGCTATCCAGCTTCCGGAGCTGGCCAAAGCCACCGGTCTGCCGGAGGATAGACTAAAGGAAATTGTGAAGGAGAACACACAGGGAAAACTTCTTGGAATCTTCGGTGATGAGACCGTCAATGTGCTGAAAGTGAACCTGCAAATTGCAAAGGACCTGAATCTGGTGAGTAATGCCGATTAACAATCCGGTGCTGGAATAGCACCTTACTATATACAATTATACCAAAAGACATTGGAGGTAAATGATTTCTGACCTTCGATGTCTTTTTTACCTTCTCTATTTGTATTAAAGCCTGTTGTTTTTAAAAGCAGCCTGCAATTTTAGATTGACATGATCAGATTTTTCACATATAATAGTCATATCGAATTTTTTTGATGTGAGGTGAAGGACATAGAAACTGAGAATACAAAAAATGCCCGGGTATTTAAGGCATTTTGTGATGAAAAGCGTCTTGCAATCCTGGAGCTGTTACGCAGCGGTGAAAAATGCGCCTGCGTCCTCATAGAGCAGATGGACATAGGCCAATCTTCTCTGTCTTATCACATGAAAATTTTATGTGAATCCGGCATTGTGGAAAGCAGGCAGGAAGGCAAATGGACCCACTACCGTTTGAGTGAATCCGGCAGCAGATACGCAGAAGAACTTTTAGTGAAAATCACCACTCCCTCTGTAGAACAACAGCCAGACCAATGCTGTATTTAAGATGGCCATCCGTTAGATGGCTTTTCTTCTCCACAACATATCAACTTTTTTTGATATGTACAAACTAAATTACCAGGAGGCAATACTATGGAGCAAAATGAATATCAGACAAACAGCCGCTGTGCCTGTTCCTCCGGCTGCTGCGGTAATACCCAGAGCCCGCCTGTTCCAACGGCCCCTTATATAACAGGGCTTAATACAACAACGGCCGGGGCAATACCTCAAGTCGCAACAAAACTTTCTGCAAGGGATATTATAGGTACATGGAAGGTGCGCTGGGGAATCGGACGCATGAATTATAAGATATCCCCCGGTCTGTACAGCGTTGGTAAGCCTGATGATAATTCACCTGTACTTGTTACCGCAAATTACAAGCTGACCTTTGATTGTCTGCGGAAGGAACTCACCAGCCTGCATCTTTGGATTCTGGTTCTCGATACAAAGGGTGTGAATGTCTGGTGTGCAGCCGGTAAAGGTACCTTTGGTACCGATGAACTTGTACGGCGTATCAGTGCGGTAAGGCTGTCCGAGATTGTCAGGCATAGAACACTAATACTTCCCCAACTGGGAGCAACAGGCATTGCCGCACATGAGGTTGCGAAAAAAAGCGGATTTCAGGTTATCTACGGTCCGGTAAGGGCTGAAGATATCAAAGAATTTCTCAATGCCGGTATGAAAGCAACAAAGGAAATGCGGGAAGTACAATTTACATTTACAGACAGAATTGTCCTTACCCCTGTTGACTTTATTCAATGGATGAAACCATTACTGGTTTTTTACGGAATATTCTTTATCCTGAACGCATCCGGTCTGGGTCATTTTGGAATAACCGAGCTTTTCGCTGTTCTTGGTTCCGTCATTGCAGGCTGCATTCTGACTCCGGCTTTTCTCCCATGGATACCGGGGCGCGCTTTTGCTTTCAAAGGTGCTCTCATGGGACTTATTTGGACTGTAGTGCTTATACTCCTTACAGGCGGAGCTTCACAGACAGGGATTCTCAAAACTCTATCCTATCTGCTGGTGTTCCCATCTGTATCGGCTTATACGGCCATGAATTTTACGGGCAGTTCCACATATACCTCTCCTTCGGGAGTCAATAAAGAAATGCGTATTGCCATACCGATTATGTTTCTTACTTTTATTTGCGGTATGATACTGTTTATCCTTAGTAATGTTTTAAAAACTATTCTATGAGGTGATATATGGTAAAACATAAATATTTACAAAATGTAGCAACTCTGAAACTCAATAGGGAAAAGTGTGTGGGCTGTGGAATGTGTCTGAATGTCTGTCCCCACGGCGTATTCGAACTGGCCGGAGGGAAAGCACAGGTTATTAACCTGAATAATTGTATGGAATGCGGCGCTTGCCTGAAAAACTGCGCATTTTCAGCAATAACGGTCTCTCCGGGAGTCGGATGTGCTTCAGCTATCATAAAAGGATTTCTAACAGGCTCCGAACCGTCCTGTGACTGTTCCGGCGGTGAAAGCTGTTAAAAGAAAGAAATATAAAACAATAAAAAATAAAACAGGAGGATAACGCATTGGAAAAAGCAGGAGGCAAGTTATCGTTTTTAGACCGTTTTCTGACTCTATGGATTTTTCTCGCTATGGCAGCCGGCGTTGCAATAGGCAACTTTTTTCCCTCTGCCGCAAATGCAATAAATAATCTTAGTACAGGTACCATCTCATGGCCCATTGCAGTGGGGTTGATTCTGATGATGTACCCGCCTCTTATCAAGGTAAAATATGAGGAAATCGGAAAGGTAACCGAAAACAAGCGGGTTTTCGGGTTTTCACTCTTCCAAAACTGGATCATCGGACCTGTTTTAATGTTTCTGCTTGCCGTCATCTTCCTGCCGGATAAGCCGGAATATGCGGCAGGGATTATCGTTATCGGCTTAGCCCGGTGCATCGCCATGGTAATTATCTGGAATACACTTGCCAGAGGAGACAATGAGTATTGCGCAGCATTGGTCGCTCTCAATGCATTCTTCCAGATACTTCTCTACTCTGTTTACATCTGGCTGTTTCTTACGGTAATTCCGAAGGCCCTGCACCTGTCCCTGGGCGGCGGAACAGTTCATGTCTCTATCCTGGAAATTGCCCAAAGTGTATTGATTTACCTGGGGATTCCTTTTGCAGCCGGAATTGTCACACGTTTTTCAGTTATCCGCCTTAAGGGCAAGGATTGGCTTAATCAATCCTTTCTTCCGAAGATTTCCCCCCTTGCCCTGATTGCACTGCTCTATACAATAATCATTATGTTTATAATAAAAGGACATCTGATCGTGGAATTACCGCTGGATGTTATACGGATTGCAGTTCCGCTGCTGATCTACTTTTTACTGATGTTTACCATCAGCTTCTTTCTGTCCTATAAAAGCGGATTTCATTACGAGCAGACCGCAACCCTTTCCTTTACGGCAGCCAGTAACAACTTCGAGCTTGCTATCGCCGTATCCGTGGCTGTTTTCGGTATCGGCTCCGGTCAGGCCTTTGCAGCCGTCATCGGCCCTCTGATTGAGGTTCCGGTGATGATTCTGCTGGTCCGGCTGTCCCTGTATTTGAAAAACAAGTACTTCGATGTGGATGGCGCACCGCTGAAAAAGGAGGGGTTTAAAAATGAGCACTAAGCCGAAGGTTGCCTTTATCTGTGTCCATAATTCCTGCCGCAGTCAGATTGCGGAAGCATTAGGCAGGCAATTTGCAGCCGGTGTCTTTGAAAGTTACTCCGCGGGAACGGAAACCAAACCCCAAATAAATCAGGATGCGGTCCGTATTATGAAGCAGCTCTACGGCATTGACATGGAACAGACACAATCCTCCAAGCTGTTAGAGGATATACCGCCTGTGGATATTGTTGTAACAATGGGCTGTAACGTACAGTGCCCATTTCTTCCATGCCGGCACCGGGAGGACTGGGGGCTGGAGGATCCCACCGGAAAACCTGATGAGGACTTCATAAAAGTGATCAAAACAATTTACAGCAACATCCAAATTTTATGCAGCAGAATTGCCGATGGTGTTCTGTAAACAGACTAAGTGTTTGACCGTTAATTCTTCTACTAAATAGTCAGGTACCCTGTCCGCTTCCCGGCATATTATTCTTCCTTGGTTATCTGCTGCTTTTGCAGTTGATTTTCACTTAACTCAGCTCTGGTTTTCCCCCATTCGTTGATTACTTCCAAAGCCGGAAGAAGAGCCTTACAGCTTTCCGTAATGGAATATTCCACATGGGGAGGTATTTGGCAGAATTCATTTCTGTCTACCAGACCATGCTGCTCCAAAACCTGAAGTGACCGTGTCAGCATAATATTGGTAATTCCGCACAGATGGCGCTTTAGTTCGTTGTAGCGTATGCTCTCGTATTGGGATAGTTCCCATATAATCGCCAGCCGCCATTTTCCACCTAAGATATCCAATGCCCGGATTACCGGGCATTTTTCAGTGTAATAAGGCTTCTCATCCTCTGATTTCTTTTTCATATTCTTAATCCTTTCCTTTAAGGAACAAAAATGTGCGTACTTTTCTCTTTCTTTCCAATTGCTTATAATAATTATTGTAAAAGAGAGTAAAAAAGTCAACACCCAGATTGGAGGAAGAAATATGGATTATGAGGAATTAATCAATACAAGGTATTCTGTTCGAAAATACAGTGACAAACCGGTAGAGCAAGACAAATTAGACAGGATATTGGAAGCCGGAAGAATCGCTCCCACAGCGGGCAATCGGCAGACCCAGAGGATTGTGGTTATTCAAAGTAAGGAAGCTTTTGAGAAAATGAAGCAATGCACACCCTGCCATTTTAATGCGCCTTTGCTGCTTTTGGTGTGCTATGACAAGTCTGTGGAGAACACTAACCATTACGGAGATAAACGCCCTTACGGACAGGTGGATGCCAGTATCGTGCTGACACACATAATGCTGGAGGCGCATAATTTGGGGCTTGGAACTGTTTGGGTAGGCCTGTTTAATGCGGAATTACTGCGGGAGTATTTCCACATTCCCGCTTCTTACGAAATCCTTGGTTTAATGCCAATGGGCTACCCTGCAGAAGACGCAGCACCGGGTAAAATGCATGGCGAAAAATATTCCATTGAACATACCGTTTTCTATAATTCATTTGATAATCAAATCCTTGCGCAATAAATATCATGTTATACTGTTTGCAGGAAGCTGCTATAATTAATTCCTATTTTACTAAATTATAGAACAGGTCAGATTATAGTAACCTGACCTGTTCCGGCCTCTTGCTCTGAAAAATGGTATCAATTGATTATTTCCGGCAATGATTTTACTCCTCAGCAAATGTTTTTGTTCCTCAGGCAATGTTTTTGTTCCTCAGGCATTTATATTGTTCCTCAGGCATTTATTTTGCTCCTCAGGCATTTATTTTGTTCCTCAGGCATTTATTTTGTTCCTCAGGCATTTATATTGTTCCTCGGGCATTTATTTTGCTCCTCAAGCATTTATTTTTTTAAGCAGCCAGGCCATATTTTCGCCAATAACACGCATATTTTCCATTCCTTCCTCATCCTTTTCCACTTCACCGATTTCTTTACCATATACCATGTTCCAGTAGCTGCCGCCAACAAGGTACATCTGCATATAATGTAAAAAGTGATTCATCGTATCAAATGCATGGGTAGCACCGCCTCTTCGCACAGGCATAACGGCAGCACCCGGTTTATGTTTAAATAGATTATCATTGGCGGCGCTCACGGTGCCGGCACGTTCAATGAATGCTTTCATTTCCGGTGTAATGTCCGCATAATAAACCGGTGAGCCAAGAATGATTCCATCTGCCTGGGCTGCTTTTTGTATAATACCGTTGATTACATCCCCCTGCATTGCACATAGACTGTTTTTTGTTTTATAACAGACTCCGCAGCCGGTACATCCACGGATAGCGCTTCCGCCAAGCTGGACTAGCTCCGTTTCAATGCCTTCTTTTTCAAGTTCGGCAAAGATTTTTTTGATAATAATAGATGTATTGCCATTTGGACGCTGGCTGCCATTAATTCCAATAACCTTCATAGATTACCTCTTCCTCCGTCCGCAAATTGTATTTTTCAATAGACAAATGAATTGGACGGCATTATTATATTTATAAATATTTGATGCAAATACAGTTTATACTCTATAATAAGAGTTGTATAATATCCGTTTTACATTATGGTTATAACCAAAAGGCATACCACTATTTTCACTTTCTATTTAACAGTTTCGCAGGTAAACTTGTGAAATGAAGGGGGGTTAATATGATTAGCTTTGAACAAATCCATTATTTTTTAGAAATCGTCCGCTGCGGCAGCCTGAACAAAGCCGCCGAGCAGTTATATGTATCACAGCCCTCTCTGACAAAACAGCTTCGAAAGCTGGAGGAAAACCTGGGATGTGAACTGCTTAAACGGACTCACAGTGGTGTGGTCCTTACTCCTCAGGGAAAGTATTTTTTTGAACATATAAGCGGTGTTATGGAAAATTTTAATACGGTTGTTGATACTGTGTCCAATTTTGATAAGGTAAGCCAATTACGTATAGGGGGACTTGCCAACCTTGTCTCCTATTTTCTTCCCCCATACCTGGATAAGCTGAATGCAGCCGGTAAATATCAGGTGACAATTGATACACGCCTATCCAATGAAGAACTCGTGGAAGGTATCGAAAAGGATGTATTTGACCTGGCTCTGCTTTCCAATGCGGAACAGCAGAAAAACATTGCCGTTATTCCGTTAAAGACCGAACCGCTCTTTGTTGTTTATCCGGTGGAACATCCTTTGCAAAATCAGAAGGAAATCAGCTTTCTGGAAATCGTAATGAATGAAAAGCTGATACTTTACAAGGATCCCTGTACCATCAGGGCTTCTATACGCAAGCTGTGCAACCGCATGAAAATCGTTCCGAATATTGTTCTGGAGCTTGATTTAACCGAGTCCCTTGTCAGCTATGTCAGCCGTGGTGATGGGGTTACGATTTTACCCTCCATTGTTGCAGCCAGCATACAATCCCCTTCGATTGCCATAAAGGAAATAAGCCACACCCCAATATACAGGGAAATATCCGTCGCAATGAAAAAAGAGAACATATCCGCTTATCTCCCCTTCTTCCTAAATGACTGATAAGGTCTGGCATGGTAAAAACAAAACCGGAATGACTGAAAGGTCTGGCATGGCAAAAACAAAACCGGATACAGGAAAAAGGCAAGGCATCTGTTATAAAGATACCTTGCCGGCTATTTACTTATGCCCTCTGCTCCTTAGCCGCTTTTACAAGCTCTGAGGCAAGCCCGATATACAGACCGGAAATTTAATCACGCTGACTTTATAAATCCTTTTTTAAGTAGACCATATCAATCAGCTGAATCCCATTTTCATAAATTGGGTGGTCATAGTTGTCAACGAAGAAATTTTTAACCCTGTGAGATTGCTTAAAGCCGCAATGCTCATAAAAAGGTAGTGTTAACGGGCTTTCTCCAGTGCCAACAATCATTGTTTTACCTCTGTCCTTATAATACTCAAACAGGTATTTCACCAGTCTGCTTCCATAACCCTGTCCCTGATATTTTTCATCGGTTGCCAGATTTTTTAGTTCAAAAATATCCTCCCTTTCCTGAGTGACTACGCAAATACTTTTTAAATCACCATCGTAAAGAGCAAACATTTCTCCTCTGTCTAAATATTTATCAATCATGCTTTCCTGTTCATCCGCCAAAAGCAATAAATCCAGAAATCTTTTTTTGTTCTCTTTAATTGCTGTAATTTCCATGTTATCCCTTCACCTCATTAGTTAATATCAGTTTTTGTTTGGACTATTTTCAAAATGCTCTCTTTTATAATCTTCTATTTTGGCTTCCCATTCTTTATTGGGTTTAATCAATAAAAGCTAATATATGCCATTATGCACCTCACCGTATTATCATTTTCCAAATACTAGTATATACCCGGAAATGAATAAAATCAATTAATGAGTGGAATAAGGCTTTTCAAACAAGGATCTAATGGCTGCTGCCTTTGGAGCAGCTCTTTATAACAGCTGATAGAATAAACCATGCTCTATACAGTACCAAATTAACATTCCGTATCCCCTTTTGGGGATTCGCAATTCCAAACTCCACTCAGGATATTGCTTTATGATCTGAATGCTTTCACCTGAAGCAAATGCCACAAAGGAAATATAGTGCTCCTTCGTCATGGGGTGTTCGCTTGTAATAAACCATTCATCTTCAAGTACTTCCACCGACAGCTTTTCCGTATCACCGGCTTTTTTCATTTGCTGTACAGTCAATTTCTTACCGCAGCAGGAAACCTCTGCTTCACCCGTGCATAAAGAAATGTTATGGCATGTGGGGCAGACATAATATTTAGTATTTTTCATATTGCCTCCAACAAAATCATTCGGAGTTATATCACCAACCAGCAGGCTTTGCGTATCTACTCCCAGAAGGTCCGAAAGCTCGGATATCAGTGAAATATCAGGACAGCCCAACCCCCGTTCCCATTTGGAAACAGTCTTATCACTAATGTTCATTTTGTCTGCAAGCTCTTTTTGTGTCATATTACATTCTATTCGTAAGGTTCGAATAATATTTCCAACTTTCATATTTTGCATCGTTTTACCTCCATGCTGTTATTGTAGCGAAATACTCCGGAAATAGCAATCGGCGCTCCGCAGAGCCAATTCCATGGAATAATTGAACACCACGGATATACCAGGGAGTATTCCCTGCCCTATACTTTATCAGACCTCCAATAACGTGAACCATTGGACTCACGGAACAGCAATCCGTTGTCCACAAGTTCCCGCCTGAGTAAAAAATAATCCCCGAAGGTGTGCCATTCCTCACAGATTTCATTAACTTCTTTTTCGGTATAGTCCCTGTTATTCTCAAATTTTTCAGATAAATATATAAGTGCAGCCACTCTGAAACTTTGCTTTTGCGGTAACTGTGTGATTTTCCCGGAGCTATCAAGAAATCTTTTAATATCAGGCCTTTGCTCTAAGTTTTCCTGCTTTTCAGGAATTTTAATCTTTTCATTCCAATATTCTACCAGGCTGTTAATATCCTCCTCAAATTCACCCTCTGTCTGAGTGTCCTCTTTTTCAATTTCCTCCAATATTTCAAATGTAAAAGCATCTGGTCCTGACAGCTTCCATTGGTCAGCCATACTCAATTCGGGACAGGAATTCATCGAGACGGAAAAAGCGAATCGGTTCTTTGAACTATGAATATCCTTCGTTCCTCTAATCCATAAATCATTTGTATCCCTGCATTTTATACAATAAACACCTCCGATACGCACTCTGTTTTTATATTTCTCCTTCAATTCTTTTTGTGATTCTTTTTGCATTGTCTCACCATCCTTTTCATTTTTTGCCTGCCGTTTTTCATATCCGGCCAGCAGGTCTTTGGAATCTATCTCCAGTATACTCGAAAGTTCTAAAAGTAACGATACATCCGGATTTCCCAGCCCGCATTCCCATTTGGATATTGCTTTGTCGCTAAGGCTCATTTTATCTGCAAGCTCTTTTTGTGTCATACCTTTAGCCAGACGTTTTTCACGGATAAGACTGCCTACTTTATTCGTTTTCATTGGTTACCCTCCAAAAATGATTCTAGCAAAGTTCTGTTTACAGTTCAATAAACGCTCCGTAGAGTCGCCTCCAAATTTTAGGTATTCTTAAGGGTAATACCCATTCCGGTTTATTCAGGCAGCAAAAAAGCAGCCGTGTTCTTCCGGTATGAAGCACACAGCCGCTATTGATAGGATACTTGTTTTATTTTGCCTTTATTATAATGTCCGGCTTCTGTAAATTCTCCTTTAAATATGAGCCTTCTTACATTGAATTTTCAGATTTCTGCCCAAAGCAGTAAAATCCTTACTTCCAGTTTTGAAAAATTACAGTTGCTTCCGATAAATAATCCTTCTTTATGGTAATGGTTTTATCATCATTTACAGTTTTATACTCATCAGTAATAGGAACGGGGTTACAGCCGCCTTTAACGATTTCAACCTGGTCCATTGAGAAACGGTTTCCACAGTTCTGGCATACCAACACATCACCCTCCTGTACATAATATCCCTTTCCTGATGAATAGCAGACCTGGCAGGTATTAAATGCTGTCCTTATAGTGCCGTCCGGAGCTTTAACAGCCAATACCTCAAGCTTAGTGCCGTCAATCTCAGCCGGAAAGAATTTTGCAGTTTCCGTAATATCTCCGACAGGAATATGAATATCCCCGTCTATCACTTTTTCAGCGCGCAGTTGGTCCTTATCCGAGCCGCTATCATTGGTTTTACCGATTATTTTGGCTCCAAATGCAACCACTATCATTACAACTACAGCTGCTGCTATTATTACTGATTTTGAAAGATTTGTTTTTTTTCCTGATTTATTACTCATCAATGATTTTCCTTTCAGAGACATCTTTTTCATATTTTTTCAATAATATTGTTTTTTTCATACCCCGCTTTTACATTACTGATAACCTCATACCCTCCTTTTCTTAATTCCTGCTTATCATAACAATCGGATATGTAGATTGTATGGAGATGGATGGATTATACCTAAAAAATTACCGCCTCAAAAGAAGGCAGAAGTTTCAGACGGAAGACAAAGTTGATTATTTTAGAGCAGCCTATAAACATGCGCAAAAAAAATCATTGCTATATTTTTACACTTGTTTATGGTATTATTTAATAAATTAGAATTAGCAATACAGATTATTTATGCAATATATTGAAAGGAGTTTTTATGATACTTGGAAATAAATCCGTTATTGATAATGCCCTTGATATCTCATGCATAGGCATAACCTTTACATCAAAACCCATCATCGTAGGCGGCCTTGCAATGGAATATTATGGATTGAGAAATTGCGGTGATGATATTGACCTTATTATATCAAATGAAGATTATCAAATCTTAGCAAGCAACTATTCTGAGTGTAAAATAGATATCTGGGGGGATTTGGGCATTAAATTAAATCAATTTGAGCTGCTTCGAGGTATATCCCGTCTGGATTACGATTTTTATTCCAAAGGTGCGGTTGAATATGAAAAATATAAGGTGTTATCTTTTGAAAGATTATTTTTTATGACAGCTGCCGCCGTACGGAGTGAACCAAATGTTCAGAAACGTATGGATGATTTCGGATTAGCACTTGGACATTGCTATAATAATTATCGTAACCAAGATTATGTGACTAACGCTGAATTACATATAACGGCATATGAAAACGCTCCTGATGGAACAATTTTCGGTGGTAAATATACGTAAAGTGAGCATAAAGCCAAGTCAAAAAACTCCAATTTGTAAGAGAATATAACTTCCCATTATGTTTATGAAGTAAAGCTAACCACATAGGCATATTTGAAGTTGTAATATAGATTATTTATATTAGGAGGTATTAGCGTTATGGATGATGAATTAAAAATCAAAATGTACTCATTTACAGTGGATTGCATAGACCCGCATGAATTAGCAAAATTTTATGCGGCGCTGCTCAAGTGGGAAATAATGTCTATCGATGAAGAATGGGCATGTGCATACGCTCCAGGAACCAATCAGGGAGCATATCCTGGTGTAATGTTTCAACGGAATCCTGAGTATAAACCGCCTGTATGGCCCGAAGAGCCTGAAGCTCAACAGCAAATGGCACATCTAGACTTCGCCGTTAATGATTTAGAAAAAGCAGTTCAGCATGCAATCCATTGTGGAGCAGCAATCGCAGCCGAGCAATTTTCAAATGATTGGAGAGTTATGATTGACCCCGCCGGACATCCTTTTTGCTTATGTCAAATGAAATCAATTATCGAGAGTGAGCATTTTGCGCTGTTATAGAAAATCACGCAATAGAGAGGGAATTCCCTAAATTCCTTCAACAACGGGTTTGATGGATGCCTTACCTATATTGTCATTACAGCATAAGCAATACTAGCAACCCCCTCGCCAATTTTCATTAAAAGCGAATAGTAAAATCCAAAAGTCACTTAGTCTATAGTCTGAAACTTCCGTCTCATAAGAAGGCGGAAGTTTTTCTGTCAGTTAACAGGCTTATCGTTTTGCGGTAATGTCCGGCTTGAATCTGTTTCTGTCTCTTCACAGCAGCTGTGCTTACCCCTTCGGAACATCATAAATATCATAGCTCCCATCATTACCGGGCAAATAAAGGGCGCTATAACTCCCAGAATACCCGCAACAGGCGGGCTGATTCTTGCAATAAAAGGTAAAGATAATATAATAATGACCGGCAAACCACAGCATAGTATCATATGAAGCATATGCTTCATTGGACTGTGTTCCTCACTGCTGTGTTCTTTTCTATCTTTAAAAATATTCATTTAATAACCTCCTGTGATTTGAATATGTCTGTATCATAAAGTATCAATATGAAGATTAAATGAAGATTTCAAAAATTGTTCCCTTCTACAATTAAATATTGAACGGTTCAACTTGCAAGCATCAAAGAACCACCATAAAAGAAATAAAATACACCATTCATTATAATTCACCCGACAAATGCACCGTTTCAACATAGCACAGGCAGTTTGCACAAAATAGAAAGCTTGAATGCGCCTATGGAAATGTATTAGAAGTCCTTTTCTCTGAAGCTATTGTGCTATATCATCAAGCAGATTGTCTGAGCCCACGAGTTATCTGTTTGATGATATGTCCAGCACAAAAGCTTCAGAGAATTAGGACTTCTTATACATTGGAATCGAAGCATTCAAGCTTTCTATTTTGTGCAAACTGCCGTCCCCTTGCGAAAATCCTGCCTTTTGCCGTGTAAATCCGGCCTTTTACCATGCAAATCCACTATACAATTAATTTAAGTCATATCCTCTCCCCAGGTATAAAAACTCTGGAATATATTGCATTTTTATACCTGGAAATGTTCAAAAATCTTAACTCACCCTATACATTTACTTACTTTGCTTCTTATCCCATGCCTTATTGTAAAGTTCCAGCAGCTTATCCGCCCCTTTACTATTGCATTCAGCTACGAATTTATCCCAGTTATCAAAAGACTCACCGCCCATAATGAACTTAGATATCATTTGGTCCACATAATCATTCAAGTTAGTTGAATACAATGACTGTATTTCAATATCATCTTCCGTCAATGCAATAGCAGGCTCGATATTGGGAATTGCATTACCTTCCGTTTCCTTTTGAATCAATTCTTTATAACTGTCAGCCATAGTGGCAAGCTCCTGGTCATAAGGATATACAAAAGTAAAGCAGTTATTGCTGGTTCCGTATTCTTTCTGGGCATCCAGAGTTCCGCTGGGATTTGCCGGGCATTTAAGATCAGGGTTAATTGCCTTCTTCCCCTCTGCATCCACCGTATAGGTCTCACCTTCAACACCCCAGGAAAATAAAGCAGCTCCTGCATCTGAGTACATCCAGTCAAGCCATTTAATTAATTGTGGGAAATAATCCTTCTTGGCAGCCGATGCGGATATTACCATGGTCTGGGTAGAGTTGCTTACACGGCTTACAAAAGTTCCGGCAGGTCCGGCCAGGGGATAGATGGGTTCCCAGTCTGCATCTGCTTCTCCTGCTTCTTTTAATGCATCATTAAAGGGAACTTCACAACCAAGCCAATCAGCCATTAAGATAAATGCTTTATCCGTAGTTGCATTCTGTTTATACATATCACCGCTGAAGGTCGTATACTCCTGATTAAATAACCCTTCTGAGTACAGCTTGTTCAGATACTGCAGCATTACCTTATATTCGTTGCTGGCAGGTGCAAAAATCCAGTTATCGGAGTCAGCTGTATAATGGAAGTTATCAATTCCTTTTCCCCAGCCTGCGGATGTACCGAAGGAAGGAGCTATCATATCAAGAAGATTACCATTTCCATAAATAACCTGAATCGGCTGGGAATCCGGATAAATTTCCTTCAGCTTCCTGGCAGCGGTATATAGCTCATCATAGGTGGTAGGTACCGGAATATTGTTCTTCTTGAATACATCCATACGAACCATAATCTGCTTGGAAGCAGTCTTTACTTCCTTCGTGTTAACCGGAAGCTCATAAACCTTGCCGTCCGACTGGGTGGCATCATCAATTAAGTACTGTAAATTGTTCTTTTTAATAAATGCCATAAAATTGGGCATCTGATCATAGTAATCACTGACAGGAAGAAGAACACCGCTTAAAGCCTGTGCAGCTGTGGGGTTCGTCTTTGATATGATATCCGGCATATCCTCACCTGTATTGATAACAAGCTGATTCCTTGTATCATAATCACTGTCGGGTATGGCGGTTACATCAAGAGACACATTGGTAAGCTCCTTCATTTTGGTAAGGGCTTTATAATTTGCATCATATTCTCCGGAATACATCATAGTAAAGGTTACCGGTTTATCCGATACCGGATTGCTTCCTTTCGAAGCATCAGCCGTCCCGGCAGGTGTCTCTGTTGCTGAGGCTCCATCACCGGAAGCCGGGTTGCTATTGCTGCCTTTGCTTCCGCAGGCTGTAAATACCATGGTAACTGCCATAATGAGTGCCATGGACTTTGCAAAAATTCTTTTTTTCATACCTTACTCTCCTTTAAAATAATCATTTATAATCAATGGCTTAATAGCCTATTAACTATCAAAAATTTACAGTACTTATTCCTTAACGGAGCCAAGCATAACACCGGTTACAAAATATTTCTGTACGAAGGGATAAATACAGAGTATTGGAATCGTCACCAGCATAACCGTTGCTCCCTGAACTGTTTTACTGGCTACGTCCGCCGCATCGGTACCGCTTATGTTACCGGACATGGCCTGTTTGGTCAGCCCCATGACAATGCTTCTTAAATAGAGTGTCACAGGATGCTTTGTACTGTCACTCATGTAAATTAAGGCACTGAACCAGTCATTCCAGTATCCTACCGCGTAGAACAGTGTCATTGTCGCTAAAATGGGCTTGGATAAGGGCATAATTATTTTCATCAGCAGGCCAAAATCCCCTATCCCATCAATCTTAGCAGCTTCCGTAAGACTTTCCGGTATCCCGTAAAAAAATGTTCTCATAATCAGCATATTATATACACTTAAACTTCCCGGCAAAACGATCGCCCATATCGTATTCATCAGGTGCAGGTTCTTAATTAATAAGAAAGAAGGTATCATACCGCCGCCAAAATACATCGTAAAGACAAACAGGAACATGATATACTTCTTTCCTACCAGTCCTCTTCTGGCAAGGGGATAGGCCGCTGCAACCGTCATTATTAAGGAAAGAAGTGTCCCGACTAACGTATAAATAATGGTGTTCTTATAGCCAATATAAAAGTCCATGTCCTTCACAATTCGTTTATAGGCTTCCATATCCCAGCCTTTCGGCAGGATTCCCACTTCCCCTCTAAGCACCGCCGAATTGCTGCTTAGGGAAGTAGCAAATGTATTGAGGAAGGGATAGAGACAGGCCCAGCAAATCAATACCAGGATAATCACATTAAATACCTGGAATACACGGTATCCCCTGCTCTGTTTCACTTTATTTTTCTTCATACTTCATACCATCCTTTTCATCTTCTATTGCCCATGCATTTACTTTCTAAATTCCCCTCTAATCCCTATGCTTATCGCACTTCTGCCAGCAATATCTCTTAAATAGGAGTTTAAAAATTGCACTGCTTTTTCCAGCTGTACAACCTTTCTGTCCTTCCCTACCACAAGCTGGTCTCCGTGGTTTTTCTCGAGATATGGTTAACAAAGGATATTATAATCAGGTTAATAACTCCCTGAAACAGCCCCACTGCGGTTGTATAGCTGTACTGGCTGTTAACAATACCCATACGGTAAGTATAGGTGGATATGACATCTGCCACATCCATTGTATTGGAGGTATATAAGAGCAGTACTTTTTCAAAGCCTACGCTTAATACGCTGCCCGTTGACAGAATAAGTGTAATTACAATAGTAGGAAGTATACCGGGTATCGTTACATTAAGGGTTTGTTTCCATCTGCCTGCACCATCAATGGCCGCAGCCTCATAGAGCTGAGGGTCCACATTGGTCAATGCCGTCAGATAAAGAATGGAATTCCAACCCATGAACTGCCAGATATCCGATATTATGTACACCGGCCTGAACCAGGCGGATATGTTAAGGAAATAAATGCTCTCTAATCCAAGTTTATTTAAGAACACATTAATCGCACCGGTAGAAGGTGAAAGCAGTGTCTGAAGCATACTTACTACAACTACGGTGGACAGGAACTTGGGAAGATATGTAATGGTCTGAACAACACGTTTTCCTGTCTTATTTTTCAGCTCATTTAAAAGCAGAGCAAGAATGATTGGTATGGGAAATCCGAACACCAGGTTCAACACACTTAATATAAGGGTATTGCTAAATACATCCCAAAAAGTTGAATCGGTTATAAAAAGCTTAAAATATTTTAATCCCTGCCATTCCACACCGAACATGGAACCGCCGATTTTAAATTTACGAAAAGCCAGTACATTACCGGCCATTGGAACATATTTAAAAATAATCAAGTAAATAATCGGAACCAGAAGTATCAGATATAATACCCTATCCTGCTTCACCCTTTTCCACATGGCAATCCTTTGTCTGCTTTTTTCTTCCTTTGTGATTCTGTAGGCTTTATTTGTTTCTGCTGCCAAAATCCTTCCTCCTTTATCTTTCCGTCAAGAAAACGGTTTTAACTTCTGGAAGTGTTATAGCAAACTTTGAAACCCATTTCAAGATTAATAATTACACCCATGCAACAGAACTCTACCAATAGCCATGTTATAAAATTCTACCAGGTATCGTTATTCGCCTGGTTGGTGAAATCGCCCTGCGTCCTCTTGCATATGAAGTTTACTTTAGGTAGAATGGATAGGGGTTTATTATAGGAGGATACAATACTTATGGAATTTGCTATAAAAAAAAGAAGGGTTTTTATTAGAAGCTATAAAAGAAGAATTACCGTTTACATACTCGTACCCGTACTTGCCACACTTATTCTTTATTCTACTTTGAATTTCTACCTGTTAAACAGAGTCAGCAGCCAGTTATTGGCCCAATGCAAGCTCGGCCACTCCAATTTTGCCTATAACTATGAGCAGGAATTTTACAGCCTCAGTCAGACCAGCCTTCTCTTAATTAACGACAGGACTTTTAAGGAAATGTACTATGGCCAGACTATAATCACTCCCGCCCACAATTATTTGTTTTTGGATTCCATAGAAACTTTAATTGCTTTTGCAGCAACAAAGCCTTATATTCTGCAAATAGGTTATGTCAACA
Source organism: Bacillota bacterium (assembly GCA_023410275.1). Classification (GTDB taxonomy): domain Bacteria; phylum Bacillota; class Clostridia; order Lachnospirales; family Lachnospiraceae; genus Anaerocolumna. The sequence goes on from JAEYPZ010000069.1 coordinate 83,849, forward strand.
ATGTGAATGGGCGTTACATATCCTCAGCCGGTACGGCAGGACTAAGCTCTTATTATGATAACAGCTATTACGGCACCATTGTCAACCGGAAGGACTATCTTAAAACCTATGAAAAAAGAGGCAGTATCTTTCAGATACAAAAGCTCGATACCAAATACCGGCAGACCACAATTCCGCTGCTGCAATACCAGGCGGGACAGTATACCTTAAGCTCGCCCCTCATTTATTATGTAAGCAAGCCTTATTTTTCTTCCAAGCTGAATAATTATAAGAGCACCGGAGGCTCCAATCTGTTTATTTACAGCTCAGGGACCAATCAGGTGATTGCCTCCAGCAAAACCTCCCTGGAGGATGACGTCCTTACGGAGCTGTCGAAGGATTTTGCCCACGAAACAGGAATGAAGACCATTACTATAAGCAAAGAGAAATACTACTGTATCGTCTCTGCTTCCAAATCCAACTACACGGACCCGCTTTTATTCGTATCACTGGTTCCTTACAAGGATATACGCTCCCAGACTATGAACTCCTGGCTGCTTTCCCTCCTGATACTGGTCATTTGCAGTGTATTAAGCTCTTTGCTGAGCTACCTGCTGTCCTTTAAGCTGTATACTCCCATCCAGAATATCATAAATACCTTTTCCCCAAAAGATACCGCCAGAAAAGATATTTATAAGGATGATGAGCTTTTGTACCTTGACAGGAATATCAAAGAACTGCTCCATTCCAACAGCAGCTTAAAGGCAAATATTACAAATGCGCTGCCCTCCCTGTATTCCCGCTATATCTTAAACATCCTTTACCAGGAGGAGTATAACAACAAAGCCCTGGAAGCCATATTAAAGGATTACAGCTTCAGCTTTCCATACGATAATTTCACCTGCTCCATCCTGTACCCGAAATTCTCTGCAGAATTTTACGAGCATTTCACAAAGGCGGAACAGGCTCAGATTAAGCAGCAGCTAACTGATGTTCTGGTCCTTACCCAGGATAATTCCTGTGTTAAGTATGTATTCCGTTTAGAGGAGGACAATTTCTGCATTATTTCCAACTCGCCCTATGAGGATGAAAAGGAGCTTTTGTATGCTGATTTTATGTCCTTGCAGCAGCTTTTCTCCTTTGACAAAGACTATATCCGGCTCTATATTGCCATGGGTAAGACCTGTGAATCCCTCCATAACCTGCATCTTTCCTGGAAACAGGCCAATGCTGCATTCTCACAGCTGTCCGCTTTCAGAGAAGATAATATCAGCTTTTATGAGGAGGCACCTATCCGCAAAAAGAATTATTTAATGGACCCCACCGATGATAACCATCTTACCGCCCTGTTGCTTCAGGGTAATAAAGAATCTGTCCTTACCCTTGCAAAAGAAATCGTACAGTTGAATCAGCAGATGCATTTGACGGAAGAGGCCACAAAGGACCTTTATGTGCATCTGTATGAAATAGGTGACAGCATACTCAGGCGGACGAATGAAACCGGACAGGATTTACTAGGTGAAAAATACGTAAATATCTCCACCTTTATCCATGGCTATTCCAACCTGGAACGTTCCGATTTCATACAGCTGTTCTACGGGAAGCTTTGTGAAGGCCAATCTTGCGCCCAAGGCTCTTCCTTCGATATGGAGAATATCAAAAAATATGTTGATGAGCATTTCAGTGAGGATATCTATCTGGAATCCCTGGCAAATCTGTTCCATACCTCACCCAAATATATGTCCCGTTTACTGAAGCAGGCATTGGGCATTCCCTTTAAGCAGTATATAACAGCCTTGCGAATAGCCAAATCAAAAACACTGCTTGCTGAATCGGACTATAAAATTGACGATATAGCTTTGTCCGTAGGGTTTAATAACCGTAATTCCTTTATACGTATTTTTAAGCAAACGGAGGCAATGACTCCCAGCGAATACCGGACCCTGGCAAAGCATCAATGACCTGTCATTGATTTCATTTGCCAGACTTAAATCAGTGGCTGTAAAATGGATTTGCCATAGCAGATTGCACAGTTCAACAGACAGCATGGCAAAAAATACGCCTTGATACGGCTTATAAAGCCTATCAAGGCGCATTTTTTTATACTGTTTCCGATGAGGCTATTTTGCAGCACCCCGGTAACCCTGTACTTTTATCCTTCTATTTATCCTTACTTGCCTGATTGGCAACATTTTTTATCTTTGCTTCAACCGCATCCTTGTCCCCTAAATAATACTTCCCGGTTACATGAAAGTCATTGTCAAATTCATATACCAGGGGTATACCTGTGGGAATATTGACGGATATGATTTCTTCCTCCGTTAATCCGTCAAAATACTTAACCAAAGCTCTGATAGAATTTCCATGGGCCGCAATAATTACTCTCTTACCCTGCTTCATGTCCTCCTTAATCGTCTGCTCAAAAAAAGGTATCACTCTTGCCACCGTATCTTTTAAGCTTTCCGTCAGGGGAACTACTGACTTATCAAGCTCCCTGTACTGCTCCTGGTTTCTTGGATTTCTGGCATCCTTTTCTTCCAATACGGGCGGCGTGATATCGTAGGAGCGCCTCCAGATTTTCACCTGCTCTTCTCCAAACTTTTCGGCGGTTTCCGTTTTATTCAGTCCCTGCAGCGCGCCGTAGTGGCGTTCGTTAAGCAGCCAGGATTTCTTGACCGGCAGCCATTCCCTGTCCAGCTCTCCCAATATAAGATTTAATGTATGTATAGCCCGTTTCAGGTACGAGGTATAGCATACATCAAAATCATAGCCCTCTTTCTTCAAAAGCTGGCCTGCACTTTGGGCTTCCTGCTTTCCCTGGTCAGACAGATCAACATCTGTCCAGCCTGTAAATAAATTAAGTCTGTTCCATTCACTTTCACCATGTCTTACAATTATAAGCTTCATATTGACCTCTTTCCGGAATATCCAAATATTGATGGAAATTCACTAATCTGCAGTTTTAAATCTTGTTTTATTCTCTGACTAACACTGTAAAACCTGTCTTTGTAACAGTATTTACGGCAATCTGAATTTGTATTTCATTCTTTCCTTAATAATATGCTTCCTTTCCCTTTCTGTCAATAAACGAATCAATCCTTTGTGTGTTACTGATACTTTTTCCCCATTAATGTGAAATAATTATCCCATGCTGCGGTTCAACTCATAAAGCAGTTCTTGATAAAGACTTTCAGAGGCTTTCTCAAGCTGCTCTTTTCTACGAATAACGCCAAGCATTAAGCCGAATTCTATATTTGCTAATTTTCGTCTTACCGTCTTATCCGGAACCGGTTCAATAGCAGCTACGGGCAGGATAGCGCAGCCGACACCTGCTTGAACAAACTGAATGATTGTTCTTCCATCGTTAATTTGAATCAACGACTTAAGCGGTATTCCTAAAGCACTAAAATGCTTGTCAACCTCGTTTCGATAGGAGCAATAGGATTCTGTAAGAAGTAAATTTACATCACTTAAGTCCCGTAATGTAATCTCCTTTTTCTTGACAAGCGGATGTTCTGCAGGCAGCAGTAAATCCATCGGCTCCAAACCAATAGGTTCAAATGAAAGGTTGAACTTCGCCGGTGGGGCAAAGCCTATCCCAAAATCCAACTGGTTATCCATTATCTTTTGTGTAACGACCTCTGAACTGTTGAGTTCAAAGGTCAGCTTGACATTAGGATTTTTCTTACAAAAACTTATTATCTTAGGCACCAGAAAAGCTCTACCAATTGTACTTATTGACCCTAATCTGATATGTCCTATTCGACCGGCAGCAAAGCTGTCCATTACATTTTTAAAATTATCTGCGTGTTCAAGCAGCGGCCTGGCATTCATCCAAAAAAATTCACCTTCTTTTGATAGGATCATTCTCCTGCCTGCTTTTTCAAATAATTTAATCCCCAATTCTTCTTCAAGCTGCTGAATATGAAGCGTCACTGTAGAAGGTACATATCCCAGCTTTTCTGCCGCTTTGAAGTAACTCCCTTCTGTGAGTATATTTTCAAATGTTTGAAGTTGTTTTAGTTCCATAACGCCTCCTATAGTTCATTTTAAATGAACGAAACCCATGATATTCTTTTATTTTCAATAGAATAGAAGTATTATATCATATAAGAAAGCAAAAACAAATTGCAGTACTGGCAGGATACTATTCAATGATTTAAATAACAAAATAATCTTATTTATAATCCAGAACAGTTATATCATTCTATTAAGTACATAGCTAAATAAGAAAATTATACGCAGGAGGAAGAATGAAAAAATCTTTAAGAAGAAACCGGTTGTTATTATTAATGTTGTTATTAATCGTATTATCCTTTAATACAGTATCATGTAATAAGGCGAATAATGCGAATGTTTCAAAAACAGGAAATACACAAATCACAGAAACTCCAGAGCCTGTCCATCCGGATGTAACAAATAGTGAAAGCGTTTCAACCGATAAGCTAATATATGACTCATCCAAAACATTAGAAGATAATATTGATATTCTAAATAAAATATTAAAATCCAAATATGGAAAAACCTTATCCATATCTGCTGCAGATGATTATGAAAAGGCCGGCCCATCTGACTGGACATTAATCTTAGATTCTGCCAGGATTGGAATTGACACTTCCACATGGAAGTTTAATTACGCTTCAAATTCAGATGACAGTAAGTATATGGATGCCATATTGAAAACATTTACCTTCTTTTGCGGTGTAAAGATGGGAAAATCCTTATGGTTACTTACCGGCGATTTATTGGATGGCGGTGCAAAAGAAAAATTGTATGGATTTGAACATGATGGAGGTCATGTGACTTATAAAAACGGAAATACAGCTGCTTATGAACTTGGTAACAATAAAACTACCATGTATATCTGGCTGACCCCAAGTGAATACTGACTCATACTTGATTGGGCATCATAAGTCAAATTGCACTCACAATTGCTGTCCGTTTCATAATAATGGTTGTCTCCGTGTTTGATAACATGGAAAAATATAAAAAGCTATAAAGCAGGCAGGGAAGCCACTTTGAGGCTTTCCTGCCTGCTTTGTCCAAGAATAAAACTTAAAAGAACGTTTCAATTACGGCGAAGCTGCTTGTCCGCCTGCATTTTTACTGCATACTCGTTATCCAGAATACTTCCCACGCTCCTGCCACTCTGTCACTGGCTGCAAGGAGCTTTCCGCCCAGACCACTTTATTACTGATAATAGCAGTCAGGCAGTATTCACCGTCTTTAAAGTTTCAGTAGGTCAACTTTTCCACTTTAATAGAGGTCGTTTCGTCATTAAAGTCACCAAGACCGGAGGAATCTGCCAGCAGAACAACGGCATTTCCGCCATAATCGATGTCATTGAACAGGGTAACCTTATAGCCAAAAGGCACTCTTACAGAAGAAAGGGTATCATTGGAAAGTCCCCTGCTTTCCAGGTCATTCATATTATAGCTGCCTTCTGACAAAGTAATCGATTTACCGGCAAAATTGGCATCCGAGTAAAAGACCGGGGCTGAGGCTGCCTCTATTACGATAGAAGAGGTTTTGTCATTAAAATCCGGAAGAGACGAAGTGTCCCCCGTTATGGTCTTTGACTGGCCGCCAAAGCCTATGTTTTCATATAAAGTAACCTTTAATCCGGAAGTTATCTTTACCGATGAAATCTTATCATTTGGTATACCCAGGCTTGCTAAGTCTCCGGTATCATACCGTCCCGGCCTTAAGCTGACGGACCAGCCGCCGTAATTGGCGTCCTCATAAAAGGTTGCTCCATAGGTGTTGCCATAGGTAAAGGGAAACTCATTTTTTGCCGCCTGATACTGGCTTTCATAGGTACTGTTCCATCCAAAAGCATTTGAAGCAAGGCTTTTTAAATCCACACCGGCTGCTTTACTCATAAAATGGACATATTCTCCCATGTTCAGGCTTCTGGTATAATACCCGGAAGAATTCTTGGGGTAATACTGTGACAGGAGCTTGAAATAGTCGGACAGCACCTTGCTGTTTCCATAGCTGCTGTAAATAGGGTAATACCAGTTCTTGAACCATGCGGTTCCGCTTTGCGGAAAGCTGTCGGTCTTATTTATAAAGCTGTTATAAAGTCTGTCCGCATCACTTGTCATACCTAGGGCTTTATAAACATCATACTGGTATATTTCACACCATTTACTGTCTTTCCAGATATCAAAGGTGGGAGAACCCTTGGCCCCGTTTGTGGTACTTTCCACTATATGGCCGATTTCATGTACGATGGCATCAATATTCCAGTTGGATTTACTGCTAAAATCACTTCCTCCAACATCAATCACATTCCGGTAATCATGGCTGGAATCATAATAGTAGGCAGGATGCCCTCCGGGATATTTATTGTGAATTACTACATACAGCCTTCCGCCGCCGTTCATATCTCCATAGGTCTGCTTGGTATACCTCCATACATCGGTTACAAAGGGATAAATCCACTGGGCATTTCCGGCATTGATATCATTATCAAAATATACGGCTACATCATCATTATAGTAAACAAGCTTCAACAGCTGATTGTGTTCAAACCAGTGTTCCTGCCAGGTAGAAGGCGGAACATCTGCCGCTTGAACCTTGCTGCCGGTCATCAGGCCAAAAAATATCAGAAATGTAAAGGCTGCTGTCAACACTCTTATTTTTTTATTCATATTTTCCTCTCATTCTGCCGCTTACAGCGGCACAAAATCTGAAAGAAGCTTGAAATGAGCACTTCTGTGCTTCTGCATTGCTGTACTCAGTATGAGATTCTTTCAAAGTGATAATGTTTTCCTACCTTGCAACTTTAGAATAACTATTGTTCTGTCTCTATTGTACCTCCCTCGAATATTATTTTTAATGACTTTTATTTCTTCTTATCTGACCGGAATAATATAACCTTCAATATAACCTGCAATATAACCTCTTATAGCCTCTCATTTCCCTCCTTTCTTTCCGGCAGATAATAAAAACGATTTCATTTCAGGCTTAACTTATACCTTTTTATGACGCTAACGCGTTGTTTTCTTTACATATAATGGGAATCTTGATTTCATTATACTCCAAGAATATATTCCGGCAATAGTACAATGCACCTATGTAAAATGGATCTGCAACTATCTTTTTACTCTATAAATCCTGAGTTATTATGCTTTTAAATCCCGGTTGCGGAATGATATCCCAATTATGGAACGTTTTTTTATTCCTCCATGCTGCAATTGCAAAAAGCCTTTCCGCTTCCTTAAGAAAGGATAAAACTCCAGAATACAAGTTCATCTGATTCTCCTTGAAATTCAAAAAAATAATAAAACATGTGAACATACAATAATATGATTTCTCACAAAAAAATGCGAACCAAGAAAGGTTCGCATACAGCATAAATATTATAAGAAACCAAGAAATCCCTCGAAAGGCTTTGCAAACAGCTTCTAATTATTTTCCGTGCTTCCACCAATGTACAATGAAATCACACCGGGCTGGCTTTCTTGTAAACAATATTTCCGATTTTTCCATCGATTCTGTCACAAGTATTTTCCAGATATGCCCGTTCTGTTCCCATCACAAGATAGCCGCTGACCCCTGTGATATCTGTAATCATGATTACGCCATGACCTATATCCTTACTTTTAAAAAGTTTATTATTGATCAGCTTTTCAAACATATCCCCGCCCCAATCTGAATTTTATAAAGTATGTCTATTTCCGCCAGAAGGTTGAACATTCTGCCTTATCCGAAATATTAAATGCAATCATTTTTTCCAATAACGAAAAATCCACCGGACTATCCCAGGGGATGCGCACCAGCTCCTTCGTATGCTCATAACCTGCCTGTACAATCTCTGCTGAAAAATGATCAATCCCTGCCCGCTCTGGGGCAACAGCCATATGATGCCTGGCTGCACTAAAGCCGATAATAAATGTGCCATGATCGGTAAACATAGGCTGATTCCAGGCAATTTTAGGAACTAAGCCAGGAAACCTCCCGCTTATCCAGCCAAAGACCTCTTCGAACCGGGCCTTTTGCTGCGGGTTATCTATACGCGCTAAATATTCTGCAAAAACCTCCATGTTATTCCTCCTAAAGTGAACAGACTTTACCTGTATTTTCTTCTTTGTTACCAAATCCGAATATTTCCAGTCTAATGTAGAAATTAGTTACGAAATAAAAACAGTTATAACAAGTGTTATTTCTCGGCATGTATCTTCTCAACTGAGAACATAACCGTTATTTTATCATAAACCGACTTATTTGTCGTGAATAATATATCAACATTATAATGGCCTTTTTTCCTTCTGAAGATTTTCCAGCAGCCCCTTTGCCTCCTCCGTCCAGGAAAGATATGCCTCATACACTTTTTCTCCAAATAATACCGTTAAGTAATAATACAGATGATCCTCATCCTCCGAAAGTACCTGCTGGAGATTTAGTTTGAAAAACTGAATGGTTTTCAGATTCTCAAGATGCGTTTCACGATACAATTCAATGCGTTTCAAATTTTCTTCTACGGAAAGCATCTTCCCAAAAAACAGCTTTAAAAGAATTTCATACCGTATATGGTCTTTTATTTCAGGGATTTTAAGCCACTCCGTTAAAGCACCCCTTCCGCTCTCCGTAATGGAATACAGATTCCGTTCCGGCCCCTTATAAGTCTCCCCCGGTCTTTTCACAATCCTGCCGCTTTCTTCCAGGACTTTCAGGGTAGGATAGATCTGCCCGTAGCCCACCTCCCAAAAATGACTGATCATAAGGTCAATCTTCTTTTTAATATCATATCCGCTCAAATCCTCGTGCTCTAAAAGCCCTAAGATAATGTAAGCTGTCGTATTTTCCTTTGCCATGCCATACCTCCTGATTTTATATAAAACATTTCTTGACAAGACTATATCATTTTGATATAGTCTTGTCAAGAGGATACTGCAGTGATACTGCTGTGATGCTACAGTGATACGGCTGCATGCACTACGACCATGATGCATATTATCATTTTGAAAGGAGCATATAATTATGAAGCGCCAAAAAATACGAAGTTTTTTATTATTGTTATCGTTTCTACTGTTCCCTATTACCTTATTCTACTTTTCACCTTATTTAATTATTCAGGGAGGCGCTGCCGGGATTATTACAGGAAGCTTCCTGACCTTTGCCGTTCTGTTTTTCTTTTCCCTTTTCTTCGGCCGCGTCTTCTGCGGATGGCTCTGTCCGGCAGGCGGTCTGCAGGAATGCTGCTTTACCGTAACCGATAAGCCGATAAAAAACAAAAAGATCAACCGGCTCAAATATGTTATCTGGATCCTTTGGCTGCTGGGTATTGCCGCTGCCTTTTTTTCTGCAGGCGGTAATCATTCCATTGATTTCTTTTATATGACTGATCATGGAATTTCAGCTTCCAGCCTTCCCGGATTGGTAATCTATTTCGGCATTATCTCTCTGGTCTCAGTCCTGGCACTGACCCTTGGAAAGCGCGGCATGTGCCACTCCATCTGCTGGATGGCACCCTTTATGGTGCTTGGTGTCAAGGTTAATGACCGGCTTCACCTTCCCTCCCTGCACTTAAGACCGGCTCCTGACAAATGTGTGAGCTGCAGGCTCTGCACCAAAAAATGTCCCATGAGTCTTGAGGTACATACTATGGTTGCAGCAGGCAACATGAAAAATACTGAATGCATCCTGTGCGGCGAATGTGCCGACAGCTGTCCTAAAAAGGCAATAATACTGACCTTTAAATAATAGAAAAAGAGCAGAGTACGATTTCTTATACTCTGCTCTTGTAGGTTATGTAGGTTATACATACGGGCTGCCTTCACTTAATGACATTAGTTTTGCAGCACGCACTAACTAATCGTGGCAACCGACTACCTTTCTTATTTGCCTGCTAACGCATTACCAATCTGTGTAGAAATATTAGATAAAGAATCTTTTACTTCATTTTGCTTATCCTGGTAATACTTCTGAATATCCTCAGCCCCGCTATCCTTCGCGTATTTGATCATATCAGCTACAATTGCCTTATAATCCGCATCGGACTTGGCCTGGATTGCCGCAAACTGCTGGTTGAAGAAGTAATTGACAATATTTGCGGAAGCCATTGCATAATCATCCGGTACCGCTCCGGCAGCATCAATCAGGTTAAAGGTAAAGGTCGTATTTGCTCTGTTTAACCAGTTTTCATCCGTAAAGGATTTGGCACCGAAATATTCCATAGCTGATTTTTCATAAGGCTTAATGGAAAGCTGATTGGCAGTATCGGAAAGTCTTAAGTTTGCTGTAACATTGCCATATTTGCTTAAGGTCGTTGCATCGGAATAGCCTTTGAAATGATGATACAGATTTGCGCCATATTGCTTATAGCCTTCGGAGTCAAACTGACCCATCTTAAGGTAATCATCGTTTCCAACCGGAACACCGTCATCACCCATCTTCCAGGCCAGACCTTCCGGACCGTTTTCCATAATCAGAGAACCTTCCTGGCTGGATATCCAGGTAAGAAGCTCTATTGCCTTTTCAATGTTTTTACACTTTGAAGAAATAACATAGGTACAGCTTGTACCATAGTCCCAATAACCGCCCGAATAGGTATCGGCGTAATCGGAAGGTGCTTTAAAGTGAACAAAGCCTGCATTTTCATCCTTTAAGTTCGTAGTGATAATGTTGTTTTTCTGATCGGTTAACCAACCGGCCGGGCAATAGAGGAAGGAACCGTTTTCCATCTCCGTATTATACTGATCCCATTTCATTGTCCATGCATCCGGATCGATAATTCCTAAATTATAAGCCTTATTCATAAATTTCAGGTATTCATAATAAGGTGATTTCTCATCGGCATAATAGTTAACATCCGAAATCTTGTCTTCGTTATGATACTGCATTGCCGCAGAAGACTGGGAAATCATCTGCTGGTAGCCGTAAATCAAAGGCCAGTCTCCCCAGCCCTGTGCTTCACCGAACCAACCGCTGATTGCATAAGGCTTGTCACCGTTCACATCAACAGGAGCAGCATCCTGCATCTTCTTTAATGCATCTGCCAATTCGTCAAAGTTCTTAAATTCAGGCTTTCCTGCCGCCTCAAAGGCATCCCATCTGAGTGCAATGGTATCTACAAGCCCCTTGGCATAATTGGATTCACCGAAATACATGGGGAAACCGTAAGCTTTTCCGTCCGGACTTACAAAGTCCCTATGATAATCCATTTCTGCCTTCAATACCGGGTCGGCATTGTAATCCTTAAAAAGATCGGGGTAATCATCAAGGCAGGCTACAGCACCGGCGTCCACTAATTTTTTTAGTGTACCGGCATAACCGGTAGCCGCATCTTTTACAAGGAGAAACACATCCGGAAGGGAATCTGATGCAAGCTGTGTCGGAAACTGCTCGTTCCAGGTGTTTCCGGAGCAGTCGCTGATTACATCAAACTGCACGCCAAAACGATCTCTGATATAATTGGAAACAGGGTCTGTTTTTATCGAATTACTTTCTACTGATTCCAGGAATATGGCACCTGTTAAGGTAGCAACTTCACCGGAGGCCTTGCTGTCATCCGGGGCCTTTGTAGCTTCCTTTGTAACATCACCGGAAACCTCTTTATTTGCTGTGCCATTGGAATTCTTACCACAACCGCCAAACAGGGACATTACCATTACCATGCTCAGCAAAACTGCTAAAATTTTGTTGCTCTTCTTCATAAAACTTTTCCTCCAATCCATTTTGAATATAGTTTTCATTTATAAAAAAGCATTTCCCCAAAAGACCGGGCAGCCTTTCTATCACCCCTTAACAGCACCAAGCATAATTCCTTTGACAAAGTACTTCTGCATTGCCGGATATACGATAATAATCGGTATCATTGTTACCATTGTAATTGTAATACGAATTGATGTGGGATTTGAGCCCAGGGTTGCCGCTGCACTGGCTGCTGTGTTACCAGTCATCTGAGATGCCTTTGTCAGGTATAAATACAACAAATACTGGACTGTCTGCAGCGTACTCTTATTTATCAGCATGAAGTTATCATACCATTGGTTCCAATGGTTCACCGCTGAGAATACCGCAACGGAAGCAAGCACCGGTTTAGACAGCGGAAGCATTACTCTTGCATAAACGGTAAGAATACCGGCTCCGTCCATTTCAGCCGACTCCTGAAGCTCTGCCGGAACAGACTCAAAATAGGTCTTTAACAGGATTACAAAAAAAGCGGTAATTGCGGAAGGAATGATATATAGCAGAAAATTATTGTTAAGATGGTACATTTTCATTGTAATGAACCAGGGAATAACACCTGCGTTTATATACATGGAGATTACAATGAAACGATAAAAGGCTTTTCTGAAGGGAAGGCATTGTTGTGTAACGATAAATGCAACAAAGCTGCAGCAGAAAAGGGTTAACACAGTTCCCAGCACCGTTCGGAGAATGGATATCTTAAACGACGGAAACAGGTTGTTGACTTCGTTGAACAAGGAAGTGTAATTATATGTAGTCAGCTGCTTTGGGATTAAATATATTCCTTTTGCTATTGCCTTTGGGTCACTGATTGAGTTTACAAGAAAAAACCAAATCGGATAAAAACATACAGCGGTAAACAGGAGAAGGAGGGTTACATTTAAAACGTCAAATACGACTTCTCCTTTTGTTCTTTTCATGTGCCTTTTGTGCATATTCCTTTCTCCTCTTATCTTATATAATAGATTCTCCACGGACTTTTTTTGCAATACCGTTTGTCAAAAACAGTAGTACAACGCTAATAACTGATTTCATAACGCTGACAGCCGTTGAATAAGAATAATTTCCAAGTTGTATACCCATTCGATAGGTATATGTATCGATTACCTCCAGCTTGCTTTGTGTAAAGGAGGTCTGGAAAATCCAGAACTGCTCAAAACCATTGTTTAATAAGTTTCCTACCTGAAGAAGGAACATGACCAGAAAGGTAGGCAGAAGAAGGGGAACGGTAATATGTACAATCCTCTTCCATTTCCCCGCTCCGTCAAGCTCTGCGGCTTCATAGTAGTCCTGGCTGATACCGCTGATGGAGGCAAGGTAAATGATTGCCGTATAACCCATGGTCTTATAAAGGCCAAGCATTGTCTGGATAAGATAGGCATGCTTTCTGTCACCAAGCATCGAATAGACATCTCCGCCAAAGCTTGTTATTAATGTATTCAGTGCACTGTCAGAAGCGGAGCATATCATGTATACGACGGAATATAACAAGACCCAGGATATAAAGTTGGGAAATGAGGTTACGGTCTGGATTACCCTCTGCAGTTTGCTGTTACGAAGCTGTGATATCATAATCGCCAGAATCATCGGCAGCGGTGTGCAGATTAATGCTAAGGAACTGTAAGCCAGTGTATTTTTAAAGGCATTAAAGAAACCGCCTCCGTCTTTTGTTATCAGCATAAAGGATTTTAGTCCGATAAAATGCAGATTACTTAATTTCTTTCCCGGTACATAATCCGTTACAGAGTAAATCCATCCAAATAGCGGTACATAATAAATGCTGAATACCAAAATCAGAAATGGCATAAGCAACAGCAGTAATTTTATCTTTTTTTTCGTCTTTTGATTCATATTGACTTCCAACCTTTTCCCTCCACATTGTTAGTTTTTACTAATTATCTTCAGATATCATTCGCTTATATGTATATTTTTACATCATTTCATGATGGATTTCAAACCAAAACAATGAATAAATTATGCAATTTCGACCATATTGTTTTTTGGCCTTAAGCTCCTGCAGAGAAACCTGATACTGTCATTGCTATATTCCATTCTTGTAAGCCCAAACTACCCTCTCTTTCTGTGTTCTGCACTATCCTTTGTTCATATTGTCTCTTTCAATATTCGCCTGCTGCCCGCTGGGTGGCTGATTGGTAAAAACTGATTTATGTTAAAATTAAGCTCTGTTTAAATATCTGATTAATCATTAGTATATCATATGATTATTGGAACATCATTCTTTTAACTTGCCAATAAATTATCATTTCTTGCTCTTTTAAATTGTCATTTAAATCTATTTACCATTCGGTTCTGATACCGGAAAATTCTTCGGACTGAACGGTCTCTAAGAAGCAATATTGCTCTTTGCAAGCTCCGCTCTGCCAGTACATAGCAAATACAGGTATTTATTCAAGCCGAAGAATTATATTTTCGTAGGGCTCAAGAGAAATTGCCCTGTTTCCAAGTCCGGTCTTAACAATTGTATTCTGCTTAGTATCACTGTTATTAAGCACCACCAGCGTATTGCTTTCCGGATAATATGCACATTCCGTAAGGGGATTGTCTGTCAGGTAGCTGCCTGCAAGGTCCTCTTTACCGCCAAATAATATCAGGTTCAGCAGCATCCTGGTATTTACCGGATTAACCTCAAAGGAAGAAAGATAAATCCCGCTGCCTTCACCGAATTTATGAACCGTTAGAACCGGCATTTCATTTTCTTCGGCAAGAACCCTTGCTTTACCATCTGTCAAATAAAGATTGTTTCTGGCTTTTATAAAACTGTTTTCCGGAAGGAGTCCTTTTTCTTCCGTAACCGTATAAGTCCACTTTCCATGGCATACCCTGGCACCGGTATCCTCATCAATTCCAAGCACATGCGCCATACGGAAATAAGTATCGTATCCATCTACGGCGGAAGGCTCATTCACACCAATAAAAGCACCGCCTTCCCAGACCCATTTCGTCAGTAATTCAACAACCTCATCATCCTTCCATCCGTCCCCGCCGCTCCATGCGGAACCAGCATATCCGGCATTTATTACAACATCCGTTTCCTCCAAAGCACCCTGCTTTATATCTTCAAAGCTGACAAACCTCACATCAAGGGGAAGTCCCGACAGGGCCTCATTGATATGTATCAGATCATGCATATAAGTTTCATGAAAATGTCCTGACAGGGTCCAGGAGCGAAGCCTGCCCCAGCTGTGAAGCACCGCTACCTTTGTTTTCGCACGGTAAGGAATTCCTGCACGGTGCAAATTCTTGATTATCCTGAATTCCTTTGCTGCCTCCTCCATGAAGTCTATAAAATCAGGAAAATTCTCTGCCAGGTGAAGGTATCCTCCCAGACCGATGCGTTCGATTGGCTCCCGAAGCAGCGCTCTTCGGACGTTTATCCAATATTTTCTGGCATCGGCTGCAGGCTCTCCGCCTTCCATAAAGGTAGGCATTCCGCCAAGTCCAATGGGGAAAAGATAGGGATGCAGCCTTAATTCATGGGTTTCTACATCCACACCTGCACACATCCTGGCTTCATAACCGGAAAAAACACATTTTATCAGACCATCAAACCCAAATTCTTTGAATCTC
>JAEYPZ010000177.1:0-128310 GCA_023410275.1 Bacillota bacterium
GCTGTGAGCTCAGACAGTGGTATAATTTTACCTAGGAACAGCTGCTGCCATTTAAGTGTCATTAGGGAACTCCTCAATAGAAAATTACGAAAGGTAAGCCAAAATCATCTGGGGATTGGCAATAAACCCTTAGACAGTTGTTGTGTTGTACTGGTCTTATAGGACTTTGAGCACAGCAAAAGCATAAGACCAAATAATGGATATACACAGATGACCAAGGGGGTTATTTTGGCATTTTGTCTCAAGAGGTTCCTTATGACACTTAAGCGGCAGGAAACGTGACTAGGTAAAGCAATGCCACTGTTTGAGCTCGCTAACTAACACAGCCATAGTTATCACAGCGAGTTTGGCTTTGCTTTGCCTGCCAGTCACGTTTTCTGCCGCTTTAGTGGAATAAGGGTTCTCGCGTAACAAAAGGTCAAAACAACCCCTTTGGTCATCGTCCGGTTCCATTAACTTCCTTCATGCGTTTGTCGTATGCAATGGGAGCTAGGTTGACAAACTGCGGCATATCCAGTAAAGTTGAATAATATGTAAATCTACAGGAGGTGCTTCACTATGAAAGAAAATATAGGTGATACAGGGATTAAAAAATCATTGGATAAGCCGGATGAAGGCAGCAAAATTCATAGGCCCGGAAGTATGAAATATGAATTACTGCTTTTTGACCTGGACGATACTCTTTTGGATTTTGAAGCTAATGAAAAAGTTTCTTTGGAGAGGCTTTTTGAAGATAATGGGATTTTCTTTACCAGAGAGGTATTTGATATATATGATGCCGTGAATAAAGAATTATGGGCCGGCTATGAAAAGGGTACGATTGCTCTTAATGAAGTACTAAATACCCGCTTTTCCAGAACACTGCTGGAACTTGGCATGGCCGTGGACGGAATCTTATGGGAAGCACAATACCGAGCATTGTTAGGAAGGGGTTACCAGCTGATTGACGGAGCGATTGAACTGTGCAAGGATTTATCCGGTTCCTACAGGCTTTTTGTTATAACAAACGGTGTTACAGAAACCCAGCTTAGCCGTTTGAAGATGACCAATCTCTATCCGCTTTTTGAGGACATCTTCATATCCCAGGAAATTGGATACCAGAAACCGGCCGGAGAATTCTTTGACTATGTAAAAGGACATATAAAAGATTTCAAGGCAGAAAGTGCCCTGGTAATCGGTGATTCCCTGAGCAGCGATATTAAGGGCGGTAATCTTGCAGGAATTGACACCTGTTGGATTGATCGCAAAAATATCACTAATACATCGGATATACAAAGTACCTATACCATAACAAAGCTGGCTGATTTGTACGGTATTCTTGGAATTGGCACTTTTTAAACTTTGTGTTTTATTTCATGATATCTTCTAATGGCATTACCTTAGCAAAGCGGTTATTCCATAAGGTATAATTAAAAAATTCATAAAGCTGCTTTCCGGTAAGATACGGATTATCAAAAGTAGAGTTGGTCTCTTCGGGGATAATGACTTCATATTCCTGTTCAAAGGCGGACTTTACAGTGGCATCAATGCAGTATTCTGTCTGTAAGCCTGTCAGTATCAGCTTCCTGATATTCTTACTGTCCAGGTATTCCTTTAAGCCGGTCTTTCGGAAAGCACTGTTGAAATTCTTTTCAAAAATCTTATCAGTATCCTTTGGGGCAACCTTGTCAAAAATCTGCCATCCCCGTGTATTATTTTCTAATTCTGTCCCAGGTCCGTCATCATGACGTACATAGATAACTTCTATTCCCTTATTTCTGGAATATGAAATTAATTTTTGAATGTTTTCTACTACTTTTTCTTCATTGTAGGGATGCTCCTCCATAAGTGCAGTCTGAACATCAACTACCAGTAAAATGGTATCTTCCATAATTACAGCCTCCTTAAAAGAAATTAATATTAGTTAGAAATTATTTGTTCATATAATTGCTCAAAAATTTGTTCGAAAATTGAATTTTACTTAGAAGTATTCATGGCATTATAGATTTTTTCAATCGTATTCCTGTTACGGGAGGTCAGACTGCTTTTATACTGTTTTTTTCCAAGGACCTTGGAGCCGAATTCTGAGCTTAAGGTTGAGCCTTTTGGTACAATCCAGAAAGCATTGCCGGACACTACAAAAAATTGTTCCATGGGCTCGTGGGCTATGCTGTCAAAAAGCTCCTTTAATTCTGTAAAAATCTCTTTGCTATCGCATATCAATGCATACTGATGACAGTCTTTTGGTGCAGGATAAGCATCCATATCCCTTAAGAGCGCTTCTATTTCCTTTGTTTCCCGCAAAAAGACATGAGCATCGTATTGAAAATAGCTGCTTAATTCTTTTTCAATAAAAAGCTTTCGTTCTTTCAGGTTCAACTCTTTTTCCGAATCAAATATAACATTTCCAGATGCCAGTATTGTTTTGATATTAGCGAAGCCCATACTGGCAAAAGAGGCCTTAAGGTCGTCCATTTTCATACTGGTGCCCTTTACATTTACGCCCCGAAGGAAGGCACAGAATCTAATCTCCATAACATGTTACCATCCTTTATTCAATTGTATAGCCATACTCCTTTAATACCGTTAGTGCATTCTGAAAATTATAATCCTTTATAAAAATATAGTCGGTATTGTATGTTGACACAGCAAATATACTTATATTATTTTCTGCTAGCAGGGAAGATATTTTAGAAAGAATTCCGGTTAATGAGAAATCCAGTATTCCCTGAACTCGAAAGGCCTTCCAGCCGTCTTCTTTTGCAATTGTATTCGAAGGGACGGAATCAGAGGTACATACCAATGATGTTTCTTCATCCGTTTTACTGAGGAAGCAAAATTCATCCTGAAAATTTACTTCTACCAGATTCGTTACTTTGCATATACAAAAATCCTTGTTAATTATTTTTATATTCATTTCTATGTCCTCCTTTTATATGGCTATATTTTAACACAAACAATGGCAGAAGGAAATAGAAGCCTCTGCTTGTACCAGGGAGGCTTTCGGAGGGGGAGATATACCGTAAACAGCATAAGCTGCCCAGTATACCAGTTTATATAAACTGACATTTTGG
Organism: Bacillota bacterium; assembly: GCA_023410275.1. Taxonomy (GTDB): domain Bacteria; phylum Bacillota; class Clostridia; order Lachnospirales; family Lachnospiraceae; genus Anaerocolumna. The sequence goes on from JAEYPZ010000177.1 coordinate 3,054, forward strand.
GCAGCTCTTATATTAAACTCATATTATATCAGGAGCTAAAATATTTTTCCGCTATTTTATCGGCGGTTCTTGTTGCAAGGGCCTGGGTTGTAAGTGTGGGATTGGGACCTCCGATTCCGTTAAAAATAACGCTGTTGTCCGCTATGTATAATCTTTTTACCTGATATGCTTCGCAATTGCTATCCGTTACATACCCCATACGCATTGTACACATAATATGCAGGAAGCTGGCAGCAGGCCAATTGGAGCGGACTACTGTTTTTGCTCCGGCCTTACGAAAGATATCTGCTGTAATAGCAGCCAGGGTATCCCGTCTTATGCTGTCTACTGGATTTGGTCTGTAAGTGATAACCGGCAGATAACCATTTTCATCACGCAGATAGGGATCTAGAGTAATACTGTTGTTTTGGTCTACCGTATCATCCGTTAAGATCAGACAACTTAATGTTCTGGTATATTCTCTCATGAATTCCTTCAGCTGCTCTCCAACAATCAATCCTTCATAATCCCATGGTGCGTTGGAATCTGTTCTCCTTAAGGAGCTGCTTCCCATAAAACTGGATCCATATGCTAAAGTAGAATAAATACCCGGGCTTTCTCCGCACATTAAAAGAGCACCGTAGCCAGGATAATCAAACCGGACAGCCGAATTCTGTCCCACAAAGGGCTTTACATCAGAAACTCCCAATGCATCCATGATGGCTGCCTCATCGAAAATACCGCTTACACTGTCAAACCAATGGTTGATTAGGCCTCTGCCAACCCAGGGGTTATCAGGAAGGCCGGAATTCAGCCACAAACGCGGAGATTCTATACCGCCAGCTGAGAGGACGATTATTTTTGCCGTCAACTCTCCTGTTTCTCCGGTCCAGGTATTGCGAAAAGCCACTCCCACTGCCTGCAATTCATTATTATTATCAGTTTCGGTCAAAATTTTTGTGACAAAGGTATTTGGCCTGACCTCGACTTTATTTGTCCTGAGTGCTCTTGGGATATAGCTGACCAGTGTGGAACGCTTTGCAACGCTGTCAACCGTAGGTCCTATGTGACAACCGTTTATGCAATGTCCCCTTAAGGTACAGCCAATAGAATTGTTTGTTTCAAAATTAAAATCAGGATCATTAATGAAAGGATTGGGAGGAAGTATGGCATTGGTTTCCATCCGATATCCAGGACTGGTGATATCCAAGGAATCTATAAGGCTCCAGCCGGCCTTTTTACAGCCGTAAATAAATAGATCCTCTTTTGCTGTTGCCGGAGCAGGTCTTACTGGAAGTGTTGTTTCAACCTTTTCATAATAAGGAACCAATTCATCGTAGGAAATAGGCCATATGTTATTAACAGACTGAGGGTACGCACGGGGAGAATTTCCGAAATAATGAAGGGTACTGCCTCCAACACCGGAATTTTGCCATATAAAGCCGCCATTGAGAATCCTTCTGGTCCATGGGGGCTTATCTCTGTCAGCCGGTCCCCAGCGGAATTTACCGGAGACGAAATCATTCATATCATCCTCCAGGTCAGTAAAGCTTTTCTTTAACAGATCTATACTTAAGTCATCATAATTTGTACTGCCATTTGCTCCGGGCTCTGAGTTGGGAAGGGGCCAATTCTTATTGCCATACCAGGGACCGGCCTCCATAACGATTACTCCAAGACCTTTCTCTCCCAGTTCTTTTGCTGCTACCGCACCACCTCCGCCGGCTCCAATAATAATAACGTCTGTATCCATTTTTATTATCTCCTTTTAACAGTTCTTTCTTAGTGCGTGATAACCAAGGGAGGGTCCCGGATAATTAATCTGTTCCCAACTGAATGGGTAAAATTCAAGCTGTCTTTGTTCCGGCGGAAGAAGCCTTGTATTTCCATAACCGTACCATTCCGAGTAATATCCAAACATAGTTGATTTGTTTAAAGCTCCGTAGATATATAAAACCCAATCCGGATTATCCAAAAATACTCTGGGATAATTAGCGGGAAAAGTGGACGCCATCAGTAATAGCTCCAATACCTGAAGTCTCTTCTCCGGCGGAATATTTGAAAAGACTATGTCATCATCCTGGGAAATGCCTTCATATCCTTCCGAATAAACAAGTTTAGCTGCCAGATCCAAAAGCTCCATGGTATAGAAAGCCAGTGGATATTGCAGATTCTGTAAAGAGAGTATCAGAAACAGGTCTATGTCGGCATCCAGTGCTCCATAATACTGAATTAAACCATACTCCTGTGCCAATCTCGGAGTCCTGGGGATTATGGTATCGACCAGTGCACGGAAGGTTCCTACCAGATATGTCATGTTTGTACTTTCATTGTTTTGATCCTGGGGAAAGAATGTCCAATACAATTTATTTGATTAACTCCTTTGACAAGGCATTTTTATAATTATACTGATTTCACAGGAGTTTTATTACTATTTTCAATGTTTTTTGAGAAGGGATCCTTATCCTTATCTTCACTCCATTGATATTCTGTGCTGTCAGCTATCTCTCTTGCCTTTCCGATGCCAAACCGGTCAGCAATGAAACCAAGGGCCATATCCATGCCGGCCGAAAACCACTTTTGATACCATTACGGACCGACCGGATATTGGACCATGCCGCACAATAAAAGGGGTGCAGGCTAATCTTCTATTAGCCGGTATCCCTTATATGTAACAAGCAGTGCCTGGTTATCACGCAAAGGAATGTGAGGGAGGGGCAATTCTCTTTTCTGCATATCCTCTGTGCAGTGCACGGAAAGGTAGGCATTCAGAAGACATAAGCCTCCGGTCTCTTCCTGAAATGGATTACCTATATTAGGGGAAGCTATAAGACTTCCGGCACTGACACCGACATAAACCTTATTTTGATATACCATCTTCTTTACGATATTTTCAAAGCCGGTCTCTTTGAGCCGTTTTAGCAAATATCCGGTATTTCCGCCGGTGAAATAAATCACATCAAAGTCAAGGGCTTCCTTTTCAGATAAATCCTCACCAATATTATATACTGTTATATTTTCTTTTGATATCCCAATATGAAGCAGCTCAAGGAAGCATAACTCTGCCATTTCCTTTGCATCTTCCTCAATTGCCGCAGTAGGGATAAATAATACCTTAGCAGAAGACACCGGTTTTTCAAGCATCTCCAAAAAGCAGCCTGTAATATTTGGCTTTGGATTTCCATCCATATCTTCAAAACCCGCTGAAGTAAGAAGAACTTTGCTCCAATCCATTTTACCTGATGCTGCTGCCCATTCCCGGCAGGCTGCAACTCTCTCTCCCTGCGGTTTATCACCGTGTTCCTTATCCAGATAGGAATAACAGTAGAGCTTATTGCAGGGTATATTACTGCATTCACCGCAATGCGTAAGCCCTTTTTTCTGGCAGCAGGCAGCTACGGGACATTCTCCGTAAAAGGGGTTTCCCATGGTTTCAATACATCCGCCGCATCCGTTGGTTTCTTTCCATTTGCAATTGGTACAATGAAGTCCGCATCTTGAATCAATCATATTAACTATCTCCTCTGTTATGTTAAGATATAGGTCTATTCAAAACCTTTATCCAATCTTACCAGAGGGAACAGGACTACAGTATGTCCTGTTCAGGAATAGTTTTTTAGGATGTTTATGGCTTTCTGCTTTACTTCATCCGCAATTTCTTTTGGTTCCAATACCTTGACCTTATCTCCAAAGCCAAGCAGCCAGCTGATAATGTGTTCTTTTATAGTATACCCGATTTCTGCCAACAGCTTTCCGTCCTCTCTTTCTGTAAAGCTGTCCTTTCCATACTCCTCCATAAGCTGGTATCTGGCGGAGGGCTCAAATACCGCAAGGAGAATTTTATCATCTGGCAGATATGCATTAAAATCCTTTCTGTCTTCCGGAATTGCTCTTTGGGAATAGGGTTCGTCACAGGTTTTCAGCTCCCATAATCTTGCCAGTTTAAATAAGCGCCAATCCTGTTTCTCAAGACAAAAGCCGAATACATACCAGGCAGACCACTGGAATATTACAAAATAAGGTTCAATCCTGCGATGAGTAAGTCCCTTTTCATAATAATAGTCGAATTCAATCAGCTTCCGTTCCAAAATAGCCTGTTTGATCTGGGTTATTTTAGGAGTCAGTGTACCCTTGTAGTTGGAGGCAAGATCAATCACAATGGGGGCTTGCAAGGATATTACAGTATCCTTACTGGCAGAAAGCTTATCCAGTGTCCTTTCTATCTGAGAGGAATCAGATACTGTTCCAATGCCTTTTAGAGCAGCGATTATACCTGTAAGCTCATCTGCAGTAAGAATGCTCTTGTCCAGTTTGTAACCGTCTAAGATGGATATTCCGCCTCCGCCGCCCTGCTGGGTCACAATGGGTATTCCTGCCATACAAAGTGCATCTATATCCCTTCCTATGGTACGGCGTGACACCTCAAATCTGTCTGCCAGCCAGGGAGCGGTGACCCTGTCATTTTGCAGGAGTATTGTAAGAATTCCAAGCAGGCGGTCTAATTTCATGTAATATCCTCCTTATACGTAAAAGAGCGTGGGATGAATTTCCTGAAAGTCTACTTTAGCCAAAGCAGAAGGGATGTCCTGCCGGATCAAGCATTACCACCCATTGATCTGAATATTGCTCCTTTGCTTTAACAGCTCCGCAGGCCAGTGCATGCTGCACGGCAGCTTCCAGGTTCTCCTTGCTTCCTACACTGAAATCCAGGTGTACCATCTGCTGCTGCTTTCCTTCTTCCTCCGGCCATACGGGAGGAAGATAATCTTCGTTACTTTGAAAACTAATTCGAACACCTTTTGCTTTTGGCACAATACTAATCCAAATGCCTTCTTCCTCGTATTCCTTTTCCCATCCAAGCATACGGATGTAAAAATCAGAAAGAGTTTTAATATCATTGCTGTCTAACACAACACTTCCCAATTCAATTTGCGGAACAAAATCTTTCCTGTTATTTTCCATAATGACCTCCTAAAAAATATTATTTTATTGTATTCCTTAATACCTTTTAAGAATAGCAAAAAAAACCTGACAACAGACTGTCATGTTCAATTTTTTAGTTTGACTAATAGCTTAATTTTGAGGCAGCTTGTTCCAAAATTGTTATTGTATAGCATGGTGTTTTGTCAATATTGCTCCTTTTGTTTCTGCATATTACCTATCTGATATATTTTTTGCCCAAGCTGAAGCCTCTGCCTCTTACCTCGCTGACTCGGCTTATGATAACAAAGGCTTCTTCGTCTATGTCATGCACGAGTTTTTCTACCTTTGCCAATTCCCTGCCTGATATTACACTTAGCAGTATGTCCGTCTCATTTTCCAAATACCCTGTCATGCCATGTAAAAGGGTAACGCCTCTGTCAATTTCGGAAATAATGGCAGCTTTAATCTGAACGGATTTACTGCTTACCACTTTAATCTGTATCTTGCTCGTTCCCAGCATAAGCAGCTTATCGATAATAATTGTGTAGGTAAGGACTAAAAGGATACCATAAAGTATCTTTTCGCCTTCCTGCAGCATTCCTTTCAGTAAAAATGCCTGTAGAGCCAATATCACACAATCAGCAATATAAAGGCTGACAGATACCGGTATACGAAAGAACTTGTATAATATCAAAGGTGGTATATCCATACCTCCGGTACTTGCGCCAACCCTGATAATAAGTGCAATAGAGGTACCGATACAGATACCGCCAAAAATTGTACACAATAAAATATCATCAGTAAGAATGTAGTTCCCCCAGGCGCTGCGTAACAGCTCCAAAGCAATGGGATAACAAAAGGTACTTATCAGGGTCGTAAAGGCAAATTTTTTCCCCAATATAAAGAATCCTAGCAAAAACATAATAATATTGAAGCCAAATACGAAATAGGACACCGGCAGACCGGTTGTATGGTAAATACATAATGCTATACCGGTAGTTCCTCCGGTAATGAGTCCCGATGGAATAATAAATAACACCACCCCTGCTGCATATAGGAAATTTCCGAATAATACAGTCAGTATTTCTAAAACAAACCTTCTTTTGTTCATACACTCTCCCATAAAAAACACGCCTGTTATGGTTTTCCCTAACAGACGTGGATCAAGGCTTCAGCCTAATACTTTTTTTAACTATTAATTTATAAATATTTATATCATACTTTTCTTTTAATTTCAATCCCTGCTAATTTATTTTTAGTAAGTAAGCCTTTACCAGAGAAGCATTCCTTTTCTTCAGAGAATTCTTCAGAGAATATATCTATGTCATTGTACTTTACTCTGCTTTATCACCGGCGGCTTCCCCATGTATACAAACACGACCCCCGTCCGGACATTTGGCATCAAAGCACCTGGATTTACCATTGCCATAATCCAAAACTCCTCCGTTTAATAAAGTATAAACGGAAGGATAGATACTGTTCCATAACTCATGGCACAAAGGCGGGCAAATATCTTCTACAAGAAATTCATCCCCCTTCCTGTGATATCCGCACCTGCATGCGGAAGCTGTAATAGTAAGTTTAACTTTCGACTGCTCCATTTTCCACCTCTTATCTATTGCAGTTCTGGCATAAATGCTAGAAAATTCTTTATCAGTTGCTTCTGCGGCTTTTATATGTATAATTTCATTCATGTTCCTGCACCTTTTTGTTTGGGTTAGAAATAAAGAGAATATTCCCCTTCCGGAAATTCCGATTGCAGTCCCAGAATTCTGGGCCATAAGTCCTCTCCGGCAATAACATACCCCATCAGCATACCTATATGCATGTCAAGATGCCTGTGCTGTGCCATAATAAGATGGAATTTTGTATAGGGACATTTCTCGGGCTTTTCCAAAAGCTTTTCATCCTCCAGTCCATCCAGGTAGGAAAGAATCTTTTTTTTGATTTCTTGATAATAGTTCTTCAGCAATTCTCTGGAAAGGCAGCCTTCCGTTTCCGCATCAAGGTCATTTAGCCCCTCTGTATGGAATGGAGGTTCTACATACACCAGGGGATTTATATACCACATATCAAGAGAATGAAGCGTATGGTAAATATGCTTCCATACCGGCATGTCACAATAAAGCCTTTCCCAGTAGGAATCAGGGATTGCATCTATTACATTGTTCAGGCTCCAGAGAGTTCTGCTTGTTTGGTCCTTAATTATTTCAATATACTTGGTTGGAGTCTCCATTTATATCACCATTATATATTGCAGGGTTTCCTGCAATACTGCCGAAGGAAAGAGAAATAAACGTACTGTTTGCGGCATCCTTTCCTGAAGCAGCCTTTCCTGAAATTTGCTTTTGTTGCCGGATTATTCTTAAGGATAATCCAGCAGCATTGTCCTTTGAATTTATAACGGACACTTTATATGGCAGCTCTTAGGTTTCTTAAAAGCTTCCAGACATTGCAGCCTAAATTACTTACCAATGTAAGGTTTTTGTTCTCACCGGGATGATACCATGATATAAAGCTTACACCCGGGTCACAGCCTTGAAAAAATGGGGTGAAGGAATTATCCTCTTCTTTTCTTAGCCAGATACCAAAGCCGTAAAATCCCTCTTTTTCGTTTCCGCTCTGTTCCTTTAACATTTCCCCTGTCATTTCGGGGGACAGCAGCTTATAAGAAAATAAGGCATCCCAAAATTTTTCAATATCCTTAACCGTGGTAAATGCGCCGCCGGCTCCCGTTCCCTTTACATCCACGCTGTATATGTTGGTATAATATTCCTCTCTTACTTTGTCATAAATATATGCGTTGGCACATCTTGCAGGTAATCTGTCCAGTTCAAAATACCCCGTATCAGACATTCCGGCTGGTGCAAAAACCTGGTTAGCCAGATATTTGTCAAAGGCCTGTCCGGTTATTTCTTCGATAATCAGCCCTAAGACAACAAAGCCTGTGTTATTATACTGAAATTTTTCCCCTTTCGGATACATCATAGGCTTCTGGATAAAAAGAGGAAGCAGGTCCTTTGAGGTGCGGATCTTATAGTTGGGGTAATCCTTCCATAATTCCTCATATTCCTCCATAACGCTTTCATCAAAATAATCCGGTATGCCCGAAGTGTGTGTCAACAGCTGCTTTACGGTAATCTCTCTGTCGATTTGATAAAAATCAAACGGAAGAAGGTTACCGATGGTATCTTCCAGTTTTAATTTATCCTGTTCAATAAGCTGCAGGATTCCCACAGCCACAAATACTTTTCCGGCGGATGCCGTTGCAAACCTGGTGTTTAATTCATTTGGTATTTTATTGGGCATATCTGCATACCCATATGCTTTTTGTAAGGTATGTCTGCCATTCGCTCTTACTGTTATACAGCCGCTGAAATCGGCATCTATTAATTCGTCTATATTCATTTCATTACCTCTTATAATTTGTAAAAATTTTTTATAACTATTTTTTTTAACTCTATTGCACGGTAACTGGAATCACCGGCTGCTATTTTTCCTGACTCTTACCGTAATAAGCTGCCTGTGCTTTCATTAGTGCTTCTATTTCAGGAATATTTTCTTTATTAAAATCGAAAATTGAGATTAACTCCGAGCCGCAGCGGAATACCTCCCTGCCATCGTCATATAGGTAGGTATATCCCTGGGTACCGTCGCATCTTCCGCACCCATAGCATCCGGTATATCTGCCGTCAAAATTTTCTATGACCCTTTTAATACCAAGCTTGAAAATATCAGAGTATTCCTTTGCTGCAAAAAACCGCAGCCTGATTCCCGGAATATTTCTTTCCTTGTACTGGTATCCGTCATGCTTTTGCTCGTACTGCTCCATTTTTAAAATACACTTTTTCGTTTTATTATTTTTAAAATCAATCGTAATATCCTGTGTTTTGTTTCTGACTGGGTTATAGCCAAGGGTGACGGCATATTCTGCCAGGTGTGCAAAAATATCCTTATAGGAATTATCCATACAAGTAAAAAGCTCTTCCATTACCTTTTGCTGTTTTTCGTTCATTACTTATCCTCACTTTTTAAAATAGATTTTCTATCAGGATTAAACGTTGGGACGGTTAAGGTTATTATAAATTCTTCACCTGCGGCAAGCGTTGCCATACTTAATAGTATGCCGGCAGCTGCATCTAATCCCAAGGCATAATAGAACAACAGAAAGCAGAACAATAATATGCCGGTCAATTTGTTCATAAGGGTATGCAAAAATGCAACTGTGCGGTATTTTATGAAACCGGTCAAAAGAGTGGCTGTTTTAACCACTGCAATAAGCACCAGCCAGATAAGCATCCATAGTTCCAAATGTATAGCCGGTATTAATATAATTAATGTTACAGCTATAAATATAAAATCTGCAATACTGTCAAGAACTGCCCCAAGCTTACTGGAAGTATTTGTTTTTCTGGCAATGTACCCATCCAGAATATCACTGAAACCGCATAGGGAATAGATAATGAAGAAGGCTCCTGACATGGGTGCAGTAAATAATAAAAGGATGGAGAGTATAATTCTGACGGCAGTAATAAAATTGGGAATACTTTTTATAGTAACGTCCTCCTGTATGGATTGTATAAGCTTATGGTAAATAGCTTCACCTCTGATAGTCATGCTTGCAAATATTTTTGTATCCGGTTATTTTATGTACAGCTGAAATTCCAGCTGAATATCCTTTTAGTAATATTATTACCTCGTTGTGCATGCTGTCTGTGTGATTATTAAGTAACATTTTACCATAAGTAAGGATGTAAGTCGATTAATTTTATTGACAAACCCTGTAGATATTATCATTTCTTTCCAACAATCCCTCAGAAATCATGTCCCTTCGCAGGGTGCAAAAGTCATCGTGAAAGTCAGCGATAATAATATTTACTTCCCGCTCCGTATATTCTTTTCCTTTTCCAAAGGATTTTGCGATTTCTTCTAATACAATACGCTCTTTTTTCCGTTGTGCAGGTATTGTCTTTAATTTTCCATATTCAAAAAAGGAGTCTATTACCTTTTTCCGATAGTTATTGTCACGTTCCTCCTGCTCCTTTGCATCCCCGGCTTCTTCCTTTATTATTTCTAAAATATTTGTCATAAAAATATCTTTGCATAAAGAATACATCATATAATATTGATCCTTATAGGCAGTGACAGCACCTGCATCCTCTAATTTTTTTAAATGAAAGGAAATAGTGGCGGGTGCAAGATCCAATCTTTGGGCCAGTCTTTCTACATACATGTCTTCTATTATCAGAGATTTTAAAATTCTCATTCTTGATTTATCTGCCAGGCATTTGAATAATTTTAACGCATCAGCCTCTGTCATACTGTTCCTCCCAAATCTTTAAAAAGGTATTTCTTATTTCTTCCAGCGTTTGCAGTTTGATTTCTTCAATCATAGCCTTTTCCGTATCCTCAAATGTCCTGGCTTTCTCAAGGGATTTTTTCCAATTTGCTGGTATGCTTTCCATTTTAGCCTGAAATAAATTCTTAACCTCTTCTTTAGCAAGAGTCTTTTGATTTGCTACTCCTAAAAATACCGTTTTAAATATTTGAAAAATGTTAGCCTTTACTTTTGCATGATTGGCTTCATCATTTCTATCCTCTCCTGAAAGCTCCTTAATTTCCTCCTCTGAGCTTTTAAGAGATAACTCCAGATATTCTAAAAATTCCGTTTTCTCATTCTTATACATACACTTCTCTCCTAATTGATTATTTCTATGTCTGCGGTACCAACAAAATCCATATGAAGGTCTGCTTTATTTACTCCGCCAAACATTCTGTTGTCACCAATTGCTATATGGAAGGAATCCGCCATTTTTTCATCCAATACCGCATATCCGCACAAACCGGTAATGTTTTCATTACAGCCAAAGCCAAGCTCACAAACAGTTAAGCACTCTTTTGAACAATTTTTAATAAAATCATTGACCTGTTCCTGATTACTGCTGATAACGATACCCTCTTCTACCGTTAATATTACATTTTCAAATACTCCTGTATTTTCTATAAACAATCTGTTGTAAAATACTTTTCCGGCAGTTTTTTCTTCTATTGGGGCTATGTAAACCTCACCGCAGGGCCAATCCCCGTCACCGCAGTCAGCAATCCAGCTTCTGCCACCCATTACCAGTTTTAAGCTGCAATTATCACCGGTATGCAGTAGGATTTCTCTGGCTGCCTTTAAATCTGCTATTTTCTTTTCGCAAATTTTACTTAATTTTGTGTAATCAATATCATAGGCCTTTGTCATTCGTTCTATATAATCCTCTGTATCCAAATCTGACTCCCGGGCGTTTTCTGCCGTGGGAATACGGATTTGAGTAAATCTTTGTTTCTTCATCAGAACCTCAAAAAGTTTCCTCATATAATTTCTGTAATAATTCATTTGCACCTTTGAAATTTCATAATTCAATACTACCGGTTGATAGGCAAATACATCCAGAACGGCATCCACTTTCTCAAAGATAGAATAATATCTTTCAGGAAAGCATGCTTCTTTTGCTGCCGAAAAAATATTTCTGTTATGACTTCTTGACTGCTGTAATTCCAGAGGTGAGGCTCCAAGTTCTGCTACCGCCACAGCAAAGTCATGCATAATAGTAATATCAGCATCTTCTCCCCAGAACTGAACCAATATCAATTCTCCTTCCCTTACACCACTGGCTTTTACTATTTTTTTTATTAATTCAGAATCCATAGTAGCTCCTTTTGATTAGATGGATATCAAATCATTGTTTTTGATATTATAATACATGCAAAAATATAATGTCAAGTATAATTAGATGGTTATCAAAATGGATATAGTATATTACTAGACTAATGATTGGTAATAGATCAGCCTTCCTTGCATTTAAGTCTTTGGAAACCATCTGTACTTTACTTTAATTTTCCGTGAATAGATGTGCAAGGCTGAACTGGAATATGATTGAAATGAGAGGTAAATATATTGAAATGAGAGGCAAATATAAATATTGACAATTGAATACAATAAGACTATAATAACGGCAATTGAATATAACTTCAGGGCAGGGTTCATTTCCCTACCGGTGGTACAGCCCACGAGCCGCAAGGCATGATTCGGTGAAACTCCGAAGCCGACAGTAAAGTCTGGATGAAAGAAGAAAAAAAGATGTTCGCGTTTTACGCGCCTATTTGTACGATTGCTCTGGAATGATTTACCATTTCAGAGCTTTTTTTGTACAGTGTGAACAGCAAAACCGGATCGCATAGCTGCAATAAGCCTGTGGACATCTAAAAAATGCCTTGGATTTTATATTCAAGGTATTTTCTTTTTTAGGAGGTGTTGCATGGAAAACACAGAGTACATGCGCTTGGCACTGGAACTGGCGGAAAAAGGAAAAGGCTTTGTAAATCCCAATCCAATGGTCGGTGCCGTTATTGTGAAGGACAATAAAATCATCGGTCAGGGATATCATGAAAGGTACGGCGGACTTCATGCAGAACGTAATGCGCTTGCCGGCTGCAGGGAATCCACGGCAGGCGGGGTACTTTACGTCACCTTGGAGCCCTGCTGCCACTTTGGCAAAACGCCTCCCTGTACCGAGGCTATTCTTCAAAGCGGCATTAAAAAGGTTGTTATCGGCTGCAAGGACCCAAATCCCATGGTGGCCGGGAAAGGAATCGAACAGCTTCGGCAGCAGGGCCTTGAAGTTACAGAGGGGGTTTTGGAGCAGGAATGCAGAAAGCTCAATGAAGTGTTTTTTCATTACATCCAAACCAAACAGCCATATGTGGTCATGAAATATGCCATGACAATGGATGGGAAAACAGCTGCCTACACCGGAAAATCAAAATGGATCACAGGGGAGCCGGCACGTGAAAAAGTGCACCGGGACCGCCTGCACTACTCTGCCATTATGACAGGCATTGGTACCGTACTTGCGGATAATCCTCTTCTGACCTGCCGGCTGGAAAACGGAAGAAACCCGGTACGGATTATCTGTGACACTCATTTGCGTACACCACTGGATTCAAACATAGTAAAAACAGCCGGCGCTGTGCCAGCAATCATTGCTACGTCCTGCCGTGACACCGGAAAATATGCTCCATATATCAAAGCAGGCTGCCGCATACTCCCTGTCACGGAAAAAGACGGCCATCTGGAGCTGTGTGAACTAATGACGAAACTCGGAGAAGAAAGCATCGACAGTATTCTTCTGGAAGGCGGAGGTATGCTGAACTGGTCGGCTTTAAACAGCGGTATTGTAAACAAGGTTCAGGCATATATATCTCCCAAGCTGCTTGGGGGTGTGGAGGCGAAAACACCCATATCCGGCAAAGGGGCGGAAAGTCCCGAAGCTGCTTTCTGCCTCACAAACAGCACTATCTCACGGTTAGGTGAGGATATCCTGATTGAAAGTGAGGTGATATATCCATGTTTACGGGAATAATTGAGGAAATTGGTATTTTGAAAGAAATCCGTAAAGGTGCCCAGTCCTCCGTGCTTACCATTCAAGGAAAGGTTATATTCAATGACCTGAACCTTGGTGACAGTGTTGCGGTAAACGGCGTATGTCTGACTGTAACAGGCTGTTCAGGAGATACCTTTCAAGCTGATGTCATGCACGAAACACTGAACCGTTCTTCACTGGGCAGTCTGAAAAGGAAAAGTCCTGTTAACCTGGAACGGGCCATGCCAGTAAACGGACGCTTTGGCGGGCATATGGTTTCCGGGCATATTGACGGGGTTGGGGTAATTAGCAAAATCCAGAAAGAGGACAACGCTGTCTGGTATACTTTCCGTGCTCAGGAACGCATTTTAAGGTACATCATTGAAAAAGGCTCCATTGCTGTGGATGGCATAAGCCTGACAATTGCCGGTGTGACCGTTGAGGATTTTTGTATCTCAGCCATTCCACACACAGTCAAATCTACAATTCTTTCCCAAAAAGCCGTTGGAGATACGGTTAACCTGGAAAATGACCTTGTAGGAAAATATATTGAAAAACTCTTCGGAGCTTCTGCTGTTCCAAAGACAGAGAACACTTTGACAAAAGAATTTTTAGAAAAATATGGATTTTAGGAGGAATGCACATGTTTCAATACAATTCGGTTGAAGAAGCGCTGGACGCTTTGCGTAAGGGGAAAATTATACTTGTTACGGATGATGAGGGCCGGGAAAACGAGGGTGACTTTATCTGTGCGGCCCAATTTGCAACCACGGAAAATATCAATTTTATGGCAACCCATGGCAAGGGGCTGATTTGCATGCCCATGAGCGGTGAAATATGTGAGCGGCTGAAGTTTCCCCAGATGGTCACGGAAAATTTGGATAATCACCATACCGCATTCACAGTGTCAGTAGATTATACGGAAAATACCACCGGTATTTCTGCGGCAGAACGCTCTGTTACCGCTATGAAGTGTGTGGATGAAAGCTCAAAGCCGGAAGATTTTCGCCGGCCGGGGCATATGTTCCCTCTTCAGGCAAAGAAAAACGGAGTTCTGGAGCGTGGCGGGCATACCGAAGCAACAGTGGATTTAATGCGGCTTGCGGGATTGAAGGAATGCGGTCTATGCTGTGAAATCATGGGGGAAGACGGTACCATGATGCGCACACCTGCGCTGGCAGAACTGGCAAAGGAATGGGATATAGTATTCATTACGATTAAAGCATTGCAGGAATACCGTAAGAAAAATGATACTTTCGTGGTCCGAACCTCTGTGAACAGCATGCCTACAAAGTACGGTGATTTCACGGCTCACTGCTATGTGAACAAGTTAAATGGCGAACACCATGTAGCTCTTGTCAAGGGTGATATTGGGGATGGCAGGGAGCTGCTGTGCCGTGTCCACTCCGAATGCCTCACCGGAGACGCCTTCGGCTCTCTCCGCTGCGATTGCGGACAGCAGCTTGCCGCTGCAATGGCACGGATTGAAAAGGAAGGGCGCGGCGTGCTTCTTTATATGCGCCAGGAGGGCCGCGGAATCGGGCTGGTGAACAAGCTTCGTGCTTATGAATTGCAGGACCATGGCCTGGACACCCTGGAGGCAAATCTTGCCCTGGGCTTTGACGGTGATTTGCGGGAATACTATATCGGTGCACAGATTCTGCGGCATTTAGGAGCAAGGACTCTTCGTCTTCTGACGAATAACCCCCAAAAGGTATATGAGCTTTCTGACTTTGGGCTGGAAATAACAGAGCGTGTTCCGATTCAGGCGGAAGCTAACCCTTATGACTTATTCTATTTAAAAACAAAACAGGAAAAAATGGGTCACATTTTACATTATTAAAAGGAGAGGTTCATATGAAAGTATTTGAAGGAAAATTAGTATCAAAGGAAATTAAAATTGGCATTGTTGCCGCACGTTTCAATGAGTTTATTACATCAAAGCTGCTGACTGGTGCCCTGGACTGCTTAAAACGCCATGATGTCCGGGAGGAGGATGTCGAAGTTGCATGGGTTCCCGGTGCCTTTGAAATTCCTCTGATTGCTTCTAAAATGGCATCCTGTGGTAAGTATGACGCGGTAATCTGCCTTGGAGCCGTAATCCGCGGAAGTACGACCCACTATGATTATGTTTGCAGTGAGGTTTCCAAAGGCATCGCTAATGTGGCTCTTCACAGCGGAATTCCTGTTATGTTTGGAGTATTAACCACAGAAAATATCGAACAGGCAATTGAGCGTGCCGGTACAAAAGCAGGCAACAAAGGCTATGACTGCGCTGCCGGGGCTATTGAGATGGTAAATCTGATCCGTGAAATCGAAGGATAACAAGGGTCTGCACTCTCCTGGTCCTATTTTAACCTTGCTATTTCAGGGGTTATAGTTTATTAATTTTTCTGGAAAGAATTTTTACTTTGCTATATAATAAACATACTTATTAAAATAATAATTTGAAATACATCAAATAGGGAACCAGATTGGAGAAGCTATGGAGAAAGGCAGTATAATCGGTACGGGAAATACGGCAGTTGTTTACCAATGGGAGGAGGGTAAAGTCCTGAAACTCTTTCATCAGGGGTATCCCAAGGAAGCTGTGGACAGGGAATTCAGCAATGCTGTCGTAGTAAATCCCATGAAGTTCAATAAACCTGAAACCTATGGAAAATTAATATATGAAGGCCGATATGGCATTATATATGACAGGATTGACGGAGAATCCTTACTTGACAGGGTGCTGGCTACGAAAGATCTGGAAATGTGCACGGATTACCTGGCAGGGCTGCATAAAGAAATTCTTTCCAATACCAGTACGGATATTCCTGATTATAAGGATTTTCTAAGATATCATATCCAGGAGGCATCCGCTCTGGCGTTTAAGGAAAAAGAAAAGATGCTTAAGCTGCTGCATAAGCTTCCAGAGGGAAAAACTCTCTGCCACGGAGATTTTCACCCCGGCAATGTAATCATTTCTGGCGGAAAGGCAATTGCAATAGATTTTATGAATGTATGCCGCGGTAATTATCTGTACGATATCGCCAGGACAGTTTACCTGGTGCAATACACACCGGTACCGGATATGGGAGATGACCGGGAACAGCTGCTGGCACTTAAGCAAACACTGGCCGACAGGTATCTGGAGAAAATGGGTGTGGATAGGGAATTGATACAGGATTATCTGAAAGTCATAGCTGCCGCAAGAAAAGCGGAATGTCCGGGAGAGTAAAGATTAAAACGTTATTAATAAGTTCGGCATCAGTGCTGCCTGCTCTTGCAGAAGCCATAGGTATCAGGGTTATTCTGATACCTATGGCTTCTGATAAAATTACGCTTCACTATTTCACAATTTCGAATTACTTATCTGAAATTACAGCTGCAGATTCCCCTCTATCCCTTCAAACTCAATTACTTTTCTGCTTCCATCTTTAAGCAGTACCTTTACAGGACCGTAACCACCGCATTTTTCCTTGTCCGTATAGCTGATAGAGGCAATGGGGAAAATTTCTTCTTCCTCAAATTCCTCCAGGCTTTCTTTCGTAATCACCTGGGAAATCATAATATAAGGCTCGTATCCGTACTGCTTCTTTCTGGTAAGCTTTCCATAGATCACAATGGATTTTGCAGAATCCGGATTGGTTCCCTCACTGTGCAGGAGTGCAATCTCATCCCAACCATCATACAGCGTCATTGCAAGCTGTTTTTCTCTTCCGGTGAAATCATGTCCTTTCAGGATAATTGCTTTTGCATTTCCCTTTTCCAGCTGTATGATCTCTGTTCCGTTATCCGGAAAGCCATAGGCACCCAGGGTCAAAGTTATAGGCCTGCGGTGAAGCTTAAGCTTATCCACTCTGATCATTCCATAAGGAACCGGAAAATCCGCAAGATTCACTGCCTGAATCCAGGTGCTTTCTTTGGATAATTCGTAATGAAAGTACTGTCTCCGGTATAATACCCCCTCTTTCTTCCCATGCCAGAAGGTAACATTTCCTTTGGTATAGTCACCGGATGTCAAATCCTTTAACACATACTGCTGCGCTTCCACATCCGCAGAAGGTGCCGATTCCCATGGATATTTGGTGTTAAAGCACAGCTTGGAATAATTCCACATGCCATGCTCATCCCCGATATTCTTTACTACCTTGCCAGTCCGCAGAATAGTCTCTCCGTTGGCGCCATGGTTGGTAAAGCAAAGGGCCGGCCCGTTAAGGGTTGTCTCTTTCAGCTCCTTTTCCCCTAGCTCTTCCCAGGTGCCGTTATTCTCTCTGGCTGTCCAGAAGGGATGGTCTGCCGGCAAATGCAGGCAGATAAATGCCTTCCCAAGCCAGAAGGGTGATTCCGCACAGGAATACCCCTGGACAAGGGGTGTGAACTGCCCGTAAAATCCCAGGGTAGGAATCCCTTTATAGAGGAAGTCCTCTCTGGTCAGAAACTGCAGCAGCGAGCCGGAGGCAATACGTCTGGCCCGTCCGGGGTCCGCTCCAGAGCTTTTCAGCAGCATATTTCCGTCAAAAGCACTGGTAGCCGCATTCCTGTAAATATTGCTTCTTCCCCACATATTAGTAAAGCCGTCCCTGTCAAAAAAGTCCCCGTAGGTCTCCATTAATTTATTGGAATTCTCTTCGAATTTTTTCGCAAGATAGGGCTCCTTTTCATAGCCGTACCAAAGATTCCAGATAGGTGTATATACATTAAATGCCCAGCAGGAATAGTAATCAAAGGAGTGCCCATCCCGGTACCAGCCGTCTCCGGCATAGAAATTCAGGATTGCCTGGGCGTGGTCCCTCATGATATCCTCATCAATGGGGTACCCTTCCCTGTATAAAAAAGCCATATCCAGCATATTGAACAGGCGCCAGTTCTGGGGAACTGTACTGGCATGGGCATAATCAGTCAGAAAAGCAGCTATGGTATCCTTTTCTTCTTTGGTATAAGTGTCCCAGATTTCTGCTTTGCAGTTCCACAGGCACACTACCAGGGCACATGTCTCGACCGTCTGCTGGAAAGTTCTGAAAGAATCCCGGGTTCCTGCTGATTCTAATTGTTCCTCATAATTCCCCACCGAATTTACATCGCCCCTGGTACATGCCCGTAATACCTGCTCCTTATAATAGTCCATGAGCCTGTAATTACAGACGGTAATATCCGGATTATTATGAATCAGTGGTGCCGCCAGGAAGAATGACCTTGCCAATCCTTCAAAAATCTCCGCTTTTTTCTCAATTTCCTTCTGTCCCTCAGTCGCATTCTTATGAGGATAGGTGACTTCCGTTTCCTTTCTTGGCATGATTACGGGATCATGAATCGATTTAATATTCTGAAAGATACCTGTTAAAAGATACTCACCTGCTTCTATCCAGCTCTCTCTGGTAAGCCCTGTATAGGGACTTATTGTATAATCCAATGTTTTAGGATGAAAAATCATTTCATTACTGCTCCCTTCCTGTTTTACAGACAAATAATTCCTGCCCAGTCAAATTTTTATTCCTGCTTCGCTCTGTCAGGGCTTCAACCTTTTTCTTTATTTCTTCCGAAACACTATCTGACCATTTTAATTTATTCATATTTATTTGGTATTCAATTTCCCTTTTACCAGATAAACTTGTCTTCCTCAATTGTATGATTTTTAGATACTGCTTTAAATAGCTTATAGTGTTTTTTACTGACTTTTTCTGCTTTTTTATGAAAAAGCCATTTATATGCAAGGCGAAAAGAAATTTCGTGGTGGGTTTTGAAAAGCTCCATAAAGCAATTTTTCAAGTTTAATCCAGGTCTTTGTTGATATTATTCGTTTGGCCGTATATAATAATTCTAAAGTTAAAATGGAGGATACCCAAATGGATAATAAAATCTTACTGGTAGATGACGATAAAGACGTTGTTGATCTGATACAGGAAGTATTGCAGCAAGATGGTTTTCATGCCATTCAAAAAGCGTATACAGGACTGGATGCGTTACAAATTTGCCGGGAATTTCAGCCAGACATTGTTGTTTTGGATATTATGCTTCCGGATTTCGACGGCTTAGAGGTATGCAAAAAAATACGGGAATTCTCCTATTGTTCCATCCTGTTCCTTTCCTCCAAAAATGATGATATTGATAAAATTCTTGGTCTTTCCTGTGGAGGTGATGATTATATTACCAAACCATTTAGTCCACGGGAAGTTGTTTTCCGCATGAAAGCGCAGCTTCGCCGTCAACAGTATCAGGCCAAACTCTATTTGGGCTGTAACGATACTTTGTGTGTTGGCCCTCTTTCTCTCGATCGAGAAAGCTGCCGGGCATATAAATCAGGACAGGAAATCAGCCTGACCGGGCGTGAATTTCTGCTTTTGTCTTATCTAATGGAGAACGCCGATAAAATTATCAGCAAAGAACGTTTATATGAACAGGTTTGGGGTGAATACAGCAGCATATGTGATAATACCATTATGGTACATATACGGCATATCCGCGAAAAAATAGAGAATACCCCTTCGAACCCCCAGCAGCTTATTACGGTAAAGGGACTGGGGTACAAGTTGAAGAAAAGGACTGATTAGATGAAGAAATCCGGTTACCGCACAATTTTTCACGTTTACCTGATTTTCTTCTTGTCACTGCTTGGTGCTGTTTTTGCGGCGGTTGGCCTTTTTTATTTATTAATAACCGTTCAGTCGCCAGGTGGTTCTACTAGAAAAAGTGATTGGCCGAAGACATTTACAGAGAATTTCAGAGAACAGATTATTTTTACTGATGACAAACCTAAGGTCAAACAGGCTGGAATAGATCTATTGCAGGAGAACAGTATAGGGCTGCAGATTTTAGACCATTCCGGTTATGAAATATGCAGTTATCAAAAGCCCAAACAGGCTGACGATACCTATTCCAACACCGAGCTTTTGAAGCTTTACCAAACAGGACAATTAGAAAATAGCGAAACAACTTCTTTTATCGGAACCGTTACATACAATGGAAATGATTACGCTTACATCCTCCATTTCCCTACGAAAATCTCTATAGTAACCATGTATCTAAATGGTGATAGATTTGCAGGTGGGAAAACAATTGTTATCCTTTTCGTTGGCATTCTATTTACAGTAATTCTTGTTTCGGGGATTATCTATGGATATTGGACAACACGTATAATGAGCCGCCTGACAGCTTCCATCAGGGAGATTGCAACACGCAGTTATCTGCCCATTCAGGTTCGCGGCGCTTTCAAGGACATATATGACAGTTTAAACACCTTGGACGCAGAGATTAAGGCAAGCGACAGGCTGAGGGAGCAGACAGAAAAAACACGCAGGGAATGGATTTCCAACATTACCCATGATCTGAAAACCCCTTTGTCGCCTATTAAAGGCTATGCTGAAATATTACAGGGGCATAGTACCATAACCGGGGAACAATGCGAACGATATGCGGGGGTCATGTTGAAAAATGCCGCTTATATGGAAACGCTGATTGACGATTTGAAATTAACCTATCAATTAGAAAATGGTATGATTCCCTTGAAACGACAGGAGCAAAATTTTAGCCGATTCTTAAAGGAATTGATAATTGATATTTTGAACAATCCTGAATATGAGCACCGTACCATTCACTTTGAAGCTGCTGAGGAAACAGTTTTGTTTTCCTTCGACCAAACGCTTTTGACAAGAGCGTTTCAAAATTTAATCATCAATGCATTTGTACATGGAGAAGAAAATACAGAAATCACTCTGCAATTTTCTGCTTTCGATACCATACTTCAAATTGTTGTGTCTGATAATGGAAAGGGGATGACCTCAGAGGAAACAGGCTTACTCTTTCAGCGCTACTATCGCGGAACCAATACGGAGCATAAGCCGGAGGGAACGGGTTTAGGACTTACCATTACAAAAAGCATTGTCGAGCTTCACAGAGGCACAATTTCCGTATCCAGCATACCGGGTATTGGAACCGCCTTTCAAATACAATTCCCCTTAAATTAAGGTTAATTAAGGTTGCCTGAAAAATAGATTAAGGTTGACAGTTTATCATTTGATTATGATAGCTGCCAACCTTTTTTATATGTCAGGAGGTGAGAAAATGAAATTGAAAAAGATGCTGCCATTCATGGCTGCTGCGGCTATCACGCTTCTTGCCGCATTTGTGGCTGTAGCATTTCTGTTGCGACCGCAGACTTTAGAGATTGGGAGTGGTACCGTTTTGAAAGCAATAGAAAACCCATTGGAATAGGCCGCTAAATGGTCTATCTCCAATAGAAAGTAGGTGTTAGGTTGAAAATAATATTGAAATACATTCTGACGAATGTAAAAGAACGCAAGACAAGAACAGCTGTTATGCTGCTGTCGATACTTCTCTCTGCTACATTGCTGTTCGTGTCTTTTTCTATTAGCGCATCTTATGAAAGCGCCCAGCGAAAAATGGCTAGGGGCATGGCAGGAAGCGCAACCATTTCCGTTACCGCCACAGGTGATACGAACAGCATCGGTATAAATGACATTCCCGACTTATCCTCTATCGGGGCAAGTGCCGGCATGCTGGAGGAAAGCTCCTTATATCACGAAAACGGCTATTATGAAACAGTTGACCTGATTGCTGCCGACCTCTCGCAGCTGAACCAAATTAATAAGCCGCGTCTGTTAGACGGTGGAGAAATTACTGACTTCTCCGGTAACAAAATAATCCTGCCGGATCGGTTTACTTCAAAATATGGAATTGAAAAAGGTGATGCCATTACCCTAAAAATCAACGGAAGCCCAGTCAGTTTTGAAGTAGCGGAAATTGCCGCTTATGATACCGTTTTTTTGAGGCATACAAGGGGAGCTACAGCTCTTTTGCCTCTTTCTACATTGACTGAACTTTTAGGACAAACGGACGGATATAGCGAGATACTTATAAAACCCGCCGAGGGTGTCTCTACAGGTGAATTGATAAGCAAGCTGACGGCGGCGCTTCCTAACAGCGGCTATCAGGTGTCAGGGATAGTAAACGAAGCACAAATTACAGCCGACGCAAGGCAAAAATCTATGCCTTTTTTCCTAATCAGTTTTTTTTCTCTGACAATAAGTATCTTTATTATTTACAGCAGCTATAAGATAATCACGATAGATCGATTGCCGGTAATTGGGACGTTTCGCAGCATTGGAGCTGCCCAAAAAGCGGTTACCCGTATACTTCTTTTGGAAAGCTTGTTCTATGGCTGCATGGGGGGGCTGATTGGTATTCCTGTAGGTATGTTTATTTTGAAATTGATTTTACAGGGAATGGGACAATCTCTGTCGCAAGGAATTGAAATTCCCGTTATCATTTCACCGTCCAGTATCATGATTTCCTTTACTGTGGCTATTGCCGTTTCTTTGCTGAGTGCATGGATTCCGGTACGCCATGCAAGCCGCCTTCCCATCAAGGATGTTGTTCTTGGAACTGTTGAGGAAAAACGCATCCCCCGACGCTTTATCGTTGGGATCGGATTTGTTCTGTTTCTGATTTCCGTAATTCTGCCAAAGGCTGTTTCCGGAAATATGTTATATCTGGCAGGTGGGCTTTCCTTGCTGGGATTGATTGCCTCGACGATACTTATCATCCCTCCTGTGACAAACCTGGTTTCTATGGGACTGGAACACTTGTATGGCCAGATTTTCAAAAATGAGGGAAGACTTGCCGCCCGGAATATGCGGGACAACAAAAGCATTACACAGAACATTACATTGCTTTTCATCAGCATTTCCGCAGTCATAGCAATCAGCGTTGTGGGAAATTTTGTAACCACCTATATCAGCGACGTATTCAACGGTGCAGAGCTGCAGGGTTTTGCTGATGGTCAAATGGAGCCGGACTTTGTGGAGCAGGTCGAAAAAATGGACGGCATTGAAAAGGTACTGCCTCTTTTTGTATTTAAGAATGAGGTGCAAGGGAACGGTATTACTTTCTCACGACTTGAAGCAACGGACAATTTGGAATGGTATAACTCCATGTTTGCGCTCCATTACACAGAAAGCAGTATGCAAAAACAGGCTGTTCCTGCATTTGCCGCAGAACGGTCAATTATAGTAAGCGAAAGCTGTATGGAACGGACAGGATTTTCCGTAGGTGATACTCTCGCCTTGTCAAATGGAGCCTCAAAGAACTCTTATGTTGTAGTCGGCAGTTTTAAGTCGAGGGCAACGGATGTGGAGGCGGTAATTCCTTCGACCTATACTGATTCAGATTTTAGCAAGGCAACCTATGGTTTTTTGGCCTATACTGCCGCTGACCCCGATGCAATTATGGTGCAAATCCGTGACCTGTTCGGAGACCACTCGAATTGGAGCCGGACGGTGGAGGAATTTAACACGGATGCTCTCTCCACTGTGGGAGCCTTTTTGCAGCCTATGCACAGTATGACCTACTTCATTTTGTTGTTGGCAGCGGTGGGAGTTATTAATAATCTGCTGATTAATTATATGCAAAAACGCCGCGCAATCGCTATGTATAAATCCGTTGGAATGAGTAATTGGCAGAATGTAAAAATGACATTGATTGAGGGCTTTTCCTCCGGCCTGATTGGCTCAATAATCGCCATATGTGTTTCCTATATGGAAATACAAACGATTTTTCTTGTAGCTGGCCCAAAAATTTCAATGGTGCCCGAGCTTAGTGCCAAGACATTTCTCATGGCTGGGGCTATGGGAATACTGGTTACCTTGTTGGGTTCCGTTGTTCCGATTTTCAAAAGTCGTCAGATGAAATTAGTAGAAGAAATCAAATTTGAGTAATAGAGAGATTGGAGGATTTACAGATGAAACCATTCGTTGGCAATATTGCCGTTGAGGGCAAACATATCGTAAAAGATTTCCGGCTTGGTGATACCATCACAAAGGTATTGAAAGACGTATCCTTGCAGGTTATGCAGGGTGAATTTGTATCCATCATGGGGCCGTCCGGCTCCGGAAAAAGCACGCTTCTTTATATTCTTGGAGGTTTGGACGCTCCGACGGGCGGTTCCGTTCACCTGAATGGAACCGATATATCCCGTTTCAAAGATGAAAAAATGAGTAGAATACGGCGGCAAAATATAGGCTTTGTATTCCAGTTTTATAATCTTATTCCTAACCTGAATGTAGAAGAAAACATTATGCTCCCCTTGCTTCTGGATGGCAAGAGAATGAGGGATTACAAGAAACAATTAAATCACATCTTAGAAGTGGTAGGCTTATCTGACAGACGCAGGCATACTCCCCGGGAATTGTCAGGAGGACAACAGCAGCGTGTAGCAATCGCCCGCGCATTGGTCGGAAGCCCTGAAATTCTATTTGCAGATGAACCTACAGGAAATCTAGACAGCAAGACAGGGGCGGAAATTATGCATCTATTACGCGATATTAACCGAGAAAGCGGACAAACAATTATCATGGTAACACATTCGCCGGAAGCTGCTAAAAGCAGTAGCCGGGTCATTACAGTCCAAGATGGTATAGTAGAATAGGCTAGTGACTGGTGTACCTATTGGAAAGTTGGCGGATTTCCTGCAAAATCATTTGGCTCTACATTCCTTAAGTCCAATCCTTTTGCAGAAATTTTAAACACAAAGGTCTCTCCCGCTTTTAAGGAAGATGTACTGCTGGTAAATTGAATACTTGCCATGCTGGAATGCACCATTATAGAAAGAGAATCCACAAAATATAGAAAGAGAGATTAATATCTGTGTAGCAAAGGGCCGTCGCAAAATTCAAAAATTCAACAAGATATGGTTCCCGGCCGCTTGGTCAGTATCACTGTTTTGTATGAAGTATTCTTTTTTGCGACAGCCTTTTTTAGCGTTTAATATACAAGAAACGGATCTGTAGGCACATTAAATTTTTAACTAAAATAAACTCGAACTAAATACTGATGTTTTGCTAATTCATCTAAGGTAACAGGTTCTTTGATAGGCTCATGAATATATATAATTATTGAACTTCCTGTCTCATCCTATAAAACACGGGAATATAAAGTGCCCATGTTATGAGCATTATTATTATTTCCATAAATATCATAATGTTGGCTGCGGTTTCCGGTAACTCTGGAACCAGAACGAATATGGCTAAAACAAGAAATAAACTCGTAGT
The DNA here is from genome assembly GCA_023410275.1 of Bacillota bacterium. Classification (GTDB taxonomy): domain Bacteria; phylum Bacillota; class Clostridia; order Lachnospirales; family Lachnospiraceae; genus Anaerocolumna. Next base: position 28,411 of record JAEYPZ010000177.1, read on the forward strand.
ACAAATCTTTCCGTGCATCTTTGCTCCATCCAGCTTCTTCCCATGCCTTAAATTTATCAGCCCCATAATCACCATAAACCCCTCTTTTAAGGCCATCACCAAAACCAGATATTTCATGAAGCGATACCTTAACATAAGGCATATCGCTATCGCACCATGAGTCAGCTTATCTGCTACGGGATCTATGAACTTACCGAATTCCGTTATCATATGAAACCTTCTGGCTATTTTACCGTCTAAAAAATCTGTTATAGCTGATATAACTACAATTACTGCTGCTGTAAAATAATCTTTTATGGAGTCTGCTTTTATATATGTAATACAGAAAAAAGGTATCAGCAATAATCTGAAATAGCTCATACAATTTGGTATGGTAAAAATCTCTTTCCTATCAATCTTCATATATCCTATCTGCCTTCCATTTTTTATTTGATTATTATTTTTCTATAAACAAAACACCTAACGTATTCTGGCCGCAATGGCTCGAAACAGTACAGCCTGCATTTGTTTCATGTATCTTTTCAAAGATTGCTTTCTGAGTGACCGTTTCTATAACAGATTTTACTATTTCCGGTTTTATGGCCGTATGTGTAACAAAAATCCTTTTAGGTTCAATAGTGCACGTATTATCTAACTTATCCTTCACATACTGCATCAGACATCTTTGTAATGTGCCGCGATACTTTTTCCCAAGCTTCATTTTCCCGTTTTCCACTTCGATGCAAGGCTTTAGCTTCAGGAGATTCGCCCCCAATGCCATGACAGACGAACAACGGCCGCCCTTTACCATATAATCCAGACGGTCCAGCAAAAAGCTTGCCCGTACCTTCGGGATAATACCGGCCAAATATATCAATATACTGTCCGGTGAATAACCTTCCTCTGCCTTTGCTGCCGCTTCCAATACAATATGTCCATGTCCTGTTGACAGATTTTTTGAATCTACAATAAAAACATTTTTAAATTCCTGTGCTGCCAGGCATGCATTCTGGTAACAGCTTGAGAAGCTGCTCCCAATATTGATATGTATTACCGCCTCATATTCCCTGGTAAACTTATCAAAAAATAATTTATATCCTTCGGGATTCATTGCCGAAGTTTTGCAAAATGCTCCTCCTTCATCCACAAACTTAAAAATATCCTCAGGAAATATATCAATGCCATCCCTGAAGGTATGCCCTCCCTTTTCTATCTGAAGCGGAAGGATGCCGATATGATATTGCTCCAGTAGATCAGTTGATAAATCGCAGGTGCTGTCCGAGGTGATTTTTATACTCATAAAAACTTCTCCTATTTCAAAATATACTTTTTCTTATTGTCTGGGCCATTATAGGTTTATTCTATTATTATTTTGAGACGACGATCAATAGATTGCTTCAGCAATGTATTAATAATCGAACATAGCGGCACACTGAACAGCATACCACATTCAGCTTCGTGAAAGCCGCTTCGTTGTACTTTTATACGCCGAATATACATAAGCATAGATTGTAACTGTATTTTACCAAATCATAATTATTGATTAAAATTTAGGAAGTCTGATTATAAATTTTGCCCCTTCACCCACCGTACTGCTAACTTCTATCGTTCCCTTACTGATATCCAAAATCTGCTTTACCAGTGCCAGACCAAGTCCATTTCCTTCTGACTGATGGGAAACATCGCCCTGATAGAACTTATCAAATATATGTTCTTTCGCTTCTTTCGGTATACCCACACCAGTATCTGTGATAGTGCAGACAATCTGCTGGTCAGCACTTTTCAGCATGATAGATATATTTCCATATTTCGGTGTGAATTTAATCGCATTATCCAGTAAATTAGACCATACATGATACATTAATGCTTCCATTCCTGTGTAACTGACACTGTCAAGTTCTACGTCAAGTTCAAGCTCTTTTTCCATCCATTTCGATTCGAAAGAAACGATTGCCTGTCTTATTTGCTCATCCAGGGCAAATTTGGTTTTTTTCAGGGGAATGCTCTGGTTCTCTACTTTAGAAAGCATCAGGATATTTCCCACCAGACTGGAAAGGCGTTTCGTATTATTGACGATTTTTAATATACACTCTTCTTTTTCTTCTTCTGACTGATTCTTATCCTGCAGCAAAGTAGCATATCCTTCAATCGCATTTAATGGCGTTTTAATTTCGTGGGAGACATTCGATACAAAGTCATTGCGCAGAGTCTCTATAGCGCCAAGCTCCGTTACCATGATTCTAAAATTCTCAAACAGCTCATTCATTTCATTCAAATTTGATTTGGAGCTGGGATTGACAGAAAAATCACCTTTGGCAACCTCACGGGAGGCGTTGCTTAACTTTTTAATAGGCTCAATAATACTCTTATCAAATATAAAAGCAATAACTATCCCCACAAATGTACAATATAAGGTTATCTGTACGATTGGGCTCAGATGGGCCAGCCATGTTATATTCATCCATGTAAAGAGCAGGTTTATAATACCTGCAAAAATAATGGTTGCAACAACAACGAAAACCACCATAATAGAAAAATATAATCGCATGGAATTAAAGAGTTTTTTCTTCACACCCGCTTCACCACCTTATATCCAACTCCCCGCACTGTTGCTATCTCAATATCCTGATTATCCCGCAGTTTATCCCTCAGTCTGCCAATGTGGACTTCAACCGTATGCGGGTCCGTATCGGTATCAAATCCCCATATATCATCCATCAGCTGCTGGCGGGTAAAAATGTGACCGATTTCAGAAAGCAGCTTGTATAAAATCAGGAATTCTTTTTGGGGAAGCATTATGTTACTGCCTTCATAGCTTACTGTCATAGCATCATAATCTAAAACAGTACCACCAACAGACTGCTTCCTTTCGCTGATCATCTGTGCACGGCGCAGTAGGGCTCCCACCCTGATAATCATTTCATCTACATTAATTGGCTTTATCATATAATCGTCTGTTCCGGAAGAGAAGCCCCTTTTCATATCATCAAATGAACCGGCAGCCGTAATCATCAAGATTGGAATTTTATATCCGGCCTCACGAAGAGATGCAGTCAATTCAAAACCATCTACTTTTGGCATCATAATATCCGATATAATTAAATCAACAGTTTCATGTTCGAGAATGTCCAATGCCTGAGCACCATCTGCCGCCTCTATCGGTACATATCCATTTCGGCTTAAAACACGGCTAAATAAACGTCTGAGTTCCATATCATCTTCTACGACCAGTATTTTGAACATAATATAATCACCTCTTTTTGTAATGTATTATAGCATACACTGTTATGATAAAAAAGTTATCCAATAATAGAGTGTGAAAGTGATTTACTTTCACCTTTTACACGCTGATCCGTTCCAGCTCGTAATAATATAATTGCTCACGAAAACGCTGCTTTTCCGTTTCCACCATATAAACTGCCTTTTCCTTTTTAGTAAAGTCATTATTTCTTCTATTGTTCTCTTACCTCTTTAATTTATGTAGCTTTATTTTTCGTGACATAATTATAATAATCTATCATTTTCAACATTACTTCAACTAAAGTTCAACTTATGTTGAACTTTAGTTGAAGTAATGTTGAAGGTTGAGGGATACTGCATGCCAGCGCTTCTGATTGCTCAGAGAATTCTCTGCAAAAGCATCCATAGAACGCCTATTCTTAGCAATGGTATGTTAAGTGGAGCTGTTATAATAACAAAGAAGGGCAAGAACCGTTGTATAATGGTCTTGCCCTTTACCCCCTGACTCCTGCAAAATATGGCTTCCGCTCATTTCAGTGCTTGCTTGAAAATATTTCTCACAAACAAATCCTCAACAGATTTACCAATATTCCGGTTTACAGCCATCCATAATTACAGACTGGTCATTCAAATTCTCTGAGGCCCATAGCGTCATAGTCCTCTTGTGTTATTGTATTTTTAATTTCAAGGTTTTTATCTGCCTGAAACCTGTGAACGGCATTTTTTAGATCTTCTCCATATATTCCGGTCATATTTCCCTTAAAATAGCGCAGTTCTTTTAGCCGTTCCTGAACAGCTAATACATCAGCTCCCCTATCTCCGGGCTTTAAACTTCTAAACCCGGTTCCAAAAGGGCCGAATGGTCCATTATTTATTATAACGAGAGTGTCTAACGGAACAATCTTATATAATTCTTTTATATCCTTGTTGTACATTCTAATGCACCCGTGACTGGCAGCACTTCCTATGGATTCCTCTCTTGTTGTTCCGTGTATCCCATAAGTTCCCCATGGTACATCCAGTCCCATCCAATGACCTCCAAAACCCTTACCCCATTCCCCCTTATCTATTATTTTCCATGTTCCGATGGGGGAAGGCATATTTTTCATACCTGAGGCTATTGGGTACCTCTTAATGAGCTTGCCGTCTTCAAGTAAATACAGCTTTTTCTCATCAATCTCAATTAAAATAGTATATTCCGGCTGGTTACTTATGGTATTTTTAATACTATGTACCCTTATAATCAAAAGGATGAAGACAAAAGTGAGTATTAAAATGTATATAAGCAGTATAAAATATAAAACCCTCTTTTTTATAATGAAAGACATTGCATCTCACCTCTAGAAATATATATGCAAAAGGCAAATGTGGTATAATCATTAAGGTGAGTTATGGTTATAAATATCAGTAAAATTTACATCTTGGATTGCGTCCATGCTTGTTGTACATGCGTAATAAGCTGATGCTCTGTACCAAGATGCTTTCTTTTGAAGTTTATTAATTTCTATCATTTTACTTCATTTCTTTTTTTCCAAATTGAGTGACAGCCACTATAAGTACCAATGCAAAGATTAGTACCGCACAGGGCAGGAAGGGGAATATTTCAAATGCTGTGCCAGCAATATCTGTTGTAAAATCGTGTAATGAGCAGGACACCAGATAACCGCTATAACAATACGGATAAACAATCCACAACGGTGTATTGGCAGCCAGGATGCCGGGAATGACAAGAAGCAGGTTTAACCCCACAGAAAGCAGCGGCTTTTCAAATAGAATCGTAATTGCCCACATCGCAGCAACGCAAGGCAGCATAGTTAGAAAGAGCCCAACGCACCATTTTAACAGGTAAAGTACCGGCAATGTCTCTGTGATGCCCGATGTACTCGTGGCAATCATCCCTGCAATAATGAATACCACAAAGAAAACAACCATTTCCATAAAAAGGTAGAACATAAGCACACAGGATTTAGCCAATGAAAGTGCGTAACGGCTGACTGGCAGTGCCAGCATTTTTTGGATGCCGTTATTCTGTGTCTCCCGTCCGGCAATCATCACACAAACGACAATCATGCTGAACGGCAGCAGATAGTAAGCGTAGACCAGTGCGCTTTGAATAAACATGGCGGGCCAGGCATTGGTGTATTCCGGCGTGAAATAGCTGCTCAGATTTGCTATGCCAGATGCCACGACCAAAAGGGGTGCAACAAAAATCAAAGGAACTATTCTTGAGCGTTTTACTTTCATATATTCGATTTTGAGCAGGTCAAAAAAGTTCATGTCAATTCCTCCTTTATTCATAGCGCAGGTTCTTTGCCATCCATAATCCTGCACCCAGAAAGAGCTGTGTTTCAAGAAGAGAAACAATAACAACGGTAATATCCGGTTGTGCGCTCATGGCAACTGCTGGCCTTAGCATGACAACGAAGGGATGAATCATCAATAAGTCAATATCCGAAGCGGCCAGAGCCATACTGCTCAAAAAGCCCGCCACCCCGATACCAAGGGGAACCCACATATTTTCAAAGCGGGATGAAACCAACAGCATAAAGGACAGTACCGGCATGGAAGTAATAAAGGAATATCCGGCAAAGGTAATTAGAATTCCCATCTCAAAGGTACCTTGCGGCAATTCTGCTATTCCAATTCGCATCAGGGCCAAGTTTTGCAGTGCAACCGCAGACAAAAGCATCACAGTCAAGATTAGAAATTTGCTAAAGTACATTCCTGGTACACTTATAGGGAGCATATACATTTTCTTTACCGCAGTTCCCTTAAACTCCATGTTATAGATCATACAAGCGGCCACTACAATTCCAAACAGGTTCAGAATCATAATCATACCGTATAACTGGGTCAATAGAACGTCCATTGGGGGCAGCGGAAGGTTCAGCAAGGTATCTTTCCGCACAAGAAAATTGACAAAGGCGTAAGCAGCTCCTAGAAAGCCAACTGCCGGCAGAACGGGAAGCACGCCGGTTCGTTTCTCTTTCCGAAGTTCGATTGCAAGGGTACTCATAGCTGTGCCCTCTGCTTTCTGGCGGCATTGTCCTTGTCAATCAAGGAAAGAAACATATCTTCCAGATTGTCTGCGGAGAAGCCCGCCTGCAATGCGCAGCGTTGCAAATCATCCAGGCTCCCCTCAAACAGCAGACGGCCATGATTGAGGACACCAATATCATCTGCAATCAACTCGATTTCCGACAGCATATGGGAAGAAATTAGCACAGTGCAGTCGTAAAGAGTGGGAAGCGATTTTACCAGATTGCGAATTTCATGGATGCCGGATGGGTCCAGACCGTTTGTAGGTTCATCCAAAATGAGGATGGGAGGTCTGCCAAGCAGCGCCCCGGCAAGCCCCAGCCGCTGCTTCATACCTAACGAATATTTCTTTGCCAGCCGATCTCCGAATTTGGTGAGACCGACTAATTCCAGCGCATCCTCCACCGTATTTTTCGGCAATCCTAAAATCCGCCGGATGATGTCAAGGTTTTCCCTCCCAGTCAAGTTTGCGTAGAATGAGGGGGCTTCGATAAACGAGCCAATCTCTTTCAGTATTGCCAGCCGATTATCGGGAAAGTGTTTTCCGTCAATGATAAAGCTGCCCTTTGTAGGAGCCGTCAATCCCAATAGCATTTTCATGGTAGTGGATTTCCCGGCACCGTTTGGTCCAAGGAAACCATAAATGCTGCTTTTCCGAATATGAAGCGAAACGTCGCTGACGGAGGTAAAGTTTTTGTATTTTTTCGTCAGCTGTTCGGTTGTGATAATGTAATCCATAAAAACATCTCCTTTCGATACTTTTATGGTACAATGCCGCCCTGACATTTACATTTTCGTGTCCTTACTTTTACCTTACTTTTTACCGATCATCGCGCAAAATGGATACACTATGGTATAATATCGTAAGATATTGTACCGGCGCCGAAAAAAATGAGTAAGCATCAATGCTTGAAATGACGCATACCAAGAAGCTTGAAACATGGTATAAAGATTGAAATTGGAGGTGTAGCATTGGATAATTCGTTTTTACACACCAAAAAACTCCTGCTTGTGGATGATGAGCCGGAGCTGCTTAAAATGGTAATAACCATCCTAAAGGATGATGGGTTTGAAAATATTGTCTCGGCCACTTCTGTGAAAGAAGGCATTGCAGCTGCCACAAGAGAAAAACCTGATTTGGCAGTTCTGGATGTCATGCTGCCCGATGGAGACGGCTTTTCTCTTATGGAGCAAATACGCTCTTTTACGGATGCCCCAATCATCTTTTTGACGGCAAAGGACGAGACGGCAGATAAGCTTGCAGGTCTTGGACTGGGAGCCGATGATTATATCGTAAAGCCTTTTATGGCGCAGGAATTGTTATTGCGCATTTATGCTGTTTTGCGCCGCTGCTATAAAGAGGATGGACGGCTCATAAAGCTGGACGGATGCACAGTTGACTTTAGCCGCGCCGAAATTCATAAGGTGGGTGAGGTTCTTCCGCTGACGGCAAAAGAACATGCCCTGCTGGAAACCCTTGCACGGAATGAGGGCAAGATTGTTTCCGTGGATGCTCTTTGCGAAGCCCTTTGGGGTGACAATCCTTTCGGTTATGAAAACAGCTTGAACGCCCATGTGCGGCGTATTCGGGAAAAAATTGAAACAGAGCCGTCAAAGCCGGTTTCTCTAATCACAATCAAAGGGCTGGGTTATAAGCTAAGTATAAGGAAGTGACACCATGAAATCATTTGGAAAATACATCTCAAAACATCTTGCATTATTTGCCGCAGTTATCCTTGTGCTTGTACTGTTTAATGTGCTGGCCTTTGGTATTACGTTTCGGAGCGTTATCACAAAAGACTACGGAGATACTTCGCCACAAAATATGATGAAGGAAATTGCAGCTACTTCAACGGCGGCTGGTGTCTCGGAGGATGCTCGTCAAAAACTGGAAAGTGCCCATGTTTGGGCTATGTACCTGAACCCAGACGGCAATCAGGTATGGGCGGTCAGTACACCGGAGGACATTCCGGACAATTATTCCATTCAGGATGTTGCCCTCTTTTCCAAAGGGTATTTGAAGGATTACCCCGTTTTTGTCTGGAGTACAGAAAATGGCTTGCTGGTATTGGGCTATCCGAAAGGCAGTTATACAAAGCTTACAAGTAATTATTTTTCAATTGATGCCATACAAACGCTCCCAATTTATATAACAGCAATGCTTGTTGTCGACTTTATCCTTTTGTTTTTATCCTACTTTTTCTCAAAACGAAAAATCATCCGAAGTACAGAACCAATCATTGCTGCTATCGAAACTCTTTCCGAGGGCAAGCCGGTATCGCTGTCTATCGGTGGTGACTTATCAGAAGTTGCGGGCAGTCTCAACAAAGCATCCCAAATTTTAAGCAGGCAAAATGAAGCAAGGGCTAACTGGATCAGTGGAGTTTCCCATGATATACGGACACCTCTTTCCATGATTATGGGGTATGCCGGACACATTGCGGATAATAAATCTGTAGACAGTTCCGTAAAGGAACAAGCCGAAATCGTGAGGCAGCAAAGTTTCAAAATAAAAGAATTAGTACAGGACTTGAATTTGGTATCTGGGCTGGAATACGAAATGCAGCCGCTCCATAAAGAGCCGGTGCGCTTATCCAAACTCTTGCGGTCATATGTAGTGGAACTACTGAATGGCGGGCTTTCTGACACCTATTTGGTGAAAGTTGAAATCAAGCCCGCTGTTGAAAACGCTATTCTGGAATGTGATGCCCGCCTGATTTTACGGGCAATCAATAATTTGGTGCAAAACAGTATCAAGCATAATCCACAGGGATGTGAAATTATGCTTGCTCTTGATTGTTCTGAAACGTCTATTCTTCTTGTTGTTGAGGATAATGGCATAGGCTTGTCTCCTGAAAAGCTGCAAGAGCTGGAAGAAAAACCGCATTATATGGAAAGCACGGATGAACGGCTGGATTTGCGGCACGGTTTGGGTCTTGTACTGGTACGGCAAATTGTAGAAGTACACGCTGGTGCAATGAAAATAAAAAGTGAGCCATTGCAGGGTTATAAAACGGTGCTATATTTTCCGGCTCAATCCAATAAAAGATAATGTACGCTGTCTCTAATTCCGCCTGAATAGTCATATTAAGTTATGCATCCATTTCTGAGCGGCAAAGCTGCTCATTACTTTTCAGCAAACAAACTCGTAATTTTTTGGCACATCATTGAGAAAGTTTGTATTTCTTCTACCGTTAATGCATCTTCAATTAGGTTCATAATTTCATTTCCGAAATCCTCAACACGATTTAAAAAGGCTTTTCCATCATTAGTAAGTACAATGTTATAAGAACGGCGGTCATTAAGCTGCCTTTCCTGAAGAATATATTTTTTTTCCAATAGGCGCTTTGTTAGTTTTGAAATGCCAGATTGTGAAATGCCTTTCATTTCAGCAAGCTCTTTTGCGGTTTTCGGACCTTGTTTATTCAGCATATCTAATATATAGTATTGTGCCGTTGATACTCCCTCCACGTTAAATTGGTTGGAAGCTGAAACAATCATACACTGGAAGGGAATATAGCTCTCTTCTAACTCTCTCATTGCCATTTAACCGACCTCCTATATTCTCTAATATATTTTTTTAAGTGCTTTCCTGTCAGGGAAGCTTTACAATTTATTAAATCTTCCGGCACCCCTGAAAATAAAATTTTTCCGCCATTTTGTCCGGCATATGGGCCTAAGTCAATAACCCAGTCTGCCTGACAGATAATATCCAAATTATGTTCGATTACTATAAGGGTAGAATTTTGCTCTACAAGACGGTTCATTACACCAATCAACTGTTTTATATCTGCCATATGCAAGCCTGTTGATGGCTCGTCCATAACATAGACCTGCACGCCGTTTTCAAGCTCGGACGTAAGTTTTATCCGCTGTAATTCGCCGCCTGAAAGCGTACTAAGCGGCTGTCCCAAAGAAATATAGGTAATTCCAACATCTGAAAGCCTTTGGAGTACTGTTAATATTTCTCTTTCCTGAAAAAATTCCAAGGCTTCCGATACAGTCATTTTAAGGACATCTCCAATATTTTTACCTCTTAGCTGACACGCAAGCACATCGTTGGTATAACGATTTCCGTGACATTCTTCGCATACTGTAACGATTGTATCCATAAACGCTAAATCTGTATAAGTAACACCTAAGCCTTTACAAACAGGGCAGGCGCCTTGTGAATTGAAACTGAACAGCGAGGCACTGACATCGTTCCTTTTTGCAAATAGTTTTCTAATAATGTCAAAGATTCCGGTAAAGGTCGCTATGTTGGAACGCTTTGAAGCCTGTATCCCTTTTTGGTCGATAAAAACAGTATCAGGATAAAACCGGGGCAGCACCCCATTGATAAGCGTACTTTTCCCTGAGCCGGCAACCCCGGTCACGACAGTCATTACCCCTTTGGGTATTTCTACAGAAATATTTTTTAAATTGTGCAGTGCTGCATTGTGGATGGAAAGCCAACCCTTCGGGAGGCGTGGATCAGGTTTTAATTCAGGCCTATGGGCCAGATACTTTCCGGTCAATGTTCCGGATGCTTTCAATCCCTGCAGACTCCCTTGATATACAATCTTACCCCCGTGGGTGCCCGCACCCGGCCCCATATCGATAATATGGTCTGCAATTTTTATAATGTCAGGGTCATGCTCCACGATAAGTACGCTATTACCTTTGTCGCGCAGAAGTTTCATAAGGTCATTGATTTTGCTTATATCGTGAGGGTGAAGTCCTATACTCGGTTCATCAAAAATATAAGTGAGGTCAGTCAAGCTGCTGCCCAGTTGACAAACCATTTTGATTCTTTGAGATTCTCCGCCTGAAAGAGTAGAAGTTTCTCTGCTTAAACTTAGATAGTCCAATCCAATGGATACCATGTGCTCCAGCCGATTTACCAGTTCTGTAACAACTGTAGCTACCACAGGAGCATCGACTGACTGAATAAAGTCTAACAGTTCGTTTATCTGCATATCCGAACATTCGGCAATATTTTTACCGTTCACTTTGCAGGATAATACTTTATCATTCAAGCGTGTACCGTGGCAGTGAGGACAATCCTGTTTAATAATAAAATGCTCAATCTCTTTGCTGTATTTTACTTTTTCACCGTCTTCTTTTTTAAGAAAGCTCCGCTCAATACGTGGAATAAGCCCCTCGAACAATGAAGTTTTATGCCATTCGGGAGAGGGATTTTTAACCTTGATTCCATCAGCGTAAAGTAACAGTTCCAATTCTTCGGGGGAATAATCCTTGATTTTTTTATCGTTATCAAAAAAGCCTGAATGAATATAACGAGTCAAACGCCAGCCGCCGGGTTCAAAAGTAGGGAAATGGATAGCACCCTCATTCAAGGACTTGTTTTTATCTAACAGTTGCTCGATATCAACAGCTTCCATCTTACCTAATCCCTGACAGCAGCTGCACATTCCAGTTGGGTTATTAAATGAAAATACATCGGAATAGCCTGCAAAGGGTTTACCGATTCGAGAAAACAACAGGCGCAATAAAGAATAAATGTCTGTAATTGTCCCTACTGTTGACCGGGCATTACCACCTAACCTTTTTTGATTGATAATGAAAGCTACCGATAGATTTTCAATGGAATCCACATCAGGTTTTCCGTAATGCGGCATACGGTGACGGATAAAGCTGGTATAGGTTTCATTTAATTCTCTTTGTGATTCTGCCGCTATTGTATCGAATACCAAAGACGATTTGCCGGAACCGGATACGCCTGTAAAAACCGTAATCTCCTTTTTGGGTATCAGGACATCTATATTTTTTAGATTTCGCTCTCTTGCGCCAGATACTCTTATATGATTATCAAACATAGTTTTACCTCTTTTATATAGTTGATATGGTTAATATATGAGTGTGTCAACTATATTTTATCAATTTTTTCTTTCAATGGCAATAGATAAATAATTTGAAATAAAAATTATTGGGGAGATGATAATAAAATGAATTACATCAAGAAATATGAAGAAAAAACGCTTAAAAGTGAATTTTATCATTCAAAAGCAAAAGGACACAATCTCTTATAAGCATCATGTCCTATTATAACAATAAAATATAGTTTTTCATTTGGATATCACATTAGTAATTACAAATCCGCTTTTGGGAAATGTTGGTATTCTTGTCATGCTGTAGCTTAAATCCTGCTCGGGCACTTTGTATTGGATTTTATTTACAAGAAAATTAAGGGTTGCTTTCATAATTTCAACGGTAATACTCTCCCCGGGGCAACGGTGTCCGTTGGCAGGATCGCCTCCGCCATGGGGAATAAACTCAAAGGGATTGTATTGCCAATTCCGGAAACGCTCCGGCTGAAATTCATAAGGCTTTTCCCATATGCGTGAATCGTGATCTATCCCAAATACATCAAGAATTACAAGCGTTCCTGTTTTAAAATCACAGCCATTCCAGGCAAACTGTTTTTTCACCTTTGCCCCTACAAAAGGGGTAAAAGGATAAAAACGCCGTACTTCCTGCACAAACATGTGAGCTGCATCGGCATCGTTGAGCAATACGTTTTTGTAATCGGAATGTTCATGCAGAGCCACAGCCATAAATGTAATGTAAGTTGAAATAGCAACTATGGGACGAATGAAATTAATCAGTTCTTTTGCGGCCATGTCAATCTCCAGCAAGTTACCGTTAAGCTCCTTATGATTCGCCACCATATAAAGTGCCGAATTTTCAGGGGCCTTTAACCTGCCTGCCCGCAAATTATCGATAATAGTTTCTATCCACTTTTCCGTTTTTGTCCTTGCTGTCTTCCCTTTCCAATGCCTTGGTCCGGCAGCTCCAAAAGCGTCGATCATTTCGGCAAAATCGTCGGCATATTCCTTTGTTTCAGCTTCCAATAACGGAACACCGGCCCATTGGCAAGCTATTTTACATAAGATAATCTTACTCTCATCAAAGAGATTAATCTTTTCAGCCGCTTCCCATCTGGGTATAGCCGCTTCCCATTCCTTAGAGGCAAGCTCGGCAAGGTTCCCTGGATTCGGACCCGTTGTCAGAGACATGAAAAGGGATTTGCGGTGAATATGCGCTTCGCCATCCATACCCTGAATTGCATTTTCTCCGGTCAGGGTTTTTTGTACCCGTTTAGGTGCCGCACCACTGCGTACAAACCTTTCCGTATCGTAGAATATTTCCGCAGCTTCTTTTCCGGTTATACATATTGCTTCCTGTCCAAATAAGTGTGTCTGAAACAAGTCGGATTTATGTTTATCCATCCTGTTCTTTATATACAGATAACCCTCTTGTGACAGAGCAAGGGTTTCATCAATATCTTTTTCATGGGGAGTATTAGTTTTTGGCATTTTAGCATCTATTCCTTTCCATCCTGAATGACACATTGGCATACAATCCATACAAGCTTTGCACATCTGTTGCAAGCGTTAAAACATTTTTGTGTTTACCGAATACCTTGTTTACGATTTCCATACCAGAATTACTTCCTTTCATTTTAGTTTTTACCAGTTTCATATCTGTTATACAACGTATTGGTGATAACATAGGCTTCATTCTATTTTAGGTTGGGAATTTTAAAAAGCAGCAAGAAAATCTCCATACCCTTTCTTCTGCATCTCTTCTTCCGGTATGAATTTCAGTGATGCACTATTGATACAGTACCTCAAGCCGCCCATTTCTACCGGTCCATCCTCAAATACATGTCCTAGATGGGAGTCTCCTGTTTTGCTTCTCACTTCTGTGCGTTTCATGCCATGACTATAGTCTGTAACTTCTATAATAGCCTTTTTATCAATGGGTTTCGCAAAACTAGGCCATCCGCAGCCGGATTCGAATTTTTCACTGGATATAAAAAGCGGTTCCCCGGTAGTAACATCCACATAGATTCCTTTTCTGAATTCATTAAAATATTCATTTTGAAAAGGCCGTTCTGTGGCATTGTTCTGGGTTACTTCATACTGGGTTCTTGTTAAAGCTGCTTCTAATTCTTCTTTTGACTTCTTCGAATATTTATTATTATTCATATATTTCGCACTTCCTTCTTTGTCTTACTGTCTTGCGGGTAAGATAGTATTTGAGTAGTCAATAGAAAGTATAACAATTTGCAATGAAAAAAATTTGGAGGTGCATATGGAATGGCAGGTAAAATGGATTAAGCCCACACCGGATATCGTCACCTTCTTTCTTAATTTGAGTACAAAAAACAAGTGTAAATGTTTAAGCATTAATAGTATGCTTTAACATTTACACTTTTATAGTACTAAAAACTACCAACTGATTTTAATAGTTGGCAGCCTCATAATAGTTATAAACTGACTAATTTTTTTATTGCCCATTACCTGATGCATTTACGGCAACTATAATAAATCCAATAACCCCTAATATTACTCCAATCCACCAGAATAAGGGTTCTACTGTAACAGCAAAGATAATCCCCAATAAGATTAAAGCGAAACCCACATTTTGCTTTTTCATAATGCTCTCCCAAAGATATTATTTGGGATTAGCTTACTACATATTCTATCAACTATCAATATCCAGTTGAGGAAATATGATAAAAACTTACAATTAAGTTATTCCCTCGCATACAGCTGTACTTGCAGTAATACTTTAGTCTTTATCTTTCATATACTTGTACACTTCTTTTGATGAAATTCCAATTTCATTGGAAATGACAGAGATTTTTTAAAGTAATTGCTGAGTCAAGTAATTTACAATGTCCTCTTGCTGGAGTTCCTTTGCATAATCCAAGGCGGTTTTACCCTGTTTATCCTGCTCATTCACTGCTGCACCCTTTGATATTAACAACTTTACCATATCGGGCAAAGCAGCTTCTACGGCAAGCATCAATGCTGTTTTTCCGCTCTTATTTTTCTGGTCGATGTTGTAGGGCTTTTTCATCAAATATCTCAGAAGTTCAAATTTTCCTTTCCCTGCGCCAAGCATAAAGGCTGTATTGCCCTCATTATCGGTGTCTTCCAGACGAAATCCTTCTTTCAAAAGAAGTTCCATCATATCAAGCTGATCATAAGCCGCAGCAATCAGAAGCAGGTTTCTTCCTGCGTTGTCTTTGGTCTGAATATTCGCACCTTCTTTTAGTAAGAATTGAAAAATCTCCGGCCGGTTACCGGAAACAGCTTTTGACAGCGCATCCCTTCCTTCTTCGTTCTTTAGGTTGATATCAGCACCGTGCTCGATTAAGTATTTCATAAGGTCCAGCTCGCCCATATTTGCAGCCTGCATGAGTGTACTACTGCCAAACAGGCCCATGGCATTGATATCAGCACCCTTTTTTAAGAGATAATCCATGGATTTATAGGCTTCGTCACCTGCACAAAACATAAATGGAGTAGATTCCGAAATACAATTTTTCAATTCCAAGTCAGCACCATTTTTCAGCAAAAGCTCCATCATCTTTATATTCTCTTTTACGGCAGCCGTTATTAATGGTGTCCACCCATAGTTCGTTTGAGTATCCACAAAGGCTCCGCGCTCCAAAAGATATTCCGCTATCTGAAACCGGTTATGTTTTACTGCCATAAACAGCGGGGTAGCACCATCCTTACTTCGTTCTTCAATATCTGCACCCTTTTCTTCCAGCAGGTACTTTACCCGCTCAAAAAGCCCTATACTGCTTGAAAGCACCACATTCAGCAGGCTGTCATCCCCACTGTGCTCCAACAGGCATAATACGACCTCCCGGTGCCCATTGTCCGCCCCAATATCAAAGGCAGTCTCACCGTTATCCAAAGCTGCACTGACGGATGCCCCGTTCTCCAGCAGGCACTGTACTATCTCCAGGTCTCCGTCCTCTACCGCATGCATTAGAGGAGTCCTCCTATCCCTGCTTCTTGCTTCTACATTTGCCCCTTGTTCCAACAGGTATTCTACCAGTTCTATATCATTATTCTGCACCGCCCACATGAGGGCTGTTTTTTCGAAATTTCCATTTGCTTCGATATTGGCACCATATTGAAGCAGCACCTTGACAATATTAAGATACCCCATTGCCGCTGCGGATTCCAGCGGGGTCATACCCTTGCGGTTCACAACTTCTGTACTGGCCCCATTCTCTAACAATCGAAGTACAATAGCATCATCTCCAAAGCCTACCGCATAACATAGATCATTTTTGACCAGTGCCGAAAATGCCACGTCTTGCTCGCTCCAGTGAAATAAACTGTCCAGAAGGCGAAAGACCTCACCGGATAGCCGGTAGTTCTCCATGAGAAATTCCATCATTTCGCAGCCCAAAAGGCTCCGATCCTCCAAATTCCACAGTACTTCGTCATTCAACAGGGCCTTCCACTGATTCACATCATTTCTTGACTTAACTTCAGCATAAATACTTTCCACTTTATCCATGAATTCCCGAAGTCTGTCCGTATCCTCTGCCAGACTGGATGTACTTTCTTCCGAATAAGCTATATTATCCATAAACCCGGTTAAAGCTTCATCCGTAAAACCCTGAAAACCTGACGTTTCCTGCCTGGGTTCTGTCCTTCCTTTTATCTGTTCCAAGGCTATGTCATAAGCAGCCTTTAGTCTTTGAAAACCCTCCGGATCTTCTTCCGGACGATGCTGCTTCAGCTTTTTTGCATATGCCCTTTTAACCTCTGAAATACTTACGTCAGAGCTTATCTCTAAAATATCCCATATGTTCATCAGTACCCCCACCACTTTTCAATTTCTTCCAGCTTCCCTTTTAGTTCTTTTGCAGTTTTTTTAATCGCTCTTTCATTCTGACTCTCAAGAACCTGTTCAAACCTTCTCAATATATAATCAATATGCTCCCGGTCCTCCCCCAGGGCCTCCTGATACAGACGCTCACCTTTTGCAAGCAGCAGCCTGTTTTCCGTATGTTCCCTGGGATGGATTTTTATGCTTTCCAGAACTCTAAATCTCTCATCAATTTCTTCCCTTGACAGACTTCCGGGACTTTTTTCTATAATTAATCTTCCTTTTTTACCTGTACTTACTACTTCCGCCTCTACTTCCAATATTCCGTTGATATCATAGGTATAGCGGACATCTATGGATTGTTTCCCAGCAGGTGCTGGCGGAATTCTAATCCAGAGTTCTCCCAGCTTAATATTGTCCTGGGCTCTCCTGCATTCACCCTGGTATACATCAATGGCAATGGTGGTCTGGTTATCCTTAATGGTGTAAAGCCGCTCTACTTTGCTGACGGGTATTGCCGTATTCCGTTCGATGATGGGAAAATAATAACCGGATTCATATTTCTCGCCATCCAAAGATTTGGATACGGATGTTCCAAGGGAATAAGGGCATACATCCGTCATAATAATCTCATCCAATGCCTCGTTTTTATCTTTCAGAGCCGCCTGTATGGCAGCCCCTAAGGCAATTGCTTCATCCGGGTTTATATTGGTAAAAGGAAGCTGTTTCAATATTTTTCCGACAGTCGATTTGACGACCGGCATCCTGGTTGCTCCACCTACCAGAATAACGGCGTTCAGATCTCTTGGATTTAGAGAGGCATCCCTTAAAGCACGCTCAATCGGATGCCGCAGACGGAATAACAATTGACTTACAATAGATTCAAAGTTATCATTATCCACTGTCATTTCATAACTTTTACCGTCTATCATGATGCTCATTTTTTCTTTATCCGATCGTCCAAGGGCACATTTGCAGAATTCTGCCTGTTTATATAAGGCGGACATGTTTTTTAAATCCAGAGAGTCCCTATCCAGTTCCTGAGATTCTATAAAATGAGAAACCAGTGCATTGGTGAAATCCTCACCGCCCAGGAAATTATCTCCTGCTACCGATTTGACCTCTATTACTCCTTCAAATATCTCAAGTATGGAAATATCAAAGGTGCCTCCTCCCAGGTCAAAAACCAAAAAGGTGCTCTCCTCCTGCAGGTGGATACCATAAGACAGAGCCGCAGCTGTCGGTTCGTTTATGAGTCTTTCCACCTTTAGTCCTGCCAGTTCCGCTGCATACTTGGTGGCTTTGCGCTGAGCATCATTAAAATAAGCAGGGACACTGATAATTGCTTCCTCAACAGGAGTTCCCAAAAAGGCTTCCGCATCTGCTTTTAAGGATTGCAATACAAAGGAAGAGAGTTCTTCCGGTGTAAAATTGTAATTGCCCATTGAAAAGCGTTTTTCAGTCCCCATAAAACGCTTGAAGGAAGCTGCTGTAAGGTGGGGATGCGTAATGAGCCTTTCCCTGGCTATCTGCCCTACAAGGATTTCTCCGGTCTCGTCAACACTGACCACAGATGGGGTAAGCCTTGCTCCAATTACATTTGGGATGATTTCCGGCCCATTGTCAGTCCAGTAAGCCACAAGGCTGTTTGTTGTCCCTAAATCAATTCCTATTGTTGTCATTTATACCTCCGCCGCTGTAATTTGTCGATATTTTATCATTTACAGATATCTGTATCACTAAGAATGAACGGGTATGTAAAAAGGCACACCATTTCGATGTGTCCTTAATTTTATAGTATTCAAGAAAGGGTACTTAAACCGTATAGTACCGGAACGTAACCGGATTAAATACAAACTTATATTTTAACAGGATACAATCTTAGGTATCTATGCGGATATCATCCCAGTCACAAGCTCCATTAGCACCGATCAACCAGTTCAGAGCATAATGCTGTTCCTGTACTACTCCCGCCTCAAGTCCTGCCGGCGGCTCCAGATTTTTTATTCTTGCTTCCACACAGGCCCAGTCATAATATAAAATTTTCGTTTGCATATCTAACAATTCTTCACTTGATTTAACATTCGCATTTTCTATTAGTTTTTCTAAAGAGACACAGGAACGAATCACTTTCGCAGCCTTGCCAACATCACAAATATCCGTTGGAGCGTTTAATTCCATTAGCCCAAGAGCCCATAGTAATACCGCACATCTTTCATATTGCCAGGAAAATTGTATCAATGCGGCTTTCTCTGGAGCCTCCGTTTCAATATATTCTTTTTCTTTATTACTTAGGTAGTCCATAACTCCATACCTTTTATTCACTTCTTCAAAATTACCCTTTGCTAATTTTAAAGAACCATCTTCCATTAACAAACATTCTGCAAATAGAGCACAGGAAAATACGGCAACCGCTCTCTTTGCAATCTCTTCTACACCTGGTACCACAACTTCCTGTTCCATGATTTGTGTACCTAACCTATAAGCTGTGTGGGGTATTCCTAAACTATCGCACTCTTTCATAATCTTTTCATATCGTTCTTCATCCTGAAGGGTCGCTTTGACATCTCTCTTTAATAATTCAGAACTTGCAATTGGATAATACTTTTCCAAATCTGTCTCACCTGTTATCGATATTAGCAATTCACCCTTTGCTGTATATAACTCCATGCTGGGATAAAGAATAAAGCTTTTCGTTCTTTGCGCTATTTTAAAAATAGTATTTACAATAAACCCGTTTCTTTTTTCATCAGGGCTTAATCCATATGTAATTCCTACAATGCATGTAAACATATGAATCTGTTTTATCGCTTGTTCCAAAACCTGAGTATTTTCCAAGGGTGCCTGAGAAAAAAAATTAGCCATGCCATTGGTTTGCTGGCTTACAAAGTTCATATCATCTTTCAGATTCATCTTTATCTTTATATCATCTTTCAGTACAATAATAAAATCATCACCTATTTTGCTCGATTGTTTTATTTCCTCTGCTAACTCATCTCGGGCTACATCATAGAAACTACTGCTATTTAATGTTACTGAATATAACGTTAAAACTCCTTGTGTTTCTTCCATTTTCACTGTTGCCTCTTTTTTCCTGCGAAATAAACCCACCGCTTATCTCCTCCATATTTGATTATATTTATTTCCGTCTTACCATATTTATCCTTAATATCTCACATGATATCACCAGAAACAATGATTAGCAAGTAAAAAATTCGACTTTTTACTGCATAAAATCAGTTATCCTCAAGTTTAAAATATTTATGTAAACTTCAATAGCAACTAAATATAACATGCAATTCTTGGTTCTCATAAATTTGAAAAAACGTAGCAAAATCAATTATTAAGAAGTAAGAACCGGAAAGTTAAGGTTATGCCTGAACATTCCGGTTCTCAATTTAAGTACGGTAAAGACTGCCTGATTATGCGTCAGAATCCTTTTTTTCTTCTTTATTTGCGATGCCACCACACATACAACCAACCCCAACCCCATTGCCGTATAATCAAAAATACTTTTGTAATCACCTAAAAACTCATAAACTTGAATTGTAGATTGACAATTGAGAGAGCAAAAGACATTACGCCTAAAAGGAATATGCAAGCACTTACCGTTATAACTTTATCTATCATAGATTCACCCCCTGTCCTTTAAATATAGCAGTATTGAGTAAAGAAAGCCTTCATAACTTCGCTGGCAAGTTCAATCTGAATTTCGGTTGTACTACCATCTGCCAGCACCAGTTCCAATACTATTTCTTGTCAACAAAAAACGGCAATGAAGCACAAGGCCATTTTTTCAGGCAGGTATAATGAAATGGAGTTTGCAGAAGTTATACAAGGAGAGACAGGCTTAGTGCAAATGGACAAACAGTTATTTTTCACGAAGGAAAGGCTTTTAAATATAATGCATCTTCCGGATACCGATTTCTCTGCTAAGGTTCCGGGCTGCAGGTCTTAAATAATGGGCTTGGTTTTGAAAACAAACAGAAAATTCCGACAGAGGAATGAGAAAAATAGTGAGAAAAATGAGTAGCTCCGTAATAACCGGGTTTAATTAGAGGTAATAGCATAAAAGTCCTGCTGTACTAAACAGGTACTGCAAAATTTTAATTAAATTCTTGAATTTATTATAAGCTTAGGGCTGCCGACCAGCTTCACAGGCATATCTTTACATATGCCTGGCTATATAATAATCAGAACCAGTACTCCAAGGCTTAAGATACCGATAATTTATTCTTCAAGCGGTTCAATTGATATTATGTTCCTTAATGCTCCAAGCTGACTAGTCAAATACGAAAACCAGGTTTCCTTAAATATCTTCAGCATGTACTCTTTTCCTTCTATCAATTCTACATTGTCTAAGCTGGCTTTATCAATTAAAATTCTCTCTTTATTAGCTCCAATAAATTTACTTATTTTGTTTGGGCTGGTACGCTTATATGTAACTTTAATGGTATGTACATTGGACATAAGGTATATACCTCCTGTTCTTGGGCCGAAGTCGATAGACATTAAATTATCAGTTAATACCTGTCTTAAATGAAGCTCATATTTATTATATTATCCTTGATAGATAAATTTTTCAATAGAATAATGTAATAAAAGGGCTTTTTAAAAATGAAAGAAAGCCCCAACAATAAATCGGCCAGCAGATTATCTGCCGGCCTCTTCTCTGTAATTAAATTTTCATTTTATAAAGACAGTGCAATATGACTAAATATCCCGTTCTTCATATTCAAAGGGTTCTTCACATGAGTAAATTTCATGGAAAAATCCCATATACGGAATATCATCTTCCATACATTTTATGCTATACGACAGTTCCTCACCACACACCGGCTCTTCTTCATTGTTCCGCATTACCTCGAATTCATCTACGATATTTTCCATGAGGACTACTTGGATAAATAAGGGTAATTTGTCCAACATCAATTTTTCAATTCTTGATTCAGAGCTGTATCCAGCGAGGACGGTTTTAAAATAATCCTCCATAAACTTTCTGCGTTTATCAACGTCCTGTTCAAATTGTATCCAGCCCACTCCGTGTGTCCAGAGATTTGCAAGGTCGTACATATACCAGCAGAAACATGAATTATCAAAATCAAATACCGTTATTTTCCCGGTATCAAAATCTATCATATAATTCCCATCGCTGTAATCAAAATGGACCATACCGAAAGACTCCCTGTCCTGGTCCAGTCCTTCTAAGGTTCTAAGGAGCTCCGCCAGCTTCTCTTTTAGCAAAGATAAGGAGTCAGGTATCAGTTGATTGATATATTCGGCATTGTATTTATCAAAAAAGCTATACCGGCGATGGACCGGGGTATATCCTTTCGACAATTGGTGCAGTTTTCCCAAGACTTTACCGCAGTTATAATAATATTCAGTAATAGGAACTCCTTCCCGATACCGATAATTATTTTCCACAAGCATTTTTCCCCTGGCCTTTTCAAACAGACAGATAAAAAAGGTGTGATTATCATGAGTTATCTCTTCCAGTAGATGTCCCTTCCGGGAGGTGATTACATTTGAGACACTACCGCCATGCTCAAATAAATACCTGATATATTCAACTTCCCCCAGCAAATCTTCCCGGCTCCTGTCGCTTAAAAAGGCGATTCTGATTATCTTTGCACCGGCACCCTCTTTTATACAGCTATAAGCGGCATTCCGTCCTCCGGCATGTGGCTTGATCAGACTGATATCATAGCCATCCAACCCGTACAGCTCTGATACAAGTGGAAGTAAGCATGTATCTGCAATTTTTATAACCTCGTTATATGTCATATCATATCCTCCTATTTCCTATTTAAAATTCCTTCATCAATTCTACGTGTAACACTGTTGGTATATGGTTCAAAATACTTGTTCCAAAACCCATAGGCTGTTGGATTGAAGCTTTCAAAATCTACTCCAAGCCACTGATAACCTTCTACTTTTAATTCATCTATCATGACATTCAGTAAATTTTGAACAATCTCTTCGCCTCGATTCTTCGGCAAACAAAATGCGCCGCAAATGCTCATCATATCATGAAGCTCTGTGACAAAGTTTTCTCCGCCATGCATGACTTCAATAAAAGCAATGGCTTTTTCTCCCTCAAACGCTGCATACATCTTTGAATTTCGCTGTTCAGCCCTTGAAAGCCAGCTTTGATACCCCTGCTCTGTTGAATACATAAAGCAGGGACTTTCACTTAAGTGCGCGGATAGCTGTTCTCGTAAAGGTCTGATCAGTGGGATTTCAGCATGTTCTAATCGCTTTATTTGTAAATTGGTCTTTTGCTGTACTTTTATTTTGTCCATAGACTTGACAGCATCTACGCATCTCAAACCAAAGCCATAGGTAAATAGAGCTTTTTTCGCCTGTTCATCATGAGCAAATAAAGCCACACTATGATAAGTGATGCCTTGCTCAACCCATTTTTGTGCCGCCTTTTGGTAAAGCGCATGGTAAATCAGCTCTCTATTTTCGCTGATTGCTCCATGAGCGTGAAGGGGTGAAAAGGTTCCCTTTGCATTTGTCCCAAAGGCGTTATCCCATGGCTCATAACAGCAGAGGAATCCGAGATGCTTCTGTGTAAAATCAGTGCTAATCATTAATACCAGTCCCCCTTTTTCTTCTCTGTTGAATAATTTTCGGCAAAAAGCCGTAGTCTGTTAGATTCATGAATCCTACAATAATATTTTGTATTAATGTTTTAGGAATTAATTCAATCTCAAATCTCTCCTTTCTGCTTAAAAAGGGCGCAAAAATACCGCAGCAAGCAGCCGTCCATTACTGTTCACTACGGTTTAAAAAATAAATTGCATAAAAATAACACACCCTAAAGTGTGCTGATTGTTTTGCAAAGTTTGCAATACCCGGATTCAGTTTTCACGAAAGGTTACTTTTTTGGTACACCAATAAAAAGGGTATATTACCCCATACTATCAGCGTTGCACCCATATTCAGTTTTAAATGATGGTTACCTCAAAATATACTGTCATCTAAAAAACTCCTTTCGTTTCTGCGTGATGCAGAATTATTATACTTTATATTACCATATTCGAAACTGGAAAACAATAGTTACTGCATTTTTTCATTTTCACACTATAAATACCTGATACCACTGTTTATATGCATGGAATAATTATGGATTGTCACTGCAGAAGTGATTTTATCCAGCCAGGCAAGCAGGCTTATCCCTGCCTTGTTGCCTGGCTGGAAATCACTTAGTTTACATTGGCCGATCTATAATCCTTACTGCACTGTAATATTTACATAACTGCCTAATTGTGTATATCCTTCATTCTGGAAAAATCCAATCTTATATGTTCCCGCATTTGCCAGTCCTCCGGTAAAAGTAACACTTCCGTTGGATATCCCGGTAGTTGCAGTAGTTGTATCATTTACGTACAGCCATACTGTAGAGCCTTGAGACCCAGGGGTATCGGTGCTTTTGTATATGCCAATCCAATCCTTGGCATTTCCCGGTCCGTTATTGAATGTAACTGTTATGTTTTCATTACGGGCATACGTGCTTTTATTGCTTGTAATGAAAGGTGTAGAGTTATACAGGAAAGTCCCTTGTCCTATCCACTCCTGGCGAGTGAATTCTCTTCCTTTTATTACTACTTTATTGGTGTAGACATCGACACACAGTCCCTGACTGCCGCTCCCAGGCTGTGTATAGGTTGGATCATACCAGAGGTAGGCTGTCGAAGGTACATTTGCCATGTTGCAATACTGCTGATTGTAAAATTCTGTGGACTCCGTAAAAACACTGTGAGTATGCCCTGTAAATAAGACTACCTGAGGAAATTGAGTCAATATACTTTTCAGTTGCTGATCCTGCTGTTGATCCTGCATAGCGTTTGAACCGGATACGGTATTACTTAACGGCTGGTGTACAAATACGAAAATTGGCTTATTGGGACTTGCATTTTCATTTAGTTTTTGCTGAAACCAATTCAACTGGGCAGTGGAAAGAACTGCCTTATTCCCTGCAATAGCATCAGATCCAAGAACTATGAAATGATAACCATTTAGCCAGTAATCATAATAATTCCCCGGCATCCCGGTTTTTGTTAAAAACATATTTTTAGCCGTATTATAATCCGTATAATTAAAGATATCATGGTTTCCCATTACAAAGTATGTTTTTGCATGATTAACCGATTGAAGTATTGATTTGAGTTGGTCATATTGCGCACTGCTACCACTGTCTGTGATATCTCCATCAATTATTAACGCACTGCTGTTCGGATTTATTTGATTCAAATCTTTTAATGCAGCTGTAAGATGTTGATTATGGATATCCGTACTGGAGGTATTTCTGATATGCGTGTCAGATATAACCTGAAAAGACATTACAGGTCCTGACCCTTCGTTGACTGTAACACTTGCCTTTGGAACTGCTCCTGTGGATGCAGCAATGCCTTTTACAGTGAAACTTCCGGCTTGGGAATACAGCACCGGGTCAATGGGGTTCCATGTTACATTGACTGTCCCATTGGTTCCGTTGCTGTATTTTGCCGTTACTGTTGCGGGCAGAGAAGGTGCTGTTCCTGCACTGGTATTAACGTTTACCGGACTGATTGATATAATTGTAGGATTTTGGCTTACGGCAGCATTAAAACTTATACTTGCTGAAACTGTATAAGAATCATTGTATGCAAGTATAAATTTGTATTTTTTTCCGGCCGTATACCTGCTCTTTTGAGCGGATGGTATATTTGCAGGATCAAATGTGAAAGTGCCGTTACCGTCTGTAACTCCTTGATTTAGTACATAGTCCCACCAAATTGCAGGCTGACTTCCAGGGGTTACACTATCTTCATACAGTCCAACCCAATCTTTCAGGTTGGTTGGACTTTGCGCATTGGTAACAGTAACATCCAAAATTCCGTTCACAGGTACGGAAGAATTAGAGACGGCAAGCTCTGGAGTTCCTTCCGCCTTAACAGCACTTATGCTGCCACAAAGCAAAATTGGACAAATAAATAATGCAGCTGCCTTTACCATAAATCTCAATTTAGACATAATCGTTCCTCCTCACAAAATTTAATCTTATGAACAAAGAAAAAATAATTTTTGAGCAATATCCACCAGTAGTCATTAAATCCAATAATAATTTGATGAAGTTTAGGCGCCTGTTCCTATAAACTGCAGAGAATTATTACTTTTCATATCGTATCTGTTGGTACCAGTAATATTTTACCATGTAATATATTCCATAATCAACTATTATTTTACAAATTATGATTTTTTTCATCCTGTAGAGGAACATTCTTTTAAATAACTGTTTCTGTTTTTTACTTCACAACATACCTCGTCAGCCTACCATTACCAACTTTATTTATAAGCTCTTTTTCCAGCATTTCTTTGAGTATATTAATTGAGTAAGTTGTCCCAACTCCGAGGACTTTTTCTACATCGTTTCGAGAAATTTCTTTATGTTTTTCAAACAATCTGAGTATCGGTAAATACTTTTCATCTTCCACTCTTATTTCGAGTGCATGCGTATTAGGCAAGACCACTTGAAATGCACCTTCCACATTTTCAAACTTTGGTTTCACAGGTAAACCTTTATAGCAGCTAATTATCTTACTAATTCCTGTGCCATATGCCTCTATTAGTTTCATCCTGTAAAATAAGTTTGCAAGCTTTTCATTTCTAGGCTGTGATGCTCCCAGCATAACTGCCTCCAATGACAATCCTGAGACCAATCCACCTAATGAGATAATCTCTAAACGGTCAGAATATAAGTTAATAATTGTACTACCACTAAAGGAATAATCTCTGTGGACGATGGCATTCAATAATGCTTCACGAACAGCATCTTCCGGGTAATCCCTTTCATCCGTGCGGAGTAAATCATGGAAGGTAGCTTTTGTGCCATTATAAAAATCTATGGTTTTATAAGCATTTGTAAGTTGATCAAATAGAGAACCTGTCAGCTCCTTCCGATCTTTAAACACTAACTTATCAGAACCTTGAAAAACAGCAAATTTGACGGAATGCTGGCACTGATCTGAAACCAGTAAACCCATGTTTGTATAAATATCATCAGACGAAAGAATTCCTAAGTTTTTCATCTGAACTTCGGTAAATTCCAAATTTCTTCTTTCCATCTCTTTCTTTAAACTAGTAAAGGTCAGCTCTTGTATGAGCGAGCGATTATTTTCAAACGAATCACCATCTGTCATTTTTATCATCATACGGATAGCATCTTCAGATGCCGGAGCCGATGTTGTCCCACTTCTGACATATACACCTGTTGGCTTAAGTCCTTTATCTGATAGATAATAAGGCTTTTTTGTGCCTTGGTTAACAGTTAATTTAATATAAAACTTATTTTCTTCTTGTAATAACTCAATTTTTGTAAACATGGAAACATCCGGCCGAACACTATCTCTTAAAGAATTTGATATCTGCTGCATCACAAAATCAGCATTTGCAAGACCTACAATTTCACCGTTATCTTGCACCCCGACATAGATTGTTCCACCATTTGTATTTGCAAATGCTATAATTTCTTTTTTTATATCTGGCGTATAAATTTCCTTCAATTCAATAGTTTCACTTTCATACAGATTCATAGTGCCACTCCTTCTGCCATCTTCTATCTTTTCTAACACAATGCTATCACAATGAGTGATAGAAAGCAAGGAGTATCCTCTGACTTTTTACGACATGTGGGTAATTTCATTTTTCTTAATAAGAATACAATCGAGATTTTTTGAAAAAAGGCGTCAAGATGCCCGGTTGCACAAAACAATCGGGCACGGGAGTGATTTGCTAATATATCACAGAATGGTGATAGGCAGTACCGTCTACTTCAAATACACAAGTTCCAGCACTTTCTTCATCACATTTTAGAATTAATCGATTGTCTTCAATAGTATATTTCCCAAACGGAAACTTGCTCCTTAAGACAGAGTAAAAAAAGACAAATTCATATACAGCGCGTTACCGACATCTCTATTCATCTTCTGTAAAGTAGTATCCAATGAATGACATAATTAATCCAATTATTGAAACTATCCAACCTATAAAGAGAAACGAATCTTGCCCGAAACTGATAGCTATTCCGAACAAAATAATTGCTATCCCCATCAAAATTTTCTTCAGCCATCAAAAGCAAAGAGTCCCTAATTTATGCCGTCTTTACTTTTTTGATTGCTTCCAAGAATAGCTTTGCACCTTCAGAAGGATTTAAGGGATACATTATTCCATACGGAAGCGTACAATCACATTCTGTTGGAATAGTGACTAATGCAGGGTGAATATCCTTCCAACTATCGAGCGTTAAAAGTACAGCCCCACTCTGTTCACAGCGATTAAATACATCAATATCATAAGAATACGGTGTGTCCTCAATCTTAATTGCCGGATGCTCATTTACGATATAGTCACGAATTCCATCAATTACTGGACTGTTTCCGCGTTTTATCATCATGAGCCGTTCTCCATACAAATCAGGAAGTGACAGTTCTTTTTTAGATGCTAACCGATGATTTCTTGACACGGCAAAAAAGAAGTGGTACCTTCCGAGTTCATATACGTTAGAATAATCCTTCCAAGTCACTGTATCATATAGTCCAACAATGAAATCAAAATCTTTACCAATTGTATGACTGGTAATTGGAGGTGTTGCAAAATCATCGTTGAATGGGACAATTTTTAATTTGAACTGTGGGTTGATATCATTAACCTGATTCCATAAATCCATCAGAATTTTAGATGGATTTAGCATAGATGTTCCCACACGGATGACATACTGGTTTGCCTGCATGGTCTGACGCGCCCGTTGTACTGCTTCCTCCGAATACTGCATTAAAAACTGTGCATCTTTGTAAAGAGATTTCCCCGCATCCGTGAGTTGGACACCATGATTAGTTCGGATTAGAAGTGGAATACCAATACAAGCTTCCAATAAATTCATCTGCTTCATGATCGCGGTAGAGGAAAGGTATAATTTTTCGGCTGCTTTTGAGAAACTGCCACAATCTGCTACATGAATCAATATATTCAATTGGGTACTATTCATATTGAAAAGCTCCTTTTTGTATCAACATATGGTTGATACAATTATAACTTTTGTGAACTTCCGTGTCAAACGTTCCAATAGTAAAATAGAACCAATAGGAATGATAGTAAATCTTGCTCATCTATTCCTAATGAAAAATGTTTTGAAAGGACTTAACTAAAATGAGCTTAATAACGGTATACAAAGATAAATGTGTGAAATGTGAAATATGCATTAAAGAATGTCCGGTATCTTATTTGAAAATTGGGAAGAATGGGCCGGAAGAAAGAGCAGGAGCCACATGTTCCGCTTGTGGACATTGTGTTGCTATATGTCCAAATTCTGCTATAGACAATAAAAGGACACCTCTGGCGGGACAAATTGAAATAAAAAACAACTTAAAGTCAAATACACAACAGGCTGGGCAGTTTTTAAGATCGCGCCGTTCAATAAGAACTTACAAAGATCAATCGGTATCAAAAGAAAAATTAATGGATTTAATTGACCTTGCACGCTTTGCACCAACCTCTAGAAATAGTCAGGGGATATCTTTCGTAGTTGTTCAAAATAGAAAACTGCTGGAAAGAGCGACTGAAATCTCTATTCAAATGCTGGAAGTTTCACCATTAAGATATCTAGTTGAGGAAGCTGTAAAAGATTACAGGGAAGATGGTGTTGATTCAGTATTTCGCGGGGCTCCTAGTTTAATCATTGCAGTATCTGACAACAATCTTCTTGAAGCTAGAGATAATGCTACTTCTTGTTTAACCTACCTAGAGTTATATGCACCTTCCTTAGGACTGGGGTCATGCCGGGTTGGCATTTTTGAACATTGCGCAGCAATCGAGAATTCACCCCTTTTAGATTTATTTAATATCCCGAAAGAAAAAAAGATTGTAGCGGCGGTGGTGGTTGGTTATCCGAAGTACGAATATAAAAGATTAGTCGACAGGAATCCGTTAGAGGCTATATTCATTGAATAACAATACTTTTCGAAACAAATGATTTAATATCTGATATAAGCTGAATTTGTGGTTTTACAAGAGCGTGAAACCTAATTACACGGAGAAATCTGCTATAATCAGAAAATAGGGTTTTGTGAAATTTTATGCTTTTGCTAAAAGTACGATACTTTAGGCAAGAGCATTTTTAATGTTTGGAGGTATCGTAACAAGATACAAAACAACTCAAAGTATCATACTAACCCATTGTATTATATTGCTGCAAGCTGGTATGATAGTAGCAGGAATAGAGAGTTGAATGGTACGGAGCAGCCTGCATTTGCTATTTCTGAATGAAGGCATGAAGAATTAGGAGTGTACAAAGATGGATAAAATCAACATTTCAGAAAATATTGTCAGGTTAAGACGGGAAAAAAGGATAACGCAGGAGCAGCTTGCAGATTTTTTGGGAATTACGAAGGCTTCTGTATCGAAGTGGGAAATGAGTTATACCATGCCGGATATTCAGCTTTTACCACGGCTGGCTGCTTATTTTGATGTGACGATCGATGAACTGATGGGTTATGAACCTCAGCTTGATGAAAAACAAATACGTGCAATCTATGAAGAACTGGCCATGGAATTTGTAGAAAAAGGCTTTAAACGTACATTTGATAAAAGTGAGGAACTGGTAAAAGAGTATTATACCTGCTATCCCTTTTTATTGTATGTGGCTGTATTATGGCAATCTCATATTTCACTTGCTCCGGATGAAGAAAGCCGGCTTGCAGCAGGTGAAAAGATTATTTCATTGTGTAATCATATTTTAGAAAACTGCCAGGATATGATTATCTGCGATAATGTGATCACAGTAAAAGAGCTTACTGCGTTAATTACAGGAAAAGCAGCAGAGGTAATATCTGACCTGGAAGACAGCATAAAAAAATCTTCTTTTCAGAATAAGGGCTACTTATTGTCTCTGGCCTATATGGAGGTTGGTAATAAAGAAGAAGCAGATGCAACCTTACAGGTAGAGATGTATAAAAATATTATCATGCTGGTAAGTCATGGGATGAACTTCCTGCTTTTGCATCCGGAGGATCCAGAGCTGACTTTTGAAACCATTCATCGTTTGGATATGGTGCTTGGATGTTTTGAAATAGAAAAAGTAAATCCGAAATTTGCATCCGGATATTATCATTATGTTACTATCAGCTTATGTATTCTTTTGAAAAAATGTAAAATTAATCAGGAAAAATATAAAAGTTTGAAGACGGAAGAAATAGAGAATGAAGCCTATAAATATATCAAAAAATTTATTCACAGTGAGCAGATTTCTATGAAACAGGGTCTGGGACTGCGGGGAGATCGGTTTTTCACAAAATTGGAAGAGTGGGATTCAAAATCTGATATTGGAATCACAAACATCAAGAACAATCAGCAGCTGGAAAAGGACATTGTACAAATGCTGCATAACCCTATTTTTACAGAAGTGCTGGATGCAGAGCGGCTGAAAGTTTATGAGGGAATGATTATGGAATATGGGAAGCCTGCAAATAGGCCGCCGCCGAAGCGTTGACCTAACGTGAGCCCACTCACCTCCCCGTGATTTGTAGTATACCGCACGCCCTATGGGATTGATTATAAAATAAATAACGCTCAAAAGCACTTTTTTCATTACGTTTTGTGCCATGAGCGAAGCGAAAGGAATGGATATAAAAATGGACGAACAAAAGAAAGACACGCGACGCCGTGGAGAAATTCTGGAAGAAGCCCGGCCCGGCTGGCCAGAGATCCTAACTGCACTGGGCCTCTATCTGACCGGCATTATTATGCTCGGTATTTGGATGATGCAAATCCCTGACGAGAAAGCCATCTTGCGAATTAACATCGGGGGTATGGGCAATGGTCTCGTTAGCCTAACCGTTTTGTTCGCAGCCTGTGCCCTGCGGGTCCGCAATCTGCGCGCTTTCGGTTTCCGGATGACCGAACGGAAATGGCTGCTTGTGGGAGCCGCCCTCGGGGTTGCCGCGTTCATTGGATGCTTTGTTATAGAGGGGGTGTATTTTCACTTCATCACCGAGCCGAACAACCAAGCGGACTTCCAGACGGCGGCGAAGGGCGGCGCTCTCTCACTCTTCGTTCTACTTATCACTGGCGCCATCCTCACGCCGCTCGGTGAGGAGTTTGTATTCCGTGGTGTTATTGCAAATGCGCTGAACCGTTACGGAGCATGGGTCGGCGTGGTCGGCAGTGCAGCGATTTTCGGCATCGTTCATGGATTCAGTGTCATCCTGTTCGACGCATTCATGGTCGGTATCCTGACGGGCATACTGTTCCGTAAGACGAAATCCGTCTGGCCCGGGGTCGTGGTGCATATCGTGTATAACAGCCTCAATCTTCTCTACTATTCTACGCTATAGATCTAATTTCATGAGCCATTGTGGCAGAGACAAACAGCTCAGTCAAAGGGTTCGATCGTACTGATCCAATAGCCCCCGCGCGCATCGGGTGTGTTAAAAACCGGTTCGGAATTACCCCTTCCACTTACCGGAAAATGCAGGACAATTATAAGTATTAAAAGAAAAATGCTTTACTGAAAATAACCTGGGGTATAGGATTATGCTGCCAGTCACTGCTTTTTATCTTACACCACAGGTTAATCAATACTTTAATGATAGAAATTCTGCTGAGAATAGAAAGAAATTTGATGATAGGCACCTTTCTTTCAAATACCTCGATATTGACTTTGCAAAACTAAAGCTCCAGTTCCGTAACCTCTTTCTTATACTCGCGTCCTATTTTATTCTTATCATGAAGGGGATTCCAAACCTGCGCAAAGAAAGGATCAACTTTAGCTCTGGCCGAATAATTCCAACTCTTTCGCTCGCATTCCGGGCACCAATGTCCCCCTTCCAAAATAAGACGGGGACTTGCTTCAAATTCATGTCCAAAAGCACACTTAAATTTAAGTTTCCCCTTCCAATCACCCTTTCTCATCGTTGTAGATTCACATTCGCCTCCCCGGAATTTAGCGGCATCTTTTACATCCTCTATATCAAGTTCTTCTTCCGGCTTTGATTCATCGTAACCATGGTCAATATGCACTACCTTATCCCAGTTTTTAAAGTGTTTAAAATCATTGATGTTTTCCGGGATTTCTTCCCATGCCTTTTTGCTTCCCCAATAGGCATCAATGTGAGCTCCCATGTTCTGCTCAATGAAACGGACGGTACCGTGCTCCGTTTTGGCATCCTTTAAAAACATCTTCTTCATGATACTTCCCATGAGTTTCTGCCCTCTGGGCAGTTTACACATAACCCTTGCCACAGTCACGGTTGATCCTAAAGTTTCCAAATAGGCATCGTAAAAATACTGCATGGAATCATGCCTGAAATGCAGATATTTCTCCAGCTTATCCGAATCCAGGTAATACTGACCGTGGAAATTTCTCGTTGCGTACCACTTAGGATCAATGACATATTTTAAATCCTTAAATCCTATAGCACCATACAATTCCTTATACATGGTAAACGTATCTACTCTGCAGCCTTCTCCACCTCCAATATTATAAATATGTCCCCAGAAATCTTCTGCCAGCTCTTCGGTATAATGAAAACGTGCGAGATTTCCAAGAAGTATTCCCGAATCCCTGTCAGATACGTATTCCAGCACATTATCCAGGCAGTTATGAAACATAATGGCATCCCTTATCTTACTCATAGCAGGTCCCATAATTCCGGTCTGCCTTAAGCTGACCCAATATTTTAAGCCCGACTCAATGAGGAGACGTTCGGCTGCTATTTTAGATACGGCATAATAATCATAAACACTGGGCTTTAAGGGATCACCCACTCTTCCCCAATGAATAGGCGGCATTCGGTCCCCTGTTTCTGCTATGGTACCAATGGATACTACTTTTACTTCATCCATTCTTCCTTGCTCTTTGATGGCATCAATTATATTTTTCATGGATCCGTAATTTATTTTCATGGCAAGTTTTGGATTATAATCCGCTACAGGTGATACCAGAGCTGCAGCATGAAGAACGATATCCACATTTCTAACACACTCATATACATCCTTATAATTGGTAAGATCACCCCAAAAGATGGTAAGGCCTTTTTTGTTTTCAAATTCTTTCATCTTTTGTCTGTCTGCTTCAGTATCTAACACCAGTACTGTAATATCCTGTTTATCTGTATCCTTTAATAATTCTTTTAATCCTAAAGACCCCATACCGCCTGAGGCTCCGGTCAATAACACTCTTTGTTTTTTCATTTCTTATTCTCCTTTCATACCCAGTGCATTTACTTTTTTATCCATAATATCAAGGCATAAGCGGATGGAATCACCAATTGCTTTATCGATATCATCCGGTTTTACACCAAGAGGCACACATCCTAATGACTTATCTATAAATTGTTTGGAACATTGAAGTTCTGTGAATTTAACCATGTTAAGACCACCCTCCAGATTCTTCTTCCGCTGCTCCTTCATTAGTTTTCTGCCTCCAGCGGCATACATCCAATTGGGTATGGTAACAATCTTTTTCCCGGGACAACCCAGGTGTTTATGGACGATGGATAACATTTCCTTCCATTCCATATTATAATAGCCGATGGGATAGCAGTTTCCGCCTTTATTCCTTTCAATAGCTCCGGCTATAGCCTGTGCTACCTGAACTACCGTAACCATAGTAGTTCCGCCTTTGGGATAAAGGGTAACCCCCTTCATATTTCTTATACTTTCTACCAGGAACATCCATACCGGCTTGCGTCCCGGCTGGGTTCCAAAGATATA
The DNA here is from genome assembly GCA_023410275.1 of Bacillota bacterium. Taxonomy (GTDB): domain Bacteria; phylum Bacillota; class Clostridia; order Lachnospirales; family Lachnospiraceae; genus Anaerocolumna. Next base: position 63,076 of record JAEYPZ010000177.1, read on the forward strand.
CGGAAGTTCTAAAACCGCTACATGAAAATCCTTATCTGCCATGGACATGGCCACTTCCTCCTGGTCCCTTCTACTTCGGATATAAGGGTGCCACTTGCTAAGCTCCTTTTCCGGCCAGACTTTATTAAAATAAGCAAAATAGGAACCGCATATAACCGAATGCTTCACCCCACATTCCTTGGCCAGGCGGAGAAGGCGCTTTATGGGGTCTATATTATACTTCCGAAACAAATCATAAATTGGGGCAGGGCCTTCCACCCTTTCATCCACTCCGGCAGCAAATACAAAGCCTTCACAGCCGTTAAACTGGTTTTTTAGTTCATCATCGGACATTTCCAGGTAATTTCCAAACTCAATTTTCATCTGGGCTGATATTACCGCTCCGGTTGGCAGAGGCGGCAGTGCAATAGATACCACCTCATGCCCTCTGATTATTAATTCCTTTGCTGCTTCGCTGCCCAATAGTCCCGTACCGCCTATCATAAATACTTTCATATGCTACCATCCTTTTTAAGGTCCTTTTACTTGACTTAACATTTGTATAGCTATATAATAACTGACACAGTGTCTATTTTACAACCATCAGTTATTTTAAAATTGCCATTAAATAGACACATTTAATAAAAATGTCATTAAATCCTCATAACTCAATAAATTAATTACCATCTTGGCTACGAAAGGAATTTCAAATATGAAAGATAAGGAAAACCGACGGATAAAACTTACGAAAACTTTATTGAAAAACAGCTTAATTGAACTGATGCATACCAAATCCATCAATAAAATTACCATTAAAGAGTTGTGTGAAAATGCAGATATCAACCGCTCTACCTTCTACCTTAATTATACCGACCAGTTTGCCCTTTTAATGGAGATAGAAGAAGATCTTTTACTTAATGCCAGGGAACATCTAAAAAAAATAGACTCCGATTTAAACAATCTTCGTTATCTGAAGGAACTCCTCAATTATATGAAAGCAAATTCCGATATTTTTTATACCCTGCTATGTCGTCAGGAAAATCTGTCCTTCCAGACAGCCTTTATTGATACTTCCATCCTAAATTTAAAAATTAACTTGAACCTGCAATGCGAGGAAAAAATCTCCAACTATATCTACCGCTATGTCACCATGGGCTGTTTAAGCTTAATAACAAAGTGGTTTGAAGCCGGCTTTGACATGAGTCCCGAGGAATTAGCCGAGATGATTTTCCGTTTGTCGGACAACGCCGTTTCCATATATGATGGCAGTAAATGATTTATTCAAAAAAGTAATATACCTGCCAGGCCATGGGTTTTCCCCCACTCCACAATATCACTGTAAATAGCGGCCTGTCCCTCTACTCCGGCAAATCCATAATTGGCTTCATTTCCGCTATTCCAGTTTTCAACGGTACATCCTGTCCTTAATATTTCCGTAGCCACGATTTCCCCGTAAGCTTTCAACATAGTACGCACATAATTTCTTTCAATACTAAAAATCATTATATCTTTGTTTTTTTTACTTTCTTCTTTTCTGCTAATTTTGCATCGTACGCCTCCTCTTTGAGATGGTTTGAGCAAACACTTAGGGAACATATGTAACGGCAGATAGGGATAGAAAAATTTGTATTGGAATGATATAATTGGTAGCAGAACGGAAAGGGCGGTGAAAATTTGGCTAAAATACTGATTGTAGAGGACGAAAAGAGCATAAGCGATGAGCTTGCCATTCTATTACAAAACGCAGGATACGATACGGCAGTCATTGAAGAGTTTGAAGATACAGAGGCCCAGATTCGAAGAACCATGCCTGATCTTATTTTGCTGGATGTCGGACTGCCGGGACAGGATGGCTACCGTATTTGCATGGAACTTCGGAAAACCTCTCAGGTCCCGGTTATCTTTGTCACCAGCAGGAATACCTCCATGGACGAGCTAAGGGCGCTGAGCCTCGGCGGCGACGATTTCATTTCCAAACCCTATGACCTGCCGATCCTGCTGGCCCGTATCCAAGTGCTCCTTCGCAGGAGCGGCCAGATTGGACAAGGTACCTTGTCAGCGAATGGGCTGACCCTTTCCTTGTCCAAGGGGGAGATTGAACACGACAGATGGTGTGCGGATATAACGAAAAACGAGGCGAAAATTCTGTCCTGTCTGATGAAAACACCCGGCAAGATTGTTTCTCGTCCCGACTTGATCGAATATCTGTGGAACAATCAGGTCTATATTGACGACAATACACTCAGCGTCAATGTCACGCGCCTGCGCGGCAAGCTGAACGATATCGGGCTGCCGGATTATATCAAGACAAAGCGTGGATTGGGGTATAAGATATGAGAATCTGGGAATTTCTGTACGACCGGGTTATATCCCTGCTGCTGCATTTGTTTTGCATGCTGGTGCTCTCCGCTTTCCTGCTCCTGACGGGAACCGGTACGGGGGTTGTTGCCATTATCCTTATTGTATGGGTAATCGGACTTTGCATACTGACTGCTGCTGATTATTATAAGCAAAGAAATCAGATATTGGAGTTGGAGGCCATTATGGACGGTCTGGAGCAAAAATATCTTTTTATGGAATGCTCTCCCAAGCCCAAAGACTATGCCGGACGCAAAATTTTCGGGCTTTTCAGGCGTGCTGGAAAGTCCATGATCGAAGCTGTGTCCGACGCAGAGGAAAAACAGCGGGATTACCGGGAATACATCGAAAACTGGGTGCATGAAATCAAGGTTCCAATTACGGCGGTTGAACTTATCTGCGAAAACAATAAATCTGAAACCAGCCGGAAAATCCGCTCCCAGCTCGCACTTATCGAAGGTCATGTGGAACGCACGCTTTACTATGCCAGACTTGATTGCGTAGAGAAGGATTTTATTATACGGGAGACTTCTCTTGCGGAAACCGTTAAGAGGGCGCTGTCAAAGTATCGCTTTTTATTGACGCAGAACAATGTGAGGGTCGAAACTGAAAACCTGGACAATTCCGTTTATACCGACGGCAAATGGGTGGAATTTATACTGGGACAGCTTTTATCAAACGCCGTCAAATACAGAAGCGCTTCGCCGGTAATCCTTATCTGCGCGGAAGAATCCGACGGAAAAACAAGACTGATGGTCAAAGACAACGGTATCGGTATTCCCGCATCGGAGCTGCGGCGTATCTTCGACAAGGGCTTCACAGGCAGCAACGGCCGCACTCTGGGCGGCTCCACAGGCATGGGGTTGTATCTTTGCCGGAAGCTTGCTGAAGCCCTGGGTTTATATCTGGAGGCTGATTCAAGAGAAAATGAATATTCGGCGATTTCCATCTGCTTTCCCCGGCCGTTATCTTACGAAAATGAAAGATAGCGGAAAGAAATATCGCTACATCAAAAACTTTTTCTGTATTATCATAATGGAAAAAGGAGTGAGTAAATTATGCTGAAAGTTTCACAGATTGAAAAATATTACGGCAGTAAAAATAATGTAACAAAAGCGCTGGACCGGATTAGCTTTGACGTGGAAGACAGGGAATTCATTGCTATTATGGGGGCGTCCGGCTCAGGAAAGACCACGCTGCTCAACTGCATCTCCACGATTGATTCAGTAAGCGCGGGAAATGTATATCTGAACAGTGAAAACATCTCCGAAATTCCGGAAGAAAAACTGTCGAGATTCCGCCGGGAAAAGCTTGGTTTTGTCTTTCAGGATTTCAATCTTCTGGATACTTTGACAATTGAAGAAAATATCGCCATCACTCTGACGATAAACGAATATCCGCCAGAACAGGTGAAGGAAAAGGTGGGAAGCGTTGCAAAGCAGCTTGGAATCGACGATATTCTTTCCAAGTTCCCATATCAGGTGTCGGGAGGACAGAAGCAGCGCTGCGCCTGTGCCCGCGCCATGGTGTTCGGTCAAAGCCTGATTCTGGCCGACGAACCCACGGGAGCGCTGGACTCGAAATCCTCCAAAAACTTGCTGGAGCTGATGGGGAAAATCAACCGGGAAAACGGTGCCACCATTCTGATGGTAACCCATGACGCGTTCAGCGCCAGCTATGCCCACCGCATTCTTTTTTTGAAGGATGGACGGCTTTTTAATGAGCTGTATCGGGGCGATAAGCCGCGCAGGGAATTTTATCACGAAATTCTGGATGTGCTCTCAGTTCTGGGAGGTGAAACAGGCGATGCTCACTAAACTCTCTCTGCGCAATGCCGCCCGGCAGATGAAGGACTATCTCATTTACTTTATCACGATTGTCATAGCCGCCACGCTGATCTTTGCCTTTAACGCTCTTGTTTTTTCGCAGGAAATCAGAAGCCTCTCCAAACTTCTGGATACCCTGCCGCTAATGATCGGTATTGCCAGCTTCGTGGTTGTATGTATCATTGGCTGGCTTGTCTACTATACCATGCGTTTTATGATGACGCGCCGCAGCCGGGAATTCGGCACTTACCTTTTGCTTGGCATCGAACGAAAAAAAATTGTCAGTATGTTTTTTCTGGAGAACCTGCTCATCGGGGCCGTGGCACTGCTCATCGGCCTGCTCACCGGAAATTTTCTGTATCAGGGGCTTCGGGCGGTCCTGTTGTGCATGTACGGAATACGGTACCACTTCAATTATAATTTTTCCCCACCGGCAATACTGCTCACCTTTGCTTATTTCGAGGTGATCTTCATAGTGGCACTTTTTTTGAACCGGAGAAAAATCAGGAAATCTAAAATCTGTGACTTGATTTATATGAATCAATACAACGAAAAGGAGCTTGCCGCCGACAGCAAAAAACGCAGGAAGCTATTTAGCATCTCCATCCTCAGCGGAATTGCCGGAACCGGCCTGCTGATCACCTATGACGCAACGCTTAGCCTGATTGGTGCCTTCGCCATCATGTTTTTCCTGTTTACCTTTTACATCAGCTTTTCCTCCGGAATACCCGCCTATTTTGAAAAGCATGAGAGGAAGAAGTACGGTGGTAATACCCTTTATGTCTTTCGCTCTCTTGCATCCAAGGTCGGCAGTATGGGAATTACGCTGTCGGTTATATCCATCTTGCTGACCGCGACGCTGGTTGCAGTAGGGACCGGCTTGTCCTTCAACCATCTATTCATGAGAAATATGGAGTTTGAAACCGCTCACAGCATCTATATAGGCTCAGAAGAAGCAGCGGAATTTTTCGATTATAGAAACTATATTGATGAGAACATTGAGGTGAAAAGCGAATGGCAATACAATATTTATAAGCTGGATAGCGACTCTGTAACCCGTTATGTCGATCCTTACCGGGATAACTTCCGTGCCTATGATTACGATACCGTAATGGCATTTTCAGACTACACCAGGCTCAGGGATATGCTTGGATATCAAAAAGTTACGCTGCCCGAGGGAGAATACATCATCCAATGTCTGGATTATCTTGCAAAGCCTTTAGAACAGTATGACGAGGCTGTACAGATTAGCGATAAAACGCTGGTCAAGGGTGCGGTGTATCACGAAACCTTTACCCAGCAGAACTGGAACGGAAACGGCAGCGGATTTATTCTTGTTGTTCCTGATGAAATTGCAAAAGCCCTGCCGGTTTCTCACAGCGCCTATGCGGCAATGACCGATGCTCCTGTCAACATGACGGAATATGAGGCTTTGGACACGATACGCATGGACCGGCATGAAAACGACCGCGATGCCGGTTATGATATGATTTACTCCAAGGAAGTTGTCAAAGAGCAGAACGCATCGTTATACGCGGTTATCGTCTTTCCTCTGTTCTATGTGGCACTGGTGCTGCTGATCGTCTCTGCGACCGTTCTGGCGATTCAGATCCTCAGCGAAATGAAAAGCTATCAGAACCAATATGCTACTCTGCACATGCTGGGGGCTGAAAGAAAGTATTTGAGCAGTGCACTTCGCAGGCAGCTTGCGGCTTATTATGTACTGCCCATATTTCCTGCTGTAGCAATCAGCAGTATCTTCATATTTTTTCTCTGCTTAGCTTTTGATCCTGGCGTGTTTCAGGGTATCGCTCAGATTTTTCTGATTGTCGGCGCGACGCTGGGCATATTTTTTGCAGTGTTTGCCATCTATATCGGAGTTTCCTATGTGAGCCTAAAAAGAAGTGTTTTACCGGATGCCTAAAGTCCTTCTAGCCGCCACATTTGTGTCGGCGCTACGATTTCTGGTATTACCATGGTATAATAAGTGCATGTAAATTTCGTCTTGTTTATATAATGTATAGTTAAACAGGAATAACACAGACCTTTCGGAACTGCATTTGAGTGATGGAATGATCAGAATTCTCTGCTCCTTCTCATCCTTGATCTGGGCGCTCATTCTTGTTCCCAGGTGTAAAACCGCTACCCATGAAATTCCCATTAGTTATTATTAAATTTTTCACTCCGTACTCCGTTGGTACATGTAATATTTTGCCATGTATGCAACATGAAATGCAACACATAAAAAAACCCTCAGTAAACACTAAGGGTTTTTAGCGGAGACGGTGGGATTCGAACCCACGTGCCCTTGCGGACAACTTGATTTCGAGTCAAGCTCGTTACGGCCTCTTCGATACATCTCCAAATATATAATAATCATTCTTCGCCGGGAATAGCTATCAAATAACGGCAGAAGAAATGATATAATATAGCGGTTAAATCAATTCATCTTAAAACTCTTATAACAAAAGGATAGCTTAAGCTGCACTAAACTTTACTATAATCAGCTCTACGGCAATACTGTCCTGCATCCTTCCTGTTTTCACCTGTTCTTCCATGTCTATGCAATAGGTAAGTGCTTCTTTCAGGATTTTTTCCGTAAAGTTCTTACTCTGGCTGACATACTTTCCGATGGTAAATGGCATCAATCCTGTTTTATCACTGATAGCATTATTGTTAAAACCCAAGGAAATCAAATTCTTTACTTGAAGGAGTATATTAAACTGCCTGGAAATCAAGAACATGATGGACATTGGTTTTTCCTTTAATGCCAGTAAATCATAATACAAATCCAAAGCCTGTTTCTGTCTTCTGTTTCCGATTGCTTCAACCATGATAAATATCTTACCGGATATCTGAGAAGTACATACTTCTTCTATATCCTGGCTGGTTATAATTTCTCTGTCACCGGTATAGCATACCAGTTTTTCTACTTCATTGCCGATATTATCCATGTCTGTTCCGGTCTTACCAAGGAGGTAGAGAATACTTTCTTCTGTTATCCTCTTTTGCTCCTGTTTTAAAAGAGTGGCAACCCACAGCTTGAGATTGGCCTCGTCCATGCTGTTCATTTCCGATATCGTTCCAAGGTCTTTCACAGCTTTATAAAGCCGGTTCCTCTTATCTACCTCTGATTCCACAAAAACAATATGAGTGGTTTCCGGCATTTCCCTGATATAATCAGCCAAATCACTTTGGCTCTTAAACAGTCCGCTGTTCTCAATTACAATAATACGTTTCTCGCTAAAAAAGGGAAGGGTCTCAGCTGCTTCTTTTACCTTTAAGGTATCCACTCCCTTTCCTTCAAAATAGGAATAGTTCATGTCATTGCCATCTGAAAGAATTGCTGTCCGTAATTTATCCTTATACAGTCTTTTTAAATAACTCTCTGAGCCATATAAGAGATATACCGGTTTAAATTGCCCAAGCCTGATATGTTCTTTAATATTTTTCATATAAATACCCATGCAGGTCACAAGAAAGCCTGTGTACCGTCTAAATAAAATGTAATAATAAATCTACATATAGCACTAACCGCCATGCTTTCCCAATGCGCAGTAAGATTGTGCCTGTGAAAATTGCTTTTTAATTTTCACACTATTCCCAGGCATATCACAAGCTTGCTTAGGTTACTGCTTAAATAGAAAGATTAAAAATGCAACGCATTTTTTTTATCAGACCTTACTGCTGTGCCTTCACACATTTTGTCCATTGTTTATGGCAACCTAATATATTTTACTAGGAAATGTGTTTATTGGCAAGTCCTAATTTAAACTTATTTTAAATCTTTCTCGAGCTTATAAGAAATTTTCTTTATTATAGAAACATTTATACAAGTTATTATAAAAATTGGGACGAATACATCTGATAGTAAAAGCCCTTCTTATCCATAAGTTCTTTGTGCCTTCCCTGTTCAACAACATTTCCGTTATTCACCACCAGAATGAGGTCAGCATTTTTGATTGTGGAAAGCCGGTGGGCAATTACAAAGCAGGTCTTATCCTCCATCAGCTTTCGCATGGCAGCCTGTATCTGAATTTCCGTCCGGGTATCAACATTTGAAGTGGCCTCATCCAGAATAAGAATCTTGGAATCCATTAGCATTGCTCTTGCTATGGTCAGGAGCTGCTTTTGCCCCTTTGACATATTGATGCCGTCCTCGTTTAAAATAGTGTTGTATCCGTTAGGCAGCTTCTTTATATAAGAATGAATTCTGGCTGCTTTTGCTGCCGCTACCACTTCTTCCATCGTAGCTTTTTCTTTACCATAGGCAATATTCTCAAAAATCGTTCCATAGAAAACCCAGGTATCCTGTAATACCATGGAGTAGGCATTTCGAAGGCTCTTTCTGGTGACTTCACCAATATTCTGTCCATCAATTGTAATATTGCCGCTGTCAATGTCATAAAACCGCATCAACAGATTGATTATTGTTGTTTTTCCCGCTCCCGTAGGTCCTACGATGGCAATCAGATTCCCTTCCTTTGCTTCCATATTGAAATTTTCCAATATGATTCTATCCTTCAGGTAACCAAAGGTAACATTCTTAAGTATCACCCTTCCATTTTTAACAGATAAATCCTCAGCCTTCTCAAAATCTGCTTTTTCTGATTCTTCATCCAGTATTTTGAATACACGTTCTGCCGCTGCCGCTGCTGATTGAAGTTCACTGACAATATTGGCGGCTTCATTAATCGGTCCGGAAAATTTTCTGGAATACAGGATAAAGGAAGAAATGCTTCCAAGGCTTAACTTTCCCAGTAAATAGAGCACCGCTCCGAATACCGTCACCAGGGATAAAGACAGGTTATTGATAAAATTAACTGTTGGTCCGACAATACTACTATAGTAGTCTGCGTTAAAATAAGCTTCAACGGCTTCATCATTAATCGTATTAAATTTATCCTGAATAACCTCTTCTCTGGCATATGCCCTGATGGTTTTTTGTCCTGAGACCATTTCCTCTACAAAGCCGTTCAAGCTTCCCAGTTTCTCAGACCTTACCGCATACAAAGGCCGCACTTTTCCTGACATATAGCGGGTGTACAGAATGGAAAGGGGAATGGTCACAAGCATGACAAGAACCAATACCGGCGAAATCATCATCATCATTATAAGGGAGCCGATAACCGTTATTATACTGGCCATTATTTGCACTACATCTGTAGACAGAGAGGTGCTGATGACATCTATATCATAAGATATACGGCTTATAATATCACCAGCCTGCTTTGTATCATAAAAGTTGACCGGCAGCTCCGTTAGCTTTTTAAAGACATCATCTCGCATCCTTTTTGTAACCTTCTGGCTGATGTGCAGCATTAAAATACTCAGCAGATAGGAAAAAAGCGACGAGAATACATATAGCACCATCATAAGACTACCATAGTAGAAAACCTTTTCGAATAATACTTTCCCCTTGCCGGGCTCTATTGCATCAATTGCATATCCTGAAAGCATAGGCCCTATCAATGCCAGTATGTTTCCTACAACCGTAAGCAGTAAGGCCAGGCTTATTTTCCATTTTTCTTCAATAAGGTACCGGCTGAGACGTTTTACCACAGCTTTGGCATCTCTGGGTTTTTCTTTCTGTCTTTTTTCCTGTTTCTTAGGTTCTGTTTCTTTTTGTATCGGACTTTTCACTAAACTATCCTCCTTTCAGTTCCTATTAATTCTTATGCGTATCGCAAGAAGGCTTGCGATACCTTTTAAATAGAAACTTGGAAAATGATTTGCATTTTTCAAACTAACCACATATATATATAAGCTTGTTTGATACTGCTTAAATAGTAATCATAAAAATTGTATTGCATTTTTATAATTACTCCACTCGCATATTGCAAACTTGTTGTAACTGCTTAAATTGAAATTTTAAAAACGTTGCAATTATAAAACTAATCCACACGCATATTGCATGCTCGCTTGTAATACTGCTTAAATAGAATTTTAAAGAGGCATTGTAATTTTAAAAACTAATCCCTACGCAATTGCATGCTCGCTTGTAATACTGCTTGAATAGAAATTTTATAAGTGCATTGTAATTTAAAATTAATCCCCCATCTGTGACTGGTAAATCTCATAATAAACGGGACAGTCTCTTAAGAGCTCTTCGTGTTTTCCATAACCAATCATCTTTCCTTCTTCCATGACCAGAATATGGTCCATATTCATAATGGAGCTAATTCTTTGCGCTATCATAATGGTAGTCGTGTTCTGATAATGTGTTCTTAACGCTGTCCGCAGACAGGCATCCGTTTTATAGTCTAAAGCACTGGAGGAATCATCCAGTATCAGTATCTCGGGATTGGCTGCCAGTGCCCTGGCAATTAGAAGCCTTTGCTTCTGTCCGCCGCTTAGGTTCGCTCCCTTTACCGCTGCCGCATATTCATAGCTGTCTTTTTCCATGTCCGGCTCAAGCTGTTTAATAAATTCCGCTGCCTGGGCATCTTCTGCCGCTTCCCTTATTCTTTCCTTTGTAAGATTACGGTTGAAATCAATATTTCCAGCTATCGTATCAGCAAATATCATATCATTCTGGAATACCACTCCAAACTTCTGCCTAAGCTCCTCTAAGGTATAGCTCTTTACATTCTTTCCGCCAATATAGATTTCGCCTTCCTCAATATCGTAAAACCGTAAAAGCAGATTTAATAAGGTTGTCTTTCCGGAACCGGTCGCGCCTATAATTCCTAATGATTCTCCTTCTTTTATCTGAAAATCTATATTTTCTACATTTGTAGACTCGTCTTTCTCTCCCTCTTCTTCCTTTCTTTGCGGATAGGAAAAGGTAACATTATGAAAAGAGATATGATTGTCAGAGCCTTTTTCTTCTGCCAGGCCCTCGCATACCTTTAAATCTTCCTCCATATACAACACTTCAAATATTCGGTTTGCTGAGGCATTTGCCTTAGAAATGGTTACGAAGATTCTGGTTATCATGAGCATCGCATTTAATATCATTGTAAAGTAGGAAAGGAATGCGACAATTTTACCTACTTCCGATGCCCCGCTGTTGACCCGGTAAGCTCCTATTATAACCACCAGTGTAAGTCCGCCATTTAACAGAAGGTTCATAATCGGGTTAATCACAGCCATAGTAGCTCCTGCCTTTAACTCATTGGCGACTACCTCTTCATTTGAATTCTGAAAACGCTGCTTCTCATGCTCTGATTTGGACAATGCCTTGATGACCCGGATACCGTTTACATTTTCCCGGACAATGCGAATCATTTTGTCGGCAGATGCCTGGCTTTTGGAATACAGGGGTATCCCCTTTTTGGAGACCACATACACGGTAATGGCAAGTAACGGCAGGATTCCTACCAATACCAGGGTAAGGACCGGTTCCAGGGTAAAGGTAAGTATCATACCTCCTACCAGGATTATGGGGGCTCTTACGCCAAGGCGCTGCATCATACCTACCATTTGATGAATATTGTAGGTATCGGAGGTCATTCTGGAAACCAGGGACGGGATGGAGAAATAATCCACCTGAGCTCCGGAAAGCTGTTCTATTTTCTGGAACAAATCATGGCGGAGTCTTTTTACGGTATCCCCCGCTACTCTGGAAGCCATCCGGTTGGCCGTAATATTGAATTCTCTGGCACCTATGGACAGCAGAAGCATCAGCACGCCCCAAAGAAGTATGTATTTGATTTCTTTTAATGGAATTACTTCATCAATAATATAAGCCAATACCCACGGCAGCCCCAGATCCATAAAGGTGCCCAGAACCTTTATCAAAAACCCGAATAACATACGAAGACCATAGGGTTTAATATAGGTGAATATATGCTTCATTTTAGCCTCCTTCCTAAGTTTCCAAATTTCATTGTATATTCATTAATCTGTAGTAGAAAAACAGCTATTATTTTTTTCAACGTAACTCCTTTTGCGAATATCCAATCTTCGATTTGATATTACCGGGCATACAGTTGAAAAAAATATTTTAATAAAAATAATAATTCCAGTACTAAAACAGCGCAAAAAATCCGCCCTGTGTATAAGCGGATTTTCCTGTGTTAAATTCTATTTACGAAATTCAATGGTACTGTTTTCTGCATTCATGCTTTCAACAATAGCCAGGGATTCAAGCCTGATGCCCATATTACGAATCATCTCTCCGCCGTTCTGGAAGCCTTTTTCTATTACGATTCCGATGCCTTCAACCGACGCACCGGCACTTTTAACAATATCGATCAGCCCTGCCAGAGCGCAGCCATTTGCCAAGAAGTCATCAATGATAAGGATTCTGTCTTCGGGACTTATAAATTTTTTTGAAACGATAACATCATAGGTTTTTTTATGGGTGAAGGATTCGATTTTGGCAGAATATACAGCTCCGTCAATATTTATACTTTGAGCTTTTTTGGCGAATACAACAGGGACATTGAAATATTGGGCTGTAAGACAGGCGATACCGATACCGGAAGCCTCTATGGTAAGTATTTTATTAATGGGACATTCTGCGAAAATCCGCTTGAATTCCTTACCTATTTCATTAATTAACTCTATATCCATCTGGTGGTTCAGGAAGCTGTCCACCTTTAATACATTCCCACTTTTAATAACACCGTCTTTTCTGATTCTTTCCTGTAGCAGTTCCATCTTATTGCAGCCTTCCTTTATGTATAATTATTTCAAAACATTTAAGTAAATTATACAATAGAAAGAATGTGATTACAATTCCTTTTCAAAAATTTAAAATTCACTTCTTTCCATATTTTAAATTCATTCCCTGTATGGGATTTTCCTGTTAGGTTCCTAAGGAGCAGCATAAAAAGCAAAACTATCTTTATGAAACAGAAAACAGAATCATTCTTTCTCTGCTTAAGCCGGAACAGACATCAAAAGCAATGCAATCTTTATTAAAACCCATAAATAGAATAATCTATAAGAATAATTCCTTTCCTTATGAAATACATTACAGTAAAGAAAAAGCAGGTTTATTCTATGGCAAATACTCAGACAAGTCCCACTATAAATCCGACAGATAACCAAAGATATCAAATGTTAGCAGATGCTTTAACCAATGCAGGCAGGACAGAGGACCTTGCAAATATTATTGAATTGCTGAATCCTCCCCCGGATATCACCTCTTACGTCCAGCCCGGCGATCTTAAAGATTTAAAAATCGGCATTATTGGTGCCGGTCTTGCCGGTATGTCGGCAGCTTTTGAGCTGAGAAAAACCGGTGCGGATATTACAATACTTGAAGCTAATGAAGAACGGGTTGGTGGAAGGGTCTATACACACTATTTTGACAAGAGCAGAAAAAATTACGGGGAACTTGGCCCCTTGCGGATACCGGTATCCCATGGGACAACATGGCATTATATAAATTTATTTCATTTGATAACCGTTCCTTCCTCTGCAGAGAACTCAAATACCTTTATCTATTCCCACAATACCAGAATACGCCGGGATGCTGAAGGTTCCAATATTATGGAATATCTTTATCCTCTGTATGATTTAACAGAGGCTGAAAGAAATACTCCCTGGAATATACTCAATGACTATGCCTTTACATATATACTGAAAGAACTTTCTCCGGATATACGAAAAGAGCTTCTGCAGATTCTGCCGGCGTATTCCCCTGAGCTTTGTCCATATATAAACCAGAGTATCCGCCAGATATGGCAGGAACTGGGCTTTAGCCAGTCAGCTATTACGCTCCTTGCCAGTGTTAATTCTTTGACCGGTGATTCTCTTTCCAGCAATTATTTTGAGACTTTAAATGAAGAATATTCTATGGATTACACTAATATTTACCGGATTTCCGGCGGGATGGAGTATCTTCCTTATGCCTTTTATGATTCTCTGACATGTCCTGCTCCGGAAGAATACAGTCAAAATTCAGACTTACTAGGAAATTGCAGAATAAAATTGGGGCATTATGTAACCGGTATCTACCAAAAAGAAAATGACTCCGTTATGCTTCAGTATGATACCAGGGTATCAAAGGATCAAACAGAGGAATTTGATTATGTTATATGCGCTCTTCCTTTTTCTTTGCTGCGTACTGTTGACATCAAGCCTTTCTTTTGTAACCAGAAAATGCAGGCTATCCGGGAGCTTAATTATTCCAATGCCTTAAAATCCGCCTTCCTGTGCAAAGACAGGTTTTGGGAAGAAAATGCCGATTACGGCAGAATAAATGGGGGCTTTTCGGCCACGGACCTGCCTATAAGATCTATTTTCTACCCGACGGACCATCTTTACTGCATGGACGAGGCAAGCTGTTCTCCCCATGGGCCAGGGGTGATTACTGCCGCTTATAATATTGGCCTGGATGCAGTCAGGGTGGGGGCCTTTCCGGAGAAGCAATGCTTTCCCTATATTAAAAGGAATGTAGAGGAGGTTCATGGTCTCTCAAATGGATACCTGGATAAATTAGTTTCCGAACATAAAACGATAAATTGGAATCAGGAGCCCTATGCCAAAGGAGCCTTTAGCACTGATTTACCCGGGCAGCTTCTTAATTTCGGCTATGAAATGCTCTTGCCGGAGTACAATAACCATGTATTTTTTGCCGGAGAGCATACTTCATCTAAGCATGGATGGATGCAGGGAGCTTTGCGCAGCGGCATGCTGGCAGCTAATTTTCTTGGCTTTCATGTAATGAATCCTTTTTATAAGGATGCCATCAGTGAAAGGGGCTGACTTTTAAAGTCACCCCCTTTTTCCTCCTTGTCTCACAGTAACTCTTCTTCTATCAGTATATCCAGGATGAAAAATGTAACCGTAACTTCATCACATTTCCTTAATTTTAAAACTCCAATTTTCTGCTTGACATTTTATAGAAATTTTCTAAAATAGAGGTGCAAGGATAAAAACACAGTCCCGGTCGGTAGTCCGGGCGCGGCGAAAGCTGTCAGTAACCTGCCTCCTTGGTTGTCCGTTCTTTGCGAATCAGACAATAGGAGGAATTAGGATGGATAGGTGTGAAGGAATAGCACTTCCGCACTCCCTTATTCATGGCAGAACCGCAGGCGTGCCCGCGGAATGCAATGGGAGCAAGGTTTTATCAAAACTTACTGTTTTATTTGAGGACCCCTTCTGGCTTGGGATTTACGAACGTGAAACGGATGGTAAATATGAGGTCAGCAGGATAATCTTTGGTGCGGAACCTAAAGATTATGAGGTATATGCATTTCTGCTTAAAAATCACAGTAATTTTCGGTTCAGCCCCTCCATTGAAGCAAAAAAGCAGCAGGAAAAGCAGGTCAATCCCAAACGCCTTAAGCGAAGCATTAACAAGCAGCTTCAGGAAAGCGGATTTTCTTCAAAAGCAAAGCAGGCTTTAAAGCTTCAGCAAGAACAAAACAAGACTGTACGTAAAAGCCATTCCCGGCTTCAAAAGGAAGAGGAAGAAAAACGTCAGTTTCTGTTACATCAGCAAAAAAGAAAGAATAAGCACAGAGGGCATTGAGCCCTCTTTCGCTTATTCTTAATTAATATGTTCTATACAAAATATTAAGCTTCCCTGACAGCAGCCTTCATTTCTTTTACGTACTCTGCAACGGGTCCGATGCTTTCTTTCCCATATTGGGTTACCAGCTTTACGATAGCACTGCCAACGATTGCTCCGTCCGCTGCCCCGGCAAACTCCTTTGCCTGCTCCGGTGTGGAAATGCCAAAGCCTATGGCACAGGGGGTATCGGTAACTTCACGGACCATGGATATCATAGCTGCAATATCCGTCTTAATCTCTGTCCGTACGCCGGTGACACCAAGAGAAGAAACACAGTAGATAAAACCTTCTGCCTGACTGGCAATCATGCGCACCCTGTCCTTTGAGGTTGGTGCGATCAAGGATATTAAATCCACCTGGTACTCCTTGCATTCTTCTTCAAGCTCTCCTTTTTCTTCAAAGGGAAGGTCCGGGACAATAATGCCGTCAATTCCGCACTCTACGCATCTCTTAAAAAAACGTGCTTTGCCATAGGTATAAATAGGATTGATATAAGTTAGGAACACCAGGGGTACCGTTACCTTTTCCCTCACTTCCTTAATGGAATCAAATAGCTTATCCGTTGTGCAGCCGGCAGTCAAAGCCCGTTCATTAGCCTCTTGAATGACGGCACCTTCTGCAATGGGGTCGGAAAAAGGAATGCCGATTTCAATCAAATCAGCTCCCGCTTCTTCCATTGCCAGGATAAGCTCTTTCGTCGTGTTTAAATCCGGGTCTCCTCCCGTTACAAAGCTTATAAAAGCTTTTCCATTCTCAAAAGCATTCTTTATTCTACTCATATATAGTAATCCCCCTATATCTTGCAATGGCAGCCACATCCTTATCACCGCGGCCGGATATGTTAATTACAATAATCCTGTCCTTCTCCATTTCCGGAGCCAGCTTTCTTGCGTAAGCTACTGCATGGGCGCTCTCAATAGCCGGTATGATGCCTTCTGTTTTGGAGAGGTATTCAAAGGCACTTACCGCTTCTTCGTCTGTAATCGGAACATAAGAAGCCCGGCCTGTCTTATAAAGCATGGCATGCTCCGGTCCGATTCCGGGATAGTCCAGTCCTGCGGAAATGGAATATACCGGTGCAATCTGACCGTATTCATCCTGGCAGAATAAAGATTTCATGCCATGAAAGATTCCTTCCGTTCCATTTGCTATGGTTGCGGCATTCTTGGGATTATCCACTCCAAGCCCGGCTGCTTCACAGCCGATAAGCTGTACCTCTGAGTCCTCCAGAAATTCATAAAAGGCTCCCATGGCATTGCTTCCTCCGCCAACACAGGCTATTACCGCATCCGGAAGCCTTCCTTCTTTTTCCATCAGCTGTTCTTTTATCTCTTTCCCGATAATTTTCTGAAAATCCCTCACAATGGTGGGAAAAGGATGGGGCCCCATGACAGAGCCCAGAACATAATGGGTATCTTCCACCCTTTTTGTCCACTCCCGCATGGTTTCATTCACGGCATCCTTTAAGGTCTGAGTGCCGCTTACTACCGGATGGACTTTTGCTCCCAAAAGCTCCATGCGGTAAACATTTAATACCTGCCGGTCCGTATCTTCTTTTCCCATAAAGATTTCACATTCCATTCCCATTAAAGCAGCTGCCGTAGCGGTTGCCACCCCATGCTGTCCGGCTCCGGTTTCGGCAATTACTCTTTTTTTACCCATCTTTTTTGCTAAGAGCACCTGTCCCAGAACATTGTTAATCTTATGGGAACCGGTATGGTTTAAGTCCTCTCTTTTTAAATAAATCTTTGCTCCGCCCAAATCCCTGGTCATTTTTTCTGCATAATATAACAGGGAAGGCCTTCCTGCGTAATCCTTGTATAAGCCTTCAAGCTCCGCAACAAAATCGGGATCCTTCTTATAATGCTCATAGGCCGCTTCCAGCTCGTTCACCGCATTCATTAAGGTTTCCGGCACGTATTGGCCACCATACTCCAAAAATCTGCCTTTTTTCATTTTTCTTATCCATTGCGCCATAAATGAAATAGTAAAAAATCAGGTATGGCATCCTTTCTTTATCATATTTTCTTCCAACCTAATTACCATACAATCTTACCCCATGTCATTACTATATCGCTAGTACACTGGTACTCATGTACACCGGTGTTCAGATACACTACCATAAAAATATTGCCACAAAAATACTGTTCATATAAGAATTATAAAGCCTCTATTTTAACCGGCATCCCATATAAAGCTTGATGGCTAACCACTCTCTGCCAGTCTTACCGCTTCAATAAAGGCCTTTACCTTGCCTTCATCCTTAAAGCCGCCGGTTTCAACTCCGCTGCTTATATCCACGCAAAACGGGTGGCAGGTAAGAATTGCTTCCTTTACATTACCGCTGTTAAGTCCTCCTGCCAGAAAAAAGTTTCCCGCATTTTGAGGAATCATGCTCCAGTCAAAAAGCTTTCCGGTTCCTCCGAATTGTCCTTCAAAATAAGTGTCAAGGAGCAGATAATCGGAAGAGAATGCCAGCCCTTGTTGAATATCTTCTTTTACTCTAGGTCTGACAGCTTTAATAACAGGCTGGGAAATATTTTTCTTTAATTCTCTTATATACCCTTCCTCCTCATCACCATGAAGCTGTACCACATCGATAATATTCTCCCTGCATAGTTCCGCAATATCCATAACAGGTGCATTGACAAATACGCCGGCTGCTTTTATGCTTTTATCCAGCCCAGCCTTAAGACTGCGGGCTTCTTCCTTTTTAACCTTCCTTTTACTTTCTGCAAAAACAAAGCCAATATAATCAGGCAGATACCGGTTTACTATCAGGATATCCTCTTCTCTTCTTAATCCGCAGATTTTAACCTTTGCCATTACCGCCATCACCTCTTAACTCTGCTAACAGCTTTTTCTTATCCCTGCTCCTCATCAGCGTCTCACCGATTAATACACCATTTACCTTATCTTCCTTCAGTACCCGGATATCTTCTGCTGTTTTTATACCGCTTTCAGCAACAAAGAGGATGCTTTCCGGGACCAGCCTTCTTAAACGGCCGCTGGTTCTGATATCCACCTCAAAGGTTTTTAAATTCCGGTTGTTCACTCCAATAATACGGGCTCCAGCTTTTACTGCCCTTTCCACCTCTGCTTCGTCATGTGTCTCTACCAGAGCAGATAAACCCAGCTCATTGCAAAGCTGCAGGTATGCTTTTAAATCTTCCTCTCCCAACAGGGAGCATATTAAGAGAACGGCGTCCGCCCCCAGGGTCTTGGCCTGATAAATCTGATAGGGATCTATGGTAAAATCCTTCCGAAGGATGGGAATGGATACTTCCTTTCTGATTTCCGACAGATAAGCATCCTTTCCTAAAAAGAAGTCCGGCTCCGTTAACACGGATATACAGCTTGCTCCGGCTTCCTCATATTCCTTTGCAATAGTAAGATAAGGAAAATCTTCCGCAATAATTCCCTTTGAAGGAGAAGCCTTCTTAACCTCGCAGATAAAATGAATTCCGTCTTTTCCAAGGGCCTTCTCAAAAGGAAACTCACGGCTGGCAGGTAGCTTAAGTGCCTGCTCCTTCATAAGCTCCGGCGGAATGTCCTTCTTATCCTTCTCAATCCGCTTCTTTGCGGCTTCCACTATGGTATCAAGGATCATATGGCTTTACTTCCTTTCTGCTTACTCATTGGAAAGCTTTATAAAGGCCTCCAGCTGTTCCAGTGCTTTTTGGCTGTCTATGGTTTCTTCAGCAATTTTAACAGCTTCCCGAAAGGTCATTTTGTCCTTAACCAAATAAATACAGGCAGCTGCATTTAATAAAACCGCATCTCTTTTAGGTCCCCTGTCGCCTCTTAGAATTGCCCTGGTAATTTCAGCGTTTTCCTGAGGGCCGCCGCCTATAAGGTCTTCTTTTTTACATCTTTTTAATCCAAATTGCTCCGGCTCCAGTACGTAGGTGGTTAGTTCTCCATCCCTTATCTCACAGCAATAAGTCTCTGCGCTCAGGGAAATTTCATCTATCCCGTCCCTTCCATGGACTACCATTGCCCGCTTTACACCAAGCTTATTTAATACCTGGGCAAGTGGCATGACAAGGCTTTCATCAAATACTCCCAATAGCTGCATATTCGCACCGGCCGGATTGGAAAGGGGTCCGAGGATGTTAAAAATAGTCCTTATTCCCAGCTCTCTTCTGACAGGTGCCACATACTTCATTGCCGTATGATAAGTCTGGGCAAACATAAAGCAGATACCGATTTCAGATAGAATTTCCGCACTTTGGGCAGGACTTATCATAATATTTACTCCCAGGGCCTCCAGCACATCCGCTGCACCGCATTTACTGGAAACACTGCGGTTGCCGTGCTTTGCTACGGGAATGCCTGCGGCGGATACCACAAGGGCCGAAGTGGTCGAAATATTAAAGGTATAAGCTTCATCTCCTCCTGTACCTACGATTTCCAGTACATCCATGTTATGAAGCAGCCTGACGCAGTGCTTTCTCATACCTGCCGCACTGGCAGTAATTTCTTCAATGGTCTCACCCTTCATGCGCAGAGCCGTAAGATATGCTCCTATATGAATATCGGAGGCTTCTCCGCTCATGATCTCATCCATTACACCCTCAGCCATCTCATAGGGCAGGTCATCCTTATTAGTAAGTTTGTAGATTGCTTCCTTAATCATTCTTATCCTCCTTTTATGATTTAAAAAGTTTAAGCTGGCATTTTAATCTGATTTTATTCATTCTTCGTTTTAGTAAGAGCTTGAATTACCAGTTGGTACTTGAATTAGAACTTGAATTATTCAGTACTGGAAATTAGTAATATCTGCAGCACTGTTCCATAATTGTATTAGTATCTAAAAAAATATATAGGGATAAATAGCTTTTTTATATATTTAAGAAATTCTCCATCATAACTCTTCCATTGGGTGTCAGTACCGATTCCGGATGAAACTGTACACCGTATATCTCGTAATCCTTATGCTTTACTGCCATAATGTCACCATCCGATGCTCTGGCAATCACATGAAGCTCTTCGGGAAGGGAAGCCTGTTCGGCTGCCAGGGAATGATATCTTCCCACTGTTACTTCCTCTTCTAATCCTTTAAAAAGAGGACTTAGGGTATCAACCTTAACAATGCTCTGCTTACCATGCATCAAAGCACTGGCATAGGTAACTACCCCGCCGAAGGCCTCACAGATACCCTGATGCCCTAAGCATACCCCTAGAATCGGAAACCTTCCTTTTAAGTTCTTTACAACCTCTTCGCAAATACCGGCATCAATCGGTCTTCCCGGTCCGGGAGAGAGAATAATATGGGAAGGCTTCAGCTTACTGATATCCTCCACTGTCATTTCATCATTGCGTATAACCTTGATTTCTTCCGGTCTACCGCTCTTTGCAGGCTCTTTCTCCTCTAAAATACTTCCGATTAGCTGTACCAGGTTATAGGAAAAGCTGTCATAATTATCGATAAGTAATATCATAGGTCCTTTACCTCCTCCGCTCTTTTTATGGCTTCGATTACAGCACCGGCTTTGTTGGCACATTCTTCATATTCCTTTTCCGGAACACTGTCGGCTACAATCCCAGCACCTGCCTGAACATATACGGTATTTCCCTTTTTTACTGCCGTACGGATTGCAATGCAGACATCCAGATTGCCGGAGAAATCAAGGTACCCGATAGCCCCTCCGTAGACACCCCTTGCTTCGCTTTCTAATTCATCTATTATCTCGCAGGCCCTGAATTTCGGCGCTCCTGACAGGGTGCCGGCAGGAAGCAGGGCACTTACGGTATCACAGCTGTCCTTATCCTTTCTTAAAGTGCCTGTGACTACGGAAGCAATGTGCATGACCTTGGAAAAACGGTGTATCTTCATATATTCCTCTACTGCCACGCTGCCATATTCGGCTATACGTCCCACATCGTTTCTGGCAAGGTCCACAAGCATATTGTGCTCCGATAACTCCTTTTCATCCTTTAGGAGCTCTTCTTCCAGCTTTATATCCTCTTCCTTCGTTTTCCCCCTGGGTCTGGTGCCGGCAACCGGGAAGGTAGTAAGCTTGCCATTTTCCAGTTTGATCATCGTTTCCGGTGATACTCCGGCAATCTGCAAATCCTCACACTGTATAAAATACATATAAGGAGAAGGATTGGTGGTGCGAAGGATACGGTAAGCGTTTAGCAGGCTGCCCTTATAGTCCGCTTCAAATCTTCTGGAAATAACCCCTTGAAAAATATCTCCTTCCCGGATATATTTTCTGGTTCTCTCAACCATTTCACAGTATTTAGCCTTTGAAGTATTGCAGGTGAAATCCCCGATTTTTTCAGGTGCCAGATCAGGAAGAGGCGAATCAGCAAATATCAGGGAGGTCATATCCTCAATATCTTTCAAGGCCTGCTCATATCCTTTTCTGTGGTCCTTTGCCCTATAATTGGCTATGACCAGTATTTTCTGCCTTAGGTGGTCAAACACAATAAGCTTATCGAAAAGAGAAAGGTCATAATCATGATAGCTGCTTTCCTTCAGCTTTAGTTTCGGCTCAGCATAACCAATCATCTCATAAGAAAAATACCCTACCAGTCCTCCGGTAAAGGCAGGCATACCCGGAATCCTGGGAGCCTTGTATTTCTTTAACAGGTTTCTTAAGGCTTCTACCGGTGCCTCCGGCAGTTCCTTGATTTCCTTATCCGTTTTTTGATAGGCCTTATTTTTATTACAGTACAGCCGCAGGGAAGGGTTCAGTCCCAAAAAGGAATATCTGCCAAAATGCTCCCCTCCCTCAACACTTTCCAATAGAAAGTAATTATTCCCTGCTCCAGCAAATCTTCTTAACAGAAGAATCGGAGTAAGCATATCTGACAGAATCTCACTGCATACCGGAATAAGACTGCATTCTGCTTCATACTTTGATACCTCTTCATAGCTTGTAATCATAAATTCCTCCTTCATATACCTAATGATAATCTGGGGTCTGGATGAGGGGGTTTAACCGAACGCGGCTGGAATTACCTTAAAAAGAGCAATAAAAAAAGCCCCTATCCCTAAAATCTTAAGGGACAAAGACTACTCTCTGCGGTACCACCCAAATTGATGCTATATTGCATCCGCTCTGTTTGTATACTATCATATACACCTCGCTGGTAACGGTTGAGGTTCCCGTTGGCGTCTACTTGCAGATTAACCTGCTTTCGAGCCACCCTCACAAGTCCATTCAGTAATCTCAGCACTGTCGCTCTTCCACCAGTAAGCGGCTCTCTGTAAGGCATTTCATTACCTACTCCTCTTGTTCATCGGTTTCTTCATTTAATTTTCTTAAGTATATGCAATCTGTATATCATTGTCAAGCAAAATTTTAAGAATTTTTCTTCGCTTTTTTCTTAGGCTTTACCAGATCATAACTTTCCGCAATCATCCGCTTAATATCCCCTTCGGGTATTACACCGTTTAAAACCAGAGAATTCCAGTGGCTTTTGTTCATGTGGTAGGCCGGAATCACGGAGGGCCATGCATTTCTCCAAAAATCGATCCATTCCGTTGAAGCTTTCACATTCACCCAGATATCCTCCTCCCGCTGAAAAATGCAGGCAAAGATTTTCTTATTATCTTTACACCTCATAATTGTCCAATTATCATCGTGAAAAGGATAATCTTCATATACATTTTCAAAGGTCTTACAATAATGAATTACTTCTTCTCTGCTTCTCATGGCTTACTCCTGCTTTTTTTGATATATTTTTCAGAAATTACGGTTTCATACACTATCATCATCAGAATGGCACCGAAGAAAAAGGAGCCTGTCAGAAGATTTCCGGCTTTTCTATCACTTACCTTTGATATGGCTAATAATATTCCCATTGCAGCCTGAAGCATTCCGTATCCGATTAACAGCCTGCCTACAGCCTTATTATAAGCCTTCAAATCCGCAATCTTTTCTTTATCCGGTGCTTTAATATTCGAATAGATACCGGCCGGTTTCTTGCTGTGGGAAGAGGAAATTCCCATTATTATAAATAATGCAGCCATCAACCAGCATATTATTGCTAACAGCATAGGTACCCTCCCCCTTACAGTCAATCATTCTTTCTGCGCTTATTATATCATATCCTCGATAGAAATTGTAGTATTATTACCAATGCAGATTAATAGACGGCTGTTGTCTGACAATGCATAGAATTATTTATTGTGCATAGTTTTTGTAATAAGGTAATGTAACAGTTTCATAATAGAGCTTCCCTTTGGGATTGATGGTATCCCATGCACGAATATAAGAATCCGGCAAATTGGGAATCCAATATTCAGCAGGGAAATCCCCTGCCTTTTTTCGGTTGTTAGTATCCCATGATACATCTAAAATCACAAAACCGCTGCCTTCAAAAAAGTTCTTTCTTACAAGTACATTACCATTCCCGTCTGCAATTTGTGCCGCACCAACCAGCTGCCTTGTCTGCATCTTATCAGCATATGGAAAATTTAAGGCTGTTACTTGACCGCAATGGTTTGCGTGGACGATAGGCACACCCAACAATTTCGCAAATGTATTGGGTGTCTCGCAGGCAAGTTTTTGATTATACTGGCGCAGCGGTTCTCTTTCGGGAGGAGCATCTACCGGTAAATCCCACCAGCAGGAACCGGACAACACAAGGTCAACCTTTCCGGTTAACCGTCTTAAAGTGTCATATCGTATCATTTCCCAACACATGGCGACCCCAAAGTTTCCAATCGGAGTAACCAGTACATTATTTTCATCACCGTGTGTATAATAGCAGTTTTCAAACTGCGTAGGAATGTCTTTTTTATGCTCAAAAATTTCTCCATTGGGGAAAACCAGATTAAATAAATTGGATGCATTTTCTCCGTCAAAAACAATATAGGAACCACCAATAATTGTCCCGTATTCAGCCGCTGATTGCTTCATCCATTTTTGCACGTGGATACTTTGTATGGCTACATTCTGCATCTGCTCAGAAAAACCGATAGCAGAGGGAAAAAATTCGGGCAATACAATGAGTTCAGCCCCTGCTAATGCTGCTTGTCTGATATAATTTTCAGATTGTATTAAATTAGACGTTACGTTTGCGAAATCTGCATTTAACTGAATAGCTGCTATTTTCAAATCCTCACCTCACATACACTAAATGATTATTTTATTATATAACACTTTCCTCAGTATCACAATCACAGCCTTCGAGCCAAGCTCCAGGAGTTGAGAAAAGCCTTAAAAAATGTTCAATCAAGACAACAGATTACCAATAGTCAAGAAAATCACAAAAGCGGCTGCAAGGTATGTAAATTACCCTTACAGCCGTCTTTACCGTTCTTTATTATTACAAAGATTTTATAATTTTTATGATAGCAAAAATTATTTAATATTATTTTCTTCCGCTCCTTGTTCTTACATCAAAGGCAACAGCTAAAATAAAAATGGCGCCCTTTACAATATACTGGAAGGAAATATCAACTCCCATCAGGTTCATACCATTTGTCAGTGACATAATTACCAGTGCGCCGATTATGGTATTGGTTACCTTACCGATACCGCCGTTGACGGATACACCACCGATGTAAGAGGAAGCGATTGCATCCAGCTCAAAGCCAAGTCCGGCCTGAGGAGTGGCGGAGGAAAGTCTTGAAGTATACAAAATACCTGCTAAAGCGGCCAGCATACTCATGGAAGCAAAGGCAAAGAAGGTTATCTTTCTTACATTTACACCGGAAAGCTCTGCTGCTTCCGCATTTCCGCCGATACCGTAGATATATCTGCCAAGCTTCGATTTATTTAGTATGAAATTGTAGACAGACAGTACCGCTCCTACGATAATTGCCGTCCAGGGAATACCCTTGTAGCCTGCCAGAATGGAAAAAATAACAATGATAATTAAGGTTAAAAATGCTAATTTAAAAATAAATATCGGTTTGGAGCTTACCTGGAAATTGTATTTAAGCATATTCTTTCTGGACTTGAATTGGCTGTAGGTCATAAGAATAACGGCAATCACACCAATAATAATTGTTAAAATATGAATACTTCCGCCGGAATTAAAATCCGGTATAAAACCATTGGAAAGGTTTCTGAAGGTACGATTGGATACAATAATCGTTCCTGTTCCCTGTGTTACCAGGGAAAGAAGACCTCTAAAGATAAACATACCGGCCAGTGTTGTTACAAAGGCAGGAACTCCTACTTTTGCCACTAAAAATCCCTGATAGATACCGACTACGATACCAAGGCATAGTATTATGGGGATTACCAGCCACACATTCAGCCCTGCTTTTAACAGAATGGCCGATACCGCACCAAGAAAACCAGCCACATATCCGACGGACAAGTCAATGTGCTTAATAATGAGTATGATGGTCATACCAATGGCAAGCACCGCTACATAACCTGTCTGATTTATTAAATCTGATAAATTTCTGGAGGATAAAAATAATCCGCCTGTTCTGATTCCAAAGAAAATAAAAATTACTACTAAAGCGATATACATGGCATAATCCCTGACATTGCTCTTTAACATAGTAGCAATCTCCGTACCTAGGGACATTTTAGCCCTGCTGTTTTCATTCATACCTATTCCTCCTTTAACGCCCCGTTATACTCTTGTAGCCATTGCCATTATGCTTTGTTCCGTTGCTTCCTCGGCCATTACCTCACCGGTTATGGTACCTGCCGACATTACGTAGATTCGGTCGCTCATGCCAAGCACCTCCAGTAGCTCGGAAGAAATCATAATAATACTCATGCCTTCTTTTACCAGACGGTTCATCAATGAGTAGATTTCAAATTTCGCTCCCACATCAATGCCTCTGGTCGGTTCGTCCAGAATTAACACCTTCGGGCCAACAAAGAGCCATTTTGCCAGAGAGACCTTCTGCTGGTTACCGCCGCTTAAGTTACCGACAAGCTGTTTGATAGAAGGGGCCTTGATGCCAATCGATTTCTTGAGATCATTTGCCACATTGATTTCTTCATTTTCATTGATGACGAATCCCTCAGTCAGCTTGTCAAGGTTTGCAATAGTGGTGTTATATTTGATGTCCTGAATTAGGACCAGACCATTTCCCTTTCTGTCTTCTGTTACATAAGCAATACCTGCATCCATCGCTGCTTTGGGATGCTTTAGCTGCTTTTCTTTTCCGTCCACATACAGCTGGCCGCTTGTGATCCTGTAGCCGGGAGTGTTTCCGAATATGCTTAAGGCGAGTTCCGTTCTGCCTGCCCCCATAAGTCCTGCTATTCCGACAATCTCACCCCTGCGAACCTTTATATTAACATCATGAAGAATTTCCCTGCCGGCTTCCTGGTCAAAAACACTCCAGTTCTTTACCTCCAGACAGACATCTCCAGCCTGGTACTTCTCTCTTTTTGGATAGATATTTTCAATTTCTCTTCCTACCATGTATTTGATAATATCCTGCTCCGTAATTACCTGTTCTTTTGCATCCATGGAACAAATAGTGGAACCGTCCCGTAAGACCGTAACGGTATCCGCTATGGAAACAATTTCTTTTAACTTATGGGATATCATAATACTGGTAACGCCCTGCTCCTTCAGCTCTCTTAACAGGTTAAGAAGATTCGCACTGTCATCTTCATTCAAAGCAGCTGTTGGTTCATCCAGAATCAAAAGCTTTACATTTTTGCTGAGTGCCTTTGCAATTTCTACCAGCTGCCTGTTTCCGACACCCAGATCCTTTATTTTAGTGGAAGGATTAATATTCAGCCTTACTTTTTTTAGCATATTGCCTGCTTCTACAATCGTCCGGTTCCAGTTGATTACCTTTCCCTCCATGATTTCATGTCCAAAGAAAATATTTTCATACACGCTAAGCTCTGGAATTAACGCCAGCTCCTGATAAATAATAGCAATCCCCACATTTTCACTGTCCGATATGGATTTGAACTGTGTGGTATTTCCGTTATATACGATATCACCGTCATAGGTGCCGTAAGGGTATACCCCTGATAATACCTTCATGAGGGTGGACTTGCCGGCACCGTTTTCTCCGACAAGGCAATGAATCTCTCCGCGTTTTACTTTGAAATTTACATTGCTCAAAGCCTTGACACCGGGAAATTCCTTGACAATATTCCGCATTTCTAAAATACAGTCACTCATTCTTTCACCCATCTTTCTTTTCTTTTTTCAACCACTTCTATTACTCCATCCTGTGTTTAGGTTACATTAAATGAAAGGAACCGGCAAAAGGGCTGTTCACTTATTCAGGCATTCCCGTTAAGCTCAGCCCTTTTAGCCGGGTTCTTAATAAATTACTTTAATCCTGTGAAATCAGATGCCTTGTAATATCCGGAATCAATTAATGCTTCTTTTACATTATCCTTCGTTACAACGACGATAGGTGTCTGTTTAGCAGGAACCTGTTTTTTACCATTGTCATAGGTTGAGCCGGTATCCGGTGTCTTTTCTTCAATTACGGAAATTGCCATATTCATAGCATCTGTTGCAAGGGTACGTGTATCCTTAAATACTGTCATGGACTGTTTTCCGTCGATTACATACTGAACGGATGCTTTTTCAGAATCCTGACCGGTAATGAAATACTGTGAAACATCTGCATCTGCCCCAAATACATCAGCGATAGAACGTGCGGTACCGTCATTGGGAGCTAAGACATAGCATTTGCCCTTATCGGCTGCACTTACTGCTGTTAAGTGAGCTTCTGCCTTGGATTTTGCTTCGTTGAAATCCCAGTTGGTGGTTACCTGGCCGATAATAGATGCCAGCTGTTCATGGCTCAGTTCCTTTGTAGCCTGTAAGCCTGTAGCTTCTGAGGAATTCTTAATTACAAAGGTTCCATCTGCAATCTTAGGCTGTAAAACATTCCATGCTCCCTGGAAGAAAAGGAAAGCATTGTTATCGGTTGCGGCTCCTGCATACAGGTAAAGAGGATTTCCCTGGCCTGTTGCATTGTCGGCAAGATACTGACCCATTGCTGCACCTACAGCCAAGCTGTCAAAGGTTACATAATAATCAACGGCATCCGTTCCGGTAATTAATCTGTCATAAGCGATGACCGTAACGCCGGCTGCTTTTGCTTCTTCCACACTGGCTGCGGCAGCTGCGGCATCCTGCGCACAAATGATCAATACTTTAATTCCTTTATTAATTAAAGTTTCAACGTTTGTTTTTTCATTGGCTGAAGAGCCCTGGCTGAACAAAACTTCTACGGAATACTTGGAATCCTTGATAACGGACTCGAACTTTGCCTTATCCTGTAACCATCTGGGTTCATCTTTTGTAGGAAGAACAATACCCACATCAACCTTTCCTTTTTTGCCGCCGCTTGAACTTCCCCCGTTGCTGCACCCTGCCAGTGAAATTACCATCACGAGGCACAAAAGCACTGCTAACATTCTTTTCATAAATACATTCCGCCCTTCTTTTTTTAATAGTTTTTGCATCAGCTTCCGCCATACCTTCACATTGACGGTAAGCTTTGCTGCATTTGTTACACCTATATGTTACAATACACAAAAATAAATAACAATGAACTGAATTGTTGTGTAATATTACTTTATTGCTTTGATTTTTATCCATTATTTGTAAAGGGTAAAATTTTGCGCTTTCAAAATGATACCGCAAAATTTTACAGGCAGGATATTCATAAACAAACTGCTCAGGCAATCCTCCGATATATTGTTAGTATTTTGCTAAGGAAAAAAGAAACAGCTGCAAAACAAATAAAAATAAATAAGAATCCTGTATAAAAGGAAAATGAAACTCCTTTATACAGGATTCTTGTATTAGGGGAATGTTTATGCATTTTAAAACTACCCCTTTTTCTAGTATTCACTTTGCTGAAATACTATTCCGTCTGGTAAACATCTTCATAAAGATGGAAACCATCCTTGATGACCGTATCCTTGATATTGTCCTTGGTTACCGCCTGTACGTCAATATAGATATAGGGTACCTTATAGGTTCCGTCATCGATTACATTATCCGCCTTGATTTTCTCACCCTTATACAGCTGCATGCATACCTCAACCGTCTTTTCAACCAGATCCTTAATAGGCTTATACACAGTCAGAGCCTGCTTTCCCGTAACAATCCGCTGGCAGGCTACAAGGTCCGCATCCTGCCCGGTAACCTGCACCTTTTCCGCTATCTGCGCCTCCGATAAAGCATCAATGGCCCCCCAGGCCAGGGAATCATTGCCGCAAATGACCGCTTTTACATTGTCCTTGTTGCTTTTAAGCTCTTCCCGCATGAAATTATAAGCACTTTCTCTTATCCAGCCGTCAATCCAGGTCTTGGCAAGAATCTTGATATCACCTCTTTCAATGAAGGGTTCCAATACTTTCATGGCACCTTCATAGAGCATGTTACTGTTGCTGTCATTTTCCGAGCCGCCTATGATGATATATCCTCCCTTTGGTACATGCTTTGTCAGGTATTCGGCCATAATCTTTCCTACCTGGTAATTATCAAAGGAAATATACACATCCACATTGCTGTTGGATACCAGCCTGTCATAAGAGATTACCGGTACCTTTTTCTCCTTTGCGGCCTTAACGCAGCGGGCCTCTGAACTGCTGTCATTCGGTGCTATTACAAGTACGTCAATTCCCTGATTCAGCATGGTCTTGACCTGCTGGTACTGTAAATCGGAATCCTTATTGGCATTATTTACGATAACCTCTATGTTCTCCTGTTCTGCCTTGGATATGAAGATATCCCTGTCTCTTATCCACCGGTCCTCCATCAAGGTACCAAGAGAAAACCCCACGACCATCTTCTTGTCTTCCCTTGGCTTTTCCTGCCTCACCACTCTTTTTTCACACCCCGCTGCCATAAATACCAGAATAAAGGTTAATCCCAATGCTGCACCCCTCGTAAGTAAGCTCCTTCGCATACTGTTTACCTCCTCCTCAGCTCCCAAAGAGTTTTTTATATTCTGTGGGAGTAACTCCTGCTACCTTCTTAAATATCTTTGAAAAATAATTTGGCTCCGTATATCCTGTCATATAGCAGACATCCTTAATGGTATACTCATCCTTTTTCAATAGCTCCTTTGCCGTCTCCATCCGGATTTCTGTCAGCCTGTCGCTGAAGTTTACACCGGTTTCCTCCTTGTAGAAACGGCTGAAATAATAGGGACTTAAATTTACTTCCCTCGCCACCTCCTCCAGGGAAATTTCTCTGGCAAAATTTTGCTCCATATATTTATTGGCCTTTTCAATAATAGTGTTGACCTTTATTTTTCTGCCTTCCTGGATTTTTCTGACTGTCCTTTCCAGAAAGTTATTAACAATGGAATAAAGCCCATCCCCATCTTCCGTGCCGATAATATCCTTTAATACATCATAATAGCTTCCGGCGGCATTCTTCCACCTTGCGGAAAATCCTGTCACCAGCCCTATCATGCTGTTCTTTATTTCTTCGAAGGTCATGGTATTATCCCGTGTCATACGGTTAAAAACCTCATGAAATACTGCCGCTGCCTCATTTTCTTCCTGTTCGGCCGCATGAAGGTAGATTTCCTCCAATTGTTCTTCATAGTCCCTTTGTGTATATTCAATTCTCTCCAGAATGTCATCAACGTGCAGTATCTGCGCTTCTTTCCCTTCCTTGTCACCGGTCAGGACTCCCAGGGCAAACAAGGCCTCCTGGTAGGATTTTTTTGCTTCTTCGATGTTGTCATAATATCTGCCGATACCGATAAAGATATCCGGATATATCCGTACGGCTCTTTCCAGGATTCTTCCCGCTTCTTCTACGGAATGGCTTTTTTGCTCATAATCCTGGGTTTTCTTTTCTTCAAATACATATACAATAATGCGGTTCAGCATAATAGGCCCTACAATGGCTTTTAACCTGGATTGTATAATTTTCTTATATTCACCGTACATCTTCTCGCCATGTACGCCGGCACCTATTTTATTTTCAATCTTATGGCTTTTTTTCTGGCCGAATTCCATCGCCATAACGTAGCCGCTGCCCTCCGTATAGCCAAAGAGCTGGCAGTAGTTCTTTAGTTCCATGGTACTTCCCGTATACAGGCAGAGGGAATTCATAAATCCGGTTTCCAGTACCGGTATAATCATCTCCATGCGCTCCTGCTGTTCCAGGTTCTTTTGAATATTGGCTTCCCGTATACGGATGCGCTCCAGAGCTTTCATTACCGTATCGCACAGATCTGCTTCCTTAACGGGCTTCAGAAGATATTCCACAACCCCCAGATTAAGCGCCTCCACGGCATAGTCAAAGTAGTCAAAGGCGGACATGATGATAAAAAGTACACTGGGACTGACTGTCCGAATCTGCTTCATGGCCTCCAGTCCATTGATACCCGGCATGTTAATATCCATGATTATGATGTCCGGATGGAGGTTGTATGCCTTTTCAATGGCATCCTTACCGGAACGGGCACTTCCGCATATTTCGATTTCTTCAAAATTCTTTGTTAACATATAAATGACGGACTCAACGGCTATGGGTTCATCATCCACTACTAACACCTTATATGTCATTCTCATATTCCCACGTTTCCATTTCTCTCTTGTTGTTCATCGGTAATGTCAGAATAACCTTGGTCATTCCATCCTTGCTGACAATATCCATCACATCGTTATCATCGTAAAACAGCCGCAAACGCTTTAATACATTATCCATCCCAATTCCCGTAGTATGCCCCATTTGTCCCTGGCTTCTTTCGCTTTTCCATTTCTTATGAAGGATTTTATCAATGGCTTCCCGGGGAAAATGGTCTCCTGTGTTGGATATCTCAATTATAATTTTATCCTTCTCTTTAGCGGCCTTAAGCTCTATGGCACCGCCTTCTTCCAGCTTGCTGATACCATGGATGTAAGCATTCTCCGTAAGAGGCTGCAGGGTCATTCTCGGCATCTTAAAATCCAGTATTTCCGGATCCTCGGGAATATCCATCCGAAAGGTTATAAAGTCACCAAATCTTGTCGTTAACAGCCTCATATAGGAGGAAACATTATTAGCTTCCTCAAAAAGGCTTGCATTATAATCAAGTCCCTTTAAATTATACCGGAAAATATCTGCAAAGTTCTCTAAATATTCACAGGTCACGCTGTCGCCCTGGAGCATGGCAACCTTGGCACCGATATTGATGGAGTTAAAGATAAAATGGGGATTTACCTGGGATTGAAGGGCAAGGAGCTCTGCTTCATGGAGGGCATTCTTCATTTTTAAATTATCATATTTTTCCTGAATCAGGACACGTTCCAGTCTTTCCTTCTCCTTTAATTCATCGATATACTCCCTGATACTTTTTGTCATCTTGCCAAAGGCCCGGTAGAGGACTCTGATTTCGCTGCTGGTGCCTTCCTCTGCTATGTCTATCTCAAAATTTCCTTCCGACACTTCCTTTGCATAGGAGGACAGCTTTGTAATAGGCCTGGTAATCTCATAGCTGAAAAGAACGATAATAACAAGGATCAGGGCAAAGCTTATCCCAAACATGGTATAGCTAAGCACCGTACTGTTATTGGCTTCTTTCTGGATTTCCAGATATCTCTGGGCACTGTCACTTAAGTCCGTGCTCATGATTTCCTTGATATAGCTTCCGATGTAGTTGTATTCCTTGACGGATTGCTGGTATCCTTTGGTGTAATCGCTGATTTTCCGGTTTCTTTTATCTACAATGGTTTCATCCAGTACCTTAAGATAATGGTCTATCATCCCTGTCAGATTTTTGATTCGAACTCCCCTGTCCGTATACTCCGCATCCTGTTTTAAGATATTGTTATCGGTACTGATGGAATTGCTGTGATTATAAAAAGCTTGAAGGCTGTCCGAGCTTCTGGTGGCCAGATATACTTCCAGGTCATTTTGTATCTCATCGACCTCCTTATACAGGGACGTCAATTCCTGGCTTTTATTTAATAAATCCGTCATATCCTCCATCAGCATTCTGGAAGAGATATAGTTGTAAAGTCCGACCAGTATGGTAATAGCCGTTGCAAGAAGAAAGAAGCTGGTAAGCTTCGAGCGATAGGATAAATCCCGTCTTATTTTCTTCTTCATTCTCCACCTTCCTTTTTCGTCATCCCGTCATCATAATCCGCTACATTGGATGCATCAATGGTATACAGCTGGGTGCTCTTATAATCGCTTATTTGTACTCCCTTAAGCTCCTGCGCTAATTGTTTTACCGTATAGTAGCCTATTTCATAAGCATTGGGACAGACAGTTCCGTAGATTACTCCCCTTTCTACATAATCAAGGGTCAGGGGCATACTGCCATAGCCTACCAGTTTAATATCCCCCACAAGATTATTATCTACCAGAACCTGTGCAACACCAGGCGTGCTCTTTTCATCAAGGCATATTATCAAATTCACGTCCTTATGCTTGCTTATAATGGAATAGGTGACCTTTTCCGCCTCAAACATATTTTGCTTTAAGGTATAAATATCTTCGATTTCGATATTTCCTTTCAGGGAAAAAGCTTCTGCAATTCCTTGAATGCTAAGATTACGGTAGGAAATATCACCTTCTTCTCCCGCCTCATTCATTATGATAACGGCCTTTTTGCCATTTCCGATGGCAGCGGCCCCCATGGTTCCTGCCATCGTGCCAATGGTATAGCTGTTGGAACCGACAATGGGAACATCGGAAATATTGTAGCTGTCATTTTCATAGATTAAAAGAGGTATGCCTTTTGCCTTTGCTTCTTTTGCAATCTCCCTGGTTCCAAGGGCATCTGCCGGTTTTAATGCGATGCCGCTGACTCCGCCGTAAATACCCTTTTCCACGGCGTCCCTGACAATTTCCCCATCCTTTTGGTCAATGGGGACAAATTCCGTATACACATTCATTTCATCGGAAGCATTTCTGGCACCGTCTTTAAAATACTGCCAAAAATACTCATCCGTATTCTGGACCAGAATCTGGAGATGGTATTTGGCATCCTTTACCTTGCTTACCGTTTCAGAATTTTTGTCCTCCCGAACCAATAAACCTCCGAACATTACAAATAGTATGAGAAGCATTCCCACTAATGATCCAAATATTGCACGTAACATTCTCAATGCTTTTACCTGCCTTTACCTTCTGCTTAGAATGCTGGGTTTAAAATCCTCCGTATCCGCATAAAATCCGCCTTGAAATTGTGCCAGTATCTTTTCAAACAATATCCTCAGGTCAGGAAAATCACCGCTTACGGAAACCGAATATACCGCACTGTATCCGTTTTCTTTCACAAACTGCCTGTCCTTCTCATCCGGAAATCCTTTTTTCATGCCTTCAAAATCAATAGAAGTTTTATCGGAGGTCTCAAGCGTTAAAATATCCATCTCCTCCCATAGGTCAAGCTCTCCAAGCTTCAACGGCTTCAGAAAATCCCACAGGTCCTTTGTTGTAATCTCAGCAGCAGACATAAAATACCATTCCGTAATTTCAGGCTTGGCAGATTTTTTAACCGGCAGTTTGTCATTTGAATTCTTATCATGAAAAGCCTTCTTATCGTTTTTCACATTAACCTCCCTCATACCGTAAGCCTGCTTACGGTATTTCACAAATAATATTTTTAAATACACTGGATTATATAAGCTGAACTCTTGCTGTACAAACGTATTTTTACATTTATAGTTAATTATACTACTTTAGCACCAAAAGGAAAAGTCCTTTGCAAAAGGCCAGGGACAGCCCTCGAAAAAGGCTGCTGCCTGCAGTTATTGCCTAAAATATCAGTTGTGCAATAATACATCACTATGTTATACTTAATAAGATATCCTAAAATTAATAGCTAGCTGACGGAAAGATATTTTACTGTTCTTTGTCCGTCAGGATTTGTAAACGGAGGTAAGAAAATGTATTATAAGCAATATGGTAATACTGATATGAAAGTATCTGCCATCGGTATGGGATGTATGCGTTATGATGACGAAGATGTAAAAGCAGGCCGATTGGAAAAATGTTCAGAGGTCGTTTTATACGCCCATGAAAAAGGGATTAATTATTTTGATACCGCTCCCTTTTACTGTGATGATAAAAGTGAGATTATAACCGGTATTGCTCTTTCCCAATTGCCCAGGGACAGCTATTACATATCTTCCAAAACGAATCTTGGTACCATTGGAGGAAAGAGCACAAGGGATGCCTTTCGGGAAAGGCTTGAGAACACTCTGAGCAGACTTAAAGTAGATTATCTCGACTTTTATCATTTATGGTGCGTACTGAATCTGGATTCCTTTGAAAGCCAGTGTGAATCCCTCTATGGTTTCTTCGAAGAAGCAAAAAGGGAAGGGCTTATAAGAAATATTGTATTTTCTTCCCACATGCAGGGGAATGAATTAGAGGATGCTGTTGCTGCGGATCGTTTCAAAGGTATGCTGATAGGCTATAATGCTCTGAATTACCGTTTCCGCCAGACCGGTATCACCGCAGCCTATGAAAAAGGCATGGGCGTTGTGGTTATGAATCCCCTGGGCGGAGGTTTAATTCCAAACAATCCCAAGACCTTTGATTACCTGAGGGAAGGCACGGATCTTACTGTTGCACAGGCTGCTCTTAATTTTGTTGCCTCCCATAAGGAAATCACCATAACACTGGCAGGTTGTACCACCAGGGAGCATATCGATGACGCCTGTAAGGCAGTAGAGAACCTGAAGGAAAGACCTGCAAAGGAAATATTTAAAGAATACGAAAATAAGGGCGTTGCATTAAATAACCTGTGTACGGGATGTGCATACTGTAAACACTGTCCTAAGAATATTGATATTCCCAAGTACATGGACGCTTATAACGAAAAGCTGCTTGGCAACAACATGTTCGACAGGCTGAAATACCATTGGGGAATTCCTTCTGAGACAGCAGCGGAATGTATTAAGTGCGGCAAATGTGAAAAGCTCTGTACACAGCATCTTCCCATTATTGACCGTTTGGGAGAAATTTCAAAGGGTGCTTAACAGCTTATTACCTACAGCTTATTCAAACAGGCTGTAGGTATCCCCATTTTCTTCGTATAGGTATCAAGGAGCTTAAATCCCAGAATATCCATTGCATCCTCATCCTTACTGCCATCTTTTGCAGGGTAATTAAAGAGTATGATAAATAACGGCAGTGGTGTTTCTTATCAAATCAAAAAAGCTCATATAAGAGGATGTGCCCTTATTGTGCCATATGTAACTTTTTTCAGGATTAATAATCCATACTTATCAAAGGTCTGATAAGGTTATAAACTTGAATCTTCTTTCTTTATAATTATCTGATTCTCACTGCAATATAAGGTGAGTCTTGAACCTGTTGTAAATCCATGATTTAAAAGCCATTGTCCTTTAAATTTAATTTCTGGTATTTCCATGTAACTTTTTTGCTCATACTCCTTTTTAAATGCTTTATATACTTTAAGCTTTCTCTTTTCCATGATTATCCCTCTTGAAATATGGTAAATAGTAAACGAGCAACAAAATGAAATAACGATTTTACATTTACACTGATTTATGATATCGTAACTACATAAGCCCAAGTGTGAACACAATATTTAATGTTGTGTTTATAATAGCACATCATATTATGTTGTGTCAATATATTTTTAAAAAATTTCGGAGGATATAACAATGTCTAATTTTTCTGATAGATTAAAAGAACTGCGAAAATCCAAACATTTAACTCAAGTTAATATGGCTTCATTTTTAGAATGTACAGAACAGCATTATCAGCGATTGGAATATGGTAAAGTTACACCAAACGCAATCATGATTATAAAACTTGCTGACTTTTTTGATGTTTCTGCCGATTATTTACTTGGACGCTCTGATAATCCTTCTAAGCTGTAGAATATTTAACTGGTATATATTAAAATCTATCAATGATAAAATGGTATAAAAATATCTCCAACCATGATTGAAGTTGGAGATAATAAAGTTTTAGTCCAAAAGTACAGGTGCCCGATAGTCCACCTTCACCAAACTTTCTTAAAATTCTATATAACTTTTAGGCAGTTCAACCTCTAAATCTTTACTTAAGCTATTAATAAAATTATCTGTAACACAATCAATAAGAAGCCCTTGCGGTTAACTGTCTCATATCAAGACACTTTATGTATATTAAGACAGAAGTTTTTTAATCGCAACCATTTGATTCATAGCCATCTCATAGCCATGCTTATAATTGCTTTCCAGAACAGCCAAATCCTTTTCCATGCTCTCAACCGTATAGTCCGGTCTTAGGATTACTGCCTTTCCTTCCCTTTCAAGTTCTTCGCAATAGTCAACGGTTTCGTTATACAGGTCAGGTCTCTCTCTTATTACCTCAACCATGGCCGGATACTTATTCCGCAGTAACCGTATGGCTATCTTACTGTCTCTGCCAAGGGTTCTGCGGTATCCCTTGGGGCGGGTCAGTACAATCAGGTTCTTCTCATTGCCATCTGCAATGGCTTTTCGAATGGGAATGGAATCTGCCAGTCCTCCGTCATAATATTTGCTGTCATTACAATTAATAGCAGGGAAGAATAACGGCATAGCACAGGTGGCCTGCAGCATGGTACATTTTTTGTCCATTTCCAAGGCATTCAGGTACTCTGCTTTTCCGGTTTCTGCATTTGTTACCCCCACTAATACTCTGCCGTCGTATTGAAGAAAGGTATCCCAGTCAAAGGGATATAATTTATTCGGAACTTCATCATAAACAAAGTCCAGGCCAAAAAGGCTGTGGCATTTGATTAAATTCCTGGTGCCGATATACCGCTTATCCCTCCTGCAATTTAAAAGAACCTCGAGATTTCTTCCCTTCTGCTTTGAAATATAAGAGACCCCGAAGCTTATACCGGCAGATACGCCGATACAGTAGGGAAACATAACACCCTCTTCCAACAGTGCGTCCATGATACCTGCACTGAAAATCGGACGGAAGGTACCGCCCTCTAATACGATTCCAGCCATAATTACCTCTCATTCTGCCGCCTGTTACGGCACAAACCAGGCTCTATTTCTAATAAAAGCCATATCCTAAAGTTATATTTGTTTCTTCTTTATCCTGTACTGCCTGGGTGACATCTCATATTTCTCCCGGAATATCCGGTGAAAATAACTGGTGTTGTCATAACCTACTGCTGTAATGATGTCATTAATGGACAGTGTAGTATCCCCTAAAAGCTCCACAGCCTTTTGAAACCGCTTCCTTTGCAGCAGCTCCTTATAGGTGCATCCGGTATTCCGCTTTATCAGACGGCTTAAGAGATATACCGGCTGGTTCAATTCTCTGGCCAGCAGGGTAAGGTTACTGTCCCTGTAGTTTTCTTCAATATGGCGCAGTACGGACAGTGTCAGGTAATTATCATAGGGATCATCCTCACACTGTTCGATTTTATCCATATAATTTAAAAGCTGTAAAAACAAAAGTCCCATTGTGGTCTGGTCTATCCTGTGCCGGTTTGGCTGCTCGTTCAAAATAGACCATATCATGTTCTCAAGGAGATTTTGCACCGGAAGGATATCTGCCACTTTAAAATATAAGTACCCAGCCGTACGGTTATCCTGGCGAAGGGAATCCACCAGAAAATTCTTCAGCAGGTTTTCTCCGTCCAGCATCTGAAAAGCCACATCAAAAAATTCCGGAAGGATTATGAAATTAATAGCGATATCCTCCATACCCGCAGGTAATATTTCCTGATAGGCATTTTGGTTCAGGAAAAGCAAATCTCCCGGGTTTAAAACGACCTGTCTGCTGTCATTGATAATATGTGTGGTGGTACCGCTGACCATATAAATGATTTCAATGTAATTATGCTTATGCCTTGGAAAGCGGATAAAACGGGTATGGGTCCTGATATCTATCAGCTTACCTCTGGCAAGCATTTTTCTGCTGTCAACAACAAAGTCTTTCTCGTTGGTATAGAGATTCCTGGCAACGGTACTGTTACCAGATAATATAGTTCTCTCTTCATCGGTTATTTCCTTTAATTTGTCTAACAGTGCCTTATCAATAGCAGTCCACTTCCCTTCTCTTTCATTTATAAGCTAAAGTTTATCACACATTCATTATAATAAATGACAGTAAAAAGAGCAAATTTTACTTTCAAAAAATGCTCCTGTTATGTTTATTTTGCCCAATTCATTACAAGCTCTGTTTCGCCGGTGTTTTCATCTGTTTGCTCTTTTAATACAACAAAATCTTCTCTCAGGTAGAATCTGACCGCACTAGAATTCTTTTTATAAACCTGCAGTGACAATGCGGAGTGACTTTTCTTAACATAATCAAGCAGCGCTTTACCGATACCTTGGGATTGACTATTTGCATCAATAAATATCCCGGCAATATAATTTTCGGTCAGCCCAATAAATCCCAGAATAACATCATCCTTTTCAAAAACAAATATTGCTGCCTCAGGCAATATCTTTTTAACCAGTTCATAATTCCCCTGCCAGTAACTCTCGCTAATAAAATCATGAGCCGAAATGTTTGTTTCAAGCCATATTTTCATGACTGTTTCTAAATCATCAATTCTAAACTTTCTAATCATATTTACTCCTGTTTTATAAATAATCTCTAATTCAAACTTCATTTATATCTGCTTCAAACTCAATTATACCGCGCATTTCCCAAATCCACAACCATAGTCCGCTTCGGGACAAGTTCGAGGTGTTGGCAATGCCATCAGATACGTTATCCGATTTGTGCCCTTGTACAGAGTGGCTCTCCAGGAATACCGTAAAAGTACAGCCGACAAAATATAAAAAGGGGCTATTGCAGCAGAAGAACAAATTCCAAATATAGTATGCTAAATGAATTTACGCATACTATCTGGTATGAACTTTCCTTTGCAATAGTCCCTTAAAAGCAGCTTTCAATTAATCATATAAATGGATATCTCCGCTCACTGAGCTTAAATTCAGTTCACTTCCCAGGTTACCATGGGTATACGTCCCTGTTTTCAAATCCCTTTGGTGCATTCTGTCATAGTCGATATATAACTCACCGGAAATGGTTCTGGCTTTTATATTATAGCCATTGTTGTTGTTTTTCAACTTTACGTTGATATCTCCACTGGTGCTGCCGGATTCTAATATAAGATCTCCCAGACAATTTGCATCGATATCTCCGCTCTTTGAGTTCAGATAGCATTTTTTCACATTCATTTCGGCTGATATATCCCCGCTGGTACTGCTGACTCTTAAGCCTTCGCCGGATACACGGGAAATCTTAATGTCTCCGCTGATACTGCTGACATCTGCATTATTTATTGTGAAGTCATTGATATCAACATCACCGCTTGTACTTCTGACTTTGCATTCACTCGCCTTTATATTAACGGTGTCAACATCACCGCTCAATGAATTAGCATCAACGACATCAGCTGTTATATTTCTTGCTTCAATGTCACCGCTTGCACTTTTCAGTGAAAGAAACTTTACTTCCGTATTGTCAGCCTCAATGTCGCCGCTTGCTGTCGTTGCCAGAATACGATCTGCATTGACACCGGATAGTTCAATGCTGCCGCTTGCTGTTTTAATCGTGACATTATTCATGTCGTCCGGTATTTCAACATTTATAATGGTGGAATACAGTTTAAAGTTAAATAAGAATACCGCTTTACCTACCCTGCGGATTCCCGCATATACAGTATTTCCTTCCTTATAGCTATAGAATTCATACATCTGTCTCTGTCTTTCATTTCCATTGTTTACATAATTGAAGTTTATCTTCCCATTGGAGGATTTCCGTACCGAAACATCTGCGTGAATACCATCTATCATTAAATTGAAGTCTACGTCATTATTTTGGGAATCAGTATTCTTATTATCCTCAGGTATTGCTGCCGGCTGCTCCCAGCTGTTACCGCTGCCTGCGGCTTCTGTTTCATTAACCTTGCCTGCTGTATCATCCGGAACATCCTTTGAAGGTTCAGCGGCAGACTCCGTATCGTAACTTACAGTATCCTTTTGTGCTTCTTCCGGTTCTACGGTCTCATCATAGCTTTTTGAAACATTTTCCGTATACCCTTCCGTATTCCATTTAGGGTCAAAAGGATATTTCTCCTGATTCTTAAAATAGTTATTAGCAAAGCTATTAATAGAGGAGGTTGCCTGATCAATGGTACTCTTTACCGTACGGCCAATCTCATTGACATCTATTTTACTGATGGCATCACCGGCCGTATCCAAAGCACTGTTAATAGCATCGCCAATCTTTTCGCCATCAATATAATAAATACCGGAATGCCATCCTTTATTTTTGCTATTTTTGGTGTTGGACTGTTCTTCCTCTGCTTTTTTATCTTCCTTACTGTCAGTGTTATATACTTCTTTAATTTCCTGGGCTAAATCCTCAATTGAGCCAAGCTCCTTGCAGATCTGCTCCTCACTTTTTCCATATTCCATACCGATTTGAAAATGCTCTTCATAATCTGATACAATTTCTTCCAGGATACTTTCATCCGTATCCTTCAATGCTTCTTTTAAAGCACTTAAATATTCATTCTTATTCATATTCATCCTCCTATCCTATAATATCTTCTACAATTTTTGTGAAATCCTGCCATTCTTTTTTCTGGGCTGCCTGGTGCGTTCTTCCTTTTTCCGTCAAATGATAATATTTTCTTGCCGGGCCCTCTCCTGACTCCACTAAATAGGTTTCTACGAGAGCGTCATCTTTTAAACGTTTTAAAATAAGATATAAGGTTCCTGTGGAAATTACCATTTGTTTTGATATGGCTTCTGTCAATTCATACCCGTATCGGTCCTCCTCGACTAATTTTGAAAGCACACATAATTCCAGCACTCCTTTTTTAAATTGTGCATTCATATTTCAACTCCTTTCTGTTTGTTTGATAAGTACCCTTTAACTCAAACCCACCGTTATCAATAAGGATGATACTATAATTAATATCTCCTTTCTTGTATTATAGGATATATATTATCACTAACTATTATACATTGCAATATAGTATTTATAATTTTATTGTAAATTTTATAAATTCTTTCTTAAAAAAATATCCCTCCTCTGTTTTTACTTGAGGGGGGATGGCTTTTTGATTTTATGTCCTTGTAATTTCACATAAGCTGAAATTCAGTTTTTCTCCGATATAATCCATAACAGCCTTTAAGGAGGCTTCTACCTCTGACAGGGTCCCTGTTACAATTAAGGTACCGCTGAAGCGGTCGACAAAGCCCAGTTCCACGCCGGAAGTCTTAAGAGCGATGTCTCCGGCTATTATAGCTGTCTCACTGGGGGACAGGGTAATAATTCCGATGGCTGCTTTCTTATAGTCCGTGTCCGGATTCAAGCCAAGCTTCGTTAGAAGTGTCGGGTCCGGATTGGCTATGACATGTGCCAGGGTAATCTGTTTACCCGGAACGATTTCCTGAATAATTCTCATTTTACTTCCAGTCGCCTGTATATCCTGATAATCCACCGTTATTCTCCTTCCTTAACCGCCTATCTGGCAGCGAAGCCCTGTTTCTTTCACGACCCTCAGAAGCTCTTCCATATAGTCATTGCTTAAGGGACTGACATGCGCCATTCCATAATCCCTGCTTAAACCAGTGTATTTATCCTGCCCAAGCCTGTGATAGGGAAGAAGGTGGAGTTCCTCCACTCCTTTAAGGCCTGCGCTAAATTCCGCAATTGCCTTTATTTCTTCCTTGGTAGCGTTAAATTCCGGGATTACCGGCACACGAATAATCAAGCGGGTGCCATATTCCGTTGTTCCCCTGGATGCTATTTTTTCCGCATTTTCAAGTATCAGGGAGTTGGGTCTTCCCGTATACTCCTCATGTTTTACGGAATCCATATGCTTAATATCCATAAGGTAAACATCCAGCCAGGGTAGGTATCTTTCGATTACGGAATAGTCTGAAAAAGCAGTGCTTTCCATAGCGGTATTAATACCATATTCCTTGCAGGCCTTTAGCAGTGCTGCTGCAAAATCCGGCTGGCATAAGGCTTCCCCTCCGGACAGGGTCAACCCTCCTCCGGATCTTCTGTAATAAGGAATATCCTTGACCACTTCCGCCATAACTTCTTCTACGGTTACATCCCTGCCGATGATTTTGGGCTTTCCGTTTACCTCCATTGTCTGAATGTCATACTCCTGGGATTCAGGATTACAGCACCAGCGGCACCTTAAATAACAGCCCTTTAAAAACACAATAGTACGGATACCCGGTCCGTCATGGATGGAAAATTTCTGTATATCAAAAATCCTGCCTTTTATCATGGAGAATCCTCATTTCTGTCTGCTGTAGTCATTACCCGGCAAAGCCCTGTTCCGTTCTTGCGATAATATCATCCTGCAGGGACCTGGAAAGGGTTGTAAAAAGGGCACTGTACCCTGCCACACGCACCACAAGGCTCTTATAGTTCTCAGGATGTTTTTGGGCATCCATCAGGGTTTCACGGCTTACGACATTAAATTGCATATGGCTTCCCTTCTGGTCAAAATAGGCCCGTATCAGGGAGATGAAATTATCCAGTCCCTTTACACCGCTTAAAGCAGAGGGATGGAACTTCTGGTTAAATAAGGTTCCGTTGGAGGCAATAAAATGATCCAGCTTTGCAACGGAATTAGCCGCTGCCGTAGGGCCCTTCGTATCCCTTCCGGAAGCCGGGGACACACCGTCTG
Organism: Bacillota bacterium; assembly: GCA_023410275.1. Lineage (GTDB taxonomy): Bacteria > Bacillota > Clostridia > Lachnospirales > Lachnospiraceae > Anaerocolumna. Next base: position 107,237 of record JAEYPZ010000177.1, read on the forward strand.
CAATAGGTGAGCCCTTCAGTCTGCCATCGGGGGTCGCTCCCGTCTGGGCCCCCAGGGGGACATTGGCGGATACGGGATAAAGGCCGGCCTGATAGCTTCCACCTCTGGGATTTTTATAATTTTCCAGCGGCTTTGTATAGGTGTAGGCGATTTCTCTGGCAAAAAGGTCCACTTCTTCGATGTCGTTGCCGTACTTCGGCAGTTCATTTATCTGCTCCAGCAAATCGTCATATTTTTTCTGTTCTTCAGGAGATACCCCGTTTGAAAGAGACAGGGAAAGGGCTTCCTGTACTTCTCTTTCTCCTGCCTTTACTCCCTGCTTCATGAGCTCCCTGATTACTTCCCTGACTGTCTCTTCTGTCCTCTCAATGGACAGGTCTTTTCCGAAATTGGAGTCCAAAGCTTTTTTGTATTCTGAAAGGGTTAGCTTCTTTTCTTCAAATACAAGCTTTTTCACTGCAATAAGAGAATCCGTCATATTGGCGATTCCAAAGCCCTGGGGGCCGGTGAAGTTATAAACAGCTCCGCCTTCCTGGACACTCTTTCCCCTGCCGATACAGTCCTCCACCATGGAAGAGAGAAAAGGCAGCGGACACCTTTCGGCATGGGCCAGGTCAATGGAATTATCTGCATTTACCAATAGCTCTATCATATAATTCATCTGCTGCCTGTAAGCCTCAAAAAGTTCCTCAAAGGAGGTCATTTCTTCTACCTCACCGGTAGCAGGGCCTATCTGCACTCCCCCGTCCTTTCCGTTACGGAAGGTAAATTCCAGCGGACGGAGCATATTAAAGAAAGCGGCGTCGTGCCAGCCTTCCGTCTTACCGGCCTTCTGAGGTTCCACACAGCCTATGATATTGTATTCTCTGGCATCTGCCAGGGTAAGTCCCCGGTTCACCAGGGAAGGTATGATCACCTCATCATTGTAATAGGCAGGCAGACCGATGCCGGTCCTGGTAAGCTTTGCGGCCTTCACCAGAAATTCATGGGGCGTTTTATTCCATACCCTTACGGACAGGGAGGGCTGGGGCAGCATTACATGCATGGAGGCTTCTATGCTCATAAAGGATAAGTCGTTGGTTACATCCATGCCTTCCCTGGATTGTCCCCCCGCAATCAGGTTCTGGAACAGGCTGTAGCCTGCAAAACCTTCTGCGGAGCCTGCATCCCTTACTTTATTCAAATCATTTAATTTTACCCAGATGCAGTCCATCAGTTCCTGAGCGGATTCTGCCGTTATTCTGCCTTCTCTCATATCCCTTTCGTAATAAGGATACATATACTGGTCAAATCTGCCCGGAGAGATGGAGTGTCCGCTGGATTCCACCTGCAAAAGCAGCTGTACGAACCAGAAGGACTGGCAGGCTTCATAAAAGGAAGAGGCACCGTATCTTGGTACTCTGCTGCAATTTCTGGAAATAAGCAGCAGTTCCTCCTTCCTTACCGCATCCTTACAGGAGGCTGCTTCTTCTGCTGCCAGCTTCGCATAGCGCTCCGCGTACAGGCAGGCCGCCTCACAGCTTAGAATAACAGCCTTTAGGAACTCACTTCTCTTACCGTAATCCATATCGGATACCTTAAGGGCAGACAATGCTTTAACCGCTTCCGCCTTAATGCCCTCATAGCCCTTTTCCAGCACCTTTTCGTATGCGACCGTTACATGGCCTACCCCGTTGTAAAAATAATTTCCCGGAGTGAACACATTGTGCTCCATGGCCAGCTTAGTTTCCGGTGTCATATAGGAGGTGGCGAGCTCACTGGTGGTCTTTCCCTTCCAATAGGGATAAACCTCTTTTAAAACTTCCTTGGTTTTTTCGGATATGTAAAAGGGGTCGGCGCTTCTCTTTTCGACGGTTTCAAATTCGTCCAGCAGCCACTGGTAAGAGAATTCCGGGAATACCTGACAGCCTCTTGGGGCCTTTGAGGCACTGCCTGCAATAAGCTCCAGGGGGCGTATGGTAATGGGAATATTCTTTAAAATATGATAAAAGGCCTTTGCCCTTCTTCTGATGATAGGCTCTCCTTCTGTGCTTTTATAGCTTTCCGTAATTAAATACGCCCTGTCTGCTTCAATTTCAGGCATGGAGGCATATAAATTGTCAATCAGTTTAGGAATCCTGGGACTTTTTTCAATTTCCTTATCCTTTACATAATACATACCTGCACCCGTTGCCGCTGTCCTGCTGCCGTAGTGGCGGCAACTTACCCTTTCTCCGAAATAACATGATTTTTTTATGTGAAATGCCTGCTGCATTTTTATTCGTATTTTAAGTTTATACCTGTTTTTTCAAATACCTGCTTCCATTTCTCTACCGGCTCCTTGTCGGTAATGAGATAATCCAGATTCTGAAGTCCTCCGATTCTTGTAAAGGATATCCTGTCGAACTTGGTGGAATCTGCCGCAAGTATTCTGGTTCCTGCCGAAGCTAACATCAGCTTCTTGATCTGAGCCTCCATTTCGTTGGAATCGGTAATGCCCCGCTCCATATCAAGGCCCTTGCAGGAAATAACCGCCTTATCCACATGGTAATTTTCCAGCATTTTCTCTGCCTGATAGCCCACAAGGGATAAGGAGCCCTCCTTTAACATTCCACCGGTGGAAAGTACCTTCCAGCCTGCCATATCCGATAGTTCCAGCAGGATCTCAATGGAATTGGTGATGAGGGTGATATTTTTTTTGTTCTTTAAACGCTTTGCCGCATAAACGGCTGTGGAACTGGCATCCATCATAATATGGTCCCCATCCTCTATCATGGAGCATATGATGTCCGCAATGTACTCCTTATTGGAGACATTAGCCTTTTTTCTGACCGTATAGGGCAAATCCACATTAACACTTTCATTTAAAATAGCTCCGCCGTAGGTCTTCTTTGCAAAGCCTTCTTTTTCAAGCTTTTCCAAGTCCCTGCGGATGGTCTCCTCTGTTACTTCAAATGCCTGGCTTAAGTCACTTACCAAAACCCGTTTATCTTTCTGCAATATTTCCAGTATCTGATTTTTTCTTTCAATTGCAAGCATCTTTTCCACCTACCTTATTAATTTTCCTATCAGTAGTATTATAAACAAGTTGTGCAGAAGTTGCAAAATACTTTTACAATATGCTTTTGCAAAGCTTTCTGTCGGGATTGGCAAGAACGGCATAATCCAAAAGCATGGAGGAATCCTGAAGGGCTGCTTTTGCCTTCTCTATGGCAGCTTCTACGGCAGCGATTTCTCCGGTCAGGAGCATATAGGATTTACCGCACATTCCTCTGGCAATCCGCAGCTCTATCAGCTGCACTTCCGCAGACTTGGCAGCTTCGTCCGCTGCTACAATAATGGAGGCCGCCGAAAAGGTCTCCAGAATGCCCAAGGCACCTATATGCTCCACTGCCGCGGCTCCGTAGATTGCCGCAAATATGGAATCATGGGGATTTCCTAAAATAAAGCTGTCTATAAGATGTTCCCTGTATTTTTCTTTGGCAGCCTCAACGGATTGCTTTACAGCCGAAAGCTCACCCTTTAACAGTACAATATACTTTCCCGGACAGACCGTCTGAGCCTCCAGAATTTCTACCTCTGCTGTTTTGACCATGGTGTCTGCGGCAAGAAGTCCCGTGGATACCGTCTTGTATTCTACCATTCCGATTGCCTTGCTCATAGTGCCTGCATCCTCTCATTGCTGTTTTGTAATATGATATAATCCTGGCCCACCTCTGTTACCTCTCCTGCAATGGAAGCGTGTACGGGCAGGGACAGCTTTCCTTCCTGTGCTTTTGCCAAAGGACTTCCTTCCTCCACCTGGTCACCCTTTTTCACCAGGGGTACGGCCTTGGCACCGATATGCTGTGACAGCATTATCTTGACCAATGGCGGGTTTAATCTGGTATCATAAAGGGGGGCCTCTTTGTTGTATTCAGCCAGACCCAGTCTTGCGGCCAGCCTATCCATAGGTATCCTGCGGTACTCTCTGGCAGACAGCGGTTCTTTTGACTGCACCTCCTTATCCGGTGCAAGGCCCTTGCTTCTCAGGCCATTTTTATACTGGGTTATAAGCCTTCTGGGAGACAGGTCCTGGGGACAGGCATAAAGCTCGCAGACCCCGCAGGAGCAGCAGTAAAAGGTATCTAAAAAAGGGCTCAAATCCTTCGTTACACCACTGGTTGCCATGCGCATGAACATATGAGGGGAAATAGGATGCCCCAGTAAGTTCCTGGGACAGAGGTCCGTACACATCTCACATTGACAGCAGATGGACATGGCCCGTTTCATATCAATGGAAATATCCGACTGCATCCGCTTTACCAGACGGTGGTCACCGTCCAGTACCAGTATGGCGTTGGTGGTCTTTGTAACGGCTGCGTAGGAGGTAACAAGGCTTCCCGTCATGGGTCCCCCCATGATAAATACCGGATTTTTGACGGTAATCTCTCCCGCTGCCTTAAGCACCTCCCTGACCTCCATGCCGATTGGGGCGTGGACCGTTACGGGCCTGGTTACTTCTCCGGCTATTGTAAGATATTTGGAGGTTACAGGTTTCCTGAAATGAAGTGCCTTATAGATATTATAGACGGTTTCTACGTTAAATACCGCCACACCCTTTTCAATGGGGATTCCTCCGGGGGGAATTATGAATCCCAGCGCTTCATAAATCAGCACCACTTCGTCTCCCATGGGATAGATCTCCGGCAATAGCTTAAGCTCCAGCCCCTGAAAGGAGGGAAGGTTTCCTTTCAGAGCATTTACAGTAGCCTTATAGGCTTCCTTAACTCCGATTATCCTTCTTTTGGCCTCCAGGACTTCTCCTATGAATTGAAAGGTCTCCATGATTTCATAAGCATGCTTCTCCAGAAGCTGCCTGTGTACCTTAAGCAGCGGCTCACATTCCGCACAGTTTAAGATAATAGCCTCCGCCCGCTTATCAAGCTTGGCATAGGTGGGAAAACCTGCTCCTCCCGCTCCGGCTACACCGGACTCTTTTACAATACCAATAAGTTCCTGTAGTTCCATGCTGTGTTACTCCAATCCTATTCCGTCGTCTACAATGCCTACAATGGCGGCATCCACCGGTGCCTTATCCATACCGCAGCCGATACGGGCACTGCTGCCCTTTGCAACAAGGACAATTTCACCGATACCGGCACCTACATTATCCACGGCTACAATTCTTCCGCCCTGCTCCATTTTCTCAAAGGGTTCTACTATGAGAAATTTACAGCCTATGAGGCTTTCCGACTTTCTGGTTGCCACAACGGAACCGACTACTTTTCCGACTATCATATTGCCCTCTTTCCCGGATATCCAATCATTGATTGGATATCCCTTATACTAATCCCCATACGCCTAAATAGAAGGACTAAAAATGCATCTCATTTTCCAAGTTAGTTCCCATTGTATGCCACATCTGCTTGCAAATGTGGCACTGCCATAAACCATGGTGTGAAATGTCTTTTATTTCACACTAACCTTTATATATCAATGCGGTATCCCCGGTTATAATCCCTGCGGCATTTGCTTCATCAGTGTCAATATGCATTTCCAGGGTGTAGCTTTCATCTACTCTGATCGCAACATGGTTAAAGGTGGTGCCTCTCACATTTTCAGCCTTAACCGATACCACTTCACCGTTTTTTACACCGGCAGCCCTTGCATCGGAGGGTGACATATGGATGTGGCGTTTGGCAATAATACAGCCCTCTTTCAGGTATATGGCTCCCTTTGGCCCTACGATTGTGATAGGGGCAGAGTTTTCAATATCTCCCGATTCCCTGACAGGTGCCTTAATCCCAAGCTTAATGGCATCCGTAGCGGATATCTCGACCTGGGATTTTTTCCTGACCGGTCCTAATATCCGGACATTTTCCATCGCTCTCAGCTTATATCCGACTATGGTCACCTGCTCATTAGAGGCAAACTGCCCTCCCATCAGCTCTTTTTTCCTGGTGAGCTCATAGCCTTTTCCAAAGAGGATTTCAACATGCTCTCCGGTCAGATGGACATGTCTTGCGGAAACACCTATGGGTACGGCATAGCTCTCTTTTTCCTTACTGCCCTCCATGGCCTTCATGACAAGGGCAGTGATGAATTCAACGTCTTTTTCTTCCAAAATATCCACCTGCCAGATTATTTTAATGTGGGTAGAATCTTCTCAACATCCGTATGAGGTCTTGGAATTACATGTGTAGCTACCAGCTCGCCTAATTTGGAGGCACTGCTTGCACCGGATTCCACAGCTGCTTTTACAGCACCAACGTCTCCCCTTACCATAACACTTACGAGACCGGAACCGATTTTTTCTGTTCCGACTAATGTAACATTTGCTGCCTTTAACATGGCATCGGCTGCTTCAATTGCAGCTACCAAACCTCTTGTTTCCACCATTCCCAATGCTTCCTGTGCCATTTTGACCTCCTTCACAGCTTCCCTTGCTGTTTCCCTTATAATTGTTTTATTGTTTTTTACAGCAGCGGTTTCCGTTGCCTGCTGTGTATCCTTAGGCTGTTCCTTTTGATTTTGCTGTACAGCCGGATTGCTGATTACTTTCGTGCTTTCCTTCCGCCCCGCTGGTTTTCTGCCAGGGTTTTGGGTGTTCCCTATAACATCCTGATTCTTGTTGTCTGCCATACCAACCTCGTTTCACTATTGCGCCAGCCTGGACGCGCTTAGGTTTACCATCCGTATTGTTTCTTCATGGGGATTTGGTATCACGGCATGGACACAGGGCTGCTTCATTGCGCCTTTTGCAGCTGTCTCAACTGCCTGGGTCACTGCGGACACATCTCCCCTTACGATAATGGTTACCAGTCTTCCGCCAAGCTTCCTCTCCCAGGTTACGAATTCCACATCGGCATTTTTCAGCATGACATCCAGAGCTTCAATAGCCGCCGTAACTCCTGGGATTTCAATAAATCCTAATGATTTCATTGCCTGCTCCTTCACTTTTTATGAACAGTCATCAGATTTTCGGAAGGATTTTCTCAACATCCGTATGAGGTCTTGGAATTACATGTACCGCAACCAGTTCTCCTAATCTGGAAGCTGCATTTGCGCCTACTTCCGTAGCCGCCTTCACCGCACCGACATCGCCTCTTACTAATACGGTTACAAGTCCGGAGCCTATTTTTTCTGTTCCGACCAATACAACCTCCGCTGCCTTTACCATAGCATCCGCTGCTTCGATTGCTGCTGTAAGACCTCTTGTTTCTACCATTCCCAATGCTTCCTGTGCCATTTTGTATTTCCTCCTGTTAATTATGATTTTTAATAAAAACCTATATTAATTTAATTTCATATGAACTTTTTATGCTGGTTCCTTTTTCTAACGATGGGATATTCTTCATATTAATCCCCATGCATATCCCAAGTATGCTTGGGCTATGCTGAAATAGAAATTTGAATAACGCATTTTTAAACTATCAGCTCTTATCCAGTCCGTTCAAGGCAAGCATTTTCTCCGTGCCCTCCTCCGGATTGGCAATTACATGCTTGGATATCACACCGGTTATACTATTAGCAGCAATCTCAGCCGCTTCTACAGCAGCTCTGACATCCGATACATTTCCCCTGAATTTCACCATAACGATGAGAGGGACGGGAAGCTGCTCTGCATTGGCAGGCTTATTCCTGTCAAAGGTCTCCAAGGTAACATTGGCGGCCTTACAGCCTGCATCACCTGCCACAAAGGCTGCCACAAGCCCGTATACCTCTATTATTCCGACGGCCATTGCCATATACACCTACCGCCTTTCCTTACAGTGAATTGACGACGGCTATCTTCAGGCCTTCCATCTTTAAGTTGGTGGCAAAGCCTTCATTAATCTGATCCAGGGAATATTTATGGGTAATCAGCTTATTTAACGGAAGCCCAATTCCCTTTGCACGTTTGATGAAGTCAAAGGTAGTGGCATAATCCCTTAAGGTGTATACCCAGGAGCCAACGGTTGTTATTTCCTTGGAACAAATATCAAAGTGGGGATTGATGGTGGCATTTCCTCCATTGATGAAGAATCCCAGCTCACAAAGTCCTCCGCCGTTTCGGATAAATTTATAAATATTGGAATGTCCTGCGGGAGAACCGGTGCACTGGAAGGCGAAATCCGCAAGATAGCCTGAAAAGGCTTCCTTTACACCTTCTGCCAGTTCCTCAACTCCCTTATAGTTCTTGAAGTTAACAGTCGTTTCCGCGCCCATTTCCTTTGCAAAGGCAAGGCGTTTTTCTTCTCCGTCCACAGCCACAATATTCTCAATTCCCATGGTACGCAGTACGGCAATACAGATTAAACCGATGGGACCGCAGCCCTGAACCACAACTCTGCTGTTAAACCGCAGGATTCCTGTTGTCTTTGCCCTTTCTACCGCATGAATCAATACTGCACAGGGCTCAATAAGGATTCTGGAATCCAGGTCCAGGTCACTTACGTTAAATACCGTAGAACCGCCCCTGATAAGGATATAATCAGAGAACCATCCGTTTAAGTGAACATCATCATCGGGCAGGAGTCCGTATACGTCCGCTCCTCCTACGTTCTGCTTGTTTAAGTCAAACATGGTGATGTCCGGGTTATCCTTAAATATCATACAGGTCACGACCTTATCCCCCACCTTTAAGGGTTTTCCGGCACTGTCCTTTTTCACCTTACTGCCCATTTTCACAATTTCGCCGGTACCTTCATGGCCCAGGACTACCGGAATTAAGGCAAAGGGGTCTCTTTTGAATTCATGGGCATCGGTACCGCAGATGCCGCAGCCCTCAACCTTGACCAGAATATCCTCCTCGCCGAGCTCCGGAATGGGATATTCCCTGATGTCAAAATGCTCCAGTTTTGTAAGCATGGCAGCTCTGGCAGTCTTCGGAATGTCTCCGGCAGCTTTACTGCCTGCCGGTACCTTCTTATCCCCGGTCATTTCTGAGAGTACCTGCTTTACAATATCTTCAATATTGATTGAATTTGTTTCCACTTTATATCCTCCTGATTCTTAAGGGCTTCTAACGGATGCAAAGACTGTCGGCCATTACACAGCGTCTTTGTTTGGTAAAGGTTCTGGCTGAGGTCAGGCCTTCTCCCGTTCTGCTGGCTATGGTAAAGGTGCAATAACCCTCGCCGCCAAAGCCAAGAGCGGCATAGGAAGGCGCATTCTTTACAAAAATAGCCGTGTCGATTGCTTTTCCAAAACGTGTTAAATGGTTCACATTGGTCGAATGCATATGGGCGGAATGGCGGTTGCCATGCTCCAGCCAAAGGGCCTTTTCGATGGCATCGTCAATATCTGCAGCTCTGACGATACCCAGAATGGGCATCATAAGCTCTTCCGCAATTAAGGGATGCTCCTTTTCCCCTTCAAAGATTATGCAGCGGATGTTTTCAGGAGTATTTATCCCTATCATGCCAAGGAGGGTCCGGGCATCCTTTCCCACACACTTTCTGTTCAGCCTGTTATCCTTTAATACCAGCGCTGTCAGCCTATCCTGTTCTTCCTTGGATATGACATAGCAGCCGTTCTCTATCAGATAATGAGTCAATTCATCTACAATACTGCTTACCGCAACAATTTCCTTTTCTGCGATGCAGGGCAGGTTATTGTCAAAGGTAGCACCGTTTACGATGTCGGCTGCCGCCTTTTTAATATCCGCCGTTTCATCCACCAATACGGGCGGATTGCCGGCCCCTGCTCCGATTCCTCTCTTACCGGAGGAAAGGACGGTGGTTACTACTCCCGGACCTCCGGTTGCCACAATAAGAGGAATGCTCTTATGCTTCATCATAATATCCCCGGAAGCAAGAGTCGGCTTTGCAAGGGATACTGCAATATTCTCCGGGCCGCCTGCCTCTTTGGAAGCCTCATTTACAATATGTACGGCCAGATTCGATACACCGATTGCCGCCGGATGGGGATTGAATACCACGGTATTTCCTCCCGCAATCATACCGATACTGTTGCAAAGTATGGTTTCACTTGGGTTGGTACAGGGGGTTATCGCTCCGATTACTCCAAAGGGTCCCATTTCCACAAGGGTAAGCCCCCGGTCTCCCGACCAGGCTGTGGTTGTAATGTCTTCCGTTCCCGGAGTCTTTTCTGCTAACAGCTGATGCTTCAGTATCTTGTGTCCTACATTTCCCATACCGGTCTCTTCTACGCCCATGCGTGCCAAAAGCTCCGCATTTTCCAGCGTTTTTTTCCGGATATTGGAGATGATCTTCTCTCTGGAATCTACGGAAAGCCTCTGCATTACCTTTTGGGCTTTGATGGAAGCTTCAATGGCATCATTCATATCCGTAAATATCCCGGACAGCTTCTTATCCTCTCTGTTCCCGGCTTCCATCTGAAGAAGGACTTTTCTTACGATGTCCTTTACCTGTGTTTCACTTAAATCCACGAAAAAGCCTCCTTTAATTTTTCTTTTCCGTAAGCCGCTAGGGCAGCATCCTGACTTTCCGTCCCTCCGCTTACACCCAGGCCGCCAAGGAGGGTATCCTTATAAATAAGGGGTTCCCCGCCTCCGAATATCACAATTTTACCTTCATTTGTATTTTGTATTCCATAGAGCTCTTTGCCGGGCTGGCTCAGATTCTTTAGCTCTGAGGTGGACATTTTCAGGGCAGCGCTGGTAAATGCCTTGTTAAGAGCTATATCAAAGCTTGCAATGTAAGCTTCCTCCATGGACTGGACCGTAATGGGCCTGGCGGCTTTATCCGCTATGGCAATTACCACTGCCATTCCCAATCTTTCCGCTTCTTCTTTTATCTGTTCCGTCAGCCATAAAGCCTGTTTAAGGGAGATTTTATCCGGAAAGGGCTTCTTATCCTGCCCGTTTTCTATAAGGGAGTCAGACAGGGAAGTATCTTTTAAAGCTGTCCTCACAGCCGCTTCCACTAGATGCAGTCTGGCTGTATTAAGCTTTTTTTGAGCTTCTGTCAGAATTTCATTCAATCGGCTGTCATTTACAGAAGCGGTGAATTCTTTCAGTCTGTCTTCCACCTCTGCAAGCTCCCGGTATATGCCGCCCGCCGGAATGCTTTCTCTGCCTTCTTTCAATTCCATACTGCTTAATCACCTTCAGGGATTATTTCAGTCCTAACTGCTCCATTACTTTTTTTGTAATTTCAGCTACCAGCTGGGTGGAATCCTGCTCTGATGCATTTTTGCTGTTGCAGCCATGGCAGCTTGCCTTTCCGTCCTTGTTGTTCTGGCAAAGGTCGGCAGGATGCTTTCCTGTCATTCCGAACTGTCTGCGGATTTCATATAATCTCTGTACCTGGTCATCGTTTAATTCCTTTGGTCCGCCCAGCTGTTTAGAAATATATAAAAGCTTTGCATAGAACTCAACGGATTCCATCTTGTGATAAGCATTCAGCAAAGAATCACTATAAGTCAATGCTCCGTGGTTTTCCAGTAATACGGCATCATAAAAGGGAAGATATTTGGATACGGCATCAGGAATTTCTTCTGTGGACGGAGTACCGTACTCTGCAATCGGTACACAGCCAAGGCTGATAACTGCTTCCGGCATGATGGGCTGTGTTAAAGGAATTCCTGCAATGGCAAAACCGGTTGCATACATGGGATGTGCATGTACAACGGAATTTACATCGGGTCTTTCCTTGTATACACGCATATGCATCTTTATTTCAGAGGAGGGCTTAAAGCTGCCGTTTGCCTGGAGTACCTTTCCCTCCTTGTCAACCTTACATATGTATTCCGGTGTCATAAAGCCCTTGCTTACACCGGTGGGTGTACATAAAAATTCATTGTCGCTTAACTTAACGGATATGTTACCGTCATTGGCAGCAACCATGCCCCTGTTGTAAATCCTTTTGCCGATTTCGCATATTTCCTTTTTGATTTCGTACTCTGATATCATAACTCAATCTCCTTTTATTATGTTGTTTTTATTTGTTTTATGTTTATTTGCCTGTATCTTACCACGAAAGCACTTATCAGTCAATAGATTATACTTAAATTTGATATATTTATATGTCTTTACTTTTGATTTGTTTGTTTTATGTTTACTTTGCATTTATGATTCTGATGCCATTAATCAAGGTCAATGTAATGTATATTGAAGTTATTACCTGGATTCTAAAAACACTTTAGCTATGTGAAAATTGATTCACTGCCTTTTTATTTTCTTGATAAACATAGAAGAAAATTTGAGATTAACTCATGGCACAGGAAGCATTTAAATAAAAAAGCCTCGGGGCTTTCTACTAAGATACCGGCTGAAAACCGTCTTAATGAAAGTGGCCTGAGGCTTTTTCTGTCTGTAAAACCGATATGGCAAACTCTTTTAATAATCCTTTTGTATTATGCTGGCCATTACCCTGGCTTAATAATTATATTTTTTCGCTGCTCCAGAGTCCTTATAAACTTCTGTAAGAACTTACTTTCTATTTGATAATACATCTTTCTCATATTCGGATACGGTTGTAAACCATTCTTCCCTTTCCGGTACACCATTTAATTCACAGTAATAATCCCATATATCTCCGAAGGGGTAGGATTTTAGTTCTTCCATAAGCATCATAAGCTCTGTGAAGCTTCTTTCATTCTGCAAGCCTGCCAGCTTTTCACTGGGCTGGAGAGCCGCATACAAAAGGGCCTTTATCATATTTCTCATACCCACTACCCAGGCAGAGATACGGTTGATGCTTGCATCGAAGAAATCCAATCCAATCAACACCCTGTCAAGAGCATTGCAGCGGACAATTTCCTTTGCAATTTCTTTGGTTTCATCATCAAAGAGCACCACATGGTCACTGTCCCATCTTATGGGCCTTGTAACATGGAGGGCTAATTTATCAGAAAACAACAGCATGGAGGGAATCTTATCCGATACTACTTCTGTAGGATGGTAATGTCCGTTGTCAAGCAGGCAGAGAAGGTCATTCTTAGCGGCATAATTCATATAGAACTCATGGGAACCTACAGTGCAGGCTTCCAATCCTATGCCGAAGACCTTGGATTCTACAGCAATGTACACCTTGGACTTATCGTATTCTACAGATGTAATCTGGTCCAGGGAGTCCTTTAATCTTGCTCTGGGCCCCAGTCTGTCGGCAGGAATATCCTTAAATCCGTCAGGTATCCAGATATTTAAAAGGCAGTGGGTTCCAAGTTCTGTTGCAAAGTATTCCGCAATACGGACGCAGGCCTTGCCATGATCAATCCAAAACTTGCGGATATCTTCCTTTTCGCTGGAAAGGGTCAGTCCTTCTGCCTTGGGATGTGCAAAATAGGTGGGATTAAAATCCAGTCCAAGACCTCTTTCTTTGGCAAATTCCACCCACTTTGCAAAGTGCTTTGGTTCCAGCTTATCCCTGTCTACCTTTTCTCCCGGCTCGAAAATGGCATAACTTGCATGAAGGTTAATACGGTGCTTTCCCGGAACCAGGCCTAAGACTTTATCAATATCAGCCATTAATTCTTCCGGTGTTCTTGCCTTCCCGGGATAATTTCCTGTTGCCTGGATACCACCGGAGAGCTGTCCTGCTCCTTCAAAGCCACCTACATCATCTCCCTGCCAGCAATGCATGGAAATGGATGTTTTCCTTATCCTGCTGATGGCTTCATCGGTATCTACACCTATTTTTTTATAGATTTCTTTTGCTGATTCATATCTTTGTTTTGTAGTCATACTATTTTCCTTCCTTTCTGCTTTTAAATACCCTCACTCCAAAGGAGTCATATACACAGTTTCTGGCTTCCGTCATGGATGTAAAATTTCCTGCCTTCAGCATCTGTGCGAGAATATTTCCAAGAGCTGTAGCTTCCCCCGGTCCTGCACATACCTCTTTTCCGGTATAATCCGCCGTAAGCTGGTTCAAATAATCGGCATTGGAACCTCCTCCGACAATGTGGATTCGCTTAAATGTCCTTCCTGTCAGCCTTTCAATCTCCTCTACCGCTTCTCCATAGCACTTTGCCAGGCTGTTGTAAACGCAGGCGGCAAGCTCACCTACGGATTCAGGAGTCTTTTGTCCGGTTCCTTCCAGATAATCCTTAATGGCCCGGCTCATATTCTCCGGCGATAAAAACACCCGGTCATTCACATCCACAAGAGAGGAAAAGGAACTGCTTTTCTCTGCCATACTGCAAAGCTCTGCAAAGGAATACTGCTCATCCAGTTCATGTCTCACAGACTGTATCATCCACAAGCCCATTATGTTCTTAAGATAGCGGAAACGGTAAGCATAACCGCCTTCGTTGGTAAAGTTGGCAAGACGGCTCTCTTCCCTGCAATCCGCCTCCATTCTCTCAATTCCCATAAGAGACCAGGTACCGGAGCTGATATACACATAGTCATCGTCACAGGCAGGTACTGCCAGAACTGCCGAGGCCGTATCATGGGTACCCGGCAGTACCACTTCACAGTCAAAGCCAACCTCCCGGCTGATTTCCCTGCTTAAATACCCGAGAGAGGTTCCGGGCATGGTAATCTTTTGAAAAATTTCATTTTTTATACCAAGCTTGTCAAGCAGGGCATAATCCCAATCCTTTGTTATTGGATTCACCAGCTGTGTGGTGGTTGCATTGGTGTATTCCTGTACCTTCCTGCCGGTTAAGAGAAAGTGAAAATAATCCGGTATCATAAGAAGGCTTTCTGCCCTTTGAAGGATATCCGGCTCCGTCCTTTCCACTGCCATTAACTGATAGATGGTATTAAATATCTGCTTTTGTATACCGGTACGGCTGTAAAGCTCTTTTTCACCAATAATCCCGTACACCTCAGCGTCCATACCATCGGTACGTTTATCCCTGTACCCAACCGCAGCACCCAGGACCTTGTCTTCCTTATCCAGCAAAACGAAATCGACACCCCAGGTATCTACTCCCATGCTGGTGGGTATTTTCCCCGCTTCCTTGCACTTTTTCATTCCCTTTTGAATCTCTAAGAACAGAACCTCAAGGTTCCAGCAAAGATGTCCGTTTTCTTCAGTCAAACCGTTTTCAAAGCGGTAAATTTCCTCCAGCTGAAGTTTACCATTATGAATGGAACCTAATATATGTCTGCCGCCCGATGCCCCAATATCCACCGCTAAATAGTAATTTTGCACAACATTCTCCTTTCACTCTCCGGTAAAACAGGCATTTGTTTTAATCTTCTATTTAATACAACATAATTATATCGTGATTTTTTCTTTTGTATAAGGACGTGATTTGGGAAGTTTTACGTCCTTATTTGCACTTATTTAGAATATTGTATAAAATACTTTGAAGATCAAAATATTATTGACAAAGCAATATCCCTTTGTTACAATGGGATTACTTTGATATTCAAAGTATTTTTCAGCAAATATGTTTACACTGAAAGGAAGCCTATGGAGCAATACAAGGAAACAATCAATACCTTTCTGGTTGAAGTATTTCACGATATACTGCGTCTGGAAGAAGCTGATTTAGCGAGGGGAGATTTTAAGAATCTGTCCGTTCATGAGATGCATGTAATAGAAGCTGTTAATGATGGGAATACTGAAGGCTTGTATTCTATGAGTGAAATTGCTGCCAAGCTTAATGTGACTGCCAGTACTCTTACTACTTCCGTAAAGACTCTGGAAAGTAAGGGGTATCTTATACGGCAAAAGCTTTCCAAGGATAAGCGGTATGTAAGACTTTGCCTTACTCCCTTAGGTGAGAAGGCTTATAGCTGCCACCGGACATTTCATCAAAATCTTGTTGAGGGAATTTCCGCCAGGCTAAGCGAAGACGAGCTAAAAACACTATCCACCGCACTCTCCACTCTTCATGAGTTTTTTCATACTTTTCAAAATAGAAATACCACCAGTCCAAAGGAGGACCTATGAGTATAAAAATAATTACAGATTCCACTTCCGATATCAGCATCGAGCTTGCTAAGAAATTGGATATTACTCTTGTTCCTTTACGTGTAATATTTGATGACAGAGAATATTTTGACGGTCTGGATATTACAAATGAGCAGTTTTACGAAATGCTTGTTCTATCAAAGAATCTTCCCACCACCAGCCAGCCGGCACCGGAACAGTTTCTGCCTTATTTTGAAGAGGCAAAGGCCAATGGTGACACGGCAATCGTTATAACTATTTCCTCCAAGCTAAGCGGTACCTATCAAAGTGCCCTCATTGCAAAAGACATGACGGAATATGCGGATATCCATATAATTGACAGCCTGACCGTTACTCTTGGCCTTCAGCTCCTTGTCAGAAAAGCCCTCGCATTAAAAAAGCAGGATTTATCTGCAGAGGTTATTATAGAGAAGCTTGAAGAAGCCAAATCAAGAATTCAGCTCTTTGCTCTGCTTGAAAGTCTTGAATACCTGAAAAAGGGCGGACGTTTATCCGGTATGAGTGCTTTTGCAGGCGGATTGTTAAACATCAAGCCGATTATTGAGGTAAAGGATGGAATTGTAAACCTTGCTGCCAGAGCAAGAGGCATGGCAGGAGGCTATAACAAGCTTACAGAGCTGATCAAGCAGGATAAGGGCATTGACAATACGGAAGAAATCTGTATTGGTTATTCGGCAAAGAAGGATAATATGACTGCCTTTATTCAGTACTCCAAGGATACCCTCAACCTCCATGATTATATTGAAAGTCCCATTGGCTCTGTTGTTGGAACTCATGCCGGTCCCGGTGTTTGCGGATTTGCTTATTTTAAAAAATGATTGGATCAGAAAAATATCAGTTAAACAAACAGCCTTAATGGTTTACATTCTTCCGCTCTTCCTGCCATACTGAAAGTTTTTGCAGTTAATAAAAATAGTGGAAGATGTTTCCATTCAGGCAATAAAAAGCCTTATTAGGCAAAATTGAAAAATATAGTTTTTCACATTTTACTGGATAAATGTTTGGATCACTGTTGCCTTCTTTATCATCAGATAGAAGGTCTTTCTTATCATTTGGTAGCTGTATCACTTCTTTCTATTTTATCAATTCATCTTTGTCATTTTCCCTGTTAATTTCCCGACTGTCATGAAGACGCATATATTCTTCATTAATTTTCTGTTCCATATAGGTAGCTTCACTGTACATTTTCTGCAATTCCTCCTTTGATATAATTTTCTTTATATCCAAATCTGCTTGCAAATAATCCCCCCAATCTGGTTTAATATCATAAAAATCAGGGAGATAATAACACACTCTTGTACCATATCCACCATCATAACTCGTGGAAACCTGTGCTGTTTTTTTATCCTCACTAATATCATAGATTTCGATATTCACCTGATAACATTCCGAGTAGTACTTCCAACTGACGTTAGTATAAACCGTTTTCAACGTTGTTCCATATAAGGCTTCAGCACCAGAATCAAATATAATTTTCAAATATTGTCTCTCGTCCTCAGATACAACGCTGGCATTTACGGTATTCTCTTTAAAAAAATCCGAATAATTGTTTAAATTTTCTACAACATCTTGCAGTCCATTTCTCTTTGTATTATAATTCGGTGCTTTCCGTCCCCTCCATATGAATATGATGAAAATCAAGAGTGAAAGTATACAGAACACTAATAGAAAACAAAATGTGTATTTTTTAATATTTTTTCCCATCTTCCCATCCTTCATATATAAAATTTTTCTTTCTCATCATTTATCTTACTGCTATCTTCAATTTTATTTGAATTACTTATTTAAACTTTCTGTCCATATTTCAAAATTATCCGGATAGGCTATAGGTATATCTAAATTTTCTCTAATTCTGTTCTCTCCTGTTCCTTCATCGTAACACCTATCTGTGCTCCGGTGTGCTGTCCGGTTTATCCTTTGTTAACAGTACGCCATCAAGAATATATTTATAATGACCTGTTATCGAAAGAGATTATACTTTTTAAATATTATGGTACAAATGAAATATACTGCAATTACTATAATGAAATAACTAATGAATTTTATTACACCTAACTTCTCCATTCTGGAATCTGTAATCCAGTTAGTGCCAGTAGTTTCTATGTAAAAATCACTGTTCTCTTCTTCTAAACCGAATTTTTCCCGTATCTTTTCAAAATAACCCGCAGGATAGCTTCCATTTACGGTTCCTATGGGTAAACGTATGGTTCCACTCCCCTTTAGCAATGTCTGATCCAGTCTGATAATTACTTTTTCCCCATTTAAATTAAGTACATAAATTTGACCGTATTGGGTTCCTAACTTGTTTTCAACAAAAGCAATTACGTTATTATCCAAATACATATGGATTGCAGTGTCATGGGAATATCTTCCGGTTCCATATTGAATTCCCGTTTTGGATGGGTCCAGGATTTCATAATAACCGGTAGGTGTTAATTCTGATCGGTTTACGGTTATGGTAAAGTAGAGATTTTTCTCAAGATCTTCTACAGTCTCAGCATGAAATACATCATCTGCGGCCGGATAGCCTACGCAACTATATGCCCCCTTTTCCTCTATATCCTGCTTTGTTAATGGTGTGGCAGAACGATATACAAGGTACTGGTAATCGGGTAGTAAGACTATAATAAATGCTGTCAAAAAACTGATTATTATTTTAAGAAATATATCTCTGCGAATCCTGTAAAGCATATTGATTCTCCCTCTTTTTCTTCATATTATTCCGTAGCTTCCGGTTAAATGGAAATGATACCTTTGTAATAGCAAGTCAAAGTACCGTTCCTTAAGATAGAGCCCTGAATAACTGTGCCCCTTTTCCTGGGTCTTATATTGGGTTTCAATAATCCTTTAACCATATGTATGTAAGAAAAAGCCGACATAAAAGCACTGTAATAGTACCTCTTATGCCGGAATCTTAATATTCCTTTCGGCTTTTAACTATTATTGACTTATTCATTAAATTAGTGTATAAAATTCTACCAGAGTGTTCGTCTTACTGTTACTTTATCAGAAAAATGTCGCATATATGCCAGTTTCCTCAATTCTCTAGGTCGCAAATCTGCAACCAATTTTAAGTCCGGTAATGGATAATCTCAGCCAATTTCTAGCTCTAAAACAAAGGTGAACCATGGGGTCGAAAATGATGCAGGTTAAAGAGACGGGGTCAAAAAATTCCCCGGCTCGGTTTACATCAGCCCGCAATGCGGACTGAAAGAACTTTTTCATCGGGGTCGGATTTCTAGCATTGGGGTCGTAACCGGGGTCGCACTTGCAGGAAATGCCCAACAATGCAAAAGAGTTACGGGGTTATGAACAACTCCTGTACCCCATGACCAGCAATACTTAATTCATCTGATATCTTTTCCCAATTCTAAATATCGTTTTTTAGTGGTTTCTTATATCGAGATTCTGCAAAAAATCCGGTATCGTATGTTCCCAAAGGAGGGAAGTATTATGACCAAACAGGAATTACTGGATATGCTTATTCAGGAACGTATGAACATGTTAATTGATACATTCCATAAAAACCAGCCAGTCAAATCCGAACAGGAAAAGGAACGGATTCTACAAGCTAAAATCTTCATTGAAAATTTGTCAGCCAAAGAGAAAGAGCTGGTTGAATATTATTTTGATTCATTCATAAATTCACTTGCTCTTGAAAGGAATTTTCTATATCAGCATGGATTCATGGATGGACTAAAGGTTATAAAAGTCATTGGCAAATTATAATTTGAAAAGAGCTAAGAAGTAATTGAAATCAGGTATATTCTAAGCTTTTTCCTATGTTCTTTTGGAAATAAGATGCTTTCTGTCAAATATACAGAGAGCATCTTACTTTGAAAAAATATTGTGTTTGAATTTAAATAAGTTTATTAACCTATAATTGCTTTAAATGGGGCATGACCCGTTTCAACATTTCTTAACAATGATGGTTTTCTGAAACGTAAACTAGTTTCTAATTTAAATACTGTTTCTTTTTCTGTTAATTCCAAAAATGACACATTTATCCAAATTGGAACAAATGGGGCTTTACATGATAAAAGCCTTGTAGCATCATCCAGGGATAATAATCTTGAACCAACATTTTTTTCACTTAATGCTACAAGTCTCATCGAATCATCTCTAGCATTTAAAGGTTTATCTGGTTCTGAAACAGCAACTATTTTAAATTTCACCTCATTAATATTTAAATTCATTACATTTTTTATTTCTTCAACTGTTTTTATTAAATTGTTTTTGAAAATATCCCGATTCATTTCTCTTAATTTTTCCATGCATTTTCCTCTACTTTGGCATATTTCCTACTGGACCATTATAAAATATCTTTTCATCTATAACATAATTCGAAAGCGATGTTTCAAAATCCCCAATTCTTATCCATGTATTGTCCACGTTTAAACCGATGTCTTCTAGTATTTTCGGATAGTTTTGTGCTTGAGAAACTGTAGGTTGATAGTGCCCTGATTCATTAGAAATATTACGAATATATCCTTGTGAATTCACTTTCATCGTGCCAGCCGCCTGTACAGATTCTCCATTTGCTAAGTAAGAGTGTCCTCGCCCGATACGTAAATTACCATCCATATCCACTACAAAATCGACTTCCTTAATTCCATTATTTAATTTTAGCTGACCATTCTCAATGGTATAGTCAAATGTCTTACCTATTTGGTTATCCTTAGGAAATTTATTACTTATACTTTGAGTTTGCCCCGAACCCTTATTGCCAATATTAATATTAAGTTTATTAGCAACTTCTTGCTCTGCCGGATTCAATCCTCCATTATTTAACTTATTCCGCAGGTATGATTCCAACTGCCGTTTGTTTTTGCCTTTAATCCGCCCCTCGTCCATAAGAGACATGATTCTATTCGCAGCTTTTTCACATATATTCCCGCTGGGGTCTACATAATAAACCGGATTGTTGGCACAGTATGCATAAAGGTTCAGCCCATCTCCCCTGTAGGTATCCTCCTGGGTAAAGCGCCCAATGACCGGATTATAGTATCTGGCTCTCAGGTAATACTGCTGACTGATAGAATCAAACTGCTGTCCATTGAATTGAAAGCGGTTTTCTACCCTTTCCTGGCTTTCCGTTACATTTCCCCATGCGTCGTATTCATACCGGTTGAGGACTTCCTCTCCCGCTGTCACATGGGTGATACTCTCCAGTTCATCGCTTGCATAATGGTAGTAGGTCCTTGCGCTCTCTGCATCGGAAGCTAACAGGACATCAGAACGGATATAGCGTTTGATTTCTCCTTTGTTTTCTTC